>NZ_JBITFV010000012.1:152082-176043 GCF_044456525.1 Promicromonospora sp. NPDC050880
GGGCCGATGGAGATTTGGGGCGACACAGAACGGGGCCGGGACGCCGATCGGCGTCCCGGCCCCGTTCTGTCTCGCCACGGTCTTCTCTCGGCACCTCTGGCACGGGCGCCGTCAGTTCAGCATCAGGACCACCGCGTCGCCCGCCTCGGCCGCCGCACCGTAGAACGCCGCAAGCTCGCCGTACGCCACCCCGAGGCGTTCGGCGTCCGTCTCCGCCGCGTGCTCGGCCGGGTCCGGGCAGACGTCCTCGTCGCAGACGTGGGCGGCGTCGGCGAGCGGCGCCAGGGCGTCGAACGACGTGCCCACCAGGAACGCGGCGGCCTTCGCCACGTCCTCCGGAGCCAGGTAGCGCACCGGCGTGATCCCGTCGGCGGGACCGAGCTCCGCGCCACCCTGCACCGGGTCGACGGGCATACCGCCGTGCACCCGCAGCACCGTGTGGAGCGGACCCCACACGGTGCCGATGCTGAAGTACCGGGCCTCCTGCGCCGGGAGGTCCTTCTGTACCCACTCGCCCGCGAGCTCGTCGATGTGCTCCAGCGCCCAGGTCAGGTCGGTCCGTGCCTTGTCGAAGTCGTCGGCGGCCAGCCGCGCGTACTCACAATGAATCATCCCCATGGCCCGAGACCGTACCGATAATGCGTTTCCGTGTGTATGGGCAAACCGGACACATTCCGATGCAACAATGTCTCATACGCGGTAAAACGGAAATTCCATCCGGGCGCGTGTCCGTTCTGGGGTTTTTAGCCTCCTGGACCCGGCCGAGAATTCACACCGAATTCACGCGGGGCGTCACTGCAGCCGGCGGTCGTCGCCGGACATGCTCGCGAGCACCTCGGTCGGCGTGCCGTCATCGCGCCACCGCAGGGTCGCCGCGACGCCGTCGATGAGCCCCACGGATCCCTCGGGCGCGAACGTCAGCCCGGCATCCTGGCCGACGGCGGCGCGCACGAGTGCCACCGACGCCGGGAGCTCCTCCAGCCGCTCCGTCACGCCGATGTCCTCCAGGTCGGACCGGGTCGCCGCGATGTGCATCGGGTCGGGGCCGATCCAGAGCATCCGCCCGTTCACGGCCGACCCGCCCGTGCCGTACTCCTCGGCCAGCACGAGGTCCTTGACCTGCCCGCGGGCCAGCACCGCGACGACGTCGTCCACCGACGTGACGGCGTTGGACTCGCGTCCGAGCTCCTGCCGCAGCTCGGCCAGCACCCGCTCCCGCCGTCGTTCCCGGTAGGAGTCGAGCGCCTCGGCCACGCGCTCCGCGAACGCGCTCTCGTTGACACCGCTGGTGCGTCCGCCGCCCGGCACCTCGACGACCATCTCGGACGTCGGCGCCGTCAGCGCGTCCCGGGTCAGCGAGACCGCGCGCACGTCCCCCGTCAGCAGCACCAGCTCGGGCCTGGTCTCGGCCACGTGGCGCTCGATCTCGGCCGCGACCGCCGCGGCGTTGCGCGCCCACGAGTCCTCGGCCCGGGACTCGATGCGCGACCGCTTCGTGCCGGTGGACGCCGTCTTCTCGATCTCGTCGTGCGGCGCCTGGAAGGTGCTGTGTACCTTTCCCTCGGGACCCACCCGGGCGAAGTCCGCACCCGCGCGGTCCACGGCGACCTTGAGCAGCTCCACGGACTCGTCGGCCGCCAGCGCGGCCTGCAGCAGGGCGGGCACCGGCGCCCACGAGCAGGTCGTCGAGGTGGGCGGGTTGCTCACCACGCGGTCCACCAGCACGCCCGAGTCGTCGGCGATGACGACCCTGCCGTGGGGTCCCGGGACCCTCGTCGGTCGCAGCACCACCTCGGCGATCGCGTCCAGCACCTGCGGGGTGGCCCCCTGCTGCGCCAGATCCTTGCGGGCCGCGTTCCATCGGCCCTCGACGTCGCGTTCGGCGGCCTGCTCGGACGGCGTCGCGTCGAGGTGCAGGGTCGCAAAGGGACCCTGGTGGCCGAGGAGGGGCTTGAGCCAGTCGATCTTCATTCGAACCTCCGCGTCTCCCGCCGAGGTCGAGGTGGCGCCCTACCGCACCCCTCGCCCCGGCGTTCCCTCCAGGAAACGACGGATCGCGGGTGCGCGCCACCCCCGTGCCGGAATTGGTTGTGACCCGGTCACCAAATATCCACCACTCGACGTCGATCACTCGTCAAGGCCGGGCAAAGTTGCCTCAAGGAGGATTCACCTTCAAGCGTAGGTGTCCACCTCAGGGAGGTTGTCGCCCTTGTGCTGCGCGGCGATCAGCTCGTGGTGGCGGATCACCTCGCTCACGATGAACTGGCGGAACTGCTCGGCGAACTCGGGGTCCAGGCCCGACTCCTCGGCGATGCTCGTCAGGCGGGCGATCTGCTCCTGCTCACGAGCCGGGTCCGCCGGGGGCAGGCCGCCGACCGCCTTGAGCTCACCGACCCGGCGCGTGACCCTGAACCGTTCGGCCAGCAGGTAGACCAACGCCGCGTCGATGTTGTCGATGCTCCCGCGGAGCCGGATGATCTCGGACGGCATCTCGGCGGGCACCGAAGCGCCGGTCGGTTCGTTGTCAGACACAGGAAGAGGCTAACCGGCCTGACCCCCGGCGGGCGAAGCCTGTTCCGACGTGAGACGTCGATCAGCTACAGTCTGCCGAGCAGGCACGCAACTTGGTGAAGGCCCCTCACCCCTTCCAGACTTCAACGGAGAGCAGCAGATGACACTCGTCTCGTCGCCGGCCTTGGTGAAGGTGCCTGAAGGCACCAGCATCAACACCATCCTCACGGACCGTGTGGCCCGCTCCGGAGACGAGACGCTCATCGAGCGGCGGGAGACCCCGGCCGGGCCGTGGATCCCCGTGACCGCGAGCCAATTCGAGGACGAGGTCCTGGCCGTCGCCCGCGGCCTCGTGGCCCGCGGCATCGAGGCGGGCGACCGCGTGGCGATCATGTCGCGCACCCGCTACGAGTGGACGCTGCTCGACTTCGCGATCTGGGCCGCAGGTGCCGTTGCCGTGCCGGTCTACGAGACCTCGTCGGCCGAGCAGGTCCGGTGGATCCTCTCGGACGCCGACGTCCGCCTGATCGTCGTCGAGTCCCACGCGCACGCCGAGACCGTCCAGCAGGTGCGCACCGCCCTGCCGGGCCTCGAGGACATCCTGGTGCTCGACGACGGCGCCGTGCTCGACCTGCGCCGCGCGGGCACGAACCTCTCGGCCGGCATCGTCGCCGAGCGGCGCTCGGCCGTCCGCCGGGACGACCTCGCCACCGTCATCTACACCTCCGGGTCCACCGGCCGCCCCAAGGGCGTCGAGCTGACGCACGGCAACTTCGCCCACCTGACCATGAACGCCGCCGTCGGCATCCCGGAGCTGCTCCAGGCCGAGAACGCCCGCACGCTGCTGTTCCTGCCGCTGGCGCACGTCTTCGCCCGCTTCGTCGAGGTCGCGACCATCGCCGGCCAGGCCGTGCTGGGCCACGCCCCGGACATCAAGAACCTCGTCGGCGACCTGGGCTCGTTCCGCCCGACCTACCTGCTGGCCGTACCCCGCGTGTTCGAGAAGGTCTACAACAGCGCGGAGCAGAAGGCGTCGTCCGGCCTCAAGGCGAAGATCTTCGCCTGGTCGGCCCGGGTGGCCGAGGACTACTCCCGCGCCCTCGACACGCCGTCGGGCCCCGATGCCCTGCTCAAGGCGAAGCACGCCATCGCCGACCGGCTGGTGTTCAGCAAGCTGAAGGCGACCATGGGCGGGCAGCTCAGCTGGGCCGTCTCGGGCGGTGCGCCGCTGGGCGAGCGCCTGGGCCACTTCTTCCGCGGCGCGTGCGTCACCATCCTGGAGGGCTACGGCCTCACGGAGACCACGGCACCCACCTCGGTCAACCTGCCGGGCAAGATCGTCGTCGGTTCAGTGGGCCCGGCGTTCTTCGGCACGGACATCGCGATCGCCGACGACGGCGAGGTGCTGCTGCGCGGCCCGCACATCTTCCGGGGGTACCGCAACCAGCCGGGGCTGACCGCCGAGGCGCTCGTCGACGGCTGGTTCCGCACCGGCGACCTCGGCCGCCTGGACGAGCACGGTCACCTGCACATCACGGGCCGCAAGAAGGAGATCATCGTGACGGCCGGCGGCAAGAACGTCGCCCCCGCCGTCCTCGAGGACCGCATGCGTGCTCACCCGATCGTGAGCCAGGTCGTCGTGGTGGGCGACCAGCGCCCGTTCATCGGCGCCCTGGTCACGCTCGACGCCGAGATGCTGCCGGGCTGGTGCGCGGCGAACGGGCTGCCCGCGCTGACCGTGGCCGAGGCCCGCGTGCACCCGAAGGTGCTGGCGGAGCTGGACAAGGTGGTCGCCCAGGCGAACGAGGCCGTGTCCAAGGCCGAGTCGATCCGCAAGATCACGGTGCTGGACCTCGACTTCACCGAGGCGAACGGCTATCTCACGCCGTCCATCAAGGTGAAGCGCGGCAAGGTCATCGCGGACTTCGCGGACACGATCGACGCCCTGTACGGCGCCCCGCTGGCCCGGACCGAGCCGGCGACCAGCCACTGACCCGCCGGTGCCGCCCGGCCGTGCTGCCCGCGGCACCGAAGGTGCGCTTCTACCCAGTCATGGGGCCCAGAACTCGTGTGAGTTCTGGGCCCCATGACTGGGTAGAAGCGCACTTCTGCTGCGCGCTCCCCCACGGCTGCGGGAGGGCTGTCAGGCGCTCTTCTCGCGGGGGTGACGGGAACGGACCGCGGTCTTGCGGGGGACGACGGTCGGGTTGACGTTGTCCAGCACCACGTCGCGGGTGATGACCACGCGCTCGACGTCGTCGCGGCTCGGCACGTCGAACATGACCTGCTGGAGCACCTCTTCCATGATGGCCCGCAGGCCGCGCGCCCCTGTGCCCCGCAGCAGCGCCTGCTCCGCGATGGCCTCGACGGCGGGCTCGTCGAACTCGAGCTCCACGCCGTCGATCTCGAACATGCGCTGGTACTGCTTCACCAGCGCGTTCTTGGGCTCGGTGAGGATCCGCACCAGCGCGTCACGGTCCAGCGGCGAGACGGAGGCGATGACGGGCAGGCGGCCGATGAACTCGGGGATCAGGCCGTACTTCTGCAGGTCCTCGGGCCGGACCTCGGCGAACAGGTCCTCGTCGCGGGCGATGGACTCCATCGGGGCGCTGAACCCGATGCCCCGCTTGCGGGAGCGGGCGGCGACGATGTCGTCCAGCCCGGCGAACGCGCCGGCCACGATGAACAGCACGTTCGTCGTGTCGATCTGGATGAACTCCTGGTGCGGGTGCTTGCGCCCGCCCTGCGGGGGCACGGAGGCCGTGGTGCCCTCGATGATCTTCAGGAGCGCCTGCTGCACCCCCTCGCCGGACACGTCCCGCGTGATCGACGGGTTCTCGGCCTTGCGGGCCACCTTGTCGACCTCGTCGATGTAGATGATGCCGGTCTCGGCCTTCTTGACGTCGTAGTCCGCCGCCTGGATGAGCTTCAGCAGGATGTTCTCGACGTCCTCGCCCACGTAGCCCGCCTCGGTGAGGGCTGTGGCGTCGGCGATGGCGAACGGCACGTTCAGCATCTTGGCGAGCGTCTGCGCCAGGTACGTCTTGCCCGTGCCCGTGGGGCCGATGAGCAGGATGTTGGACTTGGCGATCTCGACCGGGTCCTGGTCGTCCGGGCCGATGGAGCGACCGGCCTCGCCCGCCTGGATCCGCTTGTAGTGGTTGTAGACCGCGACGGCCAGCGCACGCTTGGCCGGGTCCTGGCCGATGATGTACTGCTCGAGGAAGTCGAAGATCTCGCGCGGCTTGGGCAGCTCCGTCAGGCCGAGCTCAGCCGCCTCACCGAGCTCTTCCTCGATGATCTCGTTGCACAGCTCGATGCACTCGTCGCAGATGTAGACGCCAGGTCCGGCGATCAGCTTCTTCACCTGCTTCTGCGACTTGCCGCAGAAGTTGCACTTCAGCAGTTCCGCGCCGTCACCGATTCGCACCACTACCTGTCTCCTCGCCTTGTGCATCCTCACGGAGTCCCGCACAGGCCGGCTGACCCAGCAGATCCGCAACGTCAAGCGGTCTCAGATCCATTCCACACCACCAGTGGCCCGTTGTCAGCCCGGCGGCCCGGCGGGTCGCTGAGGCGACTTTCACCACTTCATGACAATTTTGTCATGAAGTGTGCAGCAGGTCCCACAATGCCCGACGCCGGGGCTCGCGTCCAACCAGTATCGGTGGAGCTGCCCCGGCGTCGGCCGGTGCGGGACCGGCCGCGTCGACGTGATCGATCAGTTCGTGACGACCGCGACGGGCTTGCGCGACTGGAGCACCTCGTCGACCAGCCCGTAGTCCTTCGCCTGCTCGGCCGTGAGGATCTTGTCGCGCTCGATGTCGTCGCGCACCTCCTCGACCGACTTGCCGCTGTGCGTCGCCAGCGTCAGCTCGAGCCACTCGCGCATGCGGATGAGCTCGTTGGCGTGGATCTCGATGTCCGAGGCCTGCGCGTAGCCGCCACCCTCCATCGCGGGCTGGTGGATCAGCACGCGGGAGTTCGGCAGCGCGAGGCGCTTGCCCGGCTGGCCGGCGGCCAGCAGGACCGCCGCGGCGGAGGCCGCCTGGCCCAGGCACACGGTCTGGATCTGCGGCTTGATGAACTGCATGGTGTCGTACAGCGCCGTCATGGCCGTGAACGAGCCACCCGGCGAGTTGATGTACATCATCACGTCGCGGTCCGGGTCCTGGGTCTCCAGGACCAGCAGCTGGGCCATGACGTCGTCCGCGGACGCGTCGTCGACCTGGACGCCCAGGAAGATGATGCGGTCCTCGAACAGCTTGGTGTACGGGTCCTGGCGCTTGAAGCCGTACGCGGTGCGCTCCTCGAACTGCGGGAGCACGTAGCGGGAGGACGGCATGGCGCCGGCGGTGGCAAAGGGCATCCCCGCACCCGAACGGACGCCGGCAAGGCGCTCCGCGGCTGCGACGAACTGGGCTTCAGGGCTCACGGTAGTTCTCCTCTGTGGATCAGGTCTGGGTGCGTGGGTGCGGTCGGTCAGCTCGTCATGCCGCCGCCACCGGCCAGCGCGGCGGTCTCGACGACGTGGTCGACGAAGCCGTACTCCAGTGCCTCGGAGGCCGTGAACCAGTTGTCCCGGTCGTTGTCCTTGATGATCTTCTCGACCGGCTGGCCGGTCTGCTCGGCCGTCAGCTCGGCGAGCACCTTCTTCATGTGCATGATGAGCTGCGCGCCGATCCGCACGTCCGTGGCCGTACCGCCGACACCGCCCGACGGCTGGTGCATCAGCACGCGGGCGTGCGGCGTGATGTACCGCTTGCCCTTGGTGCCGGAGGACAGCAGGAACTGCCCCATCGAGGCCGCCATTCCCATCGCGACCGTCGCCACGTCCGGCTTGATGAACTGCATCGTGTCGTAGATCGCCATGCCGGCCGTGATCGAGCCGCCGGGCGAGTTGATGTACAGCCAGATGTCCTTGTCAGGGTCCTCGGCCGCGAGAAGCATCATCTGTGCGCTGATCGCGTTCGCGTTCTCGTCGCGCACCTCCGACCCCAGCCAGATGATGCGCTCCTTGAGCAGCCGGTTGTAGATGGAGTCGTTGAGCCCGAAGCCAGCACCCTCCGTCCGCGCCACCGGCCCAGCATCCATCCGCAGCAGATCGTTCACGTCCATCTCCTCGGTTCTGACTCTCGTCTGTGGACCACGTCCTACGACGTAGTGTCGCTCGACCCTAACGTGCCTCCGGCCGCCGGAACTCCCGATCCGGCAGCCGTTTCGCCTACAGCGCACCGGTGCTGCCCACGGCGAAGTCAGGGGTAACGCGGACGGCGGTCCGCACCCTCTCGCAGAGGGTGCGGACCGCCGTCGGGACGTCGTGCCCGGCCTGCCCGAGGCCGGGGCGGACGTCAGGCCTTCGCGGGCTCCGCGGCGTCGGAGTCGGCACCCTCGGGGGCGTCGGCGTCCTGCGCCTGGGCGACGGCGTCGGCGAGCGCGGCCTGGGCCTCGTCGGCCTCGTCCGAGCCGATGAACTCGCTCAGGTCGACGACGTTGCCCTCGGAGTCCTTGACCTCGATCTGGCGCAGCGCGACGGCGAGCGCCTTGGAGCGTGCCACCTCACCGACCATGGCGGGGATCTGGCCGCCCTGCTCGAGCGTCTTGATGAACTCGCCCGGCTCCATGCCGTACTGCTGGGAGGCGCTCACCAGGTACTCGACGAGCTCGCCCTGGCTGACCTGGACCTTGAGCTTCTCGGCGAGGGTGTCGAGCAGGATCTGGTTCTTGATCGCCTTGGTGGCGTCCTCGCGGACCTCCTCGCGGTGCGTGTCGTCCTCGAGGCGGTTCTCGGACTCGAGGTGACGGTGCACCTCGGCCTCGACCACGCCCGTGGGGACAGGGACCTCGACGGTCTCCAGGAGCTTCTCCATGAGGGCGTCACGCGCAGTGACGGCCTGGTTCGAGGTCTTGATGCCGGCGACCTGGGTCTTCAGGTCCTCCTTGAGCTCCTCGATCGTGTCGAACTCGGAGGCGAGCTGGGCGAAGTCGTCGTCCACCTCGGGCAGGTCGCGCTGCTTGACCGAGGTGGCGGTGACGGTCACGTCCGCCTCCTGGCCCTCGTGGTCGCCGCCGGCCAGCGGCGCCTTGAACGTGGTGGTCTCGTCGGCGGACAGGCCGGTGAGGGCCTCGTCCAGGCCCTCGAGCATGTTGCCGGAGCCGATCTGGTACGAGACGCCCGACACGGAGTCGACCTCCTCGTCACCGATGACGGCCTTGAGGTCGATGACGACGTAGTCGCCCTCGGCGGCGGGGCGGTCGACGCCCACCAGGGTGCCGAAGCGCTCGCGCAGGGCCTCCAGGCGCTCGGCCACGTCCTCGTCCGTGACGGTCGTGGAGTCGACGGTCAGGTCCACGTCGGCCAGCTCGGGGAGCTCGATCTCGGGACGGACCTCGACCTCGGCGGTGAACTTGAGCTGGCCCTCGCCGGCCTTGGCCGGGATCTCGGCCACGTCCACCTGGGGCTGGGCCAGCGGGCGCAGCTCGGTCTCGCCGAGCGCCTGCTGGTAGAAGCCGGAGAGCCCGTCGTTCACGGCGTGCTCGATCACGGCGGCCCAGCCGACCCGCTGGTCGATGATGCGCGGGGGCACCTTGCCCTTGCGGAAGCCGGGGACGTTCACCTGCTCCGCGATGTGCTCGTAGGCGTGATCGATGCTCGGCTTGAGCTCGTCGTAGTCCACCTCGACGGTCAGCTTGACCTTGGTGGGCTCCAAGGTCTCGACGGCGCTCTTCACTTCGATGGTCTCCAGAATGTCGGGGGTGCGCGCACGCCGGCGTACTGCCTCCCGGGTGGCGCGGGGATGCTCAACTCAGTTGCCGCTGCTCGCTGACAGCGCTGTGCGGCAGGCGCACGGGCAACCCGTCAATGGTACGCCTCGCGGCCACGGGCGCCGAATGCAGGCCGGTGGCATGCCGCACACCCACCAGCCTCCCACAGCCGGGCGCATACGCCACGGTTGTCAGCCCAGAGCGCAAGTGCGCCGGAGCTCAGCGCCCGATCCCTGCGGTGAGCCCCGCCACGATCTGCCGGGTCGCCACGAGGAAGAGGACCACGAGCGGCAGCGTCGCGATCACGAGGCCCGCGAACAGCGTGGACCACGACGTCTGGTACTCCCCGAAGAAGGTGGTCAGGCCGACGGGCAGCGTGTACTGCGCGCGGTCGCGCACCAGGATCAGCGGGTAGAAGAAGTCGTTCCAGATGGGCACGAAGCGGAAGACCACCACCGTGGCGACGGCGGGCTTCACGAGCGGCAGCAGCACCGACCAGAAGGTGCGCAGGGGTCCGGCGCCGTCGATCCGGGCGGCGTCCTCCAGCTCGTCGGGGAGCTGGCGCAGGAACGTGGCCAGCACGAACACCGAGAACGGGATGGAGACGGCCGCGTAGACCAGGATCAGGCCGGTGCGGGTCGAGGCGAGCCCGATGGTGTCCAGCAGGTAGAAGATCGGCACGATCATGAGGAACACGGGCATCATCAGACCGGAGACGAACACCTGCTCGATCACGGCCATGAGCCGCGAGCGCGACCGGGCCAGCGCGTAGGCCGCGAGCAGCGACACGGCGGTCGACAGGGCCACGGACGCCGTGGTGACCAGCACCGAGTTGAGGAAGTAGGTGGAGAAGGACGCCTCCACCCAGGCCTCGCGGTAGGCGTCGAACGACGGGGCGTGCGGCAGGCCCAGCGGTTCGGCCACCAGCTCCTGGTCGGACCGGAACGAGTTCCAGACCATGGTCAGCAGCGGCACCAGCGCGACGACGGCGTAGCCCCACAGCACCACGTTCACCACCACCCGGTTCAGCACCGGGCCGGACCGCCTCACGTCAGCCTCCGTTCGACGCCGCGGAACCACCGGGTGAACGCCACGGAGACGCCCACGATCACGACGAACAGCACGATCGCCACGGCCGACGAGATGCCGATCGCGTTGGACGCCCCCGAGTGGAACGCCGTGCGGTAGAAGAGCAGCGACATGACGTCGGTGGCGCCCGCCGGGCTGCCGCTGGAGCCGCCCAGGGCGTACGGGATGGGGAACGCCTCCATGGAGAAGATGAAGGTCAGCACGCTCACGGTGCCGATCACCGGCGTGAGCATCGGCAGGGTGACGTGCCAGAACCGCTGGGCCGACGTCGCGCCGTCGAGCATCGCGGCCTCCTGGGTGCTCGGGTCGAGCGCGCCGAGGGCGGCGCCGTAGACGAGCAGGGGGAAGCCGACCCACTGCCACGCCGTGACGAGCACGACCACCCACAGGGCCGTGTCGGGGTCGCCCAGCCAGGGCTGGGCCACGGCGTCCAGGCCGACGGCGCGCAGCAGGGCGTTGACCGGGCCGAAGAGCGGCGAGAGCAGCAGGGACCACAGGTAGCCGACCACGAGCGGCGAGACGAGGTACGGCATGGTGAACAGCACCTGGAACAGGCGGCGGAACCGCTCGCGCTGGTGCAGCACGTACGCGAGCAGGAGGCCGACGGTGTTCTGGGCCAGCATCGCCCCGGCGAACAGCAGCGCGTTGTGCCCGAACGCGCGCGGGAGCTGGCTGCGGTACGGCTCGGTGGTGAACAGCGCGACGAAGTTGTCCACCCCGGCGAAGGCCTCCTGCGCCGTGCCGCGCCAGGAGAACAGCGAGTAGGTCAGCGCGGTGGCCATCGGGTAGAGCACGAAGACGGCGAACAGCGCCGCGGCGGGCAGGAGGAAGAGCAGTGCGACGGACGTGGGCAGCGCCGCTGTGCGACGGCGGCTCACTCGCCCGGCGTCCACCAGGCCGACAGGCCGTCCTGGATGATGTCCGCCGCACCGGCCGCGTCGGTGTCACCGAGGAACAGCTTCTGGCCCGCCTCGCCCATCAGGTCGGTGCCGACCGGGTCGCCGTAGCGGTAGTCGACGAGCAGCAGGTACGGCGCGGGGTTCTCCTGGTACAGGTCCCACATCTCCTGCTGGAGGGGGTCGGAGTACTCGACGCCCGGGACGGGCGAGAACTGCTTGAGCTCGTCGGCCACGAGCTGCCCGAACTCGGGGCTCGCGAGCCAGCTCAGCAGCGCCTGGGCCTCCTCGGGGTGGTCCGTGGTGGCGGACAGGCCCCAGTTGCCGTCGGCATACCCCGGGGTGACCGGGTGGTCCAGCGCCGAGCCGGTCGGGGGCGGCACCTGGAACACGCCGAGGTCGAGGTCCGGGTTGGCGTCCTGGAAGAACGCCTGCTCGTACGAACCGCCGGCGAACATCGCCGCCTGCTCGGAGGTGAACAGCACCTGCGCGTCCGTGTAGGGCACCCCGGTCACGTCGTCGGGCATGTACTGCTGCAGGTCCGCGAGCGTCTGGATCGAGTCGACGTAGGCCGGGTCGGTGAAGTCGGTCGCGCCGTCCCGCAGGGCCTGCTGGAAGTCCGCGCCGCCGTACTGGGCGGCCGTCAGGGCGTCGTGCACCGTGGGCACGAACCAGCCGTCGCGGGCGCCCACCGCCAGCGGCGTCACGTCCTTCTCCAGGAGGGTGTCGTTCAGGGCGATGAAGTCGTCCCACGTCTCCGGCTCCTCGAGGCCGTTCTCCTCGAAGATCCGGGTGTTGTAGTAGACCTGGATGGTCTGGGTGGCCAGGGGCACGCCGTAGATCGCACCGTCCTGACGGCCGCGGGCGCCGTCGAGGGCAGCCTCGTCGAAGTCCGCGAGCGCGGGCACGAGGTCGTCGAGCGGCTCCAGGTTGCCGCCCTCGACGAGCGGCTGGAGCAGGCCGTAGGAGCGCACCTGCGCGATGTCCGGGCCGTCCGAGCCGGTCAGGCCGGTGCGCAGGATCTGGTCGTACTCGGTGTTGAGGTGAGCCTGGAAGGTCACCGTGACACAGGGGTTGGCCTTCTCGAACACGTCGAAGATCTGCTCGTAGGTCTTCACGTCCTCGGTGCGCCACGACCAGACGTCGAGCGCGACGGCGTCACCGTCGCAGCCCTCCCCCGCGACCGCGCCGGGCTCGGGGCTGTCCGCGGACGGCGCGCAGGCGCCGAGGGTCAGCGCCACGAGGGCAGCGGCGGCGGTGGCGAGGGTCTTTCTGCGGCTCATGCGGCGGACGCTGCCGGTCGGAGGTCGAGGTGTCAAGCATTTCGACCGAATCGATACGTCGTGTCGGGATCGGCTACCTGCCGCGGGTCGCGTGGCGCGCGATCCGCCGTGCGTCCGCCGCCATCTCCAGGAACATGCCGCTGATGGGGTTGGTGAATCCCGTGAAGTAGAGCCCGGGCGCGGCCGGACGGCCGTTGGTCGCCACGGGCTTGCCCCGCTCACCGAGCACCCCGAGGTGGCCGACGACGGGTTCGAGCGAGCGACGGTAGCCGGTGGCGGCGAGGACGACGTCGGGGGCCAGCCGGGCGCCGTCGGCCAGGACCACCTCGGCGCCGTCGAACCGCTCGACCGCCCCGACCACGCGCACCGTGCCGCTCTCGACGGCGGCGACCAGGCCGATGTCCTGCACGGGGATGGCGCCCTGGGCCACGCGCGTGGCCAGGCCCACCTCCGGGATCGGCAGGCCGAGGTGAGCCAGGTCGGGAAGGCCGGCCCGGCGGACGGGGACGCAGAGAGCGTCGACGAGGGCCGTCGGCAGGTGCCGGATGAGCAGGCCGGTGTACTGCGCGGCCCACGGCCCCTGGTTGCGCCGCACGATGTGCGGAGGCGTCCGCACGGCGAGGTGCACGCTCGCCGCGCCGTTCTCGGCGAGGTCCTGCGCGATCTCGGCGCCCGTGTTGCCCACGCCCGCGACCAGCACGTGCTTGCCCGCGTAGGGGGCCGGGTTGCGGTAGCGGCTCGCGTGCACGACGTCGCCGGGGAAGCCCTCCTGCCCGGGCCAGTCCGGCAGGTGCGGCGTGTGGTTGTAGCCGGTCGCGACGACGACGACGTCCGCGGTGCGGGTGCCGTCGGTGGTGGTGATCGTCCAGCGGCGGGCGGCATCGCCGTCGGCGGCGGAGCGGTCCAGCCGGGTGACCTCGACGCCGTGCTCGACGTGCAGGCCGTGGTGGGCGGCGTACGCCTCCAGGTAGCGGACGACGTCGTCGCGGGCGACCCAGCGGCCGTACTCCCGCGGGATCGCCAGGCCGGGCAGCTTCGACAGGCCGCGCGTGGTGTGCAGGTGCAGGCGGTCGTAGTGGTGCCGCCAGGCGTTGCCGACGTGCGCCGACTTCTCGAGCACGGTGACGTCGGCGCCCCTGTTCTGCAGGGTGGCTGCGGCGGAGAGGCCTGCGGGTCCGGCGCCGATGACGGACACGGTGAGAACCATGGAGGGAGCGTAGTGCGCGCCGCCCGGCGTCCGGCGGCCGCTCAGTCGAGGGGCGGGCCCGCGAGGAGGTCGTGGTCACGGAGAGCCAGGGTGTCTGCCGAGGTCTCGACGATCACCGCGAGCAGGTCCGTGGTCGCGGTCGTCCGGTGGATCTCGCCGGGCTCCCAGACCGCGGCCTGGCCGGGCTCGATGTCCCAGCGCTCGTCGGCGTCGCCGTTCGCGCCCCGCGACGTGACGACGCCCTCGCCGGCCAGGACGGCGAAGATCTGGAGGGACGTGGCCGGGTGCTCGCCCAGCACGCCGCCGGCGACGATCCGGGCAACGTTCACGGTGGTGCGCTCGGCGTCGAGCACCTGCGGCAGGAAGTCCATGTCGACGCCTGCACTGCCGAACCGGGAGATCTCTCGCGCCGGGAGCTGGATGATCCGCACCGGACGATCTTCTCGCGGGTCCCTGGGTTCGTCATGCCCGCAGAGCAGGCGCCAGGCGGGCTGGAGTTCGTTCCCGGCAGGCGCAGCGCCGCCACCACGCACGACGCCACCGCGCCGGCGGCCGCCACACCGGGCGGCCGCCGCCGGGTCGCCTAGAAGTCGTCCGGCGTGCGGATCTGGTCGCGGATCCAGGTGCCGGCCTCCTTGAGGCGGTCCGTGCCGTACGAGCCGCTGCCGCAGGTGCCCCCGGTGAAGACCGCGCCGGACCGGTGGTCGTCGGAGTAGTTCCAGTTGACCCAGCTGATCTTCTTCGACGCCGCCAGGTCGAGGTAGCGCTGCGCCATGGCGAAGTCGTTGGCGCCCTCCCCCGCGTAGTCCTGAGTGCCGAACTCCGTGATGAACATCGGGATGCGGTCCACGGCGCGGGACAGCGCGTCCAGGTACTCCTCGCCGTGCGACGCCGCGTAGAAGTGGAACGTGTACATGACGTTGGAGGCGTCGACCGGGTTGTTCACGACCTCGGACTCGTCCGCCCCGTCGGAGACGCCCAGCGAGGACCAGGCACGCGTGCCGAGCAGGATGACGGCGTCCGGGTCCTTCGCGCGGACCACCGGGACGATCTGCTCGTGGTAGCCCTTGATGGTCTGCCACGACACGCCGTTGGGCTCGTTGGCGACCTCGTAGATGATGTTGTTGTTGCCGTTGTTCCGCTCGGCGACGGCCGTGAAGAACGTCTTGGCGCGCTCGAGGTTGAAGGTGGGGTCGCCCGGGTCGAGCAGGTGCCAGTCCACGATCGCGTAGAGGCCGCGCTCGGTGAGCATGTCGATGTACCGGTTGACCAGGGCGGTGAACCGCGCCGGGTCGGTCTCGTAGCCGTCCTCCTGCACGTACGTCGAGATCCGCATGACGTCGGCGTTCCAGTCGTACGCGAGGGTGTCGAGCGACGCGTCGTCCACGCACTGCGCGTACCACTGGGTGCCGTGCGTGCTCATGCCGCGCAGCTGGATCTCCGTGCCCTGCTCGTTGCACAGCCGCACGCCGCACACGCTGAGCTGCCCGTTGGCCTCGACCGGTGTCACCGCCGCCGGTGCGGCGTCCGGCCCGTCGGACTCGGCCCCGGTACCGGCCGGGGCCTCGGCGGCAGGCCCGGCGTGGACGGCGACCGCCGGGGCCGACAGGCCCGGCGCGAGCGCGGCTCCTGTCGACAGCAGCGCGGCCGTGGCGACGGCGACGACGATCGGGGCGCGACGGAGGGCCATGGGAGACCACCTCGCTTCGGGTCAGGGCGACGCCGGCGGCGGTGCCGGCCTGCTGGTCGCAGCGACGCTAGCAAGCACCGGCCCGGGGTGAATATCGGGGATTCCCACACTTCCCGCGCCGGCGCCACCCCTCAGTACGCGGCGAGCCCGTTCTGGTAGGCCCAGACCACCGTCTGGAGGCGGTCGCGCGTGCCGATCTTGGCCATCGCGCGCCCCAGGTGGGACTTCACCGTGCTCGTCTCGACCACGAGCGCCTCCGCGATCTCCGCGTTCGACAGCCCCCGCGCGAGCTGCCGCACGATCTCCGCCTCCCGCGCCGTGAGCTGCGCCGCGGCGTCCGACGCCGGAGCGGCCGGGGCCTTGCGTCGCGCGAACTCCGTGATGACGCGGCGGGTCACCGCCTGGTCGATGAGCCCGTGGCCGTCGGCGAGGCGCCGGACGGCGTCGATCAGCTCCTCGGGCTCGCAGTCCTTGAGGATGAACCCGCCGGCGCCGGCCTCCAGTGCGCCGAAGACGTACTCGTCGAGGTCGAACGTCGTCACGACCAGCACGGCCGGCGTCGTCCCTCCGTCGTCCGGGCGGGCCGTGATCTCGCGCGTCGCGGCGAGCCCGTCGCCGCCCGGCATGCGCACGTCCATGCAGACGACGTCGGGGCGGTGCCGCCGCACGAGCTCCACCGCCGTCGGCCCGTCCGCGGCCTCGGCCACCACCTCGATGTCGTCGGCCTGTTCCAGCAGGAACCGGAATCCCGCACGGACCACCGCCTGGTCGTCGACGAGCACGACCCTGATCATCCCTGTCCCCCTTCGCCGGGCGCCGCGGGCGCGGCCACGGGCACCGTACCCGGGCTCTCGTGGTGCAGCGGGAGCGTGAGCAGCACCCGCCATCCGCCGGACGGCGTGGCGCCGGTGGCGAGGGTCGCCCCGACGAGCTGCGCCCGCTCCTGCATGCCGATCAGGCCCATCCCCCGACGGTTCTCGTCGCGGCCCGGCGTCGTGCCCGGGGCGGGACCGTTCACCACCTCCAGGGCGACCTCCCGCGCCCCGAACCGGACGGTGAGCCGCACCGGCGCACCGGGTGCGTGCTGGCGCGCGTTGGACAGCGACTCCTGCGCGACCCGGTAGAACGCCGCGTCCGCGATCGGGGCGAGCGGCCGCGGCGTCCCCTCGCGGACCAGCTCCACGTCCGCGCCGAGCGTCCGCGCCGTCCGCACCAGGCCGTCGAGGGCGCCGAGACCCGGCGGCGGCGCGTCGTAGGCGTCCTCGGCACCGGGACGTTCACGAAGCACCCCGACGATGAGCCGCAGGCTCTCGAGCGTCTCCTTGCCCTGCCTGCGGATCCAGGCGGCGCCGCGCTTCGCGGCCTCGGGGTCGCCGTCGATCTGCCGCTCGACCGCGGCCGCCTGCACCACCAGCCCCGAGAGGTGGTGCGCGGCGACGTCGTGCAGCTCGCGGGCCATGCGCGACCGCTCCGCGACGATCGCCGCCTGGGTGGTGGCCCGCTGGGTGCGCACGGCCTCGGCGGCCCGGAGACGGAGCAGCTCGGTGTAGCCGCGGCGCGTGGCGACCGCGTTGCCGATCAGGGCGCACACCAGGTAGGTGAGCACGCCGGACACGAGGTGGTTGAGCACCGGGACCATCAGCCCGTTCCCGGTGACGACGACCGTCCCCGCCGCCGCGAGCGCCGCGACCAGGGCCGCGGCACCCGTGACGGTCAGAGCCCGGCGGGCGGGCAGCAGCAGGCCCACGGTGTAGCCGGCGACGACCTGCGCGATGCCACCGATCGACAGGTCGTCCGGCGAGGCCATGATGATGACGACCTGGCACGCCACGACCAGGCCGAGGCACAGGACCGGCCGGACCCGGCGCAGCACCAGCGGCACCGCCTGCGCGCACACGGCCACCGCGAGCACCACGCCCTGCACCGGGCCGAGCACGAGGCCCTCCTGCCCGAGCACCTGCCCGAACAGCCCGGCCAGGAGGGCGGCGGTGACGGCCAGGACGGCCGCGGCCAGCAGGGCGTCCCGGGCGAGCACCCCGGTGATGCCCGCCCGGGTGAGCAGCGTGTCGAGCCAGCCGCGGCGGGGCAGGGGCAGCACCGGGTCGTCGCTCGCCGTGGGGCCGTCCGTCGTGGGCATCGTCAGTACGATACCGACGGCGCCAGCAGGCGGAACTCGACGGCGAACCACGCGACGCCGGCCAGGGCGAGCAGCACGAGGAGCGTGCCGAGCACGCGCCGCCAGCCGTGGCGGTGCCGGACGGCGTCCACGACCTGGAGCACCGCGGGGACGAGCCCGAGCACACCGACCGCCTGGACCGCCTGGAGCTGGCGCAGCGAGAGCTCGGTGACGTCCTGGAGGCTCATCACCGTCAGGACCGTGGCGGTCCAGCCGCCGGCGGCGAGCAGCACGGCGACGGCCGCGATCCTGGTCAGGAGCCGGGACGCCCGTCCGGTGCGCTCCGGCAGGGACGGCGCGCCCTGGGGCAGCGCCCGCCGGCGCACCCGGCGCCGGATCGCGCCGACCGGCCACGCGACGACCGTCACCAGCAGGATCAGCAGCGACACGCCGAGCACCGGGAGCGCGACGGAGGGGTTGCGCTCGGGCTGGGCGGGCAGCATCGCGAAGGCGCCCTCGAAGCCGATCGCGTCGACCTTCCCGTCCTCGACCCGTACAGCGACGGTGCGCTGCCCGCCGACCTCGCGGTAGACCCAGGGCGAGACCTCCTCGTAGACGGCGGGCTCGGCGCTCGCGGGGCCGGGGGTGAACAGCAGGCGCCCGTCCTGCCGGGCCGTGACCTGCGTGACGCTGAAGGCGTCGAGCATCGCGAGGAAGGTGCTGTGCATGCCGCGCGAGGCGACGTAGCTGCCCTCGACCAGGGCCGCGTGCTCGGCGGCGGTGGCCTTGTCGACGGTGCCGGCCGCGGGGGCGGCGTCGGCGGGGAAGTAGCGGTCGGTGAAGCCGTGCAGCACGGACTCCCGCAGGGTGAGGGTCGCGTACGGGGAGGCGCCCGTGCTGTTCAGCGAGACGAAGATGCCGGTGCGCTCCTCGGGGTAGATCTGCAGGTGGGAGTGGAAGTAGTTGGTGTCGCCGCCGTGACCGACGATCCGGTGCCCGTTGCGGCTCTCGTCGAACCAGCCGAGTGCCATGCCCGGGGCGCCCGCGAGCGTGCCCAGGGTGCTCTCGTCGAGCGCCGGGCTCTGCATGAGCTCGCGGGTGGCCGGGGTGAGCAGGGTGCCGGCGCCGGGTTCGCCGAGCTGGGCGAGCATGAACCGGGCCATGTCGGGCGCCGTCGCGCTCAGGGCGCCGGCCGGGGACGTCCCGACGATCTCGAACCCACCCGGCGCGTCGGCGGCGGACGGGTACCCGTTCGACATCCGGTCGCGCAGCCCGTCGGGCAGCGGCTGCTCGAACGTCGACGACGTCATCCCCGCCGGCTCCAGGACGTTGCGGCGGACGTACTCCTCGAACGGCACGCCGCTGACCCGCTCGACGATGTAGCCCGCCAGGGCGTTGCCGTAGTTCGAGTACGCGGGCACCGTGCCCGGCTCGAAGACCTGCTCGGGCGGTTCGGTGGCCAGCGCGTCGCGCAGCACGGGCGACTCGTCGCCCGTGCCGATCAGCCCGTCGATGCGCTCCTCGAAGCCCGCGGTGTGGGTGAGCAGGTGGCGCAGGGTCATCGGCTCGTCGAAGTTCCGCGGCACGTCGAAGTCGAGGTACTCGGCGACGTCCGTGTCCAGGTCGAGGTCGCCGCGCTCGACGAGCTGCATCGCCGCGGTGGCCGTGAACAGCTTGGACACCGAACCGGGGCGGAACAGCGTCCGCTCGGGGTCGACCGGTACGGGGTCGCCGCCCGTCGTCCCGGTGTCCGCGTACCCGTACCCGCGGGTGGTGACGATCTCGCCGTCGTGCACCACCGTGACGACGCCGCCCGCGATGCCCGCGTTCTCCAGCGCGGCCGGCAGCAGGCCGTCGAGCCAGGCCTCGACGTCGGGCCGGTCCAGGGTGTGGGCATCGGCCGGGGCCACCACGGGCGGTGGCGGTGTCGGCTCGGTGGCGGCTGCTGCGGGCGTGGCGCCGGCCGCCGGTGCGGCCGCGAGGCCGACCGCCAGGCCGAGTCCGACCAGCGCGGCGGCGACCCGGTGGGCGGCGCGCGGTCCGCGGGCGGACGGCGCCGGGCGCGGGACCACGCCGTGCGGGCCGGGCCGGGGCGGGCCGCCGTCGGGCAGCTCCGCGGGGGTGTGGGGGTGGGACGGGGACATCGTCGCGCTCCTCGGGTTCGGCGGGTGTCCGGACCGGTTCTTCCGGACACCACCACCCTGTCGGCCGGCCGCCCGCACCACATCGGGCACGGGTACCCACCTGACCTGCGACCTTTGGTGGAGACGATCTCCTCCCCGCGGAGGGCGTGCGTGAGTAGGCTCGGCGCGTGATCACCTCGGAGATGGTGTCGATCCTGTCGGTGGGGCTGCCGGCGGTGGGTGCGCTGGTGTCGGCGCTCGTCTCGTTCCTCGGTGTCCTGCCCGGCACGGAGCGCCGGCTGCACCGGCTGGTGGCCATCCACCGGGACATGCCCGACGGCCACGGCAAGGCGGCCCTGGAGGACGCGCTCAACGAGCTGGCGGTGCGCACGGCCCGCCGCGCGGTGTCGGGCCGGGTGGACCGCAGGCCGCAGCGCCCGCGCCGCCGGGTGGACGGGGCCAAGGTGACCATGGTCGTCATCGTGGTCCTCGTGGGCGGGGGCCTGGCCTGGTTCTTCTGGTGGCTCGGGACGCTGGCGCCCTGGGCCTTCCTGCAGTGGACGCTGTGGGTCGTGGCCGCACTGGTGACCGTGTTCACGACGTTCGTCGTGACGCTCGACAACGTCTTCAAGGACGACGACGCGGCACCGCGCCGGGGCACGGCGGAGCCCGCGGAGCCCGAGCCGGACCCCGACCCCGCTGCCTCCACCCCTGGGGCGGGCCGGTGAGCACGCCCGGCATCGCCACCACCGACTACCACACGGCGGGCGAGCCGTTCCGGATCGTTGCCGAGCCACCCGTGCCGCTGCCGGGCGACTCCGTCGCCGACCGGCGGGCCCGGGCGCTGGCCGACCCCGCGGCCCAGGGGCTGCGCCGGCTGCTGTGCTCCGAACCGCGCGGGCACGCCGACATGTACGGCGGGTTCGTCGTGCCGCCCGACGACGACGGCGCGCACCTCGGCGTCCTGTTCTGGCACAAGGACGGGTTCTCCACGGCCTGCGGGCACGGCACGATCGCCCTGGGCGCGTGGGCCGTCGACACGGGTCTGGTGGCGGCTCCCGACGACGGTACGGCCGACGTCGTCGTGGACGTGCCCTCCGGGCGGGTGACCGCCCGCGTGCACCGGGCGGGCGGGCGCACCGTGGGCGTCGACTTCGTGAACGTGCCCGGCTACGTGCTCGCCCGCGACCTGCTGGTGCCCACGACGCGCGGTGCCGCGTCGGTCACCCTGGCGTACGGGGGCGCGATCTACGCGAGCGTCGACGCGACGAGCCTGGGCCTCACGGTCGAACCGGCCCGCTACGCCGACCTGATCGCCGTGGGGCGCGAGATCAAGCAGGCGCTCGACGCCGACGGCGTGGCCGTCCACCCCGGCGACCCGCGGCTGAGCGGCGTGTACGGGACGATCCTCCACGAGGACCTCGGCGCCGGTCGTGCGCCCGACGTGCACCAGCGCAACGTGACGGTCTTCGCGGACGGGCAGGTCGACCGCTCCCCCTGCGGCTCCGGCACGGCCGCCCGGCTCGCCGTCCTCGCCGAGGACGGCCGGGTCGGCGTCGGCGGCCCGGTGCTGCACCACGAGTCGATCGTCGGGTCGTCGTTCACGGGCGCCGTCGTCGGCACGACGCGCGTCGGGGACCGCGCCGCGGTGGTCCCCCAGGTCAGCGGGACGACCTACCGGACGGGCGAGCACCGCTTCGTGGTGGACCCGGCCGACCCCCTCGTGCCCGGGTTCGTGCTGCGATGAGCGCGCCCCTCGTGCTGGACGCCGCGGCCGTGGCTGCCGCGTGCCCGCCCGCCGACGCCGTCGCCGCGATCGTGGCTGCCCTGCGCGGCGGGCTCGACCCTGCCGCCGACCTGCCCCGCCAGGCCGTTCCCGTGGCGGCCGGCGAGCTCCTGCTCATGCCCTCGGACGGCGGTGGCCGGGCGCACGTCGGCATCAAGGTCGCCACCGTGGCACCCGCCAACCCTGGCCGGGGCGTGCCCCGGGTCCAGGGCTCCTACCTGCTGCTCGACGCCGCCACGCTGGGCGTGGTCGCGGTGCTCGACGGCATCGCCCTGACGACGCTGCGCACCCCCGCCGTGTCGGTGGCGGCCGTGCTGGACCGGCTGGCAGCCGGGTCGGGGCCGCTGTCCGTGGCGGTGATCGGGGCCGGCCCGCAGGCGCACGGGCACGCCGCCACACTCGCGGGCGCGCTGCCCGGCCGGCAGGTCGCCGTCACCCAGCTCGTGCGCGACCCCACGCGGTCGGTGCCAGTGCGTGGGGCCCGCCTGGTCCGGCTCGGCACCACGGAGTCGGACGCCGCGCTGCGCGCCGCCGACGTCGTGGTCTGTGCGACGTCGGCCCGTGCGCCGCTGTTCGAGGCCGACCTGGTCGCGGAGACCGCCGTCGTGCTCGCGGTGGGCTCGCACGAGCCGGACGCGCGGGAGCTGCCCGCGGACCTGCTCGCCCGCGCCACCGTGGTGGTCGAGGACGTCGGCGCCGCCCTGCGCGAGGCGGGCGACGTCGTGCTGGCGATCGCGGACGGCGCGCTGGCCGCCGAGGACCTGGTGCCGATGCGTGACGTCGTCACGGGTGCCGTGCGCCCCGACCCCGCCCGGCCGCTCGTCCTCAAGACCACGGGCATGTCCTGGGAGGACCTGGTCGTGGCCCAGGCGGTGCTCGCGGGCGCGGGCTGAGGCGGGGCGTACCGGCGACACGCGTCGGGGTACCCGTGACCCGCGTCACGGACGGGCCCTGTCACATCCGCACGGGCTGCGGAGTCTTCCCTGGGTCCGGCCGGCACGCGGCCGGGTCCAGGGAAGGAACGTCATGAGTTCAGTGCACGAGACCCTTCGCCGTGACTTCGGCGGCACCATCATCGAACCGGGCGACGACGGCTACGACGACGCCGCCCGCACCGCGCTGGCGGCAGCGCACCCGGCCGTCGTCCTGCGACCCCGGACCGTCCAGGACGTGCAGGCGGCGGTCCGGTTCGCGGCCGGCTCGGGGCTCGCCCTGTCGGTGCGCGGCGGCGGGCACAGCTTCGCGGGCTTCGGCACCGGGGACGGCGTCGTCGTCGACCTGGGCGGCCTGGCGGCCGTGGAGGCCCTGGGCGACACGAGGAACACCGTGCGGGTCGGGGGCGGCGCCCACTGGGGCGACGTGGCCGCGGCCCTGGCCCCGCACGGCCTGGCGATCTCGTCCGGCGACACGAAGAGCGTGGGCGTGGGCGGGCTGACGCTGAGCGGCGGCATCGGGTGGAAGGTGCGCCGGTACGGGCTGGCCCTGGACGCCCTCGTCGCCGCGGAGGTGGTGCTCGCCGACGGCACGGTCGCGACCGCGAGCGCGGACGAGAACCCCGAGCTGTTCTGGGCGCTGCGCGGGGGCGGCGGCAACCTCGGCGTCGTGACCACGTTCGTGTTCGAGGCGCACCCGACCACCGACCTGTTCTTCGGCAGGATCACGTTCCCGGCCACCGAGGCCGCCGAGGTGCTCCAGGGCTGGGCGGAGTACCTGCGCACGGCGCCGGAGGAGCTCACGTCGATCGCGAACCTCGCCAACC
This sequence comes from Promicromonospora sp. NPDC050880, assembly GCF_044456525.1. Lineage (NCBI taxonomy): Bacteria > Bacillati > Actinomycetota > Actinomycetes > Micrococcales > Promicromonosporaceae > Promicromonospora > Promicromonospora sp. NPDC050880. The sequence continues at coordinate 175,308 of NZ_JBITFV010000012.1, forward strand.
CGTTCGCGGGCGGCCCGGAGGCACCGCTGGAGATCCACGTCGCATTCGACGGGGACGACCAGGAGGCCGCGGACCGCGCGCTCGACCCGGTCCGTCGGCTGGGCACCGTCCTGGTCGACGACGTCGCCCTGACCGCCTACCCGGACGTGCTGGTCGAGGGGGCCACGCCGCCGCCGGGCATCCGGGTGCTCGCCCACGACGGGTTCGTGGAGCGGGACCAGGTGCCAGAGGTGCTGCAGATCCTGGCGGAGGTCGGCACGTCGGCCGGGTCGCCGTCGATCGCGATCCGCACCGTCGGGGGCGCGGTGGCGCGGGTGGCGGGCGATGCCACCGCGTACGCGCACCGGCAGGCGGAGCTGATGGTGGCCACGGTCACGGGCGGGCCGGAGGCGGTCGTCGAGGCCGCGCGTCCGGGCGTGGAGGCGATCTGGGACAAGCTCACGCCGCACCTGCGCGGGGCCTACGCGAACTTCCTGACGTCGGCCACGGAGCAGGACGTGGCGGACGTCTACCCGGCCGGGACCTACGACCGGCTCGCGGCGGTCAAGCGCCGGTACGACCCCGCCAACCTGTTCGCGCACAACCTCAACGTACGGCCGGCGTAGGACGCGCGTGGTGGGGCCCCGCCCCCGGGGGCCCCCCCCCCCCCCCGGGCCAAAAGAAAATAGGGGGTAAAAAGCAACACCAAACAACCCAGACCCCCACCCCCCCACACCCAATGGTGGGTCTTGGCGGC
>NZ_JBITFV010000013.1:0-151373 GCF_044456525.1 Promicromonospora sp. NPDC050880
CCGCTCGGCCGGTCAGAAGCTCTGACCCCTCGGCCAGGGTCGCCGCGCACGCGGGACGACCCCGGCCCGGGCACGGGACGGGGCGCGCCCCCGGGGGGGGGGGGGGGCGGGGGGGGGGGGGGGGGGGGGCGGCGGCGGGGCGCCCCCGGGGGGGGGCCGCGGGGGGGGGGGCCCGGGGGGGGGTGGGGACCGGCCCCCGTTCTGCCCCGCGGCCGGGCCCCGCGGGGGGGGGGGGGGGTGTGGGGGGGGGCGCCCCCCCCCGGGGGCCCCCCCCCCCGCCCGCCCCCCCCACCGCGCCGGTCAGCGGTTCGACGCGCGGCGGACGAACGCCGCCAGGTCCGCCGCCTGCGCCACCCGGGACTCCGGGTGGATGTACATCATGTGGCCCGCCGGGTACACCCGGGTCTCGATGCGCTCGCGGTAGGACGCCGGGATCGCCATCTGGTCGAGGCTGTACTCGATGGCCTCGACCGGCACGCCGCCGTCGTACCGGCCCATGGCGATGTGCACCTGGAGGTGCGGGTTGAGGATCATCGCGGTGGCGAGCCTGTCGGCGACGTCGACGGCCTTGCCCTCGAACTCCTTGTACGACCACGGGTACACGTGGTGGGACAGCACCTCGTAGACCGCGTCGTGCTCGTACCCGAGCTCGCCCCGCAGGTAGTGGTGCAGCGCGGCCGTGTAGGGGCCGGAGATGGCCGTGATGAACGGGTCGTACGGCATCTGCTCGTGGATGTAGTGGTCCGCGGGGCCGGTGAACCGGGTGTCGAGACGACCGGTGACCAGGCGCCGCGCCCGCAGCAGCTCCGCGTAGACGCGGGTGTGCTCCAGGCGCAGGTTGGCGCGGTCCACGTAGTCCTCGCCCAGCCCGGTCAGGGACGCGATCTTGGTGACGGCGGCGGCGCGCTCGTCGTCGGGCACGCGCGCCCCGCGGGCCAGCACGGAGGCGTAGGTCCCGGCCCAGTCCCGGGCCTCGGCCACGACGTCGTCGAGCGAACGGTCGCCGAGGAGGCCGTGGTAGTGCGCCGTGGCGGCGTACACGGGCAGGAACAGCGGGTGCGGCAGGTTGGAGTGCTCGCCGTCGAACAGCGCCTCCATGTTGAGCGCCGGGGCCACGAGCATGACGCCGTTCAGGAACAGGCCGAACCGCGTCTGCAGGTACTCGGCCAGCCCCGCCCCGCGGGTGCCGCCGTAGGACTCGCCGATGAGGAACTTGGGGCTCATCCACCGGTCGTGCCGGCTCGTCCACAGGCGGATGATCTCCCCGACGGACTCCAGGTCGCCGGTGAACCCGTGGAACGGCGTGGCCGGCTCGCCCTCGGCGGCGCGGGAGTAGCCCGTGGAGACGGGGTCGATGAACACCAGGTCGGAGACACGCAGCAGCGTCTCCGGGTTGTCCACGAGCCCGTAGGGCGGCGCCGTCAGCCGGCCGACGTCGCCCGAGTCGACGCGGCGCGGGCCGAGCACGCCGAGGTGCAGCCACACCGACGACGACCCGGGGCCGCCGTTGAAGGCGAAGGTCACGGGGCGGGAGGTCACGTCGGCGCCGTCGAGCGTGTAGTACGTGATCGAGACCTCGGCCTTGGGCCTGCGGCCGTCGTACTTCTCGTCCTTGACGACCTCCTGGCGCAGCACGATGCGGCCGGTCGTCGCCGAGTAGGTGAGGTCGCCGTCCGGGGTGTGGAGGGTGTGCCGCGTGGTGACGAGGTCGTCGGCAGGCTCCGGTTTCTTCGTCCCCGCCACGTCGCCCGACGCCGTCGTGGTGGTCTCGGTCTGCTCGCTGCTCGTGCTCTTCTCGTCGGTCACGTGGGGAACCTATCGCGTGGGTCTGTGCACCTCCACGGGTTTGCCCCGGGTGCACGGGCGGCGTTGCATATGAGCAACAAACAACCGATACGAATGCGAACCAGCTAGAAAGACGACAGCATGCACTGTGTAGTTGGCGTCGCCAAGCAGTCTGCGAGCTTGCCGTTCTGTTGGCAGAATCCAACACGAGAGGTAGGCAATGCGATTGCATGGTCAGTGCTGGGCGCCATCCGAAGAATCGCGGTGATCTGCGACCTGCCGCAGTCCATCGATGTGGTGCCGGTACACAACGGGCACCGCTGGGGCATGCTGGAATTGTGCGGTGCGACCGAGGCGATCTGGTCCACGCCGCGTGACGCCGACAACCATGCGCGGCGCCTGCTCAGGTTCGTGGCGCGGCACATGCATGACGGGGAGGGCTGATATGCCGGTGTACGAATTCACGATGGTCCTCGACAGGGACGTCTCGGACGCTGACTACGACCGGCTCTTCGAGGCCGGCCTCGACGACAGCTCTCCAGGTTCCGAGGGTGGCCGGGGGTACGTCGCCGTGACGCGTGAGGCCCCTCGCCTCCTCGATGCGATCGTCTCGGCGGTCCACGATGTAGTTCGTGCCGGGCTGCGTCCGGTGTCGATCGTGGACGAGGACCTGGTGACGCTCGGGCAGATCGCCGAGCGCGCAGGCCGCACCCATGAATCCGTTCGGCTTCTCGCCGCAGGTCGTCGTGGACCAGGTGGATTCCCGGGTCCCGTCGGTTCGGGCAAGGCCTCGCTCTACTCGTGGGCCGAGGTGTCGGACTGGTTCGCCGAGAGGCTCGGTCTCGCCGTCCAGGCCCATGACGCGGACGCGCGGCTTCTCGCCGCCGCGTCGCACATCCTGCGCGCACGTGCGCTCGCACCGTCCGAGGACCTGGTGCTGCTCGCGTCTGCCTGAGCGATCGGAAAACCCCTTGCGGTGATGGCAGCTCCTCGTCAAACTGGTTTGTAGTGCAAACTAGTTTGAAGGGTGAGGCGATCACTATGGCGAGCGACCCGACGTCGGGCACACCGGACGGACCCGACCGCCCCGGGGGTGTCGCGGGGCTGGACCCCGCCGAGACCCTGCGGATGATCCGGGAACAGCAGGAACGTGCCCGGGACGCCACGGAGCCGGACGGGCGACTGCTGTTCGGCGCCTGGGGCCTCGCGTGGCTCGTCGGCTACCTGGCCATGTGGACCACAGCGCGCGAGACCGGGACGCCGGCGGGCTGGGCAGGCTGGGTGCTCGCGGGCTGCATCGTCGGTGCGATGGTCTTCACCATCGTGCACAGCATCACGCGCACCTCCGGGACCCGTGGTGCGAGCGCCCGGATCGGCGCCCTGTACGGGTGGACCTGGTTCCTCGCGTTCATGGCCTTCGGAGTGATGCTGGGCGCCATGGGTGACGCCGGGGCGTCGCCCGAGGTGATGGCTGTCGCCGCCAACGGGTTCGCGTGCCTGATCGTCGGCCTCATGTACATCGCGGGTGGCCTCCTCTTCGGGGCGCCGAGCATGGCGGCCGCGGGCGGCTGGATGCTGGTCGCCGCCGTGCTCGCCGCGTTCGCGGGCATGCCGGACACCTACCTGGTGATGGCCGTCGCGGGTGGCGGCGGATTCCTCGCCATGGCCGTGGTGGAGCACGTGTTCCGCGTCAGGCGCCGATCACCCGGGGCCGTCCGGGGGAGGGAGGGCGGTGGGCGGAGTGCCTGACGACCTCGACCCGGTCATCCACGCGCCCGCGCGCCTGCGGGTCGTGGCCTCGCTCGCGGCCCTGGGCCGCGGGGACGAGGTGGCCTTCCCGAAGCTGCGCACGCTGCTGGACATGACCGCCGGGAACCTGTCGACCCACCTGCGCAAGCTGGAGGACGCCGGGTACGTCCGCGTCACCAAGACGCACGAGGGCAGGATGCCCGCGACGTACCTCGCCCTCACCGACACCGGCCGCACCGCGTTCGCGGACTACCAGGCGGCCCTGATGGACCTGTTGAAGGGAGCACAGGAATGAGTGCGGTAGAGGTCAGCGGGGTGACCCGGCGCTTCGGCGACGTGGTGGCCCTCGACGACGTCTCGCTGGAGGTGGGGGAGGGTGAGCTGGTCGGCCTGCTCGGCCCTAACGGGGCCGGCAAGTCCACGCTGCTGTCGCTGGTCAGCGGCCAGCGGCGGCCCGACACCGGGGTGGTGCGCCTGCACGGCCACGACCCCCGCGACGCCCGGGCGCGCACCGTGCTGGGCCTGACCCCGCAGGAGACGGGTCTGCCGGCGACGCTGCGCGTGCGCGAGGTGGTCGACTTCGTCGGCGGGCACTACCCGCACCCGGTGCCGACGGACGAGCTGCTGGAGCAGTTCGGGCTCGCCGACCTGGGCAGGCGGCAGACCGGATCGCTGTCCGGCGGGCAGAAGCGGCGGCTGGCCGTGGCGCTCTCGCTGGTCGGCCGGCCCCGCGTGGTGCTGCTCGACGAGCCCACCACGGGGCTCGACGTGTCCGGCCGCACCGCGCTGTGGGACGCCATCCGGGAGTACCACGCCGGCGGGGGCACCGTGCTGCTCACCTCGCACTACCTGGAGGAGGTGCAGGCGCTCGCCGAGCGGGTCGTCGTCATCGACCGCGGCACCGTGCTCGCCGACGACTCCCTGGAGAACATCCTCGGCCGGGTGGGCGTGCGCCGTGTGCAGCTCACCGACGCCACGGGCGCACGGCAGGAGCACCTCGTCGCGGACTCGGACGCCTTCGTGCGCGACCTGGTCCGCTCCGGGGCGGAGTTCCGGGACCTGGAGATCCGCGGGGCCTCGCTCGAGGAGGCGTTCGGCCAGCTCGTCGACCCCCGCACGACCGAGGGAGCAGTGCGATGAGCGCGAACGAGGCACCTGACCTGACCGCCCCCGCGGGGCGGACCCGGCCGTTCTGGGTGCTGTCCTGGCTGCACCTCAGGTACCAGTTCCTGGAGACCGTCCGGATCCCGATCGCGGTGCTCGGGAACGTGCTGTTCCCGTCGCTGTCGATGTTCTTCTTCGTGGTGCCCCAGGAGGCGGTGGCCGGCAACCCGTTGTTCGCGACGACCGCCGTGGCCGGCCTCGGGCTGTTCGCCGTGTGCTCCGCGAGCCTCTTCACCTACGGGCTCGGCGTGGCCGAGGACCGGCAGCTGCCGTTCTACCCGTTCCTGCGCTCGCTGCCCGCCGGACCCGGACCGCAGATGGTGGCGCGCGTGCTCAACGGCGGCATCTTCTCGCTGTTCGGCCTGCTGCCGCTGATCCTCATCGGCTGGCTGTTCACCGCGGCCACCGTGACCGCGGGCCAGCTCCTCGCCGGCATCGGCACGATCCTGGCGGTGTCCGTGCCGTTCGTGCTGCTCGGCATGGCCATCGGCTACCGGCTGTCGGCCAAGGCGGCGCTGCCCGTCGTGCAGATCATCCTCTTCCCGCTGGCCTTCGCGGGCGGGCTGTTCCTGCCGCCGCAGATGTTCCCCGGCTGGCTCGACGCGATCTCGCGGGCCACGCCCACCCGCGCGGGCCGGGACCTGCTGGTCCAGGCCACGACAGGGGTGGAGGCGTACGCCCTGGCGCTCCCGGTGCTGGCCGGGTGGACGCTGCTGTTCGTGGTGCTGGCGGTCCTGTCGTACCGCGGTGACGAGGGCCGCCGGTTCCGCTAGACCGGACCGGGCGTCGTCCGCAGCGTGAGCACGCCGCGGACGACGCCGCCCGGCCGGTCAGGACGAGACGATCGGCAGCATCCGGGTCGCCTGGCGCCCGGGAGCCTGTGCGGCGGACTCGGCCGCGACCGCGTTCTCGAGCACCTCGACCCCGGACACCTCGTAGCCCGCCTCGTCCACGGCGTCGCGCAGGGGCGCCTCCGCGAGCGGCAGCTTCGAGATCACGTGCACCATCGACGTCTCGCCGGCGTGCAGCTCGACGGTGACGTCCTGGACGTCGGGCACGCCGCGCAGCTCGTCGGTCACGGCGGACACGCAGTGCCCGCAGGTCATTCCGGTCACGGCGAGCTTGGTCACGGTGGTCATGTGGTCTCCTCTGGTCACGGGCTGGTCGGCGTTCACATGCGGACGAGGCGGGCGATCGCCTCGGAGGCTTCCTTGACCTTGGCGGCGCCCTCGTCGTCGGACGCCTTGGCCGCGTCCACCACGCAGTGCCCCAGGTGATCCTCCACGAGGGCGAGGCTCACCGCCTGCAGCGCCTTGGTGACGGCACTGACCTGGGTGAGCACGTCGATGCAGTACTCGTCCTCGTCGATCATGCGCGCGATGCCGCGTACCTGCCCCTCGATCCGGCGCATCCGCTTGAGATACCCCGGTTTGTCGGAGGCGTAGCCGTGCGGCCCGTCGTGGTCGTGGTGGTGGTCATCAGCCTGTCCGACGGCGGCCTCGGTCGCCTCGGTGGTCTCCGTCGCCTCGGTCATCCCACAATGACATACCCCTCGGGGGTAGTGCGTCAAGTGGGTGGCCGTGACCTCGGTCGCCGGGTCACGCTCCGGTCAGCGGGTCAGGTTGCCGATGACGATGCCGACGACGGCCACCGCGGCCCAGAGCACCAGCCCCCACCGCCACCACAGGTTGAGCGAGAGCTTGCCGGGCGCGTCGAGCTGCATGGCCTCCTCGTCCGACAGGGGTCGCACGGCCCAGCCCGCCTCGGTGGCCGTGGCCAGGCTGTACCGCAGGCCCCAGGAGACCCGGAGCAGCCAGAACAGGTGGAAGTAGGAGTACCGCAGCACCAGGGCTCGCCCCGCGTCGAGCGGTGCCGTCTTGCTCTTGCTGCCCCAGCCGAAGAAGACCATGGTCAATCCCTCTGTCTCGAACCACGCGCACCGTGCACGAGGCGAGCAGAGCGTGACAGACGCGCGGGCGCCGGTCAGTGGGGAGAACTCCCCACCGACCGGCCGGAGTGGAACGCCCGGGCGCTACCGCGCGGCGGCGGCCGCGCGGGCGGCGGCCGGGAGGGCGTCCAGGATGCGGGTGACCGCGGCGTCGTCGTGGGCGGCCGAGACGAACCAGGCCTCGAAGACCGACGGCGGCAGGTTGATCCCGGCGTCCAGCATGGCGTGGAAGAACGGCGTGTACCGGTAGGTCTCGGCCGCCTGGGCCTGCGCGTAGTCCCGCACGCCCGACGCCGCGGCCAGCGGGCCGAAGAACACCGAGAACAGCGAGCCCGCGCGCTGCACGCGGTGCTCGACGCCCGCGGCGGACAGCGCCTCGCCCACGGCGTCCGACAGCACCCGTGAGACCTCGTCCACCCGGGCGTACACGGCGTCGTCGGCCAGGCGCAGGGTGGTCAGGCCCGCCGCCACGGCCACGGGGTTCCCGGACAGCGTGCCCGCCTGGTAGACGGGTCCCAGCGGGGCCAGGTGGTCCATGACCGACGCCGCACCGCCCAGCGCGGCGACCGGCATGCCGCCGCCGATGACCTTGCCGAACGTGAACAGGTCGGGGGTGTAGCCCGCGCCACCCTGCGCGCGCAGCGCGTCGTTCTCCACGCCCCACCAGCCGGCGGGACCCACGCGGAAGCCGGTGAGCACCTCGTCCATGACGAACAGCGCCCCGTGCGCCGACGTGATGCGGCGCAGGCCCTCGTTGAAGCCCTCGGCCGGCGGCACCACGCCCATGTTCGCGGGTGACGCCTCGGTGATGACCGCGGCGATCTCCGAGCCGCGCTGCGCGAACGCCGCCTCGACGGCCGCCAGGTCGTTGTAGGGGAGCACCAGCGTCTCGGCAGCGGTCGCCTCGGTGACACCCGCGGAGCCCGGCAGGGCGAGCGTCGCGACGCCGGACCCGGCCTCGGCCAGCAGCGCGTCCATGTGCCCGTGGTAGCAGCCCGCGAACTTGACGACCAGCGGCCGGCCGGTGACGCCGCGGGCCAGGCGGATCGCCGTCATCGTCGCCTCGGTGCCCGTCGACACGAGGCGCACGCGCTCGGCGGCAGGCACCCGGCGGCGCACCTCCTCGGCGAGCTCGACCTCGGCCACGGTCGGGGCGCCGAACGACAGCCCGCGCGCGGCGGCGTCCTGCACCGCGCCGACGACGTCCGGGTGCGCGTGGCCCAGCAGCGCCGGACCCCACGAGCCCACCAGGTCCACGTACTCGCGCCCCGCGACGTCCGTGACGTACGGCCCCCGGGCCGACGTCAGGAACCGCGGGTCGCCGCCCACGCTGCCGTAGGCCCGGACCGGTGAGTTCACACCGCCCGGGATCGCGCCCTGCGCGCGCAGGAACGCCGCATGGTTGGCCTCTGGCGTGCGGCGCAGCCCCTGCGCCTCGACGGTGTCTCGGTTCTGCTCGGTCACTTGATCCACTCCGCGATCTCCAGGGCCCAGTACGTGAGGATCACGTCCGCGCCGGCGCGCTTGATGCTCGTGACCGACTCCAGGACGGCACGGTCACGGTCGATCCAGCCGTTCGCCCCGGCCGCCTCGATCATCGCGTACTCGCCCGACACCTGGTACGCGGCCACGGGCACGTCGCTCCGGTCCGCGACGGCGCGCAGCACGTCCAGGTACGACCCGGCCGGCTTCACCATGACCAGGTCGGCGCCCTCGGCGAGGTCCAGGTCGGCCTCGCGCAGGCCCTCGCGGGCGTTCGCGGAGTCCATCTGGTACGTCTTGCGGTCGCCCGTGAGCTCCGAGTCCACGGCCTCGCGGAACGGCCCGTAGTAGGCGCTCGCGTACTTGGCGCTGTAGGCCAGGATGCTCGTGTCGGCGAAGCCCGCGTCGTCCAGCGCGTCCCGGATCATCGCGACCTGGCCGTCCATCATGCCCGACGGCGAGATGACGTCCGCCCCGGCCTTCGCCTGGGCCACGGCCATCGAGGCGTAGCGGATCAGCGTCGCGTCGTTGTCCACAGCCCCTGTGGACGTCAGCACGCCGCAGTGCCCGTGGTCGGTGAACTCGTCGAGGCAGGTGTCGGCCATGAGCACCGGCGTGGGTGCGCCCGGGGCCAGCCCCTCGTCCAGCGCGGCACGGGCGGCCCGCAGTGCCCGCTGCAGGATGCCGTCGGGTGCGTCGGCCTGCGAGCCGTTCCCGTCCTTGACGGCCGGGATGCCGAACAGCATGACGCCGCCCAGCCCCGCGTCGCGTGCGGCGCGCACGGCCTCGACCAGGGACTCCTCGGTGTGCTGCACCTGGCCCGGCACGCTGGTCAGCGGTGCGGGTTCGGTCAGGCCCTCCTTGACGAAGAGCGGCAGCACCAGGTCGGCGGGGTGCAGGCGGGTCTCGGCCACGAGGCGGCGCATGCCCGGCGTGGCGCGCAGACGACGCGGCCGGTACACGATCCCGGTGGTGCTCACGGTGTCCTTCTTTCTGTCTGGTGCATCAGATGCTGACAAGTGCTTCGGTGACGGCGTCGGCCAGGGCCGCGTCCGTCGGCTCCGCGGCGACGGCGAGCACCGTGTGCCCGACGGCGCCTGCTGCGCGGGCCGACGGCTCCCCGATCGCGACCACCCGCTGCGGGCCGAGCTGGGCGGCGACCTGGCGGGCGGCCGAGCCGGAGGCGACCACGACGGCGTCGTAGCGCCGGTGCAGCTCCGGCGGCAGCTCGTGGGCGACGGTGCGGTACGCGGTCACGACGTCGACGGTCCAGCCCTTGGCGACGAGGCCGGCCCGCAGTGTGCCGGACGCGAGATCACCGAGCGGCAGCAGGACCCGCCTGGCGTAGGCGTTCTCGGCGGGGGTGTTCTCGGCGGGTGCGGCCGGGAAGGCGTCGGCGAGACCGGCACCGGTCGCGGTCCCGGGCACGAGGTCGACGGTGACACCGCGCGCCTCCAGCGCCTGGCGCGTCGCCGGGCCGACGGCGGCCCACCGGACCGGTCCGGTCCGCGACGCGCCGGCCGAGGTGTGGCTCGGTGCAGGGCCCGGTGCAGGGCTCGGCGTGTCGGCCGGCGTGTCGGCTCGGAGGAGGTCACCTGCGCCCAGGTGGGTTGCGCCGAGTAGACGTTGTCTACCGTGCGCAACCGAGTCCCCCGCAGGGGTGTTACCTCCCGGCAGGGCCGGGGTGTCCGCGGGCTCGGCCGGGCCGAGCAGGGCGTCCACGGCGTTCACGCTGGTGATCGCGACCCAGGCGTAGCCGCCCGCGGCGACGAGGTTGCGCGCTGCGTCGAGCTCGGCCGGGTCCTCGACGGTGGCCCGCTCGATCACCGGAGCGGCGACCGCGTCGAGCCCGCGCTCCCGCAGCAGCGCGAGCAGCGCGACGGAGCGTTCCGGGGACCGGGCGACCAGCACGGTGGGCCGAGCGGCCGACGGGGGGACCCGCTCGGTCACGCCTTCTCCGGCACCGACGCGCTCAGCGGTGCGAGCCGCTCGGCGCCGTCGGCGAGCAGGTGCTCGGCGACAGCCACGCCGAGGGCTCGGGCGGCGGCGTCGATGGTCTCGGGGGCGACGTCCAGGGAGAGCCGGGTCTCCGCGGTGCGCGACATCTGCTCGGAGCCGTCCACGGCGGCCACGACGGCCCGCAGCCCGAGCGCCGTGCCGGACACCGTGGCGTGCGCACCGACCGGGGCGGCGCAGCCGGCCTCGAGCCGGGCCAGGACGGCGCGCTCGGCGAGCACGGCGAGGCGGGTGGGGCGGTGGTCGAGCAGGTGGATCGCCTCGGCGAGGTCGGGCGCGCGGGGCGGGGTGCCGGGCTCCGACGCGATGTCCGCGGTCCGCACCTCCACGGCGAGCGCACCCTGCCCGGGGGCCGGCGCGACGACGTCGACGTCCAGGATCTCGCTGATGACGTCCGTGCGGTCCAGACGCGACAGGCCCGCGTAGGCGAGGACGACGGCGTCGAGGTCGGCGTCGGGGCCGAGCGCCCGGTTGAGCCGGGTGCCGACGTTGCCCCGGATGTCCACGACGTCGAGGTCCGGGCGGGCGGCGCGGATCTGCGCGGCGCGGCGCGGCGAGCCGGTGCCGACGCGTCCGCCGTGGGGAAGCGTGGCGAGCGTCAGGCCGTCGCGTGCGCACAGGGCGTCGCGCGGGTCCTCGCGCTCGGGCGTCACGAAGGTGAGGCCGTCCGCGGGCGTCGTCGGCAGGTCCTTGAGCGAGTGGACGGCGACGTCGCAGCGCCCGTCCAGCAGCGCCTCGCGCAGCGCGGTCACGAAGACGCCCGTGCCGCCCAGGCTCGCGAGGCTCCCGGTCTTCACGTCGCCCTCGGTCCGGATGTGCACCAGCTCGACCGGCCGGCCGGTCAGCTCCTCCAGGCGCCGGGCCACCAGACCGCTCTGGGTGGTGGCGAGGGCGCTCGCGCGGGTACCGAGGCGGATCGGCGCGCGATCGCCCGGGGTGCTTCCGGGGGTGCTGACGGAGAGGGGGGTCGGGGTCACCAACCCAGTCTCCACCCGAACCCCCGCCCGGAGGAAACCGGGGCGCCCGGACGGGCCGATCTCACATCCTTGCTGGCGAACTGTCAGAACACCGTGTCAGAACCCTGGTCCGAGGCGGGCCGGAGACGCTTGCGCCGACCGCGCGAACCGGTGCCCGGCTCAGCCGGCAACCTGGGCCCGGAGCCGTTCGGCCGTGCGCCGCGCATGCCCGACGATCGCTGCCAGCCCCGTGCCCGCGATCCAGCCGCCCGTGACGTCGAGGCCCGGCTCGGCCCGTACCGCCGTCTCGAACTCCTGGACCGCGGCCCGGTAGGCCGGCGTCGGCGGGGGCAGTGCGCCGTCCCAGCGCTGGTGCAGGCTGTCCCGCACGCGCCCGGTCAGGTCCACGCCCAGCAGCGCCGACGCATCACGGGCGGCCTCCTGCGCGGTGGGTTCCGGCGTCGGCTCGCCCATGCGCCCGTAGCTGAGGCGCACCACGTGCACCCCCGGTCCGACGGCGTCCCGCACCCGGCGGGCGAGCCACGGCCACTTCGCCGTCGCATGGGTCAGCGCCTTGGCCCGGACGGCGCCCGGCGCGGTGCCCGGGGCCACGAGCATCCCCGACCCCCGCGGCGCCGCGTCGAGCTCGGGCGCGTCGAGGAGCAGCGTGACGAGCCAGATGTCGGCCCCGCGCTCGGGGCTCGCGGGGGGCACCAGCGCCCGAGCCGCGACGTCGGTCCCTTGCACCGAGATCGGTCCATCCGCGGACCGATCTCGGTGCAAAGGACCGATCTCGGCGCTGGCGCTCGGCAGGGGACCGAAGTCGGTGCGGGTCGCCAGCACCAGACGGGGCGTGCGCAGCAGGGTGCCGTTCGCCGTGCGCACCAGCCAGGCGGGGCCGGCCTGCCGCTTGGTGCCACCGGCGGCATCCGCGGCATCCAGGCGCTCGGCGCCGCCCACCCGTTCCACGCCGTCCACCCGCGCCCCGAACCGCACGTCCAGCCGGTCCACGAGGACGTTCACCAGGGCGTGCACCCCTCCGTCGATCCCCCGCACCGCGGACCCGGGCGGCGCCGCGGCCCGCAGCGCCGCCACGGCGCGGGACAGCGACCCGGTACGGGCGTACGCGTCCAGCAGCCCGGGGGCGACGGCGGCGACGTCGAGCCGGTCGAGCGGTGCCGAGTGCACGCCGGCCGCGACCGGCGTGACCAGCCGGTCGGCGACCCGCGCGCCGAGCCGCGACCGGGTCAGGGTCCCGAGGTCGGTCGGGTCCACCCTCCGCGCGGGCAGCACCCGGTCGAGCGAGGCCCGCAGCACGCCGGGCCAGCCGATCGCGCGGCGCACGTCGGCGGCCCACGGCCGTGCGGGGATGCCCAGGACACCGCCCGCCGGCAGCGGGAACGCCCGCTCGGCCGCGTACCCCCAGGCGGAGAGGCCGGCGGGCGCCTCGACGGTCAGCCCGAGCTCGGCGACGAGCCGCTCCACGACCCCGCCCCGCACGGCGAAGGACTCCGCCCCGAGGTCCAGGGGCACACCGGGCAGCGACCGGAACGACCCGCCGCGGATCGGTCCGCCCGCCCGGTCGGCGGCCTCCAGCACGACGACACGCAGCCCGCGCTCCGCGAGCGTGTGCGCGGCGACCAGCCCGCCGATCCCGGCCCCGACCACGACGGCGTCGGCAGCCTCGGCGGCAGGCCCGGCCCCGGCACCAGTCCCGGCTCCAGCAGCACGCCCGGCTCCAGCAGCACGCCGGGCCTCAGCAGCACGCCCGGCGTCCGGAGCACCCGAGGGCGTCGTCGTGCCGGAGGAGGTCACAACGAGTGGACCAGCTCGACCACGCGGGTCAGCACCGTCGGGTCGGTGTCCGGCGGCACGCCGTGCCCCAGGTTGACCACGTGTCCGGGCGCCTTGAGCCCGCGCGAGACGACGTCGCGGACGTGCGCCTCCAGCACGTCCCACGGGGCGCCCAGCAGCGCCGGGTCGATGTTGCCCTGCAGCGGCACGCCCGGCAGCAGCGCCGCGGCCTCGTCGAGCGGGGTCCGGTAGTCGATCCCCACGGCGTGGTCCGGCACGCCCGCGGTGACCAGCACGTCCCGCAGGGCCGGCAGCAGGTGCCCGGTGCCCGTGCCGAAGTGGATGGCCGGCACGCCGCTGCCCGCGACGAACGCCAGCGCCCGGGCCGACGACGGCGCGACCCGCGCCGTGTAGTCCGCCAGGGACAGCGACCCGGCCCAGGAGTCGAAGAGCTGTACGGCGCTCGCACCCGCCTCGACCTGGGCCCGGAGGAACGCCCCGGTGAGGTCGGCGGTCCAGGCCACGAGCGCGTCCCAGGTCTCGGGGTCGGCGTGCATCAGGGTCCGCGCCGCGAGGTGGTCGCGCGACGGGCGGCCCTCCACGAGATAGGCCGCCAGCGTGAACGGCGCGCCGCCGAACCCGAGAAGCGGCGTGGACCCCAGCTCCGCCACGGTCAGCGCCACGGCCTCGCGGATCGGCTCCAGCGCGGCGTCGTCCAGGCCGCGGGAGGTGAGGCGGGCGACGTCGTCGGCCGTGCGGTAGGGCTGGTCCATCACGGGCCCCACCCCCGGCGCGATGTCCACGCCCACGCCGGCCAGCTTGAGCGGCACCACGATGTCCGAGAAGAACACCGCGGCGTCCACCCCGTGCCGGCGCACCGGCTGCAGCGTGATCTCGGCGGCCAGGTCCGGGCGCAGGCAGGCCTCCAGCATGCCCGTGCCCCGGCGCACCTCGCGGTACTCGGGCAGGGAGCGGCCGGCCTGCCGCATGAACCAGACGGGCGTCCGGCCCGGGCGTTCACCCCGCAGGGCCTGCACCAGGGGTGCGGCAGAGGTCCGCCCGTCGGTGAGCGGGTGGGCGGGCGCGAGGGTGGTGGACTTCACGCTTCACGATTCTGCCCTGCCGGGCCAGGGTGCATAAAGTTGGAGCACTGTGGTTCTCCTCTCCCTCACCGCCAGCCACCGCGAGCTCGACCTCGACGCGCTGGAGCGCCTGTCCACGGGTTCGTCGTCAGTGGGTCGTGTCGTCGTGGGTACGTGCGGCCCCGTCGCGGGCGCCGTCGTGATCTCCACGTGCAACCGCTTCGAGCTCTACCTCGACGTCGACGCGCCGCTCAGCGGCGACAGCGTGCGGCACGCGACCCGGCACGTGGCCGAGCTGGTGGCGCACGCCTCCGGCGTCACGGGGGAGGTCGCCGCGCGCAGCTTCACCGTGCGCACGGGGCCGGAGGTCACCGAGCACCTGTTCGCCGTGGCGTCGGGCCTGGACGCGATGGTCGTGGGCGAGCGTGAGATCGCCGGCCAGGTCAAGCGGGCGCTCGCGGAGGCCCGCGAGCAGGAGACCACCTCGAAGACCCTGGAGCTGCTCTTCCAGACGGCGTCCCGCACCTCGAAGCGGGTCGGCACCGACACCGAGCTCGGTGCGGCCGGCCGGTCCGTCGTGGCCCTCGCCCTGGACCTCGCCGAGCGGGAGCTGCCGCCGTGGGACGGCACCCGTGCGGTGCTCATCGGCACGGGCTCGTACGCCGGCGCCTCCGTGGCGGCCCTGCGGGCGCGCGGCTGCGACGACATCCGGGTCTACTCCCAGTCCGGCCGCGCCGCGGCCTTCGCCGCGTCCCACGACGTGCAGCCCGTGGACTCCCTCGTCGAGGCGCTCGCCGACGCCGACCTGGTGGTCAGCTGCAGCGGCGCCCGGGGGCGCGCGCTCGCGGCCCGGGCCGAGCAGCCGGACCAGCCCGCCGACCAGCGGCAGGCCGCAGGGCACGACGAGCACCTCGCCGCGGTGGTGGCCGGCAACTTCGGCGCCCCGGCCGTGCTCCCGCACCTGACGACCGACGCGGGCCCCGAGGCGAGCCTCGGCCACGTCCTGGACGCCGCCGCCCTGGTCCGGGCGCGCGAGCGTGCTGCCGACCGGGCGGGCGACGAGCCGGAGCCCCGTCCGCTGGTGATCCTCGACCTGGCGCTGCACCGCGACGTCGACCCGGGTGTCGCCGACGTGGAGGGCGTGCTGCTCTACGACCTCGCCACGCTCAAGGCGCACGCGCCCGCGGTGGCCCGCGACGTCGTCGCCCAGGCGCAGGACATCGTGGACGCCGCCGCCCAGCGCTTCGAGGAGACCCGCCTGGGCCGGGAGGCCGACGCCGCGGTGGTCGCGCTGTTCGACGAGGCGGAGGTCCGGGTCCGGGTCGAGGTGGCCGACGCCGTCGCGCGCCTCGCCGACGAGCTGGCCGCACGCGGCGAGCCGGCCCCGCAGGACTCGGACGTCGATGCCATCGCCCGTGACGTGCGCAAGCGGGTGCACTCCGAGCTGCACGACAGGATCGTCGAGGTCCGCGCCCGGGCGACCGCAGAGGCGCGGGCCGCGGAGGCCGCGCTGGTGCAGGGTGCCGAGGCCCTGACGGTGGAGGCGTCCGTACGGCGAGACGCCGGATCGGCACCACGCCGATAACGCCTTAGCGTCACGCTAAGGAACAAGCCGGGCGGACCGGTTCTAGCGGTCCAATCAACCCATCGTTATCGAATCGTGATGAGGGTGATTTTATTCACCCGGGGGTGAAGACTAAGTTCGGTGGCTCAAGGACCGAAGCGCTTATGCGCAACGAGATGCTGGAGCACCTTTTGAAGCACGCAGCACCCAAGAAGAAGACCGCATCGGCGGGCGCGCGGACCATCGCGACCGTCGCCATCGCAACCGCGGCCACGAGCATGGCCGCCCCGGCCATGGCCGCCGAGGCCTCGCCGCTGGACTCCCTTGGTGACCTCGGTACCACGGCCGAGGGCCTCACGCAGGGCCTGCCGGCCCTCTCGTCGACCTCGGTCGACCTCAGCGAGCTCACGGCCGCCGTCCCCGCGGCGGACGCCGTGACCAAGCAGCTCCCCGCCTCCATCGCGCCCACCACGGCGCTCGCCCCGAACTACAAGCCGGCGCAGTTCGTGTCCGGCGCCGTCCAGGGTGCCGCCCCGCAGGTCGTCTCCGACGTCGTGCGCGGTGTCACCAGCGGCTCCGCCCTGTCCGGCGTGACGGGTACCGCCGCCGGCGTGACCGGCACCGCCCAGTCGGCGCTGCAGACCGTGCTCGGCGGCGGCGTCGTGGGCACCGCCACCGGCGCCGTGGGCACGGCCACCGGCGTCGTGAACGGCGTGGCCGGCGGCGTGCTGCAGGGCGACGTCGTGAACGGCGTGGCCGGCGGCGCCCTCAACACCGCGACGGGCGCTGTCTCCGGCGTCGTCGGCGGCGTGGCCTCGGGCGACGTCGTGACCGGCGCCACGGGCACCGTGGCCGGCGTGACGGGCACCGCGACCGAGGTGGTCGACGGCGTCCCGGCCACCGTGGCCGACGTGATCCGCAACCTGCCGAACGTCCTGGGCGGCGTGACCGCTCCGGTCGCCGGCCTCACCGCCAACCTGCCGGGCGTGCTCGGTGGCGTGGGTGGCGTCGTCAACAGCGTCGTGTCGAACGTCCCGGGCGTCGTCGCGAGCGTGCCCGGTGTGGTCGCCAAGGTCACCACGCCGGCCGCCGGCGCGGTGGAGACGGTCGTGGGTGACGTCGCCGTGGACGGCGTCGTGAAGCCGGCCGTGACCGAGGTCGTGCCGGGCGCCGTGGGCTCCGTGCAGGGCAGCGTCCTGCCGGGCGTCACCTCGACCGTGGGCACCGCGACGGGCTCCGTCGTGCCTGGTGCCGTGGGCACCGTGACCGGCGACGTCGTGCCGGGCGTCGTGAACCACGTCGCCAAGCCGGTCGTCGGGGACGTCGTGCTCGACGGCGTCGTCGGTGGCGTGGTCAAGGACGGCGTGGTCGACAACGTCGTGAAGCCGGTCGTCAAGGACACCGTCGTGGACAGCGTCGCGAAGCCGCTGGTCGAGGACGTCGTCGTCGAGGGTGTCGCCAAGCCCGTCGTGAAGGACGTCGTCGTGGACGGCGTGGCCAAGCCTGTCGTGGACACCGTGGGCAGCACCGTCAAGGGTGTCGCCGGTGGCGCCGTGACCGACACCGTCGGTGGCGTCACGGACACCGTGGACGGCCTGACCGGCGGTGCCGTGAGCGGTCTGACGGGCGGGCTGCTGGGCGGCCTTTCCTGACCTGAAACCCAAGAGGACCCCAGCCTCTTCGGACTTGACGCAACGGGGTGGAGTGCCATCGGCACTCCACCCTGTTTGCGTTTTTCGGCGCTTTGAGGAGGTTCCATCGATAACGCCGTTGTTATCCAATCGTTACCGTTGCATCGGCTTTTTCGTAAGTGCCCCTTTTTCACCGAAGGGAGATCGGGTAGCGTCGTCGCGGCCCCCGGGATCCGGGCCGTTGTAGCCGACCAGCTGGAGCAGCTCTCATGAAGCACGCCGCCGTCAAGCCTTCGTCCGCCGCCAAGTCCACGGCCACCCGTGTCGTGGCGACGATCGCGCTCGCCACTGCCGCGACGGCCGTCGCCAGCCCGGCGATGGCGCACGACGGGGGCGGCCACCACGGTCACGGCGGCTACGACGGCCACTCGTCGGGCTACGACGGTCACTCCGGGTACGACCGCGGCCGCCAGTCCCACGAGGCCCCGCGCTCGTACGAGCCCGCCAGCTACACCGAGCCGAACTACGACGTGCCGCGGTACGGCTCCCAGGGCAACTGCGGCCGGGACGCCGACCAGACCCAGCAGGCGGGCTGGGAGCAGGGCAGCCAGACCCAGCAGGACGGTCAGCAGGACGGCTGGAAGCACGGCGGCTGGGACGAGCAGGACCGCGAGCGGGTGCGCGAGGCGGTCCGGGAGTACGTCGAGGCTGCCGAGGAGGCCGCCCCGGCGCCCGCCCCGAAGCCCGAGCCCGAGGTCGTCAAGCCGGTGCAGAGCGTGCCCGCCACCGCCCCGGTCGTCGAGGAGCAGACCCAGACCCGGACGGTCACGCAGACCGCCACGACGGATGCGGTGCCCACGGCGATGGCCACGTCCGAGCCGGTGGCCGTCCAGGCGCCCGGCCAGCAGTGGGAGGGCCCGACGTCGGCCGACACCGCCGGGGCCGAGCTCACCTCGTACGTGCCGGAGCGCGCCGAGGGCATCGAGCAGGATGCGTCCGCGCTCGCCGAGGCCACCCTCGACGCCCCGATCAAGCTCGCCCTGACCGGCGCCGAGGCCGCCACCCTGACGGCGGCTGCCGGAGCGCTCGTGGTGGGCGGCGCCGGCGCGCTCGTGCTGGCCCGCCGCGGCCGCTCCCGCGCCTGAACGGACCTCAGCACGGGAGCCTGCTGCCGGAGAAGGGTCAGCCGGGCCAGGTGGGCGGGTCCGTGGACCACGCGTGAGCCGGGTGCGGGTAGTCGGCATAGCCCGGGAGTGCCGGGCGTGCGGTGGTCACGCCGGCATGGGTCACGGTCGGGCCGTCCGGTGTCGCTGCGGGTGGGTGCAGCGGGTCCCGGCCCGGCAGGTCCAGCAGCCAGGTCGCGGTGCGCGCGAGCGAGACCGACACGTCCCGGCCGAGGCCGTCGCCGGCCCTGCGGCCCGCAGCCCCGTCGTCCGGGCGCCCGCGGCCCGGGCCGCCGTCGTCCGGAGTCCCGCGGCCCGGGCCGCCGTCGTCCGGAGTCCCGCGGCCCGCAGCCCCGTCGCCCCCGCCGTCCCGGAGCGTGAGCGCATCGACGATCCCCGCCGCGAGCAGGTACCCCGAGGCGTGGTCGAGCGCCTGGGCGGGCAGCGCCCCGGGTACGCCGTCGTGCCCCTCCAGCAGGGCGATGCCGCTCGCCGCCTGCACGATCGAGTCGAAGCCGCGCCGGCCCGCCCACGGCCCGGTGTCGCCCCACGCGGAGACACGCCCCGTCACGACGCCGGGCGGTACCCGGAGCCCGAGCGCCTCCACGGCACCGGGGCGGTAGCCGGTCACCAGCACGTCGGCGGCGTCGAGCAGCTCCTGTGCGGTGCGGAGGCCGGCCCCGTCGCGCAGGTCCAGCACCGTGCTGCGCTTGCCCTGCCCGGTGTCGAGGTGCTGCCACGGGATCTCCGCGGGGTCGGGCGGGTCCACGCGCAGCACGTCGGCGCCGAGCAGCGCGAGCGTACGGGTCGCGACCGGGCCGGCGATCACCCGGGTCAGGTCGAGCACGCGGACGCCGCTCAGGGGTGCCGCGCCGCCGCCCGTCGCGCCGCCGCCCTTCCCAGCGCCGCCGATCCCGCCGCCGATCCCGCCCCCGATCCCGCCCGCGGCCGTCCCGCCGGCCGCGGACGCCGCCCCGCTCCGGTCCGCCGGTAACCCGCCGGCCCGCACGCGCCGCGCGAGGGACCGGGCCGCGTCGCCCGGGCCGCTCGCGGGCGTGACCCGCACCAGCGGGCCCGACGCCGCGGCGCGCCCTGGCTCCGACTCCCGCCACTCCTGCTCGGTGCGCACCCGCGTCACGATCGCGCCGGCCGCGGCCGCGCCGTCCTCCAGGTCGTGCGCCGAGAGCTCGGCGAGGCGCTGTGCGAACGCGGTCCGGCCGACGTCGTCCGGCAGGCCGGCCAGGGCGGTCAGCCGGGCCCGGTGGTGCGGGTAGTTGGCGTGGGTGCGCACCCAGCCGTCCGCCGTCCGGAAGAAGCCGGACAGCTCCGCGAACCCCGCCACGGGCCGGCCGTCGAGCGCGAACAACCGGTCGGAGGCGAAGGCGGCCGCGACGCGCCGGGCGTCGGGCTCGGCGTGCACCGCCCGGGTGGCGGCTCGTCCGCCGGCGGCGCCGGCCCCGCCGCTCCCACCCGCGCGCTGGGTCGCGTGCTCCACCGCCCGGACCGCGTCGAGCGCCAGGTCGAGCACGGGCAGGTGGGCGGCGAGCCAGGGTTCCACGACCTCATCATCGCCCTGCCCGGGAAACATCACCGGCCCGACAGATCTGGGACCAGGTGCGCGGATACACTCGCCGCATGGCCAAGAACCCCTCCTCCGACTTCGTGCTCCGGCCCTTCGAGGGCCTCCCCGGCGAGACCGACTGGGTGGCGATGCGCGAGATCGTCCCGTCGGCCACTGCGACGGCCCGCACCACCGCTGAGTACGGCGCCCGCGACGTGACGATCGTGACGCTCCTGCCGGGTGCGTGGACGGCGCTGCACCGTGCGGACGGCACGATCCTGCTGGCCGTGCAGGGCATCGTGGGTTCGGGCGACGTGAGCCGCGACCTGGCCGCCGCGCTGCTGGAGGCGATCGAGCTCGAGCCGGGCACCGCCGTGGAGTCGGGTGCGCTGCCGGGCGAGGGTCCGCGCCTGCAGGACGTGCTGGACCTGAGCGTGCCGTTCGAGGTCACGGTGCACGAGTCGTTCGACTACTGGCTCGACCCGAGCGCCGACGTGACGCCCGAGCTCAAGCAGAACCTGGAGGACGCCGCCGACGGCGCGATCCCCACGGTGAAGGTGGCGTCGGTCGAGTCGGCCTACTGGTGCAGCATGACCCGCGAGTTCCTGCGCTGGGCGCGCCCCGAACCGGAGGACGACGTGATCGACGCGATCTCCCGGCTGCACGCAAAGCGCGAGTCAGGGCTGGCGGGTGGAAGGTTCGTGGGAGCGTTTCGCGCGTCCGGGCTGGTGGTCCCCGTCTGGGAGCTGCCGAAGGGCACGCAGGCGGAGGACCTCGAGGGGCCCCTGGCCGAGCTCGGCGAGAAGCTCGCGAAAGCACTTTCCACCAAGGAGCCGCTTGATGCGAACGAGCGACGCGCAAGAGCAGGTATCGTCTCCCGGCAGGTCACCCTGCGCTAGACCGGACACCCCGGCCGGTCGTGCGCGAGCGGCTCGGAACGCGTCGGCAGTCACCGCGGATCGCCACGAGCGATCCAGGTTTCGGCAACTAGCGGACCAAGGGAGTAGGATTCCAGGGGTAAACCTTTGCACTCACCAAGCAAAGGACTATCCGAACACCCACCACGGCAAATCGACGCTTCAGGCAGGACAGGTGTGAACGCTCTCCCGGTCGCGAAGACCACGCGTCCCGGCAATGCACAGGCAGGCAAGAACGTCCAGCGGGTGGCGGCGATCATCCCCGCCAAGGACGAGGCCGAGCGCATTGCGGCTACCGTGCGCTCCGCGCGCGCGATCCCGCACGTCGACCTCGTGCTGGTGGTCGACGACGGCTCCGAGGACGACACGCAGCATGTCGCGCGTGCCGCCGGCGCCGTCGTCGTGCGCCACTCCCACAACCGCGGCAAGGCCGCCGCGATGGAGACGGGTGCGGCGGTGGTCGCGATGCGTGACGCCGACGGGCGCCCGCCGCGTCTCCTCATGTTCATCGACGGCGACCTCGGCGACACCGCGGTCAACACCGCACCGCTCGTCCGGCCCGTCCGCGAGGGCGTGGCCGACCTGGCGATCGCGCTGCTGCCCAAGCAGGCGGGTGCCGGCGGCCGTGGCGTCGTGGTGGGCGCCTCGCGACGGGCGATCGAGGCGATGACGGGCTGGAGCCCGTCGCAGCCGTTGTCCGGCATGCGCTGCCTGACCCGCGAGGCGTTCGAGGCGGCCACCCCGCTCGCGCGCGGCTGGGGTGTCGAGACGGGCATGACGATCGACCTGCTGCGCAAGGGGTACGTCGCCGTCGAGGTGCCGTGCGACCTCAAGCACCGGGCCTCCGCGAACGATCTCAAGGGCCAGATCCACCGTGCCGCCCAGTACCGCGACGTCCTGCTGGCCGTGAACGCGCGCAAGATGCGTGGCGCGGTGGACGCGGTGCGGCACGCGGGCTCGAACGTCCGCAGCTGATCGACCCCCAGGACAGCCCCGTACTCTGAGCCCATGGAGTGGCAGGCCTGGCTCGGGATCGTCGCGATCGCCATCGCGGTGCTGGCGCTCTCCGTGGCCGCCGTGGTCTGGACGCAGCAGGCCCGGATGCGCCGTCGTGGTCCCCGCCGCGCGGTGGCGCAGAGCGCGGACGCGGCGCCCCGGCTGGCGGTGGTCGTGAACCCGTCGAAGCAGGGTGCTGCGGGCCTCCAGGTCCAGGTCCGCGCGTACTGCAACGCCCACGGCCTGGCCGAGCCGCTCTGGTACGAGACCACGGTGGACGACCCGGGGCAGGGTCCGGCCCGCCGCGCCCTGGCGGACGGCGCCGACATCGTGGTCGCGGCGGGCGGCGACGGGACCGTGCGGGCCGTCGCCGAGACGATGGTCGACTCGGGCACGCCGATGGGCGTGCTCCCGGTCGGCACGGGCAACCTCCTGGCGCGCAACCTGGAGCTCCCGCTGACGGGTGTGGACGAGGCGCTCGACATGATCGTGCACGGCCGCACCCGGGCCATCGACGTCGGCTGGCTGCGCGTGACCGAGTTCGCCGACGAGCCCCGCAACGGCGACCACCCCAACCAGCCGGACCACGAGCCCGACACCGAGCGCCGGCACATCTTCCTCGTCATCGCCGGGCTGGGCTTCGACGCGGCGATGGTCGCCAGTGCCGACGCCGGCCTGAAGAAGCGCGTGGGCTGGGTGGCCTACTTCGTGGCCGGGCTGTCGCACATGCAGGCCCGGCGCATGCGCGCCACCCTCCAGCTCGACGACAGCGCACCCGTGGAGGCCCGCGCCCGCTCGATCATGGTCGGCAACTGCGGCATGCTCCCGGGCGGCGTGACCCTGCTGCCCGACGCCGTGCTCGACGACGGCGTGCTCGACGTCGCGGCCGTCGACGTCCGCGGCGGGGTGTTCGGCTGGGCCCAGCTCACGCTGGAGATCGCGATGCAGGGCGTGGGAGTGCGCAGCGAGCTGCCGGAGAAGCTCGGCCGCATCGACCACACCAAGGCCCGGCGCGCCCGCATCCGCGTCCCGGCGGGCGAGGAGGCCCAGGTGGACGGCGACCCGCTCGGGCGCGCCGTCGAGATCGACGTGCACGTGCAGGCGGGCGCGCTGCTCGTCCGCGCACCGTGACGCCGCGCGCCATTTACCCTGGGCGGGTGAATCCCCGTTCCGCGCGAGCCCTGACCGTGCCCGTACTCCTGGTCATGCTCATGGCGGCCGTGCTGGGACCGGGCGGGTCGGCGGCGTGGGCCGCACCCGTGTCCGCGCCGGTGTCCGGGCCGGTCTCCGTGACGGCGCCGGACCTCGCGGCGGACGAGAAGGCCGAGCCCGCCGCCCCCGTGGTGGTGGTCGGCGTCGCGGGCCTGCGCTGGACCGACGTGTCGCGCAACACCACACCCAACCTCTGGCACATGATCGGCGGCGGCTCCGTCGCGTCCATCAACGTCCGCACCGCGGCGCCCGCGACGTGTCCCCTCGACGCCTGGCTGACGCTGTCCGCGGGCAGCCGGACGGTCTCGGCCGGCAGTGCCGAGCGCGCCGACGCGCCGGACGCCGAGCAGGACGAGCGGTCGCCCGAGGAGCGCGGGGCGACGTCGTGCACCCCGGTGCCCCGGGCGCTGGGTACAGGCGGGTGGGAGCCCGCCGCGGCGACGGTGGACGGCTGGGCCGGGCTCCCGGAGCGCGCGGACGACGAGCAGGACGAGGCCGACGCCGCCGAGCAGGCCCCCGCCCCCGGTCTTCTCGGTGGCCTGCTGGACGAGGCCGACGCCTGCTCGACGGCCGTCGGGCCGGGCGCGGCCGTGATGCTGGGCCGGGAGAACGGGACGGTGGACCGGTACGTCCCGTCGCTCGACGCCCTGGTCGAGGGCACGGCGCGGGCCGGCGCCGAGCAGGCGGACGGCGAGGCCGCCGCACCCGGTCCCGCCTGGGGCGAGCTCCTGGCCGAGTGCCCGGTGACCGTGATCGACGCCGGGAGCCTGCCCGAGGGACCGGAACGCGCCGAGGCGCTCGACGCCCTGGACGACACGCTGAGCACCCTGCGCACCGGCCTGCCGTCCGGCACCCGTGTGCTCGTCACGGGCATCGCCGACACCCCGCTCACGCAGCAGGGCCTCCAGGTCGTGGTCGACTGGGTGGTGGACGTCCCCCGCGTGCGGTGGCTGACCTCCGACGCGTCGCGCAGCACCGGGTTCGTCCAGCTCACCGACCTCACGGCGACCGCCGCCGAGGCCGGGGGCGCGCTCCCCGACCCGGCGGCCGAGGAGCCCGGCCTGGCGCCCGTCGTCGAGCAGCAGACGATCGACGGCATGCCCATCGAGGTGGGTGAACCCCGCCGCACGACGGTCGCCCGGACCGTCGAGAACCGCCAGTACATCAACGTGCTGGCCGACACGATCCCCGCGCAGGTCCCGGCCTTCGCGGGCGCGATCGTGCTGTTCCTGCTGGCCGCGGTCCTGGTGCTGGTCCTGCCCCGTCGCACGGGGCGGCCGCGCCGGGAGCCGGGCCCGTACCGCCGGCGCATCGCGCTCGGTGCCGCGCTGCTCGCCGTCTCGGCCCCGGCGGCGGCCAGCCTGGCGACGCTCAGCCGGTGGTGGGTGTGGCCGGCGCCCGAGTTCGGCCTGGCTCTCTCGCTGACGGTGGCCACGGTCGTCGTCGCGCTCACCGTGCGCGGCCTGGCGGGGCTGCTGCCCCCGCTGCCGTGGCGCGACGCCCTGGCGGCGGCGGGCGTCACCTGGCTGGTGTTCACGGTGGACGGGATCACCGGGTTCACGCTGCTGCAGAGGTCCCTGCTGGGGCCGTCCCTCGCGACGGCCGACCGATTCTACGGGTTCTCCGACGTGGCCTTCGTGCTCTACGCCGCGGCCGGCCTGGTGCTCGCCGCCGGGCTCGCGGCGGCGGTGCTGCGCCGGACCGGAGGCGCGGCCGCCGGGGGCGGCGACCGCCGTCGGCCCGGGCGCCCGGTCTCGACGGCGGTCGCCGTGGTGGCCGTGGTCGCGCTCGTGACGGTGGGCGTGGACGCCGCGCCGTTCCTGGGTGACCGTCCGCGGGGACTGCTCCTGCTCGTGCCGTTCGCGCTGGTCGCCCTGCTCGTGGCCCGGCCCGGGCTGGTGGCCCGCGTCCGCCTGCTGCGTGGCTGGCTGCCGCTGTCCGCGCCGCGGACGGGACCGGGGACCGCTCCGCCGGCCCCCGGTCGTGCGGCGGTGCCGGCCACCGCCGCGCCCGTGCGTGGCGTGCCGTCGGCGGTCCTGGGCCTGTCCGGCGCGCTGCTGCTCAGCCTGCTGTTCGCGGCCGCGCTGCTCCCGGTGCCCGGGGCCGACGCCGCCGGCGAGGAGTCCGGCTCGCTCGCCACGGCCGCGCCGATCGTCCCGCCGGGCGGCAGCCTGGTCGTGATCGGCACCGAGGGACTGCGCTGGACCGACGTGAAACCGTCCCCGGACACCGGTCAGGCCCCCGCGCCGACCCTGTACGGGATGCTCACCGACGGCGCCGACGCCGCGGGCCTCACGCTCCCCAACGGCCGCGCGGCGCGCTGCCCGGACAGCGGCTGGCTCAGCCTCTCGGCGGGCCGGCTCACCGAGATCGCCGACGAGCGCGACGCCGACCGTCACTGGATCTGCGACGACATCACCGTGACGCCGGCGCGGGGCGACAGCCCCGCCGTCGTCGACCAGTGGGACCGCCTCACCGAGCTGCAGCGCGGGTCCGGTTACGCCGCCCACCCCGGCACCCTCGGTGAGGCCCTGGCGGACGAGTGCACGACGGCGGTCGGCCCGGGCGCCGCGGTGGCGCTCGCCGGGCGCGACGGCAGCGTCGGCCGGTACTTCGACCTCGACACCGCGGTGGCCGAGGGGTCGGGCGCGTGGGACTGCCCGATCACGTTCGTGGACGCCGGGTCCGCCCTGCTGGACGTCACGGAGCGCGCCGAGCTGGAGAAGCAGCCCGACGGCCGGGACCAGGTGGAGGCGCTGCGCGCCGACCTCGTCTCCGACGTCGACCTCGCCGTGTGGCGCGTCCTGGACGCCGCCCCCGCGGACACGACCGTGCTGGTCATCGACGTCGCGACCGTGCCGGAGCACGCGCTGGAGCTGGGGCTCGCCATGATGCGCCCTTCCGCGGCGAACGAGGGCCTGCCCCGCTACCTGGGCAGCACGGCGACCCGCACGGAGGGCGTGGCCCGGCTGATGGACGTCCCGGCCGCGGTGCTCGACGCCGTCGGCGTGGACCGGCCCGCCGCGATCGACCCGACGCCGCTGGTGCGCGCGGGGGAACGGCCCGCCTCGGCCTGGCTCACCGCCGACGAGCTCGCGGACATGACCGCCCGGGACCACGTGCGTCGTGACGCGTACATCTGGCTGGTGGACGTGCCCTTCTGGGTGGGCCTCGCGCTCGCGGCCGTGTGCTGGTGGGTGCCGTACCGGCGCCGGGCGCGCGGCCTGGGGGACGTGCCGTCCGGGTGGCAGCGCGCGGCCGAGGTCTGCGCCACCGCGCTGACCGCGCTCCCGGCCGGCGGCTTCCTGGTGTCCCTCACCGGCTGGTGGCGGTTCGACCTGCCCGTGCTGGCGATCGTGGGCGCCACGGTGCTGGTGACGGCGGCCGTCACGGGGCTGAGCCTGCTCGCGCCGCGTCGTCCCCTCTGGGCGGCACCCGCGGTGGTCGCGGGCATCACGTTCGTGGCGCTCACGATCGACGCCCTGTTCGGGACGCCCCTGAACCGTGCGGCCCCGCTCGGTTCCGCGCCGACGTTCGGCGCGCGCTTCTACGGGTTCGGCAACCCCACGTTCTCGGTCTACGCCGTGGCGGCGATCGCGCTCGCGGCCGCGCTGGCCCAGCTCCTGGTCACGCGGGGCCGCCGGGTCCTGGCGACGCTCGCCGTGTCGGTCGTGGGCGTCATCGCCATGGCCGTCGACGTGCTGCCCAACCTGGGCGCCGACCTCGGGGGCGGGCTCGTGCTCGTGCCGGCCTTCGTGGTGGTCGCCACGGCCGCCTCCGGGCTACGGCTCACGTTCTGGCGGTTCACGGGTGTCGCGGCTGCGGGCGTGGGCGTCGTCGCCGTCGTGGGCATCCTCGACTGGTTGCGGCCGCCCGACTCCCGATCGCACCTCGGGCGGTTCGTCGAGCAGGTGGTCACCGGCGAGGCCGTGTCCACCGTGCTGCGCAAGGCCATGTACGCGCTGGGCTCGATCACCGGCGGGCCCGCGATCTGGGTCACGGTCGTGGTGCTCGTGGTGGTCGGCCTGGCCCTGTTCGGCCCCGTGGCCTGGCGCGAGCGCTGGCTGCCCGCCTGGTACACGCGTGCGCAGGAGCGCTGGGAGTTCTTCCGGCCGGCGCTCGTGGCGATGTGGGTGGTGGCCGTGCTGGGCTCGCTCGTGAACGACTTCGGCCTGCGCATCGCGGTGATCGCGCTCATCCCGGCCGTGCCCCTGGTCACGATGGTCGCGCTGCGCACGAAAACTCTGGCACGGCCCCGATAGGCTCGACCCGTGATCGATCTCCGACTTCTGCGCGACAACCCCGACGTCGTCCGCGCGAGCCAGGTGGCCCGCGGCGACGACCCCGACCTCGTGGACGCGGCGCTGGACGCCGACGCCCGTCGCCGCTCCTCCCTGGCGGAGTTCGAGAACCTGCGCGCGGAGCAGAAGTCCCTGGGCAAGAAGGTGGCGCAGACCCAGGGGGACGAGAAGCAGGCCCTGCTCGCGCACACCAAGCAGCTCGCGCAGGACGTCAAGAGCCACCAGGCCGCCGCCGCGGAGGCGGAGCAGGAGCTCGACCGTGTGCTGTACGCGATCGCGAACGTGATCGAGGGCGCTCCCGCCGGTGGCGAGGAGGACTACATCGAGCTCAAGCAGGTGGGTACGCGGCGCGACTTCGCGGCCGAGGGCTTCGAGCCCAAGGACCACCTCGAGCTGGGCGAGGGCCTGCGC
Source organism: Promicromonospora sp. NPDC050880 (assembly GCF_044456525.1). Taxonomy (NCBI): domain Bacteria; kingdom Bacillati; phylum Actinomycetota; class Actinomycetes; order Micrococcales; family Promicromonosporaceae; genus Promicromonospora; species Promicromonospora sp. NPDC050880. Next base: position 27,733 of record NZ_JBITFV010000013.1, read on the forward strand.
GCGATCGACACCAAGCGCGGTGCGAAGGTGTCGGGCGCCCGGTTCTACTTCCTCACCGGCATCGGCGCGCGGCTGGAGCTCGCGCTGCTGAACATGGCGATGGACCAGGCGGTGCAGGAGGGCTTCACGCCCATGATCACGCCCACCCTCGTCAAGCCCGAGACCATGCAGGGCACGGGCTTCCTGGGCGCGCACGCCGACGAGATCTACCGCCTGGAGAAGGACGACCTGTACCTGGTCGGCACCTCCGAGGTGGCCCTCGCCGGCTACCACAGCGACGAGATCGTCGACCTCGCGGACGGCCCCCTGCGCTACGCCGGCTGGAGCGCCTGCTACCGCCGTGAGGCCGGCTCGGCGGGCCGCGACACGCGCGGGATCATCCGCGTGCACCAGTTCCACAAGGTCGAGATGTTCAGCTACTGCGCCCCCGAGGACGCCGAGGCCGAGCACCAGCGCCTGCTGGGCTGGGAGGAGGCCATGATGGCCAAGGTCGAGCTGCCCTACCGTGTCATCGACACGGCGGCGGGCGACCTGGGCTCGTCGGCGGCCCGCAAGTTCGACTGCGAGGCCTGGCTGCCCACCCAGGAGCGCTGGCTGGAGCTCACCTCGACGTCGAACTGCACCACGTTCCAGGCCCGCCGCCTGGGCGTGCGCGAGCGCACGGAGGACGGCTCGACCCGCAACGTCGCCACGCTGAACGGCACGCTCGGCACCACCCGCTGGATCGTGGCGATCCTCGAGAACCACCAGCAGGCCGACGGCTCGGTGTACGTCCCGGAGGGGCTGCGTCCGTACCTGGGCGGCCTGGAGGTCCTCGAGCCCGCGAAGTGACGCGCGGCGCGCGGCGCGCGGTGATCGGCGGCGCCCGCCGCCGATCACCGGACGTTCCACCGATCACCCGGCCCCGGACGGCTGGTGTTCACAGGTCGGTCGGTAGGGTGCGGGTGTGGCTCGCGACTCCGGAACCAAGCTCATCGCCCTCGACATCGACGGCACCCTCGTCACGTACGACGACGTGCTCTCGGACGCCGCGCGCGACGCCGTCGCCGCCGTCCGGGAGGCCGGGCACCACGTGGTGCTGGCGTCCGGCCGGTCGCTCATCGCGATGACGCCGGTCGCGGCGAAGCTCGGGATCGAGGAGTCCTGGATCGTCGCGTCGAACGGCGCGGTCACGGCCCGCCTCGACCCGCGTGCCGAGACGGGCTACGTGCTGGAACGGGTCGAGACCTTCGACCCGGAGCCGGTGCTCCGCATGCTCAAGGAAGAGCTTCCCCACGCGCGGTACGCGGTCGAGGACGTCGGCATCGGCTTCCGGATGACCGAGCTCTTCCCGGAGGGCGAGCTCGACGGCGAGCACCGCGTGGTCGACTTCGAGGACCTGTGGGCGGGGCAGGTCACCCGCGTGGTGGTGCGCAGCCCGGGCGAGACCAGCGCGGAGTTCCACGAGATCGCCGCACGTCTCGGGTTCGACGACGTCACCTACGCCGTCGGCTGGTCCGCATGGATGGACGTCGCGCCACAGGGCGTGACCAAGGCGTCGGGCCTGGAGATGGTGCGTGCGGCGCTCGGCGTGGCGCCGCAGGACACGGTCGCGGTGGGCGACGGCAACAACGACATCGACATGCTGCGCTGGGCGGGGCGCGGCGTGGCCATGGGCCACGCGACCGACCCCGTGAAGGCCGCGGCCGACGAGGTGACGGGCTCGATCGACGACGACGGCGCCGTCGCGGTGCTGCGTTCCCTGCTCTGAGCGACGGTCCGGGGCCGCACTGAGGGCCGCTCCGGGCGGTCCGGGAAGATAACGGTTCGGCTGCGGCAAGAAAAACCGGCGGGTCCACGACGCAGGTCAAAGTTATTCGTGCAAAGGTATGGAACCACGGGCGGATGCCTGTACATTTGGGCGCGATCCGTCGAAGGGTGACGGCGCTCACGGTGCCATGGGGGTACGTGATGATCCTGGACGACCAACCGGTGTCCATGCGAGTGCGCAACGACGCGCCTCATCTGGTCGCCCTCGACATCGACGGGACCCTGTTGGTCACCGGGCAGCGGGTGCCCGAGCCGACGGTGCTGGCGGTGCGGCTCGTCCGCAGCCGCAAGCACCACGTGGTCCTCGCGTCGGGACGGTCGTTGACGGGGATCCTGCCGGTGGCCCGGGAGCTCGGCATCACGGACGGGTGGGTGGTCGCCTCCAACGGTGCGGTGACGGCCCGGCTGTGCGCCACCTGCACCAACGGCTACATGCTGGAGGACGTGCTGACGTTCGACGTCGGGCCGGTGGCCCAGATGGCGCTCAGCCGCTTCCCGGACGTGCAGATCGGCGTCGAGGAGATCGGCGTCGGCTACCGCGTGAACCGGCCCTTCGCACCGCACGAGGTCAACGGGGCGCAGCGGGCGGTCACCACCGAGGAGCTGGGCGAGCTGCCCGCCTCGCGTGCGATCCTCCGCGGCCCGCACGTGCTGGACCTGCTGGACGCGCTGCGCCGGCACGGCGTGACCGCCACCCCCGCCGGGCCCGACTGGATCGACGTGACGCCGCGCCGGCTCAGCAAGGCGACGTCGCTGGAGAGCGTCCGTACGGTGCTCGGCGTCCCGGCGCACAACACGCTGGCCGTGGGCGACGGCCTGAACGACATCGAGATGCTGAGCTGGGCCGCCCGGTCGGTCGCCATGGGGCACGCGCCGGACGAGGTCAAGGCGATCGCCGACGAGACCGTCGGCGACATCACGCAGCACGGCGTGATCCAGGCCCTGAAGACCCTTCTCTGACCAGCCCCGCCGTCAGCGGGCCGTGAGGACGATCGGGTCGCCGTCCGTGATGGCGATCGTGTGCTCCGAGTGCGCGCCGCGCGAGCCGTCCACCGAGCGCAGCGTCCAGCCGTCGGGGTCGGTGAAGATCTCGTCGGTGGTCTCCAGGAACCACGGTTCGACGGCGATGACCAGGCCCGGCTTGAGCGGGAACCCGCGGCCCGCGCGCCCGTTGTTCGGCACGTGCGGGTCGCCGTGCATGGTGCGGCCCACGCCGTGCCCGCCGAAGTCGGTGTTGATCGAGTACCCGGCGGCGTGCGCGACCTCGGCGATGGCGGCGGAGATGTCGCCGATCTTCTTGCCCGGGCGCGCGGCGGCGATGCCGGCCTCGAGTGCGACCTCGGTGGTGCGGATCAGCGTGGCGTCGGCCTCGGCGCGGCCCGGCGCCGGGTTGCCCACCACGAACGACAGCGCGGAGTCGGACACCCAGCCGTTGACGGACGCGGCGAAGTCGATCGACAGCAGGTCACCGTCCTGCAGCGCGTAGTCGTACGGGAGGCCGTGCAGCACGGCGTCGTTCACGGAGGTGCACAGGGTCTTGCCGAACGGCATGGCGCCGAAGGACGGGTGGTAGTCGATGTAGCACGACTCCGCGCCGCGGTCGCGGATCATCTTGTGCGCGACCTCGTCGAGCTCGAGCAGGTTCACACCCACGCCGGCGGCCTCCCGGACGGCGAGGAGCACGTCCGCGACGAAGCGTCCCGCCGGGCGCATCTCCTCGATCTCGCGCGGCGTCCTCAGCTCGATCATGTCCGTCCTTCCGTCGGTGCACCAGGGTCCTGGCGGGCACAAGCCTACGTCCCGCCGCCGACGGTCAGCCGATTCGTTGCACCGAGCCGACCAGGGGATTCACCCGGCTTGAGCGGCCCGGGTGATTGAAACGGTTTCGTAATGCAAGCCGGTGCTGTATGGGCTTGCATTGGATCGTAAACCACGGTTGCGTTGACGAAGGGCAACCTGGCAGTCTGCCGGGCCGTACCCGCATGTCAGAGGGTTCTGAGCCCACGAAGCAGTGGAGGAGCACGAGATGACTATCCGGAAGGCTTCCAAGCGCCGGGCGATCGCCGTCGCGGCGACCGGCGCGAGCCTGGCCCTGATCCTGTCGGCGTGTGCCGACACCGATGACGGCGGCGGTGACGGTGGTGGCGGCGGCGAGGCGGCCAGCTACGAGATCGACTGCAGCGCGTTCGACGAGTTCGGTGACCTCGACGGCAAGACCGTCACCGTCTACACGACGATCGTCGAGCCCGAGGCCGAGACCCAGACGGCGTCCTACGAGCCGTTCGAGGAGTGCACCGGCGTGACGGTCGAGTACGAGGCGTCGCGCGAGATGGAGGCGCAGCTCCCGACGCGTGTCCAGGCGGGCAACCCGCCGGACATCGCCATCCTGCCGCAGCCGGGTCTGCTCCAGTCCCTGGTGCGCGACTACGACGCCGTCCTGCCGGCCCCCGAGCAGGTCGAGGCGAACGTCGACGAGGGCTGGGCCCCGGAGTGGAAGGAGTACGGCACGGTCGACGGCACGTTCTACGCCGCGCCGCTGGGCTCCAACGTGAAGTCGTTCGTCTGGTACTCGCCCTCCATGTTCGAGGAGGCCGGCTACGAGGTGCCGACCACCTGGGACGAGATGCTCGAGCTCACCGCCACCATCGCCGAGAACAACGAGGGCGCCACGCGCCCCTGGTGCGCGGGCGTGGAGTCCGGTGACGCCTCCGGCTGGCCGGGCACCGACTGGATCGAGGACACCGTGCTCCGCACCGCGGGCCCGGACGTCTACGACCAGTGGTACACCCACGAGATCCCCTTCAACGACCCGCAGATCGTCGAGGCGTGGGACGCCGCCGGCGAGATCCTCAAGAACCCGGACTACGTGAACGGCGGCCTGGGCGGCGTCGACTCGATCGCCACGGCGACCTGGACCGACGCGGGCTACCCGATTCTGGACGGCAACTGCTGGATGCACCGTGCCGCGAACTTCTACGCGACGCAGTGGCCCGAGGGCACCGAGGTGGCGCCCGACGGCGACGTCTACGCCTTCTACCTGCCGGCCATGACCGAGGACGAGAAGCCGACCCTGGTGGCCGGCGAGTTCATCGGCGCGTTCGACGACCGTCCCGAGGTCGTCGCCTTCCAGACCTACCTGTCGAGCGCGGACTGGGCCAACGCCAAGGCGGCGGCCACCCCGGCCGGCGGCTGGGTGAGCGCCAACAAGGGTCTCGACCCGGAGCTCCTGGCCACGGACTTCGACAAGCTCTCCGCGGAGATCCTGGCCGACGAGGCCACGGTGGCCCGGTTCGACGCGTCCGACCTGATGCCGGCCGCGGTCGGTACGGACACGTTCTGGAGCGGCATCATCGAGTGGTTCGCCAGCGACCAGAGCAGCGAGGAAGTCACCACCGCCATCGAGAACTCCTGGCCGTCGAACTGACGGTCGGCCCTCGAGCATGACGCGCGGAGGCGTGGGACCACGAGTCCCACGCCTCCGCCGTCCTAGGCTGGGGGCCGGCCCAGTCAAGGGAGACCGGACCAGGACAGCGACAGGAGAGAGCCATGGATTGGCTGTTGCACGCGGGGGACGATCCCACGCACAAGTTCTTGCTGATGCTCATCGCGATCGTGCTGTTCGTCGCGATCATGGGCATCATCCTCTTCGTGGTCGACCGACCACGGAACCCGGCCCGCTGGTTCGTCGGCTTCGGCTTCGTGGGGGCGGCCCTGCTGCTGCTCCTGATCGGCCTGGTCTACCCGGCGATCCGGACCATCATCAACTCGGCCATGAACCGCAACAGCACCGAGTTCGTGGGGTTCGACAACTACGTGCGGGCCTTCACCGAGCCACAGTTCCTCGTGGTGCTCGGCAACACCGCGCTGTGGGTGCTCGTCGCGCCGCTGGTGGCCACCTTCTTCGGTCTCGCGTACGCCTACCTGGTCGACAAGAGCCGGTTCGAGTCCATCGCCAAGGGCCTCGTGTTCCTGCCGATGGCCATCTCGATGGTGGGTGCCTCGATCATCTGGAAGTTCGTCTACGAGTACAAGCCCGCCGGCGTGGACCAGACGGGTCTGCTCAACCAGTTCATCGTGTGGCTCGGCGGTGAGCCCCAGCAGTTCCTGATCGGCCGCCCCCTGAACACGTTCCTCATCATGGTGGTGTTCATCTGGATCCAGGCGGGCTTCGCCATGACGCTGCTGTCGGCGTCGATCAAGGCGATCCCCGACGACATCACCGAGGCCGCGCGGCTCGACGGCGTCTCCGGGTTCGGCATGTTCTGGCGCATCACGATCCCGAGCATCCGGCCCGCCCTGGTCGTGGTGCTCACCACCATCGCGATGACCACGCTCAAGACCTTCGACATCGTGCGCACGATGACGGCGGGCGACTTCGGCACCTCGATCGTGGCCCTGGAGTTCTACAACCAGCGGTTCCGGCAGGGTGACGCCGGACTGAGCGCCGCGCTGGCCGTGATCCTGTTCGTCATCGTCATCCCGGTGATCATCTACAACGTGCGCCAGCAGCGCCTGTCGGAGGAGGTCCGATGAGCACCGTGAAGGCAGACGCCCCCGCGACGGAGGTGCCCCGGTCGGCGTCGGGCATGGGCAACCGCGCCCGCAAGGCGCGCAAGGCGCTGTCGAGCCCGTGGGCGAGCACGCTCGCCATCGTCATCGCGGTCCTGTGGACCGTGCCGACGGTCGGTCTGCTGGTCACCTCGTTCCGGCCCGAGCTCGACGTGCGGCAGAGCGGCTGGTGGACGGTCTTCGGCGACGCCCTCGCGGGCGAGGGCGTGTTCTCGCTGCGCAACTACGAGACGGCGCTGTTCGACGGCTCGACCGACCTGGCCACCTACTTCGTCAACTCGTTCGTGGTCACGCTGCCGGCGGTGTTCATCCCGATCACGGTCGCGCTGCTGGCCGCCTACGGGTTCGCCTGGGTGGACTTCAAGGGGCGCGACTTCCTGTTCATCGCGGTGTTCGCGCTGCAGATCGTGCCCATCCAGATCACGCTGGTGCCCCTGCTCACGGCCTACGTGGACATCGGCATCAACGGCACGTTCTGGGCCATCTGGCTGTCGCACTCGATCTTCGCCCTGCCGCTGGCGATCTTCCTGCTGCACAACTTCATGAAGGACATCCCGAGCTCGCTGGTCGAGGCGGCCCGCATGGACGGCGCCGGGCACGTGCAGGTGTTCTTCCGGGTGGTGCTGCCGCTGCTCACCCCGGCGATCGCGGCCTTCGGCATCTTCCAGTTCCTCTGGGTGTGGAACGACCTGCTGGTCGCCCTGGTCATGGGCAACCTGCGGACGTTCCCGCTCACCGTGCGCGTGGCCGAGCTCGCGGGCTCCCGCGGCGGTGACTGGCACGTGCTGTCCGCGGGCGCGTTCATCTCGCTGATCGTCCCGCTGATCGTGTTCCTGTCGCTGCAGCGCTACTTCGTGCGCGGGCTCCTGGCGGGCGCGGTCAAGGGCTGATCCTCCCGTACCGCCCGCCACCACGAGGCCCGGGCCGCCCCGCTCCAGCGACGTCGGAGCGGGGCGACCCGGGCCTCGTGGTGCCTAGGCCGCCGACTCGCGGGACAGCAGGGCCTCCTTGACCGGCAGGCCGTACCGGAACCCGCCCAGCGAGCCGTCCGTGCGCAGGATGCGGTGGCACGGCACGAACAGCGCCGCGGCGTTCATCGCGCACGCCCCGGCCGCGGCGCGCACCGCGGCGGGCCGCCCGGCACGTGCCGCGTACTCGCTGTAGGTCAGGCGCTCACCCGCCTTCACCTCGCGCAGCACGTCCCACGCGTGCGTCCGGAACGGCCCGCTCGCCTGGCGCACCGGAACCCGCCCGGGCGCCCCGTGGTCGCCGTCGTAGTAGGCGCGGACGGCGTCCGCGGCCTCGGCGAGCACGCCGTCCGTGGCCGACGACGGCGCCGGGCGGCTGCCGTCCACGGGCCGCAGCGTGGGGTGCACCAGGGCGAGGAGCGAGTCCAGGTCGTCGGTCCAGCCCGCGGCGAGCACGGCCGCGGGGTCCGGCCCCAGGGCGTCGTCCGGCGCCGGGACCGGCGACACGATGATGCTGAACGGGCCGTCGGGGGTGGTCAGGGTTGTCGCGTCCATCGATCTACCTTCCGTTCGAGGTGCCGGACCCGCGGTGCCGCGTCGGTCCGGCCGGTCATGCGGAGCGCCAGAGATGCATGGCGGCGTACGAGCGCCAGGGCGCCCATGCCGCGCCGCGCCGGGCGAGCTCCTTGAACTGCTGCGGTCGGGGGTCCGCCGCGGACACCAGGCCGAGGGCGCGCGCCCCGGCGAGCAGGGCGACGTCGCCGTCCATGAGCACGTCCGGGTCGCCGAGCACCCGCAGTGCCACGTAGCCGGCCGTCCACGGACCGATCCCGGGCCGGGAGACGAGGCGTCGGCGCAGGTCGTCCGGGTCGTCGCCCACGCTGAGGGTCAGGGTGCCGTCCGCGAGGTCCCGGGTCGCCGCGACCACGGTGGCCAGGGTCCGGGCCGGCAGCCGGAGGTAGGTCTCGGCGGCGCTCGGAGCGGCTGCGCCGCCCGGTCCGGTTCCGGTGGTCGTGCGGGCGCGCACCTCGTCGCCCCTGGGCGGGCCTGCGATCTGGCCCGGCGTGGGGAACAGCCGGGTGAGCCCGGTGAACGCCGACTCGTACGGCGTCCCGGCGCCCACCGTGAGCCGCGTCAGGTGCGTGCGCGCGGCGGCGACGCTGATCTGCTGGCCCACGATCGCGCGGACCAGCAGCTCCGCGGGGTCGAGCGTGCCGGGCACGCGGACCCCGGGTGTCGCGGCGGCCGACGGCGCGAGCACCGGGTCCGCGGCCAGCGCGGAGTCGACGGCGACCGGGTCGGCGTCGAGGTCGAGCAGCCGCCGCACGCGGGCCACCGCGACCGGGGCGTCCGCCAGGTCGGCCAGCTCCAGGTCCAGCTCCACCCGCCCGGCGCCGGGGTGCGGGACCCGCACCTCCAACGCACCGGGCCCGTGCGGCAGCAGCACGGTGCGGGCGTACCGCAGGGTGCTGTCCAGGTCGGCCGACTCCACCCCGTCGATCGCACGGACCGCGAGAAACTCCAGCACACCGCGCGCGTCGAAGGGTTCACGAACGGGCAGCGTGAGCGAGATCCGCACGGGCTCGCTGCCGGCGCCGCCCACCGCAGGTTCGGTCGCTTGCCCCGACATCGGTCGCCCGGCTGACCGATCTCGAGGCAGGCGACCGCTCTCGGCGGCTGATCCAGGGGTGGCAGCAGATCCCCGGGATGGGGTGGGGCGGCGCGAGCGGGCACGGAGCTCCGACGGCGTGGTGCCGAACACCTCGGACACGGTGTCGTTGAACTGCCGGATCGACCCGAAGCCGGCGGCGAAGGCGACGTCGGCCAGGCGCAGGGACGTGCCGACCAGCAGGGCCCGCGCGGTCTGCGCGCGCTGGGCCCGGGCCAGGGCCAGGGGCCCCGCGCCGAGCTCGCCCACCAGCAGCCGGTGGAGCTGCCGCTCCGAGTAGCCCAGCCGCGTGGCCAGCCCGGACACGCCCTCCCGGTCCACCACGCCGTCGGCGACCAGGCGCATCGCGCGGCCCGTAAGGTCGCGCCGCAGGTCCCAGGCGGGTGTGCCGGGGGCGGCCTCGGGCAGGCACCGCTTGCACGCGCGGAAGCCGGCCTCGTGCGCCGCCGCCGACGTGAGGTAGAAGGACACGTTCTCCGCCTTGGGCGTGCGGGCGGGGCACGAGGGCCGGCAGTAGATTCCGGTGGTGCGCACCGCCGTGTAGAACTGGCCGTCGAAGCGGGAGTCGCGCGCGGCGATGGCGCGGTAGCGCTCGGCGAACGCGGGATCGCGGGTGTCGACGTCGGTCATGACCCCCATCCTGCGCCCCGCCCGGACGCCCCGGCTAGCGGGATTCGGACACGGCAGTGAGCGCCGTCAGCCGCGCGTCGAGGCCGGCCCGGACCTCGGGCCACGCGTCGGACAGGATGGAGAAGTAGAGGGTGTCGCCCTCGGAGCCGTCGGGTGCCACGCGGTGTGCGCGCAGCCTGCCCTCCTCCTGGGCGCCCAGCTTGAGGATCGCGGCGCGGGAGCGGGTGTTGCGGGCGTCGCAGCGCAGGGCGACCCGGCGCAGCCCCAGGTCCTCGAAGGCGTGCCGCAGCAGCATCAGCTTGCACGCCGGGTTGGTCACCCCGGCCCACCAGTCGCGGCCGTAGAACGTGGAGCCGATCTCGACGCGGCGCTGCCCCGGGTTGAGCTCGTAGAAGCGGGTGGACCCGCGTACCTCGCCGTCGTGCCCGAGCACCGCGAACGCGAGGTGGTCGGGGGCCGCGACGGCGGCGTCCACGAACGCCTCCATCGCCGGGGTGGTGTCCGGGAGCGGGATGGTCATGCCGGCCCAGAGCCGGTCGTCGACGAGCCCGGCCAGGGCGGGCGCGTGCTCCCGCGTCAGCGGGACGAGGCGGACTCCGTGGGCGGAGAGGCGGAGATCGTGCTGCATGGCGCCATCGGACCACACAACCGGTCCCCCGCGCGGCCCCGTCCCATGCCCGGTGGCCCCCCGAGGTCGGCACTTGGCCTCGAGGTCGGCACAGGCCTGTGCCGACCTCGAGACAGAGTGCCGACCTCGAGACAGAGTGCCGACCTCGACCACCGGATCGGTGCTCACCGCAGGTCGCGGAGGTAGGCCGCCGCGCCGCCGTACCCGGCGGTGCGGCGTTCGTCCAGGGTCGCGATGATCAGCAGCACCCCGCCCGCCGCCGCGAGCGTGAGCATCCACGACACGGCGGAGATCTCCGTGCCGAGCTGGGACACGAACACGATCAGCACCTCGACCGGCAGCACCCACACGCCCAGCAGGAACGGTGCGGCGAGCCGGCGCCGGGACCCGACGAGCACCCCGGTCAGCGCCACGGCCACCACGAGCACGGCCCGCCACGTCTGCGGGTCGGTGAAGGTGGCGAGCACCGACGGGCCGAGCAGCGCGGCGATGCCCGGCGCCAGGAGCGCCCACGAGCCGGTCCAGTCGACGGGCCAGCCGACCAGGGTGGGTCGCCCGCTGCGCACACCGCCCGGCCCGGCGACCCGCGTGCGGGCCTCCCACTCACCGAGCGCGAAGCAGCCCGCCACCACGAGCCCCACCCCGAGGGGCAGGGAGAACACCTCGACCCGGAGCTCGCGCGGGCTCCAGGCCGCGATCGCCGCGGCCAGCGCGGCCACCCAGACCGCCCAGGCCGGGACACCGGTGCTCAGCCCGCGCAGGAGCCGGCGGGCCACGAGCACCAGCGTGACCAGCAGCGCCACCTCCAGCGTCCAGAGCGTGACGATCGCGCCCCAGTGCGGTTCGGTGTTGGCCACCGCTCCCGCCGTGAGGAGCAGCAGGGCGGGCACGTGGCCGCCCGCGTCGATCGCCCGTCGCAGGCGGCCCGACGGCGCCCCCGACCGCGCCCCGGTCGACGCGACCAGCGCGAGCCCGCCCGCCGCGCAGGCCCAGGCGAGGCCGGTCGCGAAGCGTGCCCCGGCTGTGTCCAGCCCGGAGGCCGCGACCTGCAGGGACTCCACGGCCAGACCCACGGCGGTCAGGAGGGCCGCCCCGGCCAGCAGCGTCCGGGCGCGCGCGGACCAGAGCTCGGACACGAGCGGCCGGCGCCGCAGGGCCACGATCGTGAGCGTCACGACCACCCCGGCCGCCAGCAGCGCCCGGGCACGCGGGTCGCCCGCGTCGTCCGCGAGGGCGAGCGTGAGGACGCTGGGTACGACCGCGAGCACGAGCCCCGCGGCGGTGAGCCGCCAGCCGTGCTCCCACCGGGCGGCCCCGTCCCCGGAGCGCGCCGCCCGCCGGGCCAGCAGCCCGCCGACCAGCACCGCCGCCACCGCCGGCGGCAGGGTGTAGGCCTCGACGAGCCGGACGCCGCCGTCGGCCAGCGCGGTCCAGACCGCCGCCGTGGCGAGGGTGCCGGCGAGCCACCAGACGCGGGTCCGGTCGGGTTCGCGCGCCACCACGCCCGCGCCGATCGCGAGGAGCAGCAGCACCGCCACCGCGATGTCCGGACCGGCCGACGGCCGCCCGTAGGCCAGACCGACGGTGATGGCCCCGGTGACGACGGCGCTCAGCTCGAGCACGCCGCGCACCCGGCGTCCGGCGCCCGCGCCGTCGGGCACGCGGCTCGTGAGGGAGCCCGCGACGCGTGGTGCGCCGCCCGCGACCACCGCGACGGCCGTCGCGATCACCGGGAGCAGCACCGGCGAGCCGCTGCCGGGCACCAGCATCGCCCCGGCGCTCACGATCGCCACCGCGGCGGTGGGCAGCACGAGGCCCGCGGCGAGCACCCGCACGACCGGGGCCAGGCCGGACCGTCGGGTGAGCAGCAGCACGAGCTCCAGGAGGAGCATCGCGACCGCGCTCCCGGCGGACCACCACGTGCGCTCGGCGACCACCGTGAGCACGCCGAGCACGAAGGGCACGCCCGTGACCCCGAGCACGGCGAACCACTCGCCGCGCGTGACCCGGACGGCGGTCACCGCCGCGGCCGTCAGCGAGGCGGCGGCCGACACGGTGCACACGGCCGCGACCTGGTCCAGCCCGAGCCACCCGAGCCACACACCGCCCACCACCAGGGCGTACGCGTACGCACCACCCACGAGCCCCGGGCGCGCCGCCGCCGGCAGTGCGCCGCGCGCGGCCAGCACGAGCGGGACGGCGACGACCGTCGCGGCGAGCACCGTCGGCCGGCTCTGCCACGAGCCGAGCGTGAGCAGGACCAGCGCGGCACACGCGCCGGACACGGCCGCACGTCGCCAGGCCGGCACCTCGGACGCTCCGACGGGTGCGCCGCCGACCCGGGGCAGGAACCCGGACGCACGTCGCAGGCCGGTGACAGCCGAGCGCACGGCGACGACGGCGGGGCGCAGCGCCGGCCACGCCCGCTCCGACCGCGTGGCGGCGGCGAGCAGCAGCGCGGCGGCGACGGCGAGCAGCACGAGCGACGCCGCACCGTCGATCCCGGGGTGCAGGGACGCGACGAGGACCAGCAGGAGCGTGGTCCAGGGGGCCAGGGCGCGAGCGCTCCGTACGACGGCGGGGACACGGCCGGGCGCGGTGCCCGCCGCCGGTCCCAGCCGGGAGGCGGTCAGCACCAGCACGGTGAGCACGACCAGTCCCAGCAGGCTCGGTCCGGCGAGCCCCGCGGCGAGGAAGCCACCGCCCAGCGGGCCGGCGCCCAGGCGTGGTGCGGGGTCCGCCTCCAGCGCCACGAGCAGCACCCCGATCAGGCGCGGCCACGCGGCCCAGGTGGCGGGAACCGCCGCGAGCACCGCGACGAGCCAGGATGCGAGCAGCAGGTCGGCGCGCGTCCGCGCGGCGGGGACGACCGGGCGTGCGCCCACCGCGACCAGGACCGCCAGGACGACGACGAGCGCCGCCCAGGCCACTCCGGCGGCCGCGGGCAGGATCCACAGGAGGTCGGCCCCGTCGCCGGTCGCGAGGAACAGGGCGGGGGTGGTGCCGAGCGCACCGGCCGTGAAGGTCCACCAGCGGCGGTGGGTGCCCCGCCGGAGCACCGCGGCGACGACGGCCGTGACGGCGAGCAGCACGGCGGTCGCTGCGTCGCCCGGCAGGGCCGCGAGCACGGCGGAAGGGGGCACCAGCAGGGCGGCACCGACCGCCACCGCGATCGCCAGGACCTGTGTCGCCTCGAGCAGCAGCAGCTCCGTGCGCAGCGCCGAGCCGACACGCGGTCCGGTGGTCCGCGCCGCCGCGGGCCCCGCCAGCGTGGCCAGCCCCACGAGGAGCGCACCGGCGCCCACGGCCCAGGCGAGGTCCACCGTGGCGGGCAGCGCGAGCGCCGCGGGGAACGCGGTGATCGGGGCCGTGACCAGGCCGGTCGAGACCCACGCCCGCACGCGCAGCACGTGACCGAGCACGACCGCCCCGACCGACACCGCCGCCCACCACGCGGCGAACCACAGCGCGGCGAGGCCGGGCACGTCCGTGACGGCGTAGAGTGCGGCGGGCACGGCCACGGTACGGACCACGCCCAGCAGCCGCGTCTCCCACCGGGCCGCTCCCAGGCCGAGGCGCTCGGCCACCCGGCCCTGTACGACGGTGCCGGCGTGCGCGATCAGCGCCACGGCGCCGACAGCGGGGATCCAGGCCCAGGTGAGGCGGTCACCGCTGGTCAGGCCGGCGGCGAGCAGCAGCGGCACCAGCGGTGCGGAGAGCGTCCCGGCCGCCGTCCACGAGCGGATCCGCAGCCGCCCGCCGACCGCCACGAGCGCCGGGGCGACCAGCGCGAGCAGCCCCGCCCGGGCGAGGTGCGCGGTAGCGCCCTCGACCGCCCCGGCCTGCAGGCCCAGCTCGGCGCACACCCAGGTGAGCGCGACGGCGAGGGTGGCGACCGCCTCGGCGGACGACCGCAGGCCGGCCCGGCGCATCACCGCTGCCGCCACCACGGCGGCTGCGGTGACCAGCAGGGTCGCGACCGTGCGGAGCACGAGCTGGTCGGCGAGCGTGAAGAAGACGAACACCACGGCCGAGACCGCCAGGAGCGCCGCGCCCACCCCCGCGAGGATCGGCTGGAGGGCTACGGCGCGCCGGGGCGCGGACGTCGTGCCGCTCGCCGGGGAGGCTACGGCCGTGCCCGGGGTGGCACCCGTCGGGCCGGTGCCCGAGCCGCCGTGCGGGGAATCGGCCAGGACGCCGGCCGCGCCGGGCACGGTCCCGGCCACCGCGCCGCCTGCCACCCCGGCCGCCGCGCCGTAGTCCGCCTCGGCTGCCGGGCCACGGACGGCCTCGGATGCCGTCCCACCCGGGGTCGGCGCCCCGCCGTCGGCCCGCCGGGCGAACCGTGCGGCGGCGGGCTGCTCGGCCCGCATCTCGTCGAGGATCCGCTGGCGGTCCCGGATCGCCCGCTCGGCGGCGAGCGACGCCGTGTACAGCTCGATCCCGCGCGGGCCGCGGAGGTCGAGCGCGCAGTGCCCGCACAGGCCGCCGTGCAGGACGGTGCCGCACGCGGGGCAGGTGCGGGTGTCGGGCAGGCGCCGGAGCGCGTGACTGACCCACGTCTCTTCCATGAGCGAAAGCCTGGCGGAGCAGTCCCGTTCAGGGGTTCGCGGCGCGCGTGGAACTGGTCACGGTTTCATGCCGAATGTGTGTTTCGTCGGTCAGGTGTTCGCGTCCAGCCAGTCGAGCACCGTGGTCAGGTACTTCTCGCGAGCCGGACGCGGGGAGAGGGCCAGGTCGTGCGCGCCGCCCTCGATGACTGCCACGTCCACGGCGTCGCCGAGTCGTGGTGCCCGGGCATGCATGTGCGCCACGTCGAGCACGGTGTCGGTGCTGAGCATCGCTGCGGCTTCGCCACGGTCCGGGCCGGTCCGGTCGCTGGTGCACAGCAGCGTCGGGCACTCCACGGGCAGCCCGCGACCGATCTCGCGGTGCCCCCGCCGGATGGCGGCGAGCCATCCGGCCCGGACCGGGAAGCCGTCGTACGGCTTCCAGCGCAGGTCGTACTCCCACTCGCCGCCGGTGGCGTGGTGCAGGGCACGGCCGTAGTCCCCGCCCAGGTGGCTGACGACGGTGCGCGGCGCGAACCGGGCGAGCGCGTACACCATCTGGGTGGCCAGGGTGCGGTCGGACCAGCTCCCGCGCAGGTCGAACCAGGGGCTGTTCAGCACCAGGGCGGTCACCCGCCCGGGTCGCGCGTGCGCGTACCGCGCGGTGACGAGCCCACCGGTCGAGTGGCCGAGGAGCACGAGGCCGGTGTGGCCGTCCGCGGCGATCGCGTCGGCGGCGGCGTCGAGGTCCTGCTGGTAGAGGTCCAGGTCGTCCACCATGTTGGGGTCGCCGCCCGAGGCCGTCCACGCGTCGATCGACCGCCCGTGACCCCGCAGGTCGACGGCGTAGAACGGGTAGCCCCGCGCCGCGACGGCCTCGGCGAGGTGACGCTGGAAGAAGTAGTCGGCGAACCCGTGCACGTACAGGACGGGCGGGCGGCCGGCGCGCGGCGTCCCCTCGGGGACGTACCGGACCAGCGTCGCCTCCGCGCCGCCGTCCCCCGTCCTTCGCCGGGCGGCGCGTCCGCGGGGACGGCCGGTGGGTGCGGGCAGGTGCAGCGTCCGGGCCTCGTAACCCGCGCCCAGCACGTCCTCGGTCCAGCCGCCCGCGGTCCGGTTCTTCTCGGTGTCGTCCACGTCGCTCCTGTGCGTCGTGCCGCGCACGTCGCACGGCCCGCCGACCATATCGGCAACGGGCCCGCGGGTCGCCCGCTGCGTCGGCACCCGGTGCGGGGTCGTCGGGCGCGTCCGGGTCAGAACCCGGGCGGGAAGCTCGGCGGCCGGTTCGGGTCCGGCGGGGTCGTCTGCTCCTGCGGGTGCCCCGGGGCGCCGCCGTACGGGACGGACGCACCCGGGTGCGGCCCCGGCGCACCCCCGTGCGACGGGAGCGCTGCCCCGTACGGCGGTGCAGCGGGTCCGGCCCCGTACGGTGCGGGCCCGGCACCGTGCTGTCCGGCCACCGGGCCGTACGGGCCGGGCACCTGTGCGTAGGCCGGGGCCCCCTCCGCTGGACGGCGGTCCCGGACCCGCAGCATGGCCTGCCACACGATCACGCCGATGAGCAGCAGGATGACCAGGCCGCTCAGCCCGAGCACGAGGACCATCCACTCGGGCACCACGGGGAGCGTCACCACCTCCGCGGCCCCGCTCGCCGCGGCCGGATCCTCCCGTTCCGGGCCGACGGCGGAGCCGCGTGCGTGGATCTCGACCGTCTCGCCCACGGCAGGTTCCCAGCGCACCGTGTTCCCGACGGCCGTGCCGTTCGACGTGCGCACCTCGCCCGGGAAGGTCACGTCGACGGTGAAGCTGAGGTTCTCGACGGACGCGGCGCCCCGGCTCCCGAGGCCCTCCTCGGTGAGGTCGAGGGTGCCCGACACGAGGTAGTCGTCGCCCTCGCGGACCACCGTGATGGGCCAGCCCACCTGGGCGCCGACCGTGCCGATACCCGTCTCCGGGTAGACGTAGCGGGTGCCCGTGTAGCCGTCCTGCCGGAAGTCCTCGGTGCGCGCCGCGTCCTGGGCCGGGTCCTCCTGGTCCCGGGTCAGCGTGTCGATGACGTCGCCGGGGGACTGGCCGGTCCGGTCCAGGTACCGGTCCTCGACCGCGAGCACCACGCTCGACGACGCCGCGTCGCCCGGCCTCAGGTCGAGCTCCACGCCCATGCGCACGCACCCCGACAGAGTCAGGGTCAGTACGGCGAGGGCGGCGAGGGCACCGACGCGGCGAGGAGGGGTCACCGGGACAGCATGACGGCCGACCGCCCGTCTGGAAAAGCCTGATCGAGGGGAGTTGTCCCCATGTGCGGGACGTGGCGTATCGGGTAGGGGTCAGGCCGCGCTCGCGGCCGGCGTGGCGAGGGCGGCCGCCCGGCGGCGCTCCTGGCGCAGGGCCGGCAGGAAGCAGAGCGCACCGAGGGTGCTCAGCGCCCCGGCCAGCACCATGGCGGCCGGCGTCGAGAGCAGGTCGGCCACCCAGCCGAGCGTCGGGCCGGCGACCGAGAAGGCGGCGAACGCGAGCATCGAGGCCATCGACAGCACGGTCGACCGGTTCCGCGACTCCGCCTCCCGGTGCAGCAGCGCCTGGTAGGCCGGTCCGCAGGCACCGTGCAGGCCGTAGGTCACCAGGTAGGCGGCGATCAGCCCGGCGGGTCCGAGCGCGAGCCCCATCCACACCGCCCCGAGCCCGTTGAGCACGCGCGCGAGGATGGCCGTGCGCGCCACGCCGAGGCGGGGTGTGGCAAGGCCGGTCAGCGCGGCCCCGGCCGCGAACACCGCCCATCCGGCGGCAGCCGCGGGGCCGGAGACCGCGGCCCCGGCGGCGGTGCCGCCCAGCAGCTCGGACAGGCGGATCGGCTGGAACGTCTCGAACACGACCATCCCGATGCTCCAGAACACCTCGACGAGCAGCAGGTAGCGCAGCACCCGGTTGTCCCGCGCGAGGCGCAGCCCGTCACGGACGGCGCCGGGCGCGCCCCGCGCGGAGTCCAGCGCGCGCCGCGCCCCGGCCCAGCGGCCCGACGGCGGCAGCGCCGGCGCCGTGCCGGGGCCGGCCGCGCCGTCCTCCACCACGTCGTCCGCCGCCCGGTCGTCCGCCGCCCGGTCGTCCGCCGCCCCGCCGTCCTCCACCGCGGTGACGGCGGACGGCGGCGTCAGCGGGCGCGGCGCCTCCCGGACCAGGAGCGCGACGGCGACCAGGTGCACCACCGCGAGCCCGGCGTACACCGCGTAGGGGAGCGCCAGCGCGGACCACGCGCCGAAGGGGTGCCACCAGACGAGCCCGCCCGAGACCAGCGCGCCGGCGGCGATCGACCCGCCCAGCACGGTGCTGTGCGCGGCGAGGGACCGGTCGACGTCGGCGCCCGGCTCGGTCGCGTGCACGGTGTCGACGAACCAGGCCTCCAGCGGCCCGGAGTCGAGCGCCCGGAAGACGCCGGTGACCGCTGCGGCGAGGGCGAAGGCCCAGAAGGTCTGCGCCGTGAGGAACAGGACCGCGGCGAGCACCTGCATGGCGGCCGCCGCGACCAGCAGCGGGCGTCGGCCGAGCGCGTCGGAGAGGCCGCCGGTGGGCAGCTCCAGGAGGAAGACCGTGAGCCCGGTGACCGACAGCGCCGTGAGGGTCTGGGTGACCGGCAGCCCTCGTTCGATGGGCAGCAGCGTGGTCACGGTGACGACCAGCCCGACGGGGAACCACCGGGTCAGCGTCAGCAGCAGGAAGATCCGGCGGGCGCGGGCCGGGGTCAAGGGGGTCATGAGGGTTCCTGTCCGGGAGCGGTGCCGTCGGGCACGGCGTCGTCCTGGCCGGTGGGGACGGCGTCGGCCTCCAGGGGGTAGAGGGCGTGCCAGAAGGTGACGCGCCGCGCGCCCGGGCCGGGCTCGGTGGCGCGGTACCGCTCGAAGAGGTCGTGCAGCTCGGCGCGCAGGGCCTGGAGCTGCTCCGGGTTGGCGGTGACCCAGGTGTCACCCATGCCGGTCGCGTCCTGCCAGTCGTCGGGCCACGTCTCGGCCACGTCGAGCCAGTGGCCGAACTCGGTGCTGAACAGGCGCAGGTAGTCACGCTCCAGCCAGCCCAGCGCGGTGGCGGCGTCCTCGTCGTGCGCCAGCTCGGTGCGCTCCCAGCTGTGGGAGCTCGTGGCGGCCCGCCAGAGGCGCTGCTTGCCGGCTCCCTCGCCCGTGTCCGTGACGAGGCCCACGGACTCCAGCTTGCGCAGGTGGTAGCTCGTGGCGCCCGAGTTGGTGCTCAGGGTCGTCGCGAGCGTGGTCGCCGTGGCCGGGCCGCCGCGGCGCAGCGCGCCGAGCAGGCGTGACCGCAGCGGGTGCGCGAGGACCTTGACGGCCTCGGGGGTGAGACGGAAGTCGTCGTCGGGAGTGGCCATGTGTGCACGATAAGCGTGCACACTCTCTGTGCACAAGAGTCGTGCACAAAAAATGTGCACGAAGGGCGGCACGCCGCTGGGAGCGCGGGGCGGCGGGCAGCCGTCAGAGCAGCATGACGACGGCGGTCGTCACGCCGGCGACCACCACGAGCACGCGGAACACCACCGGCGGCATGCGGCGGCCCAGGCGTGCGCCGACGTACCCGCCCACCAGCGACCCTGCCGCGAGCAGACCGATCGCCACCCAGTCCAGGTCGGCGACCGCCACGAAGATGACGGTCGCCACGACGTTCGCCGCCAGCACCGCGAGGGTCTTCAGGGCGTTGACGATGCGCACCGGCAGGTCGGTGCCCAGCCCGAGCACCGCGGCCATCATGACCCCGGCGCCGGCCCCGAAGTAGCCGCCGTACGTCCCGGTGAGCACGGAGAACACCATCGTCGCGGGCGACATGTCGTGCCGGAGCCGGGCGGGCTCGTTGCGGGTGCTGCGCAGCCACCGGCTGATCCACGGCTGGGCGCCGACCAGCAGGCAGGAGAGCAGGATCAGCCAGGGCACGACGGTCTCGAAGACGCCCGGCGGGAGCGCCAGGAGCAGCACGGCGCCGGCCACCGAGCCGACCGCGCAGGTCACCAGCACCACCACGGTGACGCGCGGGTGCTCGCGCAGCTCCTGCCGGTAGCCGAACGCGCCGCTGAGCGCCCCCGGTACGAGGCCCACGGTGTTCGACGCGTTCGCGACCACGGGGGGCAGCCCGACGGCGAGCAGCACCGGGAAGCTGAGCAGCGACGCGACGCCGACCGTCGAGGTCAGGACGCCGGCGCCGAGCCCGGCGCCCAGGACGGCCAGGTGCTCCCAGCCGCTCACCGGTCGTCCTCCCGCAGCAGCGCCACGTCACTGACCATCTCGACGTGCGCGTGCATCGCCGCGGCGGCGGCCTCGGGGTCGCGGGCGCGGATCGCGTCGGTGATCGCGCGGTGCCCCGCCAGGGAGTTGCGTGGTCGGCCTGGCTGCGACAGCGACTCGATGCGGCTCTCCCGGATCAGGCTCGCGATCTCCCGCATGGTCTGGGCCAGGAGGTCGGAGTGGGCGGCGGCGGTGACGGCCGCGTGGAACTGCTCGTCGGCGTCGACGCCGCGGTCGCCGTGCTCGATCGACTGCTCCATCGCGTCCAGGGCGGCGTCGATCGCGACCAGGTCGTCCTCGGTGCGTCGTTGCGCGGCCAGGGCGGCGATCTTGGTCTCCAGCGCGTCGCGGATGTCGATGATCTCGGGCATCCGGTCGGCGTGCGCGCGGATGGCCTCCACGATGCGGCTCTCGCTGTGCCTGCCGGTCAGGACGGTGCCGTCCCCGTGGCGCACCACGACCACGCCCACGACCTCCATCGCGACCAGCGCCTGGCTCAGGGTCGCGCGGCTGACGCCGAGGCGCGCCGCAAGCTCCCGCTCCGGCGGCAGCCGGTCCCCGGCCTGCAGCCCGTTCTGCTGGATCCAGGCGGTGATCTGCTCCGCCACCTGCTCGTAGAGGCGGGTGCGGGCCAGTGGTGTCGGCAGCTCGGCCGAAGCCTTCGAGGTCACCAGCCGAGAGTACTTGACAGAAGCGGCAGTGGACTATTGGCTAGGCCACTGATCCATCGTGCCTCGTCGGTCAAAGGTGTCCGCCGCGATGGGAAGAGGAGTTGTCATGGGTCCTGAGTGGATCGCGATCATCGCGCTCGTCGCGTTGTTCGTGGCCGGGACGGTGCTGCCGATCAACATGGGCGCGCTCGCCTACGTCGCCGCCTGGTTCGTCGGAGTCTTCGCGCTGCAGATGGACGAGAAGGAGGTGCTGGGCGGTATCAGCGCCGATCTCGTCCTCACCCTCATCGGCGTCACCTATCTGTTCTCCATCGCCAAGAACAACGGCACCGTCGACCTCATCGTGTCCAAAGCGGTGCAGGCGGTCGGTGGTCGGGTCGCACTGATCCCCTGGGTCATGTTCGCCGTGACCGCCCTGCTCACCGCCATCGGCGCGGCCAGCCCCGCCGCCTGCGCCATCATCGGCCCGGTCGCGCTCGGCTTCGCCCGCCGGTACAAGATCAACCCGCTCATGATGGGCATGTTCGTGGTGCACGGCGCCCAGGGCGGCGGGTTCTCCCCGATCAGCATCTACGGCACCATCACCAACTCGGTCATGACCGAGGTCGGCTACGAGGGCACCGAGATGGGCGTCTTCCTCGCGTCGCTCGGCATCAACATCGCGATGGCCGTCGTCCTGTTCCTCGCGCTCGGCGGCCGCCAGCTCATGCGCGAGCGGGTCGACCCTGCCGAGGCGTCGGCGCACCTCGCCGATGACCTGCACGCGGGCGGCGCGTCCGTCACGGTCCGGGGCCAGGGCGCGGGCGTCTCCACCACGACGCGCGCCGTCGGTGTGCGCCGTGACCACGTGCTCACGCTCGTCGCCTTCGCGGCGGTGGCCGTCACCGCCCTCGCGTTCGACCAGAACATCGGCTTCGTGTCCATCACCGCCGCCGTCGCGCTGGCCATGCTGTCCCCGCAGCAGCACAAGGACGCCGTCAAGCAGATCGCCTGGCCCACCGTGCTCCTGGTGGCGGGCGTCAGCACGTACGCCGCCATCCTCACCGCGGCCGGCGTGCCCGAGTACATCGGCAACTGGGCCGCGGGCCTCGGCATCGTCGCGGTCGGTGCGCTCGTCCTGTGCTACGTGGGCGGCATCGTCTCGGCGTTCGCGTCGTCCACGGCGCTGCTGCCGGTGATCATCCCGATCGCCGTGCCGCTCATCGCCGCGGGCGGGGTCAGCCCCTGGGCCATGGCCGCGGCCCTCGCCGTCTCCTCGACCATCGTCGACGTGAGCCCCTTCTCCACGAACGGAGCCCTGATGCTCGCCAACCGCCCGGACACGATCTCCGAGCAGACCTACTACAAGCAGATCCTCGGCTACGCCGTCATCGTCACCCTCGCGGGGCCGCTGCTGGTATGGGCCATCCTCGTGCTGCCGGGCTGGTGAGCACGATGACCGGACCCCTCTCCGACGTCGTCGTCGTCGATCTCTCCCGGGCCCTGGCCGGGCCGCACGCCACGATGATGCTGGGCGACCTCGGCGCCCGCGTCATCAAGGTCGAGGTGCCCGAGCGTGGCGACGACACGCGCGGCTGGGGCCCGCCCTTCGTCGGCGAGGAGGACGCGCGCGAGTCCACGTACTTCCTGTCGGCGAACCGGAACAAGGAGTCGATCGCGCTCGACCTCAAGGACGAGACCGGCCGGGCGACCCTCCTGGCGCTCGTCGACCGTGCCGACGTGCTCGTGGAGAACTTTCGGCCCGGCGTGCTGGAGCGGCTCGGGCTCGGCGTCGAGTCGCTCCTGGAGCGCAACCCGCGCCTGGTGGTGCTCTCGATCACGGGGTTCGGTCACGACGGGCCCGAGGGCGGCCGCGCCGGGTACGACCAGATCGCCCAGGGCGAGGCCGGCCTCATGTCCCTGACGGGATCCGGTCCGGACGACCCGCAGCGTGTCGGCGTGCCGATCGGCGACCTGCTCGCCGGGATCTACGGCGCGTACGGGGTGCTCGCGGCGCTGCACGAACGGCACACCACGGGCGCCGGCCAGGTGGTGCGCACGTCGCTGCTGGCCGCCGTCACCGGGGTGCACGCCTTCCAGGGCACCCGGTGGACGGTCGCCGGGGAGGTGGGGCGAGCGCAGGGCAACCACCACCCTTCCATCGCGCCGTACGGTCTGTTCCGCTGCCGTGACGGCGCCGTCCAGATAGCCGTCGGGTCCGAGGCGCTGTGGCAGAGGTTCTGTCTGGCCTTCGGCCTCGACCCTGACGCGGAGGGCCTGCGGAGCAACCCCGAGCGGGTGGCCCGCCGCGACCAGGTGATCGAGGCGGTCGAGGCCGTGTTCGCGGGGTACGACGCCGACGCGCTGCTCACCCGGCTGTCCGACGCCGGCATCCCGGCCGGCCGGGTGCGCACCCTCGACGAGGTGTACGCGTGGGAGCAGACGGCCAGCCAGGGCCTGCTCGTCGACGTGGAGCACACCAGCCTCGGCACGGTCACCCTCCCCGGGCCGCCGCTGCGGTTCTTCGACGCCGACGGCGCCGAGGTGACGCGGCGCGACCACCGGGCGCCGCCCGTGCTGGACGAGCACGCCGAGCGGATCCGCGCCTGGCTGGACGGGGACGGCCCGACCCCAGACCGTCCTTCGGCGGAGCGGGCCTCGGTCCGGTCGGCCGCGGCCGGCCCGAGGCCGGAGGCGGGCTGATGACCCGCCGCTGGTCCGCCCGCGAGCTGATCGACCTGGTGCTCGACGACGACAGCTTCGAGTCCTGGGACGAGCCGGTCGACACCGCAGGGCACCGGGCGGAGTACCGGGCGGTGCTGGCCGCGGCTGCCGAGAAGGCGGGCACCGACGAGTCCGTCCTCACCGGGCGGGGCCGCGTGCGCGGCCGGCCTGTCGTGGTGATCGTCAACGAGTTCCGGTTCCTGGGCGGTTCCATCGGCCGGTCGGCCGCCGCGCGGATCACCGCCGCCGTCCGGCGTGCGACGGCCGAGGGGCTGCCCCTGCTGGCCACCACGGCGTCGGGCGGCACCCGCATGCAGGAGGGCACGCCCGCGTTCCTCCGCATGGTCGAGATCTCCCGCGCCGTCATGGACCACCGCGCCGCCGGCCTGCCCTACCTCGTGTACCTGCGCCACCCGACCACCGGCGGCGTGTACGCGTCCTGGGGCTCGCTCGCGCACCTCACCGTCGCCGAACCCGGCGCGCTCATCGGGTTCCTCGGGCCGCGCGTCGTCGAGGCGCTCACCGGCACGGCGCTGCCCGACGGCGTGCAGTCCTCCGAGAACCTCGCCGCCAAGGGCGTGCTCGACGGCGTCGTCGCCCCCGAGAACCTGCCCGCGCTGGTGGAACGGGCGCTCGCGGTGCTGGTCGACCCGCCGTCGCCGTCGTCCCTGCCGCGTCGTCAGGGCGAGCCGTCCGCGGCGACGTCCGCCTGGGACTCCGTGCTGCGGACCCGCGCCGAGGGCCGGGTCGGCGTGCGGGACCTGCTGCGCTACGGGGCCTCGGGCACCGTGCGGCTGTCCGGGACGGACGAGGGCGAGCGGGACGAGTCCATGCTGGTGGCCCTGACGCGGCTGGACGGGCAGCCGTGCGTGATGGTCGGCCAGGACCGGACGCGGCAGAGCGAGAGCGCACCCATGGGGCCCGCCGCGCTGCGCGTGGCCCGGCGCGCGATGGGGCTCGCCGAGGAGCTGCGGCTCCCGCTGGTCGCCGTGATCGACACCCCGGGCGCCGAGCTCTCCCGGGACGCCGAGGAGGGGGCGCTCGCCGGCGAGATCGCACGCTGCATGGCGGCGCTGACGCGGATGACGGTGCCGACGCTGTCGGTGATCCTCGGTCAGGGCTGCGGTGGCGGGGCGCTCGCGCTGCTGCCCGCGCGGACCGTGATCGCGGCGGAGCACGCCTGGCTGTCGCCGCTGCCGCCCGAGGGTGCGAGCGTCATCGTGCACGGGGACACGGCGCACGCGGCGGCGATGGCCGAGGCGCAGCACGTCCGCGCCGTCGACCTGCTCGCCGAGGGCGCGGTCCAGCGGGTGGTCCCGGAGCGCGACGGCGACACGGTGCGCGACGTCGCCGTGGCGGTGGCGGCGGAGTGCGCGGCGGTGCTGGGGCGCGTCCCCGTCCCGGGGTGATCGGCCGACGCGCCCGCCGGGCGCTTGACCCTGTGGTGGGCACACGGGGTGGAGTCGGGTCTCGACAGGGGCGGAAGCCCTCGCCGAGGCCGAGAGGCTGGACACCATGGAACGACGACGGAAGCTGGGCCGGGGACTGGCCCTGCTGCTCACGATCGGGCTGGCCGGGGCATCGGCCGCGGTGCCCGCTGCCGCCGAGGACCAGGACGGGACCGGCGGCGGGCCCGCGGCACAGGTCGAGTGGGGCGAGTGCCCCGCCGACGTCGTCGCGCAGGCGCAGCCGCACGTGCTGACCTGCGCGACCGTGCCGGTGCCGCTGGACTACGCCGAGCCGGACGGCGAGCAGATCGACGTCATGATCTCGCGGCTGGCGAGCACGAACCCGGCCGAGCGCCGGGGGATCCTCCTGCTGAACCCGGGCGGTCCGGGGAGCGCGGGCCTGGACTTCCCGGCGGTCCTGAAGACCCGGGGCATGCCCGACAGCGTGCTGGACGCCTACGACCTGATCGGCATGGACACCCGTGGCGTGGGGCACTCCACCCCGGTGGACTGCAGGTTCACGATGGACGACGCGTACTTCAGCAACGTCCCGCCCTACGCGGTCGACGACGCCGCGGTGCTGGCGAACGCGGACGTCGCCCGGTCGGCGGCCGAGCAGTGCGCGCGCAACGACACCGAGGGCCACATGCAGCACGTCACGACGGCGAACATCGCTCGTGACCTGGACCAGGTCCGGGCGGCGCTCGGCGAGGACAAGGCCAGCTTCCTGGGCTACTCCTACGGTTCCGCGCTCGGGGCGGCCTACGCGTCGCTGTTCCCGGAGACCTCGGATCGCGTCATCATCGACAGCAACCTCGGCGACACCGCGCTCGACCGTGAGGGGCTGCGGAGGTTCGGCCTCGGGACGGAGCAGACCTTCCCGGACTTCGCCAGGTGGGCGGCGAAGCGGCACGCCGCGTACGGTCTGGGCCGGACGCCGGCGCAGGTACAGGCCACCTACTTCGAGACCGCCGAGCGGCTGGACCAGAACCCGGTCGAGGGGCTGGACGGCACCCTGTTCCGCTTCGTCAGCTTCGCCGGTCTGTACGGCGAGTCGAGCTACGCGGGACTGGCGCAGACCTGGCAGTCGGTCCGGAGCGGCGACGGCGAGGCCGCCCTGCGGCTGGCCGAGACCTTCCGTCCCGACATCGGGTTCGGTGCGGGCCCGGCCGGCGTCGGGGCGACGGCGGCCGGCGAGCCGTGGCCGGCGTCCAACGCCTGGTCCGCCTATCTCGCCGTGACCTGCAACGACGTCAACTGGTCGGAGAACGTCGACACGTACCGCGAGGCCGTCGCCGAGGACCGTCAGCGATACCCGCTGTACGGCGCGGCGACCGCCAACGTCACGCCGTGTGCCTTCTGGTCGAACGAGCCGGTGGAGCCGCCCGTGCAGATCACCGACGAGGGTCCGCGCAACCTGCTGATCATGCAGAACCGTCGTGACCCGGCGACGCCGCACCTGGGCGCCGAGCTGGCCCGGGAGAAGTTCGGCGAGCGTGCCCGGCTCGTGAGCGTGGACGGCAGTGGTCACGGCGTCTACGTCATCGGCGGCAACGCGTGCGCCCTGAACGTCGGGACGGCCTACCTGGTCGACGGCGAGATGCCGCGCCGCGACCAGGCCTGCCGGGCGGACTGACCGGCTCGCCGCCGCTTTCGGGACCCGGCTCTCTTCGCTCCGGCATCGTCCGGAGCCGAGAAGTCGGGTCTCGAAGGACGGGGGTCTAGTGTGGCCGCCTCTCCAGTGCCTTGCGGACCTGCTGGACCAGGGCGAAGACGAGCAGCGCGGCGAACGCGACCGACGCGACCCGGTCGGGCAGCACCACCGACAGGCTGGCGCCGCCGAAGGAGAAGGCCGAGGCCACCAGGCCGATGAGCGCGGCGGTCTTCAGGTGCACCAGGCCGTTGCGTGCGTTGACCCAGGTGCCGGAGACGGCGGTGGGGATCATCGCGACCAGCGACGTGCCTTTGGCCAGGGCGGGCGCGAAGTCGAACAGCGCCGACAGGCCCGGCACGGCGAGCTGGCCGCCGCCGATGCCGAGCAGACCCGAGGCGACGCCCATGACGAGGCCGAGGCCCACCATCCCGGCGCCGTCGAGCAGGCTGGGCAGGCCCCCCGCGGTGTCCACCTCCGGGGGCTCGCCGAACCCGTCGAGCAGCGACCGCACGATCCCGGCGACCAGCACGCCGACGAACAGCCAGCGCAGCAGCGACTCCGGCACCCTGGCGAGCAGGCGCGCACCCACGACCGCGCCGATCACCGAGCCCACGACGAGCAGGCCCGCGGCGACCAGGTCGACGGCCTGGTGCGTCAGGTACGGGATGGACCCGACGACGGCGGCCGGCAGGATCGCGGCCAGCGAGTAGGCGCTGGCCCGGCGCTGCGTCAGGCCGCCCAGCGAGGTCAGGAGCGGCACCATGACGATGCCGCCGCCCAGGCCGAACAGTCCCGAGAAGGAGCCTCCGACGATCCCGACGAGGGCGGCGCGAGGGGGTGTCAGGGAGTCGTCAGTCTGCTCGGTCACCTCGTGATGATCTCAGGTGTGCGGCGATGGTCCGCGCACAGTCCACGGAGCTGGTGCCCGTGGTGTCGACCTCGAGGTCGTAGGCGACACCCTGGTGCACGACGTCGGCCTGCTTCGCGGCCATGCCCGCCACCCGGTCGCCGCGTGCCGCCTCGCGCTGCCCGGCGACGGCCGGGTCGCACCGCACGCCGACCCAGAGCGCCGGCACGTCGCCCAGCGCGTCGAGCCAGCGGCGCTGGGAGGCGGCGCCCCCGAGGAAGACGTCGTCGACCACGACGTGCGCTCCTGCGCGCGCCATGGCGACCAGTCCGGTGATCCAGGCGTCCTGGAGCGCCATGAACTCGTGCCCGACGTCGACGCCACCGTCGTCCGCGAAGCCGATCCCGTCGCCGCCGGTCGTGAGCCGTGCGGGCATCGCGTCGACGAGGGTGTCGATGCTGAGCGACAGCCAGGCGTCGGGGAGCACGGCCTGGAGGCTCCGTGCGATCGCGGACTTGCCGGAGCTGGAGCCGCCGTTGAGCACGATGACCTGGGTGTTCATGGGATCACGCTACGAGTGTCGGCGGTACGCGCTAGAGTGAAATTCCAAGTTGAGTGGAATAGACTCAACTTTGATCAGGTTCCCCTGGACAGACCCCTGCCCACGTCATCAGCCCCGGGAGGCTTCATGGACACCAAGTTCACGACCATGTCGCAGCAGGCGATCGGCGACGCGATCCAGTCGGCGTCCGCCGCCGGCAACCCGCAGCTCGAGCCGGTCCACCTGCTCGCCTCGCTGCTCCAGCAGGAGAACGGCGTGGCCGTCGGGCTGCTCGACGCGGTCGGGGCGAACGCGCAGGCCATCGGACAGCAGGTGCGCGCGGCGCTCGTCGCCCTGCCCCAGGCCAGCGGCGCGAGCACCGCCCAGCCCAGCGCGAGCCGCGCCCTGGCGACGGTGCTCGACCTGGCGGGCAAGGAGGCCCAGGGGCTGGGTGACGAGTACGTCTCGACCGAGCACCTGCTCATCGCGCTGGCGGCCGGCCAGTCGTCCGCGGCCCGCATCCTGTCCGACGCCGGGGCCACCGCCGACGCCCTGCGCGCGGCGCTGCCCGCCGTCCGCGGGTCCGGGCGGGTCACCAGCCCCAACCCGGAGGGCACGTACAAGGCGCTGGAGCAGTACGGAACGGACCTGACCCAGCAGGCCCGGGACGGCAAGCTGGACCCGGTGATCGGCCGCGACTCGGAGATCCGCCGCGTGATCCAGGTGCTCAGCCGCCGCACCAAGAACAACCCGGTGCTCATCGGCGAGCCCGGCGTCGGCAAGACCGCCGTCGTCGAGGGCCTGGCCCAGCGCATCGTCGCCGGTGACGTGCCCGAGTCCCTCAAGGGCAAGCGTCTGGTCGCGCTGGACCTGGCGAGCATGGTCGCGGGTGCCAAGTACCGGGGTGAGTTCGAGGAGCGGCTGAAGGCGGTCCTGGAGGAGATCACGGCGTCGGACGGCGAGGTGGTCACCTTCATCGACGAGCTGCACACGGTGGTCGGCGCGGGAGCCGGCGGCGAGGGTGCCATGGACGCCGGCAACATGCTCAAGCCGATGCTGGCGCGCGGCGAGCTGCGTCTCGTGGGTGCCACGACCCTCGACGAGTACCGCGAGCACATCGAGAAGGACCCGGCCCTGGAGCGGCGCTTCCAGCAGGTCTTCGTCGGCGAGCCGTCGGTCGAGGACACGGTGGCGATCCTGCGCGGGCTCAAGGAGCGCTACGAGGCGCACCACAAGGTGACGATCGCCGACTCGGCGCTCGTGGCCGCGGCCACGCTCTCCGACCGGTACATCTCCGGACGGCAGCTTCCGGACAAGGCGATCGACCTGGTCGACGAGGCGGCGTCGCGCCTGCGCATGGAGCTCGACTCGTCCCCGGTGGAGATCGACGAGCTGCAGCGTGCCGTCACGCGGCTCGAGATGGAGGAGGTGGTCCTGTCCGAGTCGGAGGACGCGGCGTCGAAGGACCGGCTGGAGCGCCTCCGCGCCGACCTGGCTGACCGCCGGGAGGCCCTGGCCGCGCTCACCGCGCGCTGGGAGTCCGAGAAGGCGGGCCACAACCGCGTCGGTGACCTGCGCGCGCGCCTCGACGAGCTGCGGACCGACGCCGAGCGCAAGCTCCGCGAGGGCGACCTCGAGGGTGCCGCCCGGATCCGGTACGGCGAGATCCCGGGGGTCGAGAAGCAGCTCGCCGCGGCCGAGCAGGAGGAGTCCGAGGTCGAGAGCCTGCCGTCCCCGGACCAGCCGATGATCGCGGACAAGGTCGGTGCCGACGAGATCGCGGAGGTCGTCGCGGCGTGGACCGGCATCCCCGCCGGGCGCCTGCTCCAGGGCGAGTCCGAGAAGCTCCTGCACATGGAGGAGGTGCTCGGGCAGCGCCTCATCGGTCAGAAGGCCGCGGTGTCCGCGGTGTCCGACGCCGTGCGACGTACCCGGGCGGGCGTCGCCGACCCCGACCGGCCCACGGGGTCCTTCCTGTTCCTCGGCCCCACGGGCGTGGGCAAGACGGAGCTCGCCAAGGCGCTGGCCGACTTCCTGTTCGACGACGAGCGCGCCATGGTGCGCATCGACATGTCCGAGTACGGGGAGAAGCATTCCGTGGCCCGCCTCGTCGGTGCCCCTCCGGGGTACGTCGGGTACGAGGAGGGCGGTCAGCTCACCGAGGCCGTGCGGCGGCGGCCCTACACGGTGGTGCTGCTGGACGAGGTGGAGAAGGCGCACCCCGAGGTCTTCGACATCCTGCTCCAGGTGCTCGACGACGGGCGCCTGACGGACGGCCAGGGCCGCACCGTGGACTTCCGCAACACCATCCTGGTGCTGACCTCCAACCTCGGTTCGCAGTTCCTCGTGGAACCGATGCTGTCGGACGAGGAGCGGCGCGAGTCCGTCATGACGGCCGTGCGCGCGGCGTTCAAGCCGGAGTTCCTCAACCGGCTGGACGACGTCGTGGTCTTCGACGCCCTGACGCTCGACGAGCTGGGCAGCATCGTGGACCTGCAGGTGGACGCGTTCGCCACGCGGCTCGGTGACCGGCGCATCACGTTGGACGTGACACCGGCCGCCCGCGAGTGGCTCGCCCTGGAGGGCTTCGACCCCGCCTACGGTGCCCGGCCGCTGCGCCGCCTGGTGCAGCGCGAGATCGGCGACCGCCTCGCCCGGCTGCTGCTCTCCGGCGAGGTGTCCGACGGGGACGCGGTGGTCGTGGACCGCGGGGAGGGCGAGGGGCTGACCCTCGGCAGGCAGCCCCAGACCGTCTGACCCGAGGGCCCGGAACCGCGACCCGTGTGACGGTGTTGTGAAGGTGTAGGCCTGGCCGACCAGTACCGGTTCACCCGCGCGTCCCTCAGAGTGCGGGTGAATCGGTGCGTGGCGCGTCACGTACCGGGGTCCCGCACGTCAGGGGCCGCGGGGGGCGAGCCAACGGGGGCCACGGGGAGAGGCGGACGGTCAGGGAGGGCCTGATGCTGCGGTTCCACTTCACGTCGGACGATCTTGCCCGGGTCCGGATAGCACCGGGCCCGGACCCTATGTGGGAGGTGCTGCTCAGCGCCCACGTGGTGAACCAGCGCCCGAGCGTGCCGATGTTCGCGGCCTGGCGCGGGCGGGTGC
The DNA here is from genome assembly GCF_044456525.1 of Promicromonospora sp. NPDC050880. Classification (NCBI taxonomy): domain Bacteria; kingdom Bacillati; phylum Actinomycetota; class Actinomycetes; order Micrococcales; family Promicromonosporaceae; genus Promicromonospora; species Promicromonospora sp. NPDC050880. The sequence goes on from NZ_JBITFV010000013.1 coordinate 58,804, forward strand.
TGTCGGGTCTGCCGCCCGCAGCCAGGATGTTGCTGCGCCTGGCACCGCCGCGCGGCTACTCGCCGGACTTCCTCACGCCGCTCACCGGCACGGACGACTTCGAGACGGGCCTCGACGCCGTGCTCTCGACCTCCCGGTCCCGGCTCGGCACCGACCTGGCGCGGCTGACGCGCGGGACCCGGCCGCACCTGTGGATGCGCGACCTCGCGTCCGGGTCCGCGCCGGCCGTCCGCGGGCTCGGCGTCGCGATGCGGGCCTACTACGAGCAGGCGATCGGGCCGTACTGGAGCGGGATCCGCGCCGCCGTCGACCTCGACCGGGCCGCCCGGACCCGGGCCTGGGTGGAGGGCGGTACCGAGCAGGCCCTGCGGACCCTGCACCCCTCGGTGCGGTGGGAGCACCCGGTCCTGTCCGTGGTGACGGCGGCGGAGCGGGACGTCGACCTGGCCGGTCGCGGCCTGCTGATCATCCCGTCGTACTTCTGCTTCCGTGCCCCGATCACGCTGGCCGACCCGGAGCTGCCGCCCGTGCTGCTCTACCCGATCGTGCACGAGCACGCGGTGCCGGAGCACGGCCTGGAGGCGGCGTCCGGCGGCGGCCGTCAGCTCACCGCGCTGCTCGGCCGGACCCGGGCGTCCGTGCTGCGCGCACTCGGTACCGGGGCCACGACCAGTGAGATCGCCCAGCGGCTCGCGATCTCGCCGGCCTCCGCGTCGGAGCACGCGACCGTGCTGCGCAACGCAGGGCTGGTCGCGTCCGGGCGGGAGCGCAACTCCGTGATCCACGCGCCGACCCCGCTGGGGCAGACCCTGCTCGACGGCTGCGTCGGTCAGAGCCCGGCGGCGCCCGCGCTGCTGCTGCCGCCGCGCCAGGCGGTCACTGCAGCAGATCCTGCGTGATCGGGTCCGCGGTGGCCGCGAGGCACAGCCCGACCCGGTCGCCGTCGTCCCACGACGCCTCGCTCGGGCCCCACACCACGTACCGCACGGTGTTCACGACCGGGCTGTTCCGCGCGACCGGTCCGAGCTGCTTGGTGCCGCACACCTGGGCCACGCGCTTGTCCACCTCGTCACGTCCCGGCCAGACGGCGGCGTCCGCGAAGTCGGTGCGCCCGACGACCTGTGCCGTGTGCGGCTCGTCGCAGGGCACCGCGAGCACCTCGGAGACCTCACCGTCGTCGGGGACGGTCTCCACGCAGGACCCGAGCACGAGCTGGAGCGGGTGCACCTCGCGGGGCTCGGCGATCATCGCCTCGATCGGCTCCCACTGCTGCCGGGCCACCATGTTCACGACGACGGCGACCACCGCCACCACCGCGATCACCGCCACCACGGCGCCCCCGACCAGGGCGTAGCGGCGGCGCTTGGCGGACTCGTCGGCGGGCGTGGCCGGACGCCAGCCCGCGTACGTGGCCTCGGGAGCGTAGTCGTGCACGGCGGGGAACCCGTGCGCCGCGTTCCCGGGTGCCGCCGGGAACGGCGACGGCGGCTGCTGCGGGGCGGTGGGCTGGGCCGGCGCTCCCGGGTGGTGCTGCACGGGTGCCGCGGGGGTCGGGAACGGGCTCGGTGGGGCGGCCGTCGGCGGGGTGTGCGTGGTGGGCGCGGCGAACAGGTCCGGCGTGCCGGTCGCCTCGGCGTCATCGACGGCCTGTGACGGGGCAGTGTGCTCGGCGTCCGTGTGCTCGACGGCGGCCTGCTCGGACTCTGTCTGCTCGACGTCTGTCTGCTCGACGTCTGTCTGCTCGACGTCTGCCTGCTCGGTCTCCGCGCCGTCGGCAGGCGGGTCCGCCGGGGTCGCGGCCGACGTGTCCTCGGTGCCGGCCCCTGGCTCCCGGCCGCGGTCCGTGCTGACCTCGCCGACCACGGTGCGCGGCCCGAGCGCCTTCTTGTGCGCCTCGGCGATCGCCGCGAACGACAGCGCCTTGAAGTCGAGGTCGGCGTCGGTGATCGGGGCCACGGACGTCGTGGACCGTGCGTTCTCCGCGTCGGAGGCCGTGGCCGGTGCGGGCTCCTCGGGCCTCTCGCGCTCCTCGGGCTTCTCGCGCTCCTCAGGTGACGCGGGCTCGGTCGTGCCGGGGGCCGGCGTGTCCGCGGCCTGCGCCGTCGGGGCCTGCATTTCCGTCGGGGCCGGAGTGTCTGCGGACCCCGGACCGTCGGCCGGAGCGTCCCCGGCGTGCGCAGCGTCGGCGTGCGCAGCGTCGGCGGGTGCGGCGTCGGCGGGTGCGGCGCTCGCGGGTGCGGTCGCGCTCGGCGGGGTGGCTTCCGCGGGTGCGGTCTTGCTCGGCGGGGTGGCGGTCGGCGGCGTCGCCTCCTCGGGCGAGGCGGGCGGCACGACGCTGATCTCCTCGGTGGGCGCCTCGCTGCGACCGCCGGGGCCGCCGCCCGTGGCCGCCCGCTCCGTCTGTGCCGCGGCCTCCGTGGACGCCTCCGGCTCCGTGGCCTCGACCGCCGTCTCGCCGACGGTCTCGTCAGCGGTCTCGATCCCGTCGTCCGTAGGCTCCGGCTCCGGCGCAGCCTCCTCGGCGGCCTGCTCGTTCGCGGTGTCGCCCGCGCTCGGGACCGCCTCGTCCGGCCCGATCTCGTCGCTGTTCGCGCCGTCGCCGTCCGCGGCGGGCTCGGCTCGCTCGTCCGTGGCGCTCACCGGCGTCGTGCCCGCGTCGCCGTCCGTCACGTGCTCCTGCTCCGACTTCCCCGCGGACGCCTTCTCGACAGGATCCGTCTCGGGGGTCCCTGCGGCTTCGGTGGAGGCCGGGAACTGGTCGGGCGTCGACGTCATGCAGGTTAACTTACCGATATTCGGCAACGACCTGATCACCGGAACGGTGCCCGGTTCGGGCGCACTCGAGATATGGACAATTTCACCCGCTGATTTCCCCATCGCGGGTGGAACCCGCAGCGGGCGTCGGGCGTACGCGGGCGGTGTCAGTCCGCCAGGTCGACGATCACCGGCACGTGGTCGGAGGCGCCCTTGCCCTTGCGCTCGTCACGGTCCACGAGAGCGCCCGCCGCACGGGGCGCCAGCGCGGGCGAGGCCCAGCAGAAGTCGATCCGCAGGCCCTTGTTCCGGGGGAAGGCGAGCTGCTGGTAGTCCCAGTAGGTGTACGTGTGCTCGGCGGGGAGGAACTTCCGCGTCAGCTCGGTGTAGCCCGCGTCGCCGAAGGCGTCGAACGCGGCCCGTTCGGGCGGCGACACGTGGGTCTTGCCCGCGAAGGCGGCGGCGTCGTACACGTCGGTGTCGAGCGGGATCACGTTCCAGTCGCCCATGAGCGCGACGGCGTCCTGCGCTCCGGCCCAGGTCACCGCGGCCTCGCGCAGGGCCTCCAGCCAGGCCAGCTTGTACGCGTAGTGCGGGTCGTCCAGCGCCCGGCCGTGCGGCACGTAGAGGCTCCACACGCGGACGCCGCCGCACGTCGCACCGATGGCGCGTGCCTCGATCGGCGGATCCACGTCGAGCAGCGCGTCCGGACCGTCGGCGGTGATCGTCTTCGCGAAGCCGGGCTGCCCGGGGAACCGGGTGGCGACGTCGTCCAGCCCGACGCGCGACGCGATGGCCACGCCGTTCCACTGCGAGAGCCCGAAGTGCGCGACCTCGTACCCCGCGGCCTCGAACGCCGCGGCGGGGAACTGGTCGTCACGGCACTTGGTCTCCTGGATCGCCAGCACGTCGGCCTGCGACCGGTCCAGGAAGGCGAGCACGCGGTCGATCCGGGTGCGGATGGAGTTCACGTTCCAGGTCACGAGGCGCACCCGGACAGCGTACGTGGGGTGCCCCGCGCTGTGATCCCGGCCCCACTTCCGGACCGGCGATAATCGAGATGTTTCACCCCGACTAGGCTGGTCGCGTGCAGATCCTCAGCGGGCGTCGCGCCCTCGGCGCCGTCGTCGTCCTCACGTCAACGGCCCTGGTCGCGGCGTGCTCCGCCGGCAGCTCCTCCGGCGCGGACGGCGGTGCCCGCACGGACGTCGTCGTCGGGCTCACCGGGGAGCCGACCAACCTCGACTTCACGACGACGTCGGGCTCGGCCATCCCGCAGCTCCTGATGAACAACGTGTACGAGGGCCTGGTGGCCATCGACCAGGAGGGCGAGGTGCAGCCGCAGCTCGCCGAGTCGTGGGAGGTCAGCGGGGACCGCACCGTCTACACGTTCACGCTGCACGACGGCGTCACGTTCTCCGACGGCTCCGCCTTCACCGCCGACGACGTCGTCTCGTCGATCGCCCGCGTGCAGGACGACTGGACGCTGAGCCTGAAGTCCAAGATGGACGTCGTCGAGAGCGCCGAGGCGACCAGCGACACCGAGGTCGTCGTCACCCTGCGGCACCCGAGCAACGCGTGGTTGTTCGACATGGGCACGTCGGTCGGCGCGATGTTCCCGGACGACCTGTCCGCGGACCTGGCCACCGAGGCGGTTGGCACCGGCCCGTACACCGTGACGGAGGTCGCGACCGGCGAGCACGTCACGCTCGCCGCCCGTGACGACTACTGGGGCGACGCCCCCGCGATCAGCGAGGTGACCGTCCGCTACTTCGCCGACGCGAACGCGCAGGCCAACGCGGTGCGCGCCGGCGACGTCGACATGGCGTACAACATGCAGGCGCCCGACCTGCTGGCCGGCCTGGAGCAGGACGACCGCCTGCAGGTCGTCGACGGCACCTCGACCGGCGAGGTCCTGCTGGCCCTGAACAACGCCGAGCCGCCCTTCGACGACCTCCGGGTGCGCCGCGCCGTCATGTACGCGATCGACCGCCAGGCCGTGCTCGACACGGCGTGGGCGGGCCACGGCGAGCTCATCGGCTCGATGGTGCCGCCGACCGACCCCTACTACCAGGACCTGACCGACGCCTACCCGTACGACCCGGACCGCGCCCGCGAGCTCCTGGCCGAGGCCGGCGTCGAGGACCTGAGCATCACCTTCGACGTGCCGACCCGCCCCTACGCGGAGGCCGTGGCCCAGGTGGTGGTGTCGCAGCTCGCGGACGTCGGCATCGACGCGACCATCGTCCCCGCGGAGTTCCCCGCCGTCTGGCTGGACAAGGTGTTCACCGAGCACGACTACCAGATGTCGGTGATCCTCCACACCGAGGCTCGGGACATGCTGACGATCTTCGGGGACCCCGACTACTACATCGGCTACGACAACCCGCAGGTCGCACAGGTCGCCGAGCAGGCCGACGAGGGCAGCCCGGACCAGTACGTCGCGGGCATGCAGGAGGTGGCCCGGATGATCGTGGACGACGCCGCGAGCGACCCGCTGTTCCTCTTCCCCAACACGGTGGTGGCCGACGCCGCCCTGACGGGCATCGCCGCGAACGCCACCACGGAGTCCATGGACCTGACCGGCCTGCGCTGGTCCGACTGACCGGGCCCGACGCCGCCACCGCCCGTGCTCAGACACCTCGCCTCGCACGCCGCCCAGCTCGTCGCCACGCTCCTGGTGGCGACGGCGGCGATCTTCGTGCTGCTGCGGGTGCTGCCCGGCGACCCCGCCGTCGTCGCGCTCGGCATCGAGGCGTCGCCCGAGGCGCTCGCGGCCTGGCGCGCCGAGCACGGGACGGACGGGTCGCTGCTCGTCCAGTACCTGGAGTGGATGGGCGGGCTGTTCACCGGGGACCTCGGGACGAGCTACGTGACGTCGCAGGACCTCACGCCGCTGGTCGCCGACCGCGTCCAGGTCACCGGCATCCTGGTGCTGCTCGGCATGCTGATCGCGCTCGTGGTGGCGGTACCGCTCGGCACGCTGGCCGCCGTCTGGCACCGGAACGCGGGCGGCGTCGCGCTGTCCGCCCTCAGCCAGGTCGGTGTGGCCGTGCCGAACTTCCTCGTCGGGGTGCTGCTCGTGTCGCTGTTCGCGGTGCGGCTGGGCTGGCTGCCGTCGGGCGGGTGGACGGCACCCGCCGACGACCTCGGCGAGTTCTGGCGCCACGTGCTGCTACCGGCTGTCGCCCTGGGGTCCGTGCAGGCCGCGATCATCACGCGCTACGTGCGCAGCGCCGTGCTGGAGATCATGCGCGAGGACTTCCTGCGCACCGCCCGGGCCACGGGCCTCACCTTCGCCGGGGCCCTGGTGCGCCACGGGCTGCGCAACGCCGGCGTGCCGATCGTGACCGTGGTGGGCGTGCAGATCGCGTCGATGCTGATCGGCGCCGTCGTGATCGAGCGGGTGTTCGCCGTGCCGGGCCTCGGCAGCCTCCTGCTGGACTCCGTGGGCAACCGTGACCTGCTCGCCGTGCAGTCGATCGTGGCGGTGCTCGTGGTCCTGGTGGTGCTGCTGAACTTCCTGGTCGACCTCGCCTACACCCTGCTGGACCCGCGGCTGCGGAGGGCGTCATGACCGATCCGCGCACCGTCGCCGCCGCCGGCACCGCGCCGCCGCTCACGGACGTGCCGCGCCGTCGTCGCCGGGTGCACCCCCAGCTCGTCATCGGCGCGGTGCTGGTCGGGCTCGTGCTGGTCACCGCGCTCGTGTCCCTCGTCTGGACCCCCTACGACCCGGAGCACGCGGGCGGCGAACGCCTGCTGCCGCCCGGCGCCGAGCACTGGTTGGGCACCGACCGCTACGGCCGCGACGTGTTCTCCCAGGTGATGGCCGGCGCGCAGATCACCCTGCTGGTGGGGGTGGTCGCCGTCGGCATCGCGGCCGTGGCCGGCGTACCCCTCGGCGTGCTGGCGGGCATGCGCCGCGGGCGGCTCGGTGCCCTGCTCATGCGGGGCAGCGACATCCTGCTCGCGTTCCCGGGGCTGCTGCTCGCCATCGTGCTGGGCGCCGTCTACGGTGCGGGCACCGTGACCGCCATGGTCGCGCTCGGCATCGGCTCGATCCCCGCGTTCGCGCGCGTGGCCCGCAGCGGCACCCTCCAGGTGATGCGCTCCGACTACGTGCTCGCCGCCCGGGCCGCCAACCGCGGCGAGCTCGCGATCGCGCGGCGGCACGTGCTGCCCAACATCGCGGGCACCGTGCTGGTGCAGTGCTCCGTCAACTTCGCCGTCGCCGTGCTCGCTGAGGCCGGGCTGTCGTTCCTCGGCCTGGGCACGCCCCCGCCCACGCCGTCGTGGGGCCGCATGCTGCAGGAGTCCCAGCAGTTCCTCGGCGTGGCCGACCATCTCGCGATCGTGCCCGGCGTGGCCGTGGCGGTCGCGGTGCTCGGGTTCAACCTGCTGGGCGACGGGCTGCGTGACGTGTTCGACCCGCGCCTCGCCGCCGTCGGACAGGCCGACGCCTCCGCCGAGCGTTCCCCGGGCACGCCGTCCGGGCCCGGCCCGGACCCCGCCTCGGTCGAGGGCGGCGCGCCGGACGCCCCCGCCGCCCTCGACCTGCGCCACCTCACCGTCCGCACCCACGGCGGCCGCACCCTCCTGGACGACCTCTCGGTGCGTGTGGCCCCGGGCGAGCGCGTCGGCCTGATCGGGGAGTCCGGCTCGGGCAAGACGATGACGGCGCTCGCGGCGCTCGGTCTGCTGCCCGACGGCGTCACCGCGTCCGGGCACGTCGGCCTCGCCGGCGTGGACGGGAACCTCCTGGACCGGAGCGAGCGGGACCTCGCCCGGCTGCGCGGCCGGGAGATCTCCATGGTGTTCCAGGAGCCGATGACGGCCCTCGACCCGCTCGTGCGCGTGGGCCGGCAGGTGGCCGAGGCCATGACGGTGCACGGTACGTCCGGCGCGGCCGCCGCGCAGCGGGCCGCCGCGCTCCTCGCGGAGGTGGGTCTGCCCGACGGCGCCGCCCGCCGTTACCCGCACGAGCTGTCCGGGGGCCAGCGGCAGCGGGTGGTGCTGGCGATGGCACTGGCCAACGACCCGCCGGTGCTCGTGGCGGACGAACCGACGACCGCCCTGGACGTGACCGTGCAGCGCCAGGTGCTGGACCTCGTGGTGCGGCTGGTCCGCGAGCGCGGTGCCGGGCTGCTGTTCATCACGCACGACCTGGCCGTCGTGTCCCAGGTGTGCGAGCGCGTGGTGGTGCTGCTCGACGGCGCGGTGGTCGAGGAGGGGCCGGTCGCCGAGGTCTTCGCGAACCCCCGGCACGAGTACACGCGGCGCCTGCTGGCGGCGTCGGTCCTGGAGCCGTTGCCGGGGCCGGCCGCGCGCGGGCGTGTCGAGGTGCGGGCGGCCGGAACCCCGGAGGGGACCGGATCCGATGGGGTCCCGATCGCGGGAGGCTCCGACGGGGCCGCGACGGCCCCTGCCTCGGCCGTGGTAGCCCCTGCCCCTGCCCCGGCCGCGGTGGTCCAGGTCCAGGACGTGACGCGGGTCTACCGGGGCCGCGGCCAGGAGGTCGCGGCGCTGCGCGGGGTCTCGCTGGAGGTGGCCGCGGGGCAGCGGTTCGGCCTGGTCGGCGAGTCCGGCTCGGGCAAGTCCACGCTGCTGCGGATCGTCGCGGGGCTGGACCGGGCGACGTCGGGCCGGGTCGTGACCACCGGCGTCGAGCTGAGCCCGGCCCGGCCGCGTGACCTCGGGGGCCTGCGTGCCGCCCTCCAGGTCGTCTTCCAGGACCCGTACGCGTCGCTCGACCCCCGGATGACCGTGGGCGACATCGTGGCCGAGCCGCTGCTCAACCCGGCGAACATCCGTGAGGGCGGCCCGCGGGCCGCGTCGGCCCGGCGCGACGCCGTCCGGGAGATGCTGGACGCCGTCGGCCTGCCGCTCGACGCGGCGGGCCGCTACCCGCACCAGTTCTCGGGCGGGCAGCGGCAGCGCATCGCCATCGCGCGCGCCCTGGTGTGCCGTCCCCGTGTCCTCGTGGCGGACGAGCCGGTCAGCGCGCTCGACGTCTCCGTGCGCCGGCAGGTGCTGGACCTGCTCGCCCGGCTCGCTGACGAGCACGCCCTGACGCTGCTGCTGGTCTCGCACGACCTGGGCGTGGTCCGGCACGTCTGCGACCACGTCGCGGTGCTGCACGACGGCCTGATCGTGGAGCAGGGCCCGACGGCGCAGGTCTACGACGAACCACGGCAGGAGTACACACGGCGGCTGCGCGAGGCGACGCCGGTCCTGGACCTGACGTGAGTCCGCGCTCCCCCGAACCTGACGCAGGGTACGCCCAGCCCCGTGTAACCTCCTGCGCGAGATGAGCGAGCACGTGACCAGCAGCGACAGCGAGCTCCCTGCGCTCGGCAGCTCGACGCCGGCTGTTTCGGCGGCGCCGGGTGCGGAGGACCCTGCGTCGAGCGTGAATCCTCTGACCGGTGGCGCGGAGGGTCTGGCGACCCGCACGGCGCGCACCGGCAAGAGCCCGATCCGGGTGATCTTCGTACCCGGTCTCGGCGACCGCCTGCCGCCCCTGGTGCACCTCCAGCGCGAGGCGCTGCGCACGTGGCGGGCCCTCGGCGTGCGCACCACGATGTTCCGGGTCCGCTGGTCGTCGGACGCGACGTTCCAGGAACGCCTGGACCGGTTGGACGCCCTGGTGGAGCAGTGCGAGCGACGAGGCGAGCGGGTCGCGCTCATGGGTGCGTCCGCCGGCGCGGGCGCCGTCCTCGCGGAGTACGCCCGACGGCGGTCGATCGTCGCGGTGGTGATCATCGCCGGCAAGTTCCTCGAGCCCGAGGACATCATCAAGCCCGTGCTCCGGCGCAACGCCCCCTTCGCGGAGTCGCTGTCCACGGTGCCGAAGCTCCTGGAGGAGCTCGGTCCCGACGACCGGGCCCGCATCCTCAGCCTCCGGTCGGCCCGTGACGGCGTGGTCGACGACGAGGACACCCTGCTGGAGGGCGCCGTCAACGAGACGATGCGCGTGGTGGGGCACGTGATCGCCATCGGCTACGCCCTGATGTTCCGGGCGCGCCGCGTCGTCCGCTTCCTGCGTGACGCCGTCACCGACTGAGCGCGGGCCTGTGCCGGGGTGCCACCTGGGTGCTAGCGTGTCTCGCATCGTGAGCACCTTCTTCTGTTCCTGCTGTCGCCGCTGAGCGGTCGCCGAACCGGCGACCCCCTGGCGCGATCCCTCGCGCCGCCGACAGCAGTCCCTGCTCACACATCACATCCGTGCACCTGTGCCGGGCTTCCGCGTTCGCTCCTCCGGGCGGTCGCGGGCACCGGGCCGAGGCGTCGGCGGATGCCGGGACTGCCGCCGTCGGCGTACCCGCATCCCTCGAAAGGACTCCCTCATGCCCGGCATCCCCGTCCTGGACCTCTCGCTGCTCGACGGCAGCCCCGACGACCAGGCCCGTTTCCGCGACGAGCTGCGGCGCGCGACCCACGAGGTCGGCTTCTTCTCCCTGGTCGGCCACGGCGTACCCCGTGACCTGATCGACCGCGCCTACGCCACCGCCCGCGAGTTCTTCGCCCTCCCCGAGGAGCAGAAGCTCGCCATCGAGAACGTCCGCAGCCCCCACTTCCGGGGCTGGACGCGTATGGGCGGCGAACGCACGCTCGGTCGCGTCGACCAGCGCGAGCAGATCGACATCGGGGCCGAGCGGCCCGCGGTGCCGGCCGGCCCCGGCATCCCCGACCACTGGATCCTGGAGGGCCCGAACCTCTGGCCCGCCTCCCTGCCCGCCCTGCGCCAGGTCGCCGAGGAGTGGCTGACCCGGCTCGACGCCGTCGCCACGCGGCTGCTGCGGTCCTGGGCGGAGTCGCTCGGGGCGCCGTCCGACACGTTCGACGCCGTGTTCGAGCGACCGTCCCCGCACCTGAAGATCGCCCGCTATCCCGGTGTGGCGGCGGCCGCGCCCGCCCAGGGGGTCGGCGCGCACAAGGACCTGGGCGTGCTCACGCTCCTCTCGGTCGAGGACGGCAAGGCCGGCCTGCAGGTCGAGAAGGACGGCGAGTGGCTCGACGTCGTGCCGCCGGACGGTGCGTTCGTGGTCAACATCGGCGAGCTGCTGGAGATCGCGACGGACGGCTACCTCAAGGCGACCCTGCACCGCGTCGTGTCCCCGCCGCCGGGCACGGACCGCATCTCCATCCCGTACTTCCACGGGCCCGCGCTCGACGCGACCATCCCGACTATCGACCTCCCGCCGTCCCTCCGCGCCGCGGCCCCGGGCGTGACGCGGGACCCGGCCAACCCGCTGCACGCGGTGTTCGGGGACAACTGGCTCAAGAGCCGCGTGCGTGCTCACCCGAACGTGGTGGAGGCACAGCACCCGCACCTGCTGCAGGCCGTGTGACGGCTGTGGGCGACGGCGGCAGGCGGCGCCCTGTGCTCGGAGTAGCGCGTCTTACGGATGCTTCAGGAGCAGTGCGCGTCCGCGCTCTTGTCCGGCGCGCGACGCGTCCGCACACTCGGGGCATGACCACCACTCAGGACACCTCCGCCGCCGTCGCGCACTTCGCCGGGCGGCTCGCCTTCGAGACCGACGTCGCCGACGTGCACGCGGACCTGGCCGCGGGCGCCTCGTTCACCCTGGTCGACGTCCGCTCGCAGGAGTCGTGGGACCAGGGCCACGTGCCCGGCGCCGTGCACCTGCCGAGCGGCAAGGTGCGGCTGCGTGCCGAGAAGACCATCGACCGTGACCGGCCCGTGGTGACGTACTGCTGGGGTCCGGGCTGCAACGCGGCGACCAAGGCCGCGCTGGAGTTCGCGAAGCTCGGCTACGAGGTCAAGGAGATGATCGGCGGCTTCGAGTACTGGGTCCGCGAGGGCTTCACGTACGACACCGCGACCGGTCCGGTCCACCCGACCCCGGACCCCCTGGCGGCCCCGCTCTGACCACCCTCGACCCGCTGGCGGCGGCGGCGTCGACGGTGCGGCGTCCCGGGCTGGGCGACCGCCGGCGGCTGGACGACCGCCGGCGGCTGGACGACCGCCGGCGGCCGGACTGCCGCTGCGGTCCGGTCAGCGGGGGCGGTAGCGGTTCTCCGGGCGGCCCGTCGCGCCGTAGCGGGGCGTGACCTGGGCGCGGCCCTCGGTGACCAGGTGCTCCAGGTAGCGCCGGGCGCTCACCCGGGACATCCCGACGGCCTCGGCGACCTCGGCGGCCGAGGCATCGCGCACCTCCACGTGGCCCGACGCCGCCCCGCCCGACACCGCCCCGTCTGACGCCGCGCCACCCGACGCCGCCCGGCCCGACGCCGCGCCACCCGGCCGCGCGCCACCCGCCAGAATCCCGCCCGACACCGCCCCGGCATCACCCGCCACGGCAGCACCCCCCGCCGCAGCACCCGCCACCGCCCCCTCGCCCACCCCGCAGAGCCGCATCAGCGCCTCCTGCACCAGCGCCCGGCTCCGTTCGGAGAGTCCCTTCGGCGGCAGCCCCAGGCGAGGCCCCGCGAGGAGCTGGTCCACCTGGTCCTGGTCGAGCGTCGCCTGCGCACGGCGTACGTCCTCGCGCCGCTGCCACACCTCGTCGAGTCGTTCGCGCAGCGCGGCCGACGTGAACGGCTTGACCAGGTACGCGACCACGCCACCGGCCATGGCCTGCCGCACGCTGTCGAGCTCGCGGGCCGCCGTGGTGGCGACGACGTCGACGGGCGGCCCCGGCAGCAGGCGGAGCCGTCGCAGGACGTCCAGGCCGCCGATGTCCGGCAGGTGCAGGTCGAGCAGCACCAGGTCGGGCCGGAGCTCCGCCGCCAGGCGCAGGGCGTCGGTGCCCGTGCGCGCCTCGCCCACCACGACGAACCGCGGATGGCTCTCGACGAAACCCCGGTGCACGACGGCGACGGCCGGGTCGTCCTCCACGAGGAGCGTCCGGGCGGGGGGAGCGCTCTGATCAGACATGCCGCCGTCCCTCCGGCGAGGCCGCACCGGCTGTCGCCCCAGCGCTCGCCCCAAGGCGAGCCCCGGTGCGAGCACCAACGCCACCACCATCCGTCGCGGCACCCTCGCAAACCTTCGCGTCGCGGGAGGTCCGCGCGGTACCCCCACGATCCCCCGCCTCGCGGAGGGCCCGCGCGGCGCCCTTGCGATCCCCCACCTCACGGAAGGCCCGCACCCCGCCCCCGCGATCCCCCACCTCACCGGAACCCTGCACCTCACCCGAACCCCGCACCCCACCCCCGCCCGCCACCGGTAGCGACACGCTCACCCGCGCCCCGCCGAGGTCTCCGGACCCCAGCACCACCTCGCCCTCGCGCCGGTCCACCACGCGCCGCACCAGCGCCAGCCCGATGCCGCGGCTGTGCTCGCGGTCGGCCGGGACCTTCGTGGAGAACCCGGCCTTGAACACCTGGTGGTGCAGGTGGTCGGGGATGCCGGGGCCGTCGTCGTCCACCTGGAGGTGCAGGGCCGCGCCGTCCGCGGTCATGTGCACACGGACCCGGCCCTGGGGTGCCGCGGCGTCCACGGCGTTGTCGATCAGGTTCCCGAGCACCACCAGGGCGTCGGTGTGCAGGGACGAGCTGTCCGTGGTCGTCGGCGGGTCCAGCACGGAGTCCTCCGTGACGTCCAGCGTGACGCCCCGCTCGCGCGCGGTGATGGTCTTGACCAGGAGCAGCGCGGCCAGCTCGGGGGAGCGCACCCCGGGCGCGACGGCCGACGTGCTGAGCAGCCCGCCGTGGCCCGAGCGTTCGATGAACGCCACCGCCTCCTCGGTGCGGCCCAGCTCCAGGAGCCCCGAGATCACGTGGACGGTGTTGGCGAACTCGTGGGACCGGGACCGCAGGGCGTCGGTCAGGCCCCGGGTCTCCAGGAGCCCCGCGATGTCCTCGGGCTCCAGCAGGTAGATCCGGCGCCGCACCAGCCGGGTCACCCACGCCGCGCAGAGCACGCCCACCACCGTGGCGGCGGCGAGCGCCCCGAGCAGCCAGCCGCGGTCGTCGGTGAGGTCGGCGCGCAGCTCGGACTCCAGGATGCCGACGCTTGCCGTGCCGATCACGGGGGCGGGTGAGGCGTCGTCGGCGGCGTCGCCGTAGACGGGCACCTTGACCCGCCAGGACGTGCCGAGCGTGCCGGTCTGGGTGCCGGTCCAGATCTGCCCGGACAGCGGCACGGAGGGGTCGGTCGAGACGGGCCGCCCGATCTCCTCGGGGTCGGGGTGCGAGTAGCGCACGCCGTGGTCGTCGGTGACGACCACGTAGGTGACCTCGGACGCCTCGCGGATGACCTCGGCGATGGGCTGGATGGTCGCGGAGGGGTCCTCGTCGTCGAACGCGTCGTGGATGGCGGGCAGGCGCGCCACGGACTGGGCCACCCCGGTCATCCGGTCGGCGTAGGCCTCCCGGAGCTGGCGTTCCTGCAGCGTGGAGGCCACGAGGCCGGTGGTGCAGACGAGTACGAGCACGATGACGACCTGCAGCGCCAGCAGCTGCACCCGGAGCGTCATCGCCCTTCTCACGGACGCCAGTGTGCACCGCGGAACGGCCGGGGTGGTAGCGCGGCGCCGTGACCTAAACGACCACAACCTTCGTTGCGACCAGAACCCGGGTCGGGTGGACGGCGCTCCCTACGCTCTCGCCGAGGTGGGCCGGGCAACGTCGCCGGCGCCCACGCATCCGCTCAAGGAGGAGACATGCGCATCATCCGAACCGGGGCCGCTCCCGTCGGGATCGTCCTGGCCCTGGCCCTCACGGGGTGTTCAGGCCTGGAGTCGAACGGCGGTGGCACGGCCGACGCCGCCATCGACGAGCTCAGCATCGTGGTCCCGGCGGCGCCGGGCGGCGGCTGGGACCAGACGGGCCGTGCCCTGCAGACGGACCTGCAGGAGGAGGGCCTGGTCGGTACGGCGACGGTGACCAACGTCGACGGCGCGGGCGGCACGGTCGGGCTGGCGAACATCGCCAACGCGCCGGACCCGAACACGCTGCTCGTGATGGGCCTGGTCATGGTGGGGGCCGTCGAGACCAACCAGTCCCAGGCGCGCATCGAGGACACGACGCCGATCGCCCGCCTCACCGAGGAGCAGGAGGTCATCGTGGTGCCGGCCGAGTCGCCGTACGAGACGGTCGACGACCTGGTGGCGGACATCGAGAAGAACGGCAAGGACGTCTCGGTCACCGGTGGGTCGGCGGGCGGTACCGACCACATGCTCGCGGGCATGCTGCTCCAGGCCGCCGGGCTGCCGGCGGAGGACATCGCGAGCAGCCTCAACTACGTGGCCTACTCCGGCGGCGGCGAGTCGCTGGCGGCCCTGCTCGGCAACAACGTCGACGCGGGCATCTCGGGCATCAGCGAGTACGCCGAGCAGGTCGAGGCAGGTGAGCTGCGGGCGCTCGCGGTCTCGGGCGAGGAGCGGGTGGACGCCCTGCCTGACACGCCGACCCTGACCGAGGCGGGCTACGACGTCGTCCTGACGAACTGGCGCGGCGTGGTCGCCCCGGGTTCGATCGACGACGCCGAGCGCGAGGCGCTGACCTCCGCCGTGACCGAGCTCGCCGGGTCGGACGCGTGGCAGGCGACCCTCCAGGAGAAGGACTGGGACGACGCCTTCCTCGCCGGCGACGAGTTCGACGCGTACCTCGAGGGCAACATCGCCGAGGCCCAGGCGGTGCTGCGGGACATCGGTCTGGTCCAGTGAGTCCCGACGCCGCGGCGCCCGGGACGCCGGACAGCCCGACGGTGCCACCGCCGTCGGGCACTCCCGGCCCCGTGGAGGCGCCTCGCCGCCGCTGGGGTGAGCTCGTGCTCGCCGCCGCCACGGCGGCCCTCGGGGTGTACGTGCTGGTGACCGCCGGCAGCATCACGGTGCCGGGTTCGACCAACACGCTGGGTCCGCGCGCCTTCCCGTACCTCGTGGGGGCGCTGCTCCTCGCGGCGGGCGTGGTGCTGGTGGTGCTGGTCCTGAGCGGCCGGGCCGGGCAGGAGGAGGGCGGCGAGGACGTCGACCCCTCCGTCCGGACCGACTGGCTCACGGTGGTGCTGCTCGTGGTGATCCTCGTGGTCCACGTGTTCGCCATCAACGTGGTCGGCTGGCCGGTGGCCGCCGCGCTGCTGTTCGCCGGAGCCGCGGTGGTCCTGGGGGCGCGCCCCTGGTGGCGCGCCGCGCTGGCTGGTCTCGTCCTGGGTCTGCTGATCCAGGTGGTCTTCGGCGGGCTGCTGGGGCTGTCGCTCCCGCCCGGCCCGCTCCTGGAAGGGGTGCCGTTCCTCCGTGGATAACCTCACCGCCCTCGTCGAGGGCTTCGCCACCGTGCTGCACCCGGTGTACCTGCTGTACGCGCTGTTCGGCGTGTTCGTCGGCACGGCGGTCGGCGTGCTGCCGGGCATCGGCCCCGCGATGACCATCGCCCTGCTGCTCCCGCTCACCTACACGCTGGACCCGACGGCGGCGATCATCGTCTTCGCCGGCATCTACTACGGCGGCATGTACGGCGGGTCCACGACGTCGATCCTGCTCAACACGCCGGGCGAGTCCGCCTCGATCGTCACGGCCATCGAGGGCAACAAGATGGCCCGGGCGGGACGGGGCGCCGCGGCGCTCGCCACCGCGGCGATCGGCTCGTTCGTGGCGGGCACCCTCGCCACGGTCGCACTCACCTTCCTGGCACCCGTCATCGCGCGCTGGGCGGTACGGCTGGGCGAACCCGACTACTTCGCCCTCATGGTGGTCGCGTTCATCACCGTGGGCGCGCTGCTGGGCACGTCGGTGTCGCGCGGGCTCGCGTCGCTGTCGCTCGGCCTGTTCCTCGGCCTGGTCGGCACCGACACGCTCACCGGCCAGCAGCGGTTCACGTTCGGCGTGCCCAACCTGGCCGACGGGATCGACGTCGTCGTGGTCGCCGTCGGCCTGTTCGCCGTCGGGGAGGCGGTCTACGTGGGCTCGCGGATGCGGCACGGGCCCGTGCGGGTCATCCCGGTCGAGAAGGGCTGGCGCACCTGGATGAAGCGCGACGACTGGCGCCGTTCCTGGAAGCCGTGGCTGCGCGGCGCGGCCATCGGGTTCCCCGTCGGCACCATCCCGGCGGGCGGCGCCGACGTCGCCACGTTCCTCTCCTACGCCTCGGAGCGGCGGCTCGCCGGACCGCGGCGCAAGGAGTTCGGCAAGGGTGCCATCGAGGGGGTGGCGGGCCCCGAGGCGGCGAACAACGCGGCGGCGTCCGGCGTGCTGGTCCCGCTGCTCACCCTGGGCCTGCCGACCACGGCGACGGCGGCGATCATCATCGTCGCGTTCCAGTCCTACGGCATCCAGCCCGGCCCGCTGCTGCTGCAGAGCGAGTCCTCGCTGGTGTGGGCGCTGATCGCCAGCCTGTACGTCGGCAACCTCATGCTGGTGGTGCTGAACCTGCCGCTGGTGGGCATGTGGGTCAAGGTGCTGCGCATCCCGCGGCACTACCTCTACGCGGGCATCCTCCTGTTCGGTGCGCTGGGTTCGTACGCGCTGAACTTCTCGCCCGTGGACGTGCTGCTGCTGGTGATCATCGGGCTGGCCGGGTTCTTCATGCGGCGCTACGGCTACCCCGTGGCGCCGCTGGTGGTCGGCATGATCCTCGGCCCGATGGCGGAGGACCGGCTGCGCCGCTCCCTCGCCATCAGCCAGGGCGACCTGTCCTACCTCGTGACCAGCCCCTTCGCCGCCACCGCCTACGGGGCGATCGTGGTGCTGCTGGTCGTGGGCCTCTGGCTCAAGCGCCGCGAGCGGGCCGAGGAGGCCTAGGGGAACACTGGTTAGGCTCGCCGTATGAGCACCGCACTGATCACCGGCGGGTCCGCCGGCCTGGGCCTCGAGTTCGCCCGCCAGCTCGCGGCGGACCAGCACGACCTGGTGCTGGTCGCGCGGAGCGAGGAACGCCTCCACCGGGTCGCCGAGGAGCTCAGCTCCGCCTACGGGGTGGCGATCGAGGTGCTCCCCGCGGACCTCTCGACGGCCGACGGCGTCGCGCGGGTCGCGCAGCGGCTCGCCGTCGTCGGCGGCCGCCCGGGGGAGGGGGACCTGCGTCCCGTCGGGCTGCTCGTGAACAACGCGGGCTTCACGACGAGCGGGAACTTCGTGACGGGCCGCGTCACGACCGAACGGCGCGGGATCGCCGTCATGGTGACGGCGGTGATGGAGCTGACCCACGCCGCCGTCGGGCAGATGCTCGAACGCGACCGGGGCGCGATCCTCAACGTCGGCTCGGTCGCGGCCCTCACCGCCGGCGGCACGTACGCGGCGGCCAAGGCGTACGTGCGGACCTTCACCGACTCCCTCGCGGTGGAGCTCAAGGGCACCGGCGTGACGGCCACGCTGCTGTCCCCCGGGTTCATGCACACCGAGTTCCACGCGCGCGCGGGTATCGCCGACGCCGCGTCGTCGGCCGTCCCGTCCTGGGGCTGGCTCGACGTCGAGGACGTGGTCCGGCAGGCCCTGGCGGACGTGCGCCGCGGCGTCGTCCTGTCGACGCCGTCGGTGCGCTACAAGGTGGCCTCCGCGGCGCTGCGTGCCGCGCCCCGCTGGGCGGTCCGGGCGCTCGGCAAGTACCGCTGACCGGCCGGGCCGGCCGACGTCAGAGCCAGCCGACCCGCTTGAAGACGCGGTACAGGACGGCGCCGAGCACCACCATGACGAGCAGCGCGAGCGGGTACCCGAACGTCCAGTGCAGCTCGGGCATGTGCCTGAAGTTCATGCCGTAGACGGTGCCGACCAGGGACGGCGCGAAGAGGATCGCCGCCCACGCGGAGATCTGCTTCATCTGCTCGTTCTGCTCCTGCGTGACGAGGGTCGAGTGCGCGCCCAGCACGTTGGCCAGCAGCGACCGGTAGGTGTCGGCGGTCTCCGCGTACTTGACGGCGTGGTCCAGCACGCTGCGCAGGTGGCGTTCGAGCTCCACGTACCCGGGTCCGCGCTCCGCGGGCGGTGCGTCGTCGCGCAGCGCGCGCAGCACGTCCACCAGGGGCAGGGTGGCCCGCTGCAAGCCGATCACCTCGCGGGTCGCCTCGTAGATCCCCCGTGAGACCTCCGGGTCGCGGGAGAACAGCCGGTCCTCGACCTGGTCGATGTCGGTGCGCAGCCGCGTGACGACGGGCCGGTAGGTGTCGACCACCTGCTCCAGCAGCGTCGCGAGGATCGCTCTGGGCCCGTGGCGCAGCAGGTTCGGCCGGCTCTCCAGCCGCTCGCGCATCGTCGCCAGGTCCGGCACGGCGGACCGGCGGATCGTCACCACGAAGTCCGGGCCCACCCAGGCGTGCACCGTGCCGAACTCCACCCGGCCGATCCGGCCGTCACCGGAACCGTCCGGGTCGAGCGCGGGGTGCAGCACCACGAACAGGGCGTCGTCGAACCGCTCGATCTTGGGGCGCTGGTGCACGGCGATGGCGTCCTCGACGGCGAGGTGGTGCAGGGCGAACTCGGCGGCGACCTGCTGGATCTCCTCGGCCGTCGGCCACGCCAGGTCGACCCACGCGATGCCGCCACGTGCCCGCGTGATCTCGTAGGTCTCCTCGATGCTCGCCGGGTTCGCCGTGCGCCGGCCGTCCACGTACACCGCGTTGTCCATGATGGTCACAGCCACACCTTCGCAGATGCCGGGGGCGGCCGGGTGGCGGACGGCGGCCGGCCGGTCGGCGGCGTGCCGCGACGTACCCTTGCACCGTGAACGCTGACTTCTCCCCGACCCCGCGCGAGCAGCTCGCCGAGCTCATCAAGGAGCTCGCCGTGGTGCACGGCAAGGTGACCCTGTCCTCCGGCAAGGAGGCCGACTACTACGTCGACCTGCGCCGCATCACGCTGCACCACCGGGCTGCCCCGCTCGTGGGGCACGTGCTCCTGGACCACCTGGAGGAGGTCGGACTGGGCACGGCCGAGATCGACGCCGTCGGCGGCCTGACCCTGGGTGCGGACCCGATCGCGGACGCGCTGCTGCACGCCGCGGCCTCGCGTGGGCAGGACCTGGACGCGTTCGTGGTGCGCAAGGCGGCCAAGGCGCACGGTATGCAGCGCCAGATCGAGGGCCCGGACATCGCCGGCCGCAAGGTGGTCGTCGTGGAGGACACGACGACGACGGGCGGCTCGCCGATCGCGGCGATCGAGGCCGCACGGGCCGCCGGCGCCGAGGTGCTGGGCGTCGCGACGATCGTGGACCGGGCCACCGGCGCGGGCGAGAAGATCGAGGCGCTCGGGGTGCCGTACCACTACCTGTACGGCCTCGAGGACCTCGGCCTCGCCTGAGCCCGTTACCGTAAAACTGGCCGTCTCCATATCACTCCCCCGTGGAGACTTTTGCCTAGCCCTACTGTATCTTTAAGTTCATGGGGCCATTTGTCGCATTAGTCCTGCTCGTCGTCGGCGTCGTGACCTTCACGGTCACCGCGGCGCGGTTCATGGGGCGCGGGCGCTCGCAGGACGTGCAGCGGTGGGCCGAGGCGAACGGGTGGGAGTACGTGGGCACGGACCCGACGCTCGCCCAGCGCTGGAGCGGCCGGCCGTTCGGCGTGGGCCTGGACCGCACGGCGCGCGACGTGCTCCGGGGCAACGTCGACGGGTTCGACATGGTGTCCTTCACCTACACGTGGCGCACCGGCTCGCCCGACGGTGACACGCGCCGCCCGGGGCTGCGCCGGACCGCCCACGTCGTGGCGCTCGACGCGCTCCCGGGCGAGCCCGTGGTCGACCTGTCGCCCGAGGGCCTCCGCGAGAAGTGGCAGAAGCTCTTCGGCGCGCAGGACGTCCAGATCGACAACCCCGCCTTCGACGGCCAGTGGCTCGTGCGCACCTCGGACGAGTTCTTCGCGCGCCGCGCCCTGGACGCCCGGCTCGCGAACATCGTGATGCTGCCCGACTTCCACGGCTCCCGGCTGCGGATCGAGGGCCCGTCCGTGCTGCTGTGGCGTCCGGGCCGCACGGACGTGACCACGCTGACCGAGCGGGCCAAGCGGGTCGCCGACGTGGCGCGCATCGTGCTGCCCATGGAGAAGGGCGGGCCCCGCTTCGAGTCCGGCGGCACGATCGACGGGTTCGGCATCCCGGGCCTGACCTGACGGCTCCGGCCCTGACAGCTCCGGCCCTGACGGCTCCGGCCGGGCTGCCGACGCGGGTCAGGCCCGGATCAGGCCCGGCCCGGGTCAGACCCGGTCGACGACGTCCGCGATCGAGTTCAGCACGTGGCTCGGGCGGAACGGGTACTTGTCGACCTCGTCGGCTGCCGTCGACCCCGTGAGCACCAGGAACGTCTCCAGGCCGGCCTCCATACCGCCCAGGATGTCGGTGTCCATGCGGTCGCCCACCATGGCCGTCGACTCCGAGTGCGCGCCGATCAGGTTGAGCGCCGAGCGGAACAGCACGGGGTTGGGCTTGCCCACGTAGTAGGGCTGCCGGCCGGTCGCCGCCGTGATCATCGCGGCCACCGAGCCCGCGGCGGGCAGGAGCCCCTCCTGCGACGGCCCGGTCACGTCCGGGTTGGTGCAGATGAACCGGGCGCCGCCCGTGATCAGGCGGATCGCCTTGGTGATGGCCTCGAACGAGTACGTGCGGGTCTCCCCGAGCACCACGTAGTCGGGGTCCGACTCGGTGAGCGTGAAGCCCGCCTGGTGCAGCGCCGTCGTCAGGCCCGCCTCGCCGATCGCGTACGCGCTGCCGCCGGGGATCTGGTCCGCGACGAACTGCGCGGTGGCCAGGGCCGACGTCCAGATGTTCTCCTCCGGCACGTCGATCCCGCTGTACGCGAGCCGGGCGCGCAGGTCGCGCGGCGTGAAGATCGAGTTGTTCGTCAGGACGAGGAACGGCAGGTCCTTGTCCCGCAGCGCCTTGATGAACTCGGGACCGCCGGGCAGGGCCGTGCCCTCGTGCACCAGCACGCCGTCCATGTCCGTGAGCCAGGCCTCGGTGGTGCGCTCCATGCGGCTCAGCCTAATGTCTCGTGACGGCACGGCCGACGACGAGGGGGCCTGGCCTCAGGAGTCGTCGCGTGGTCCGGCCAGGACGTCGTCCGGCGCGGGGGCGGCCTCGTGCCCGGACATCGCCGCGCCCTCGGCCCGGGCGGTACGGCGGGCCCGCCAGATCTCGACCGCCATGGGGAGCACCGAGACCAGCACGATGAGGACGAGCAGCGCCTCGATGTTCTCCTTGACGAAGGTGAAGTTGCCCAGCGCGAAGCCCAGCAGCGTCACGCCGACGGCCCACAGCAGGGCGCCCACCGCGTTGTAGGTGACGAAGTGCCGGTACGGCATGCGGCCGACCCCGGCCGCGACCGGGGCGTAGGTGCGCACGATCGGCACGAACCGCGCCACCACGATGGTGCGCCCGCCGTACCGGTCGAAGTAGGCGTTGGTCTGGTCGATGTAGGACCGCTTGAAGAACCGCGAGTCCGGCTTGTCGAAGATCCTGGGGCCGACCGTGCGGCCGATCAGGTAGCCGGTCTGGTCGCCGAGGAAGGCCGCGGCGAACAGCATCACGCACAGCACGCCGATGTTGATCTGCAGGCTCCCCTGGGCCACGAGCGCGCCCGCCGTGAACAGCAGCGAGTCGCCCGGCAGGATCGGGAACAGCAGGCCCGTCTCGACGAAGATGACGAGCGCGATGCCCACCAGCGCCGCGTCACCGAACCGCCCGATGAGGTAGTCCGGATCCATCCAGTCGAGGCCCAGCAGGTGGGGTACGGGCGCCGCGTCGAGCGGGGCGGCGGCCAGCCCGGACATCACGTCCGGGAGCACGGTCGTCAGCATCCCGCGAGCCTACCGGGGGCACAATGGCGGGCATGACCAGCACGTCCTGCCCGCCGGGAACCGACACAGCACCCGCACACGCCCCGGGCACGACCGCCCGTGCCTGAGCGTCCGCAGCCGGGGCCCGGCACGGTCACCGAGCCCAGGGAAGCCGCCGGGTCGCAGGAAGCGACCGGGCCGCAGGAGGAGACCGGGCGTCAGGAGATCGGGCGTCAGGAGGAGCCCGGGCACCAGGTGGGTGTCGGCCCCTGGCCGGGCCCGCCGCCCGACGACCCCCGCTACGACCCCGAGCTGCTCGCCGCGGGCGACCGCCGCAACGTGACCGACGAGTACCGGTACTGGTCGGTCGAGGCCATCGTCGCGGACCTCGACACCCGCCGGCACCCGTTCCACGTGGCGATCGAGAACTGGGCGCACGACCTCAACATCGGCTCCGTGGTCCGCACCGCCAACGCCTTCAACACCGCGGGCGTGCACGTGGTGGGCCGACGCCGCTGGAACCGCCGGGGCGCCATGGTCACCGACCGGTACCTGCACGTGACGCACCACCCGGACGCGGAGGCTCTCGCCGGGTGGGCCGCGACGGCGGGACCCGGCGGCGGACGCCTGCCGGTGGTCGGCATCGACAACGTGCCCGGCTCCGTGCCCATCGAGGGGTACGCGCTGCCGCGCTGCTGCGTGCTGCTGTTCGGCCAGGAGTCGACCGGGCTGACGGACGAGGCCCAGGCGGCGTGCGACGTCGTCCTGCACATCACGCAGTACGGCTCGACGCGGTCGATCAACGCGGGCGCGGCGGCCGCGATCGCCATGCACACCTGGGTCGAGCAGCACGCGTGACAGGAGCGCCGCGCCCCCGAGCCGGTGACCGACGGCGGTAAGCCGTTGCCCTCCGTCCCGCCGCTCGACAGGATCGTCGGGTGAATCAGCGACCCCTCGTGCGCGACCGGAACTTCCTCGTCTTCTGGGGTACCCAGACGTTCTCGGTGCTCGGGGACTCGTTCTCCGTGGTCGCCTTCCCGCTGCTGATGCTGGAGGCCACCGGGTCGCTCCTGCAGATGGGGCTGCTCACGAGCGTCATGGCGGCAGGCTCGCTCTCGATGGGGCTCGTGGGCGGTGCGATCGTCGACCGGTTCGACCGCCGAAGGCTCCTGATCGCGTGCGACGTGGCACGCCTGCTCCTGTTCGCCGCCGTGCCCGTGTGCTGGGCGATCGACCCCCAGGTGTGGCTGCTGTTCGTGGTCGCGGGCGTGGCGTCGGTGTTCGGGCAGCTCTTCCAGATCACCTACATCACGGCCGTGCCCACCCTCGTGGGCCGGGAACGGGTGGCCGAGGCCAACGGAAAGCTCCAGGCCACGGCGTCGCTCGCCAGCATCGGCGGGCCCGCCCTGGCCGGGCTCGTGGCGGCCGCGGCCGGCGTCACCGCGGCCATCGCCATCGACGCGGCGACCTTCGGCATCTCGGCGCTCGGGCTGCTCGCCGTGCGGCTGTCGCGGACCGCGCCCGCGGGCACGGTCGACCGCGCGGGCCTGGGCCAGGACCTGCGGACCGGCTTCGTCACCGGCGCCCGGTTCCTGTGGCGGCACCCCGTGCTCCGGGTGCTGACCGTCTTCCTGACCATCACCACCTTCGTCACCTACGGGATGACCGACGTGATCATCTACCAGGTGCGGCACGGCCTGGGCCAGGGCGAGACCGTGGTGGGGTACGTGATGGCCGCCGCGGCCGTCGGCACCTGCGTGGCGGCGGCCCTGTCCGCCTGGTTGCGGCGCCGGCTGGGGTTCGGCGCGCTCTGGCTGGGCGCCATGACCCTGTGCGGCGCGGCCGCGGGCGTCCTGGCCCTGGGACAGCACGTGCTCGTGATCGGTGCGGCCGTGCTCGGCTTCTGGTTCGGGCTGATGCTCGCCGCGGTGTCCTCGATGTCGCTGCGCCAGATGGTCACGCCCGACGCGCTCCTCGGGCGCGTGACCGCCGCGTTCTGGACCATCCACTACAGCCTCGCGCCGCTGGGTGCGGCCGCCCTCACCGCGGCGGCGGACCGGTTCGGTGCCGCGCGACCGCTGCTCGCCGTCGCCGTCGTGTACCTCGGGGTCGTGGGCGTCGCGTTCTTCACCCCCGTCCGCAGCCGCAACCCGGAGGCCCTGGCCGTCGGCTGAGCAGCGGAAAAGACGAAAAGCACAGCGTTGCGGCCGTTCGACTGTCGAGCGGGCGCACACAACGCCTGGTGGATCATGGCAAGATCGATGGTGCATCCCCGGGCGGCCCTGGACACTCTCGCGACCGCCCACCTCACCATTCGTTTGGAGTTTCCCAGATGCCCATCGCAACCCCTGAGATCTACGCCGAGATGATCGACCGCGCGAAGGCCGGCAAGTTCGCCTACCCCGCCGTCAACATCACCTCGTCGCAGACCATCACTGCCGCACTTCAGGGCTTTGCCGAGGCGGAGTCGGACGGCATCATCCAGGTTTCCGTGGGCGGCGGCGAGTACGCGTCCGGCTCGACGGTGAAGGACCGGGTCTCGGGCTCCCTCGCGCTCGCGGCGTACGCCACCGAGGTGGCCAAGGGCTACGGCGTCAACATCGCCATCCACACGGACCACTGCACCGCCGACAAGCTCGACTCCTGGGTCAAGCCGCTGCTCGCGATCGAGGCCGAGCAGGTCAAGAACGGCGGCCTGCCGACGTTCCAGTCGCACATGTTCGACGGCTCCACCGTGCCGCTGGACGAGAACCTGGTGATCGCCGCGGAGCTCCTCGAGCTGTCGCAGGCCGCACGCACGATCCTCGAGATCGAGATCGGCGTGGTCGGTGGCGAGGAGGACGGCCACACCGCCGAGATCAACGACAAGCTGTACACCACGGCCGAGGACGGCCTGGCCACGGTCCGCGCCCTCGGCGCGGGCGAGAAGGGCCGCTACCTGACGGCGCTCACCTTCGGCAACGTGCACGGCGTGTACAAGCCGGGTGCCGTGAAGCTGCGCCCGGAGATCCTGCTGGACATCCAGAAGGCCGTGGGCTCGGAGATCGGCAAGGACATGCCGTTCGACCTGGTCTTCCACGGCGGTTCGGGCTCGACGGCGGAGGAGATCTCCGCGGCCGTCGACAACGGCGTCATCAAGATGAACATCGACACCGACACGCAGTACGCGTTCACGCGTCCCGTGGTCGAGCACATGTTCAAGAACTACGACGGCGTGCTGAAGATCGACGGCGAGGTGGGCAACAAGAAGGCGTACGACCCGCGCGCCTGGGGCAAGTCGGCGGAGGCCGGCATGGCCGCCCGCATCGTCGAGGCCTGCCAGCAGCTCCGCTCGGCCGGTCAGAAGCTCTGACCCCTCGGCCAGGGTCGCCGCGCACGCGGGACGACCCCGGCCCGGGCACGGGACGGCCCGCGACACGGTTCGTGTCGCGGGCCGTCGTGCGTGCGGGCCGGTCGCGGCGGCGGTCCGCCGCGGGGCTCGTCAGGAGGCGGGCGGGCCGCTCACCCCGGCGGGGGCGGCCGTGCTGCCCGACGGCGGGCCTGCCGGGCCGTCGTCGTCCAGCTCGAAGCCCGGGTCCTCGTCCACGATGTCCAGCAGGTCGCCGATCCGGGTGACCTCCAGCAGGAAGCGCACCGTGGGCGGTGCGCGCAGCACGCGGACCCGGTGCGGGCTGCGGCTGGCCAGGCGGGCGAGGAACGCGACGCCGGACGAGTCCATGAAGGTCACGTGGTGCGCGTCGATCTCCACGGGCAGACGCGACTCCTCGGCGGCCGCCGTCGCCTCGTGCAGGTCGCCGCCGATGTCGGCGTCGATCTCGCCGGAGAGCACGATCCGGGCCCGGGACTTGCCCACGATGACGTGGATGCTCGCGGGGTCCCCGATCTCGGGGCTCTGCTGTCCGGGGTCCTGGGGGCTCCCGCCCTGCGGACCGCGCGGGGGGTCGTATGTTCCGTCCTGCACGGTTCTCCTTCCGGGAGCAATGGTGGTGGCGCTGTGTCGGTCCGATGATAGAGGTTGTGCTTCAGATCTCGGACCGTCCCAATCTACGGTTGAATGTCCTGCTGGAACAGCACCTCGCGCAATAGACATGGATGGGAGGGCATTTTGACCGATTCATCCGGTCTGACACCGTCCTCTCCGCAGCCCCGGCATCCCGGACTCTCGGTATTCGGCCTCGGCCGCGCCCAGGACGGGACGAACGCCACGAACGACACGCCGGACGGGAACGGATTCCATTTCGGTCGGGCCACCGCACCGACCACCGAGAACGCATCACCCGACGACAGGCCGGCCGACCCGCCCGCCGGCGCGCACCGTGCCCGGTCCGCCGAGCTGTACCGGGCACCCGGGCCCGAACCGCGCCGGGGCATGGCGGGCACCGGCATCCCGCGCACCCTTCCCCCGTCGATCGGTGACGTGGTGCTGCGTGCCGCCGTGAACGTCGGGATCCCGGTCTTCCTCACGGGGCCCACCGAGGACGGCATGCCGATGCTGTGGGCCAACAGCGCCTTCGAGCGCTACGCGGGCGTCCGGTTCAGCGACTTCGCGGGCTTCACGGTGCGCCGCCTCGGCGAGATGCTGGTGGAGCCGCAGGACCTGGAGCGCATGACGGAGCTCGTCAACGCGGGCCAGGAGGTGCACGCCACCGTGCGGTCGCACGTCCGTGGCGGCACCCACGGCTGGGCCCAGCTCACGCTCACCCCGGCCCGTGCCGGGCACAGCGACCGCATCACCCACTGGGTCGGCTTCAGCGTGGACGTGTCGGACCACATGGAACGTCACGCGGCGCAGCTCGCGAGCCTGGAGGTCGAGCGCCAGCAGCGCGAGGACCTCGACCTCATCGCGCAGACCACCGAGATCCTCACGGACCTGGAGTACCCGTACGCCCTGCGCGACATCGCGGAGCTGCTCCAGTCGATGGTGCGCTGGGCCGGCTTCTACGTGAACGACGACGGGCTCAAGCACGCCGCCGGCATCGACGTCGCGGCACCGCCGAGCGGTCGCGGCCGCCGTCACGCGCGGTACATCGAGGGCGACAACATCGCGGACAAGTCGCTGCGACGTCGTCCGCAGACGGACGCCCTCGGCGACTCCGTCACGACCGGCCCCATGCCGATCCTCGAGGTCGTGGACTCGGTGCAGGACGTGCTCGACGGCGTGCTCGACGGCCCCGTCGCGCTGCACCTCGACATCCCGCACGCGCCGCACTCGGCGTCCGGCTGGCTGCAGCGCGACCTCACGCTGCGGCTGGCGGACGAGCTCGGCAAGGCACCCGACTCCGTGGTGGTGCACCCCGTCGCCGGGCGGCGGGACGTGCTGGGCCTCGTGGTGATCGTCCCCGACGAGGACGAGTCCGGTGAGTACGTGGAGGCCGAGGAGCCCGACACGCTGCGCACCGTCGTGGAGGTCGTGGCGCGCCGGGCGGGCAGCGCGATCGACAACGCACGCATGTACGCGCGTGAGCACCGCCTCGCCGAGACCCTGCAGCGGGCCATGCTCCCCGAGCAGGCCGACGTCGCCGGCCTCGACGTGTGGACCTACTACGCCCCGAACGCCGAGCACGCGCAGGTGGGCGGCGACTGGTACGACGTGCTGCAGATCTCGCCGGAGCTGGTCGGCATCGTGATCGGCGACGTCGTGGGGCACGACGTCGAGGCGGCCGCCACCATGGGTCAGCTCCGGTCCGTGGTGCGCTCGTACGCGTTCGAGCTGTCCACCCCGAGCCGCGTGCTCGAACGCGTGGACCAGCTCGTGGCCGGCATGGGCATCCCCCGCTCGGCGAGCATGGTGTACGCCTCCCTCAAGCGGGAGGAGGCGCCGGACACCTGGACGGTCGGCTACTCGCGTGCCGGCCACCTGCCGCCGCTGCTGCTGCGCGGAGGCAAGGTGATCAAGATGGACGAGGGCGGCGGCGCGCTCGTCGGCTTCGGCTCGCGCGAGCGCAGCACGGGCGAGGCCCGGCTCCAGGCCGGCGACACGCTCCTGTTCTACACGGACGGCCTCATCGAACGGCGCGACCGGTCGCTGCGGCTGGGCCTGGAGGCGTTGCTGGAGACGGCGTCGGCCATCACGGCGCGCGACGCCGCGGGCGTGGGCGAGGAGCTGCTCTCCCGCCTCGCGGACGCACCCGAGGACGACGTCGCGATCGTCGTCGTCCGCATCCCCGACCCGACGGGCGACGCCGGCGAGACCGCGCTGTCGCCGCGCTGGCGGCGCTGGATGCTGCCGAGCGAGCCGTCGTCGATCGGTCGCGCCCGGCACGCCGTGCTGCGCACCTGCCAGGCGTGGGGCATCGAGGAGTCGGCGCAGGCCGAGCTGGTGGTCTCGGAGCTGGTGGCGAACGGTGTGCTGCACGGCTGGGGGCACATCGCGCTGCGCCTGTACGACACGGGCGACGGCCTGCGCATCGAGGTCGAGGACAACAACCCGGCACCCCCGGTCGCCACCGACGGGCACCCGAACCGGCTGGGCGGGTTCGGCATGCAGATCGTGGACCGGCTGGCCGAGTGGGGCTGGCGTCCGTCCGGCAGCGGAAAGCTGGTCTGGGCGAAGCTGCGTCGCCAGCCCACCCCGCCGAAGTAGCACCCTGGCGAAGCAGGACCGCAGCCCCTCTGCGCTGCGGTCCTGTCCCGGGTGGGTGGATAACGTTTTACGCGGTGGACGCGTCGCGATGGGACAACGGTGACCCGTCGTCCTCGCGCGAGGTCATGACCGCGAACCCCGAGTCGGGGGCCGAGGGCTCGCACGCGTGCTCGTCGTCGACGCGGAAGAGCTCCATCGCGCCGCACACCTCGAGCACGAACAGGTCGCGCTCGTCGGCGCCGCGGATGACGGTGGCGCCGCCGCGCTTGCGGCCGGCGTCGGCCAGGGAGATGAGGAACGCCGCTCCGGTGGAGTCCATGAAGGTGACCCGGCACATGTCGATGACGAGCAGCTGCCGGCGCAGACCGACCACGCGCGCCGCGATCTCCGGGAACTGGTCTCGTTCGGCGAGGTCGAGGTCGCCGGCGATCACGAGCGTCGTCGTCGTGGGAGACGTCGCGATCTCGATCATGTGTCGAGCGTAACGACTGTTGCTCGATCGCACCGGATGAAAGGCAAAATTCACCGCCTCGGCAGAGCTCGCGGGCAATCCGGTGCGCCCGGCTTTGCCCCTCGGTGTCCCGGAAGTGTGAGAATCCGTGCATGAGCACCCACGAGAACCTGCTGCAGGGCCCGGCCCCGACGCTGCTGCCCGACGACCTCCCGGCCGCTCGTGAGCGCCTGACCAGCGGGGACGACCCGGTCGAGGTGGCGGCGCAGGCTCCGGCGTCGTCCCTCGTGTGGGCCGTCCTGGCCGAGGGCTCGCTCACGGTGGGCACCGCTGCGGCCGACGTCGCGGCGTACGCCTACGCCCGCACCGGCTACCACCGCGGCCTGGACGCGCTGCGCCGGGCGGGCTGGCGGGGTCAGGGCCCGATCCCGGCCGGGCACGTGCCCAACCAGGGTTTCCTGCGTGCCCTGCTTGCCCTCTCGGAGGCCGCGCACCGCATCGGCGAGGAGGCGGAGGCCGAGCGCTGTGCGACGTTCCTCACGGACTCCGGCACGTCCGCGGACGAGGTCCGCGCCCTGCGTCCCACCACGAAGTAGACTCGGGCGCGGCTCGCCGGCGCCAACGGAGCGCACGCGGCGGAGCGACCAAGCAATCCGAGAAGGTGGAGATCCATGCCAGGCGTCGTGCTCGTCGGGGCCCAGTGGGGCGATGAGGGCAAGGGAAAGGCGACGGACCTCCTGGGCTCCCGCGTCGACTACGTGGTCAAGTTCAACGGTGGTAACAACGCGGGGCACACGGTCGTCATCGACGACGAGAAGTACGCCCTGCACCTGCTGCCGTCGGGCATCCTGTCGCCGGGCGTGGTGCCGGTCATCGCCAATGGCGTGGTGGTCGACATCGAGGTCCTGTTCGAGGAGCTCGACGCCCTGATCGAGCGCGGTGTGGACGTGTCCCGCCTGCTCGTGTCGGGCAGCGCGCACGTCATCGCCCCGTACCACCGCACCATCGACAAGGTGACCGAGCGGTTCCTCGGCAAGCGGCGCATCGGTACCACGGGCCGCGGCATCGGGCCGGCGTACGCCGACAAGATCAACCGCGTCGGCATCCGCATGTGGGACCTGTTCGACGAGAAGATCCTGCGCGCCAAGATCGAGGGCTCGCTGGACCAGAAGAACCACCTGCTGGTGAAGGTCTACAACCGGCGGGCCATCACGGTCGACGAGACGCTCGACGAGCTGCTGCAGTACGCCGAGCGGCTGCGCCCCATGGTCACCGACACCGCCGTCGAGCTGAACAAGGCACTGGACGCGGGCAAGAACGTGCTGTTCGAGGCCGGCCAGGCCACGATGCTCGACATCGACCACGGCACCTACCCGTTCGTCACCTCGTCCAGCGCGACGGCGGGCGGCGCGGTCACCGGGTCCGGCGTCGGGCCCACCCGGATCGACTCCGTGATCGGCGTCATCAAGGCGTACACGACCCGCGTCGGTGAGGGCCCGTTCCCCACGGAGCTGTTCGACGACAAGGGCGAGTTCCTGCGCAAGACCGGCGGCGAGTACGGCGTCACCACGGGACGCGCGCGCCGCACCGGCTGGTACGACGCCGTCATCGCGCGCTACGCGACGCGCATCAACGGGCTCACCGACATCGTGCTCACCAAGCTCGACGTGCTCACCGGCATGGAGAAAGTCCCGGTCTGCGTGGCCTACGACGTCGACGGCGTGCGCCACGACGAGATGCCCACCGACCAGACGGCGTTCCACCACGCGAAGCCGATCTACGAGGAGCTCGACGGCTGGTGGGAGGACATCTCCCAGGCCCGCTCGTTCGACGACCTGCCCAAGAACGCCCAGGCGTACGTGAAGGCGCTCGAGGAGATGTCGGGCACCCGGATCTCCGCCATCGGCGTGGGTCCCAAGCGTGACGAGATCATCCCCGTCCACGACCTCATCCACGCCCGCTGAACCCCCTGAGACCACACCACCGAGAGAGCCCTCCGCCACAGTGAAGATCCTCGTCATCGGCACCGGTGCCCGTGAGCACGCCATCATCCACTCCCTGCACCGGGAGACCGAGGCCGGCACCGCCGCGCACGAGCTGCACGCGGCCCCGGGCAACCCGGGCATCGCGGAGCTGGCCACCCTGCACCCGGTCGACCCGCTGGACGGGACGGCGGTCGCTGCCCTCGCCGAGCAGGTGGGTGCCGACCTCGTCGTCGTCGGCCCGGAGGCGCCGCTCGTCGCGGGCGTGGCCGACTCGGTCCGCGCGGCCGGCATCCCGGTGTTCGGCCCGTCGGGCGAGGCCGCCCGGCTGGAGGGCTCCAAGTCGTTCGCCAAGGAGGTCATGGCCGCCGCCGGCGTGCCGACCGCGATGGCGCACGTGTGCACCGACACGGCCGAGCTCGCCGCCGCCCTGGACGCGTTCGGCGCGCCGTACGTCGTCAAGGACGACGGTCTGGCCGCGGGCAAGGGCGTCGTGGTGACGTCCGACCGGGCCGAGGCGCTCGCGCACGGCGAGGCCTGCCTGGCCCACGAGGACGGCCGCGTGGTGATCGAGGAGTACCTCGACGGCCCCGAGGTGTCCCTGTTCTGCGTGTGCGACGGCGCCACGGTGGTCCCCCTGGTCCCGGCGCAGGACTTCAAGCGGGTCGGCGACGGCGACGAGGGCCCCAACACCGGCGGCATGGGCGCCTACACGCCGCTGGAGTGGGCGCCGCCGGGCCTGGTCGACGAGGTGGTCTCGCGCATCGCCCAGCCCACCGTCGACGAGATGGCGCGGCGCGGCACGCCGTTCTCCGGTGTCCTGTACGTGGGGCTCGCGCTCACCAGCCGGGGCACCCGTGTGGTGGAGTTCAACGCGCGCTTCGGCGACCCCGAGACGCAGTCCGTGCTGGCCCGCCTCGCGACGCCGCTGTCCGAGGTGCTGCTCGCCGCGGCCACGGGCGGGCTCGCCGGGCTGGAGCCGCTGCGCTGGCGCCCGGAGGCGTCGGTGACGGTGGTCGTCGCGTCGGAGGGCTACCCGGCGTCGGCGCGTGCGGGCGACCCGATCAACGGTCTCGAGGACGTCGCGGCGCTGCCCGGGGTGCACGTGCTCCACGCGGGCACCGGCCGCTCCGAGACCGGGGAGCTGGTCAGCGCGGGCGGGCGGGTGCTGTCCGTCGTGGCGCTCGGTACCGATCTGGCGGACGCCCGGCGTCGGGCCTACGAGGGTGTGGCGCGGATCGACCTCAAGGGTTCGCACCACCGCACCGACATCGCGCTGAAGGCGGAGCGCGGCGAGGTCACCGTCCCGTAGCGCCGCGCGCGGCTGCCACCTGCTCCGGGTGGTCTCGCCGTCCGCCGGCGTCACCTCCGCGAAACCTGGGCGGCGTTACCATCGCGGCCTGTCGACAGGGGGAGTGGGTCGTGGCCGAGCGCGAGCGCGTCACGTTCGAGAGCACGTCAGGTCCGCGGCTCGCGGGCATCGTCGATCTGCCCGACGGCGAGGTGCGCGGCTGGGGGGTGTTCTCCCACGGGTTCACGCTCGGCAAGGACTCGCCGGCGGCGGCGCGGATCTGCAAGCAGCTCGCTGCCGAGGGCATCGGGATGCTGCGCTTCGACAACCTCGGCCTGGGGGACTCCGAGGGCGACTGGGGCGACGGCTCGTTCACGCACAAGGTCGCCGACACGGTGCGGGCCGCCGAGTTCATGACCGGCCAGGGCCGGCCGGTGCACCTGCTCGTGGGCCACTCGTTCGGCGGTGCGGCCGTGATCGCCGCCGCCGCGGACGTGCCGGGCGTGCAGGCCGTCGCGACGATCGGCGCTCCCGTCCAGCCGCGGCACGCGGAGCACAACTACGACGCCGTCCTGGGCCGCGTCTTCGACGACGGGCACGCCCCGTGGATGGTCGGCGGGCGCGCGCTCACGCTGAAGCGGCACTTCGTCGAGGACGTCCGGCGGGCCGAGCTGCGCTCGAAGATCCGCGAGATGGGCTCGCCCCTGCTGGTCATGCACTCGCCGACGGACAGCACCGTCGACATCTCGAATGCCGGGGAGATCTTCCGGGAGGCGCGGCACCCGCGCTCGTTCGTCTCGCTGGAGGGCGCCGACCACCTGCTCACCGCGCCCGGTCAGGCCAAGCGGGCGGCCCGCATCATCAGCGCCTGGGCGGACCAGTACCTCACCGTCTGAACCGGCGCGGCGCACGTCACTGGTCCCGGACAGCGGGGCACCCCGCCGCGCAAGTAGACTCTCCCCGGAATCTTCCTCGCCATTCCCATCAGCAAGGAGCCTTCGTGGGACGCGTCGTCGTCGAGGTCATGCCCAAGCCCGAGATCCTGGACCCCCAGGGCAAGGCTGTCGTCGGGGCGCTGCCGCGCCTCGGTTTCACCCAGTTCTCCGGCGTGCGTCAGGGCAAGCGGTTCGAGCTCGAGGTGGACGGCGAGGTGACGCCGGAGATCCTCGCCGCCGCGCGCGAGGCCGCCGCCACCCTCCTGTCCAACCCGGTGATCGAGGACGTCGTGTCGGTGACCGACGCGTCGGACGCCGTCACCGAGACCGCGGTGAGCGCCTGATGTCGGTGGTCGAGCCGACGTCCGCCGCCCCGGTCCCCGGCATCGGGGGCGCCCGGATCGGCGTCATCACGTTCCCCGGCACGCTCGACGACCGGGACGCGGTGCGTGCCGTGCGCCTCGCGGGTGCCGAGGCCGTGTCGCTGTGGCACGCGGACGAGTCGCTCCAGGACGTCGACGCGGTGGTGCTGCCCGGCGGGTTCTCCTACGGCGACTACCTGCGCGCGGGTGCGATCAGCCGGTTCGCCCCGGCGATGTCCGCCGTCGTGGACGCCGCCAAGGGCGGTATGCCGGTGCTCGGCATCTGCAACGGCTTCCAGGTGCTGACCGAGG
The DNA here is from genome assembly GCF_044456525.1 of Promicromonospora sp. NPDC050880. Classification (NCBI taxonomy): domain Bacteria; kingdom Bacillati; phylum Actinomycetota; class Actinomycetes; order Micrococcales; family Promicromonosporaceae; genus Promicromonospora; species Promicromonospora sp. NPDC050880. Next base: position 93,146 of record NZ_JBITFV010000013.1, read on the forward strand.
CGCACCTGCTGCCCGGCTCCATGGTCAAGAACGACCACCTGCACTTCGTGTGCCGGGAGCAGTCGATGGTCGTCGAGAACGCGCACACCGCCTGGACCAACGAGTTCCGGCGCGGCCAGCGGATCACGATCCCGCTGAAGAACCAGGACGGCCAGTTCGTGGCGGACGAGCGCACCCTCGACGAGCTCGAGGGCGAGGGCCGCGTCGTCTTCCGCTACGAGGGCTGGAACCCGAACGGGTCGCGCCGCGACATCGCGGGCATCACCAACGACCGCGGCAACGTGGTGGGGCTCATGCCGCACCCGGAGCACGCCGTCGAGCCCGGGTTCGGGCCGGCCTCCGCCGAGGGGCCGCGCGCCGGCACCGACGGGCTGACGTTCTTCACGTCGGTGCTGTCCTCGCTGGTCCACGCGTGACCACGGGCTCGTCCCGGGCAGGCACGCATGGCCGCTGAGGTGCTGGCGGGGCTCACCATCGAGACGGTGAGCTGGGACCACCCGGACGCCGTCCGCCTCCGTGCCGAGCAGCAGCGCGAGATCGACCTGCGGTACGCCGAGCCCGGCGCGCCGTCGAACGCCGACGGCCTGCCCGTGCCCGACGGGCGCGACCAGGTCGACCCCTCGAACGTCTTCGCCACCCTCCTCCTCCGGGTGGACGGGGAGCCTGCCGCGCACGCCGCGGCCCGCGACCTGTCCGGCCGCGACGACTACCGCGGCGGCCGGCACCCCGAGGGCACGGGCGAGGTCAAGCGCGTGTACGTCGCCCCCGGATTCCGGGGCCGCGGCCTCTCCCGCACCCTGATGGAGGCCGTGGAGGACGTGGCTCGCGCCGCGGGCGTGCGGCACCTCGTCCTGGAGAGCGGCCTCATGCAGCCCGAGTCGCTCGGGCTGTACCTGCGGATGGGGTACGACCCGGTCGAGTCGTTCGGTGTGTTCTCGGACGAGCCCGGGTCACGCTGCTTCGGCAAGTGGCTCGTGCCCGGGCCCGACGGCGAGCCGGCCCGCCAGGAGGGCGGGGGCAGCGCCCCGGTCGCGGAGCTGCGTGAGGTGCCCTGGGCCGATCCCGACGCCGTCGCCCTGCGCCGCGCCATGTGGGACTTCCACCAGGAGCGGTACCCCGAGATGGCACGCGACGTCGCGGCGCGCGGCGGTCACGAGGCCGTCGACGCCGAGCGGGGCCGGTCCGCCCTGGCCACCTTCGTCGCCACCGTGGACGGCCGGCCGGCCGGGTGCGCCACGCTCGCCGCCGCGCAGGCCGGGCCCGAGCACCTCACGGCCGATCCGCTGCGAGGCGTCGCGGGGCTCGTCGCCGCCTCGGCCGCGGGGCCGGTCGCGGCCGCGGACTCACGCGGGTTCGAGATGCGCGGGGTCTTCGTGGACCCCGCCGTACGGCGCGCAGGCGTCGCCACGGCGCTGGTCCGCCAGGTCGAGGCCGAGGCGCGGCGCCGGGGCGGGCTCGCGCTCTTCCTCGGGACCGGCATCCGCCAGCCGGAGGCGCTGCGCCTGTACGTCGGGCTCGGTTACCGGCCCGTGCTGCCGTACCCGCCGCACGACACCCCCGACGACCCGCTGCTGCTGTTCCTGGCGAAGCCCCTCTGAGCTCCGGCCGCGCACGGTCGGTGCGGGGTGCGGTTCCTCAGCGCACGTCGCGGAGATAGTCGAGCTGGGCACGGACCGACGAGCGGGCCGCCGGCAGCACCGACGGGTCGACGTCGGAGTACACCGCGCGCGTCACCTCGTCCAGCAGCCGGTCCGGGAGCGGGGTCCCGGCGCGGGGCAACGGCGCGTCGAGGGCGGTCAGGGCGGAGCGCACCTGGTCCAGCCGCTCCTGCCGGTGCTCGCGGTAGGCCCGCACCACCGCGCCGAGGTCGTCCACGACCGGCCCGTGCCCGGGCAGGCCGAGGACGGGCGACGTCGCGCCGCCGAGCGCGGCGACCCGCGACGCGAGGCGGTCCAGCGACGCCAGGTAGTGCCGCAGCGAACCGTCCGGCTCGGCGAGCACCGTCGTACCCCGGCCCAGCACCGTGTCCCCCGTGAGCACCACCGTGCCCGACGCCGTCCCGGTCGCCTCTCCCGGCGACTCGCCGGTGGGTGCCGACACCACGAGACACACGGAGTCCGCGGTGTGTCCCGGCGTGGCCAGCACCTCGATGCGCAGGCCCGCGACCTCCAGGACCTCGCCGTCGGCCAGCGGTCCGGACCTCGGGCCGGTGCTCCTGCCGTCCGCGCAGAACTCCGGCAGGACGCCCCGTGACGGCGCCCCGGTCAGCTCGCGGAACCGGGCGAGCCCGCCGGTGTGGTCGGCATGCCGGTGGGTGACGAGCACCAGCTCGACCGGACCGGCGTCCGCCAGGGCGGTGAGGTGCGGTTCCAGGCCGGGCCCGGGATCCACCACCACGCAGCCGGGTGCGCCGGGGGCGCGCAGCACGTAGGACCGGGTTCCGTCGAGCGTCATCGGGCCGGGGTTGTCGGCACGGAGCACCGACGCGAAGGAGACGACCGGAATCACCGGATCACCTTATCCAGGGGGCGACGGGGCTTGTGCTGCGGCGTCCCGCGGTGTGTGATCGATGAACCACCTCCCAATGGCGAGAGGACCCCGGAATGCCCCTCGTTCCCGGCAGGTCGCGAGGCTCCCGCGGCCGCACAGCCCACACCGTTCCCGCACTCCTGGCCGCGGTCGCGCTCGCCGCGACCGCCCAGGCCGTCCCCGTGCCCGTCCCCGCAGCCGGCGCCGCGGACGGCCAAGTCCTGGTCAGCGCGGATCCCGTCGTCCTGGTCGGCGACGGTGGCACCGCGCACGTCACGCTCACCGTCGAGGCCGACGGCGGCGGCACCCTCGCCGCACCCGTCACGGTCCGCTGGCGCACGGGCTCGGGCACCGCGACCGCCGACGTCGACTACACCGCCGGCTCCGGCACCGTCGAGTTCGCGGCGGGAACGCCGTCGGGCGCCGAGCGGACCGTCGCGATCCGCACCCGGGCGTCGGCGTCGGGCGAGACGGCGGAGACGGTCCGGGTGGGTCTGGAGTCCGGGGACGCGGAGGTGTCCGCCGACCCCGTCGTCGTCGTCCGGGCGCACGGGCTGCCGTACCTCGACCGCCGCCTGCCCACGGAGCGCCGGGTCGCGGACCTGCTGGGCCGCATGACGACGGCCGAGAAGGTGGGGCAGATGACGCAGGCCGAACGGGCGAACGTCGCGGCCGACCCGGCGGTCGTCACGGACCTCGGGCTCGGGTCGATCCTGAGCGGCGGCGGGTCCACGCCCGCCGACAACACGCCTGCGGGCTGGGCCGACGCGATCGACGGCTTCCAGGCGCGCGCCCTGGCGACCCGGCTGCAGATCCCCCTGATCTACGGCGTCGACTCGGTGCACGGGCACGGCAACCTCGCGGGGGCCACGATCCTGCCGCACAACATCGGGCTCGGCGCCACGCGCGACCCGCTGCTGGTGGCCCGGGCCGAGCGTATGGTCGCCGCCGAGACCCGCGCGACCGGCGTCCCCTGGACGTTCGCGCCCTGCCTGTGCGTGGCGCGCGACGACCGCTGGGGCCGCACCTACGAGTCCTTCGGCGAGCACCCGGCGCTGGCCGGGGTGCTCGGTGCCGCCGCCGTCACGGGGTTCCAGGGGCGCCGCCTGGACGGCAGCCGATCCGTCCTCGCCACGGCCAAGCACTTCGTGGCCGACGGCGACACCGCGTACGGCACCGGCGAGGGCGACTACACGATCGACCAGGGCGTCACGCAGCAGAGCCGGCGGCACGTCGAGGCCGTGGACCTGCCGCCCTACGAGGCGGCGCTCGGGGCAGACGTCGGCTCGGTCATGCCGAGCTTCTCGAGCGTCGACTGGACCGACGACGGCCTGGGCAACCCCCTCAAGATGCACGCCCACGACGAGCTGATCAACGGCTGGCTCAAGGACGGGCACGGCTTCGAGGGCTTCGTCATCAGCGACTACCAGGGCATCCACCAGATCCCGCCGCTCGCGCCCGACCCGCCGACCACCGGCCAGATCGTCACGAGCGTGAACGCGGGCGTGGACATGTTCATGGAGCCCTCGCAGTTCGAGCGGTTCCACACGCGGCTCGTCGCCGCGGTGCAGGACGGTGCCGTGACCGAGGAGCGGATCGACGACGCCGTGTCCCGGATCCTGACGGCCAAGTTCGAGCTGGGCCTGTTCGAGGAGCCGTTCGCCGACCGGTCGCACGCCGACGAGATCGGGTCCGTGGAGCACCGGGCCGTCGCGCGCCAGGCGGTGGCGGCGTCGCAGGTGCTGCTCAAGAACGCGCGGCACGTGCTGCCGCTGGACCACGACGCGAGCATCTACGTGGCGGGCCGCAACGCCGACGACCTGGGCAACCAGGCCGGCGGCTGGACCGGCACGTGGCAGGGCTTCTCGGGCGAGGTCACCGAGGGCACCACGATCCTGGAGGGCATCCGGGCGGCGGCCGACGACGTCACGTTCAGCGAGGACGCCTCCGCGCCGACCGCCGGGGCCGACGTCGGCGTCGTCGTCGTGGGGGAGACCCCGTACGCCGAGGGGTTCGGTGACGTGGGTGGCCCCGAGTGGGCCTGGGACCCGGCGGACGGCGGCGTGCCGCGCGAGGAGAAGTCGATGGCGCTCCAGCCGGGCGACGCCGAGGTCGTGGAGAAGGTGTGCGCCGAGATCCGTACCTGCGTGGTCCTGGTGGTCTCGGGCCGGCCGCAGGCGCTGACCGACCAGCTCGGCTCGATCGACGCCCTGGTCGCGTCGTGGTTGCCGGGGACGGAGGGCGCGGGCGTCGCGGACGTGCTGTTCGGTGAGCGGCGGTTCACGGGCCGGCTGCCGGTCTCGTGGCCGCGGTCCGCCGACGACCCGGTGGTCAACGTCGGCGACCGGGACTACGACCCGCTGTTCCCGTTCGGCTGGGGGTTGTCCACGGGCGGCCGGGTCGCCCACCTCGACGAGCACCGGCTGGCGCTGCAGGACGCGGCGCTCGACCCCGTGCACGGCGTCCCGGCGCGTGAGTCCCGCCTGCTCGCCCGGGCCGACGTCGCCCGGCTGGAGGGGCGTGCCGGCCTCGCCCTGAGCATCCTGGGCGAGGCGGAGGGCGGGGGCGGACGCTGACGGACGCACGCCTGGGTCTCCGACAGGGGCCGGCGCAGGACGGTCGGCGGAGGGCGGCCGGGGCGGGACCCGCCAGGTGAAGGTGCCCCGCGGGGGTGGGTTGCTCTGGGTCGACAATGTCTACGCGGAGCAACCCACCCCCGCGGGGCATGTCCTCCCGGGGTCATCCCGCCGAGGCGATTCAGCCCGCCGAGGCGAGCGCCTGCTCCACGTCCTCGACCAGGTCGCGCGGGTCCTCCAGGCCGACCGAGAGGCGCACCGTCGTCTCCGTGATGCCGACGGCGGCCCGGCCGGGTGCGCCCAGCTTGCGGTGGGTGGTGGTCGCGGGGTGGGTGATCAGGGACTTCGCGTCGCCCAGGTTGTTCGAGATGTCGATCACCCGGAGCGCGTCGAGGAACGCGAACGTGTGCTTCTTCGCGCTCTCGGCGTCGGCGCCCTCGGGGACGGCCAGGTCGAACGTGACCACGGTGCCGCCCCCGCTCATCTGGGCGCGCGCGAGCTCGGCCTGCGGGTGCGAGTCGAGGAACGGGTACCGGACCGCGCCCACCCCGGGCAGCTCCTCCAGGGCGTTCGCGACGGTGAGCGCGCCTGCGCCCTGCGCCGCGACGCGTACCGGCAGCGTCTCCAGGCCCTTGAGCAGGGTCCACGCGTTGAACGGCGACAGCGACGGCCCCGTGTTGCGGATGAAGGTCTGCACGGGGCCGGTCACGTACTCGGTCGAGCCGAGGATCGCGCCGCCGAGCACGCGGCCCTGGCCGTCGATGTGCTTGGTGGCCGAGTACACGACGACGTCGGCGCCCAGCTCCAGCGGCTTCTGCAGCAGCGGGGTGGCGAAGACGTTGTCGAGCACCACGGTCGCCCCGGCCGCGTGGGCCAGGTCCACGACGGCGCGCACGTCCACGATGTCCTGCATCGGGTTGGAGGGCGTCTCGAAGAACACCACGTCCGCCGGTGTGGAGAGGGCCTCCTCCCACTGGGACAGCACGTGCCCGTCGACGTAGTCGGTGTGCACCCCCCACTTCTTGAGGATCTCCTCGAAGATCACCACGGTGGACCCGAACAGTGCCCGGGCGGCCACGATCCGCGAGCCGGACCCCACGAGCGCGGCCAGCGACGTGAACACCGCGGACATGCCCGTCGCGGTCGCGTAGCAGGCCTCGGCACCCTCCAGCAGGCGCAGGCGCTCCTCGAACGTGTGCACCGTCGGGTTCCCGTAGCGGGAGTAGACGAACCGGTCCAGGTCGCCCTTGAACGCGGCCTCGGCGTCGGCCGCCGAGTCGTACACGTAGCCCTGCGTGAGGAACAGCGCCTCGCTGGTCTCCTGGAACTCGCTGCGCTGGTGCCCGCCGCGCACGGCGAGCGTCTGCGGCCGGACGGTGGGCGGCAGCGGCTTGCGGCCGGACCCGCCCGGGCTCGCGTCGTGCGGGAAAGCGCCCGTGACGGTCACGCGTCGCCCTCCGACGCCGGGCCCTGCGACCAGGGCAGCCCGGCGACCTTCCAGCCGCGCTGGTCGCGGACGCCGTCGGCCCCGGGCGCGCCCTCGAACCCGTCCAGCACGTTGTACGACGGCGTGATGCCCGAGGCCGTCGCGAGCCGCGCCGCGCCGATCGAGCGCTGACCGGACCGGCAGAGGAAGACCACGGGGCCGTGCGTCACGCCGGCGGCCTTGAGCTCCTCCAGGAACGCGGGGTTGGGCCGTCCGCCGGCCCGCACCCACTCGCTGAACACGGGCCGCCTGCCGAGCGACGACGTGTCCGGCACGCCGATGGTGCGCCACTCGCCGTCGGTGCGGACGTCCACCAGCGTGGCGTCCGGGTCGTCCGCGAGCAGGTCCCAGGCCTGCTGAGGCGTGAGGTCGCCGGCGTAGCCGTCGGCGGGCCGGGCTCCGGGGTGTGTGGGATCGCTCATGGTGCTCCTCCATCGGTCGTGGCGGTAGCACCCTCGTCCGTCCGCGCCAGGAGGCGGGAACGCTGGGTTGCTGCGGCGTCGTCGTGCCACGTCACTCGGCCGCTCGGGATGGTCGTGGCCAACCCTACGACATCTGTCCGGTGGGTGGAACGGCGTCTCGCGCGCTGGGCGTTCGCTCAGCTGCTGGGACCAGCATCTGAGACATCCGTTGACAGTCGCTTGACCCGCGACACAGGATGACGCCAGGTCATGAGCGCCAGCGCCAAGCCCCGGCTCGCTGGCCGGCAACCCTCCTCCGCGGTGGGGTGCCCCGGGTGACGACCTGGCCGCGCGCAGCCCCGCGTGCGGCAAGCGCGGGGGCACGTCCCCCAGGACCTTGCTGGAGGATGCCATGTCCGCACCCACCCTCACCCGCCGTCCCGCCGCCTCGGTGGCGGACGTCGCGCCGCTCCGGCCCGTCGTCGGTGGCGCCACGCTCGTGCCGCTCGTGGACGGCACCCAGGTCGCCTATGCGAACCTCGACGTCGCCGCGTCCGCCCCGGCGCTGCAGGCCGTCGCCGACCGCGTCACCCAGGTGCTCCCCCTGTACGCCAGCGTGCACCGCGGCGCCGGCTACCTGTCGCAGGTGAGCACGGCGCTGTACGAGACCGCCCGTCGCACGATCGGCGCGTTCGTCGGCGCCCGTGACGACGACCTGACGATCATCACCCGCAACACGACCGACTCCCTCAACCTCCTCGCCGGCTGCGTCCCCGCCCAGCCCGACGGCGAGCCCGGCCGCGTGCTGGTGCTCGACGTCGAGCACCACGCCAACCTGCTGCCCTGGCAGCGGTCCACGGGTGCGACCGTGCTGACCGGCGGCGCGACCGTCGCCGAGACGCTGGCGCAGATCCGCGAGGAGCTCGCCGACGCCGCCGCGGACCGGCCGTTCGCCCTCCTCGCCCTCACCGGCGCCTCCAACGTGACGGGGGAGTCCCTCCCGGTCGACCAGATCGTGGCCGTCGCGCACGAGTACGGCGCGCGCGTGGTGCTCGACGGCGCCCAGCTCGTGCCGCACCGCCGCATCTCCCTGGAGTCGACCGGTGTCGACTACCTCGCGTTCTCCGGCCACAAGACGTACGCGCCGTTCGGTGCGGGCGCCCTGGTGGGCCGTCGCGACTGGCTCGACGCCGGTACGCCGTACCTCGCGGGCGGCGGTGCCGTCCGGCGTGTCCGGGTCGGTGGCACGGACTGGCACGAGGGTCCCGCCCGCCACGAGGCCGGCTCGCCCAACGTGATCGGCGCGGTGGCCCTGGCCGCGGCGTGCGAGGAGCTCGCGGCGCTCGACCCTGCCGAGGTGGTCGCGCACGAGACGGCGTTGCGGGAACGGCTGGTGGACGGTCTCGAGGCGATCGACCGCGTCGAGGTGGTGCGGGTGTGGGCGGACGCCGTGGACCCGGTGGGCGTGGTGACCTTCACCGTGTCCGGGTACGACCCGGGCCTCGTCGCCGCCTACCTCTCCGCGGAGCACGGCATCGGCGTGCGGGACGGCAGGTTCTGCGCGCACCCTCTGCTCGGCCGCCTCGGGTTCGACGCCGGGGCCGTGCGTGCCTCGGTCGGCGTCGGCACCGCGGGCGAGGAGGTGGAACGCCTGGTCGCCGCCGTGGCCCGGCTCGTCGCCGAGGGCCCGCAGGCCGGGTACGACGTCGTCGACGGCCTCTGGGTGGTCACCGACGACCCGCGCCCGGTCCCGGAGGGATCCGGTCTCGCGGGCCTGCTGGCGACGGCCGCCCTGGGCTTCGACGAGGCCTTCGGCTGCCTTCCCGAGGAGGACTAGTCCCCGACCGCTACAGCGCCAGGGCCACGCAGATGCCGCCCAGCGTCAGGTCGAGACCGATGCACCAGAGTGCGAGGGACCGGTTGACCACCACGTCGCGGCGGTAGTGCAGCACGTCCCAGACCGCGTGCGCGGCCAGGGCGAGACCCGCGAGGGCCAGCCCTGTGCGCGGCTCCAGGAACAGGGCCGCCGTCGCGGCCCCGAAGAAGCCGACCATCGCGGCGGCCTGCACCCAGGTGGTCCGGCGTCCGCGGGCGATCCCGATGCCGGTGAGGACCGCGCCCACCAGCGTGAACGCGATCCAGCGGGGCGTGTCGAGCAGCTCGGACGCGACCGGGATCGCGGACGCCAGGAGCGCGACCAGCCAGGCGGTCCAGCGCACGCCCGTCACGGCGGCGGCCAGATAGCACAGCGCCGCGACGCCGACGGCGGTGGCCGGGTCCTCGGCGACGGCGTCCTGCCAGCCGCCGCCCGCGATCGCCGTGCCGCCGATGAGCAGGCCCACGCCCGTGACCGCCCCGAGCACCAGCCAGGCGGTGTTGGTCGGCCAGGTCCCTGTCCAGCGGCTCGGCCGTGCGGCGGCCGCCGTCTCGAACGTCTCGGTCATGGTCCTGTCTCCTCGCGACCGGTTGGATACCCACCAGGGGTACCTTGGCAGACGGTGGGAGGTCGGCGAAACCCCTTTCGGTCAGGACCGAAGCCGCTCGGCCCGAGCGGCGTCGCCGGACGCGCAGGTCACGGGAGCGGCCTGCGCGTCCTCGACCCGTCAGAGGGGGAAGGCGCGCGGTGCCGGGAGGGCGGCCTCGACCTGTGCCGCGAGTGCCAGGAGCGTGAGCTCGCCGCCCGGCCGGCCGATGATCTGCACGCCCATCGGCAGACCCGCGGGCGCGTCGCTGGTCGGTTCGGTCCAGTGCGTCGGCACCGTGATCGCGGGCAGCCCGGCGACGTTGAGCATCGAGGTGAACGGCGTGTACTGGCACTGCTGCTCGAAGTTCCGCTCCGGGTCCTCGGCGTCGTACCACCCGATCGGGCGGGGCGTGAGCGCGAGCGCGGGGGTGACGACGGCGTCGTACGCGCTGACCTGAGCGACCAGGGACCGTTCGTAGCCTGTGAGCGTGCGCAGCGCCTCGGCGAGCTGCCGCGCCGGCAGCTCGCGCCCCGACCGGATCAGCCACTGCGTCAACGGTTCCAGCCGGTCGAGCGTCGCGGGGTCGTCGAGGGGTACCGCGGAGGCGCCGCCCATCCACAGGGTGCGGAACGCGGGGGCGTACTCGGGGGCCTCGGCGAGGACCGTCTCCTCGATCTCGTGCCCGGCCCCGGCCAGCGCGCGCACACCCGCGTCGAGCGCCGCCCGCGCCTCGGGCGACACCGTGATGTCGTAGAACCCGTCCCACGCCGACGACGTGGTGACGCCGATCCGGGCGACGCTCATGCCCGCCCCGCCGGTCTTCTCCGGGGCGGGCAGCTCCGCTCGCTGGGCCGTGGCCAGGTAGGCCCCCGCCGCGTACGACGGCGCGCGCAGCGTGAACGGGTGCGCGACGCCGCCCCCGGCCCGCCTCGGGAGCATCGCCTCCAGCAGGAGCGCGGCGTCGGCCACCGTGCGCGCGACGGGCCCGTTGACGACCAGCCCGCCCAGCGCGTCGACACCGCTGCCCGCCGGCAGCAGCCCACGCGTGGGCTTGAGGCCCACGACGCCGCAGGCCGCGGCCGGGATGCGGATCGAGCCACCGCCGTCGGACCCGGGCGCGAACGGCAGCATGCCCGCGGCCACCGCGGCGGCGGCCCCGCCGCTGGACCCGCCCGCACCGCGGGTCAGGTCCCACGGGGTGCGCGCGGGCGGGGCGCCCACCGGCTCCGTGTAGGCGGGGAAGCCGAGCTCGGGGGCGGCGGTCTTGCCCAGGCTGACGATGCCCGCGTCGTCCAGCACGCGGACGATCTCGTCGCTCTGCTCCGCCGGCGGCAGGCCTGCGAAGGCGCGTGACCCGAAGCCGGTCGGCACGCCCGCGCGGTTCCAGAGGTCCTTGTCGCCGGTGGGCAGACCCCACAGGCTGCCCGGCCACGGCGCGCCGTCCGGCTGCGTGCCGCTGCCGCCCTCGGGGCGACCCGCGGACTCGAGCTCCGCGGCGCGTGCCCGCGCACGGTCCGGGGTGACCGTGGCGAAGGCGCCGACCAGCGGGTCGAGCCGTTCGACGCGGTCGAGGAAGTAGTCGGTGACCTCGGTGGGGGTGAGCTCTCCGGCGGCGAGAAGGTCGCGGAGCTCGACGGCGGTCCGCTCGTGCAGGGCATCCATCGGGCCAGGTTATGCGCACCTCGGCACCGATCGGACGACCGGGCGTCGCCCAATGAAATGTCATTCCACCGCGCAGAATGCGCTTCTCCGGCATATGTTCGTGGGGTGCCGGCACCTTTACGGCGCGCCACCGTGGGGCGCCAGAGGTGACCAGAAATGTCTCTAAGGGGGAGAGAACCATGACATTCCTCAGTGCAGGGCTCGTTCTACCGAGCCAGGTCGACTGGCTGGAGCCGCTCACGAGCGCTCTCGGGGCCGTCGCGAGCTTCATCCCGAAGCTTCTGGTGTTCCTGATCGTCTTTCTCATCGGGTACTTCATCGCCAAGGCGATCGCCCGGTTCGTGGGGATGATCCTGACGCGGGTCGGCTTCAACAAGGTCCTGGAGCGGGCCGGGGCCACGAGGCTCCTGGCGGGCTCCGGGATCGAGCCGATCTCGCTGCTCACCAAGATCATCTACTACTTCATCCTGCTGATCACGCTCCAGCTCGCGCTGAGCGCGTTCGGGCCCACCAACCCGGTGAGCGCGATCGTGAACGACATCGTGGCGTGGCTGCCGAGCCTGCTCGTCGCGATCATCATCGTCGTGATCGCCGGCGCTATCGCGAATGCCGTGAAGGACCTTCTGCTCAACACCATGAGCGGTGTTTCCTACGGATCTCTCGTGGCCAAGGCCGTGTCGTTCCTCATCATCGCGCTCGGTGTTATCGCCGCGGTCAACCAGATCGGCATCGGCACCACGGTGACAATGCCTGTTCTCGTCGCATTCCTGGCCACCGTCGCCGGGATTCTGATCGTCGGTGTCGGTGGTGCGCTGATCGGCCCCATGCGCTCGCGCGTCGAGGGCTTCCTCGGCAACCTCTCGTCGGGTGGTGGCGCCGCAGCCACGCCCGCCGCGGGGACCGGGACCGCTCCGGGCACCGACCCGGGCGCCGCCCCGGCGTCGGGCTCGTTCGCGCCCCCGCCGCCGCGCGACATCTGATCGCCCCGGCTCACCGGTCGCAGGACGCCGGGGTCGCACCGTCAACCGACGGTGCGACCCCGGCGTCGTCCTGTGCGGGTCTCGCGGTCGCCCGGCAGCGGCGATCGGCCCGCCGGGTCGAGCCCCCTAGCCCGCGCCCAGCAGCGCGCGGGCCTCGCCCAGCACGTCGGCGAGCCGCTCCAGGTCGGGGTCGTCCTCGGTCGGCTGGATCGCCACGGTGCCGGCCCCGGCGTCGCCGAACCGGCGGACACCGTCGGCGAAGTCCTGGGCGTCGCCCCAGATCGCGTAGCTCGCGAGGCGCTCGTCGTCGGCGACGTCCCGCCCCCAGGCGGTGAGCTCGGCGCGCAGGCGCGTGACGGCGTCCGGTCCGGTGCCGCCCGACACGAACTGGATCACCGGGAAGTCCTCGGCCTCCCGCCCGGCGGCGGCCCGGCCCTCGGCGACACGTTCCAGCGCACCCGGCAGGCCCGCCAGGCCCACGGACCCCTCCAGCACCACGCCGTCGCCCACCTCGCCCGCGAGCCGCAGCGACTTCGGTCCCGTGGCGGCGACCGGCACCCCCACGGGCCGGGCGGGCGGCCAGTCGAGCGCGACGTCGTCCAGGGAGACGTACCGGCCCGACGTCGTCACGCGCTCCCCGGCGAGCAGCGAGCGCAGCGCCGTCGAGTACTCGCGCATGAGCGTGAGCGGGGACGCCGCCTTCGCGCCCACCTGCGCCATCCACGACTGCACGCCGTGACCGATGCCGGGGACGAGCCGCCCCGGGAACATCCCGTCGACCGTGGCGACCTCCATGGCGGTGAGCGCGACGTTCCGCAGCGGCGTCGGCATCACGCCGATCCCGACCCGGACCCGGTCGGTGGCAGCGAGGATGGCGGTCGCGGCGGAGATCCCGCCCGTCTGGAAGCAGTCCTCCCAGAGCCAGATCTCCTCGATCCCCGCGGTCTCGACGGCGCGGGCGAGGGGAACGATGCGGGACGGCGGGGTCGAGGGGCGGATGATGCACGCCAGTGTGGTCATGGGGCCCACGCTGTCACGGCGGCAGCCGTCAGATCCAGTCCTTCCGGGCCGCGTACCAGCCCAGCTGGATCCGGGTCGAGACCCCGGCGATACCCATCAGCACCTTGACGCGCCGCTGCACGGTGCGCAGCGACAGGCCGAGCTGGTTGGCCACGGACTGGTCCGTGAGGCCGGCGAGCATCAGAGCGAGGATGCGCGCGTCCTGCCGGTCGAGCCCGGACCGTTCGGCACCCTCGCCGGGCAGGGGGAACGGGGTGGCGTCGCGCCACACGCCCTCGAACAGCGCGATCAGGGCGTCCAGCAGCCCGGAGGGGTGGATGATCAGCGCGCCCACGAGGTCGGGCGCCATGTCGGTGGTGCCGTCCCCGGCCTCCCGCACCGTCTGGATGGGCACGCACGCGAGCCGGTGGTCGATGATGAAGAGCTTGATCGGCACCCGCTCCGAGAACCGGACGTCCTCGCCCTTCTCGATCGCCTCGGTGACGTCGTCCACGCGCAGCATGCCGGTGTCGAGGAACACCCGGTCCACGACCACGCGGTACCGGACGCCGCGCGCGACGGCCTGGTCCTCGGCGGTGTTCTCGCCGACGGACATCACGAAGACCGGCGGCTTGGTGAACGACTCGACGGTCTCGCGCGCACCGAGCTGGAGCTGCGTGAGCCGTTGCCGCACCGCGTCGGCCCCGCGCACCACGTCCACGACGTCGGTCGCGGGCCGGAGGGCGGACGAGCGCCGGAACTCCGCCTCGAGCTGGATCAGCTCCTCCTGCGCGGCCTGGATCTCGTCCTTGCGCCGGGCCAGCAGCGCGCCGAGCGCGATCTCGGGCGGCGCGGCCTGGAAGCGGGAGTCGTCGGTGCTCTGCCGCGTCGCGAGCCCGTGGCTCTCCAGCGCGCGCAGCACGTCCAGGGCGTCGCCCGGGTCGCAGCCGAGGCGGCGGGCCAGCTCGGCCGCGTCGAGGGACGGCGAGCCCACCAGGTCGTGGTACGCGAGGGCCTGGGACGTGGTCAGGCCGAGCACCTCACCGAGCATGAGTCCTCCCGCCGGACGAGATCCGCAGCGTCGGGCCCGAGGATACGGGATTGCTAACCTCCGGCAGGTGAGCATCGAGGACGTGCGCTTCCCCGCGGCCGACGGCGAGCCCGTCGCCGGCCGCTGGTTCCTGCCGGACGGCGACCCCGTGGGCGTCGTCGCGATCGCACCCGCCATGGCGATGCCGATGCGCTTCTACCGGCACACCGCGGCCTGGCTCGCCGAGCGGGGCCTGGCCGTCCTGACCTTCTCCTACCGCGGGTCCGAGCCGGAGCTGTACGGCCCGCTGCGGGAGTCGGCCGCGACCGCCCTGGACTGGTACCGCGACGCGGAGGGCGCCGCGGGGCACGCCCGCGTCCGGGCGGACGCCGCGGGCGTGCCGCTCACGTGGGTGGGCCACTCGTTCGGCGGCCAGAGTCTCGGCTTCCTGGCGGACGTCGCCGTGGACCGCTGTGTCATGGTCGCGTCGGGCACCGGCTGGCGGGGGCTGGCGGCGCCGACGATCCGGACCTGGTCGCCGCTGCTGTGGCGGGTGATCGCCCCGGCCGCGACCGCCGTCGCGGGCTACTACCCGGGCCGCCGGCTCCGGATCCTGGACGACCTGCCCGCCGGCGTCATGCGCCAGTGGGGCCGCTGGTGCCTGCACCGTGACTACCTGTTCAGCGAGCACCCGGAGCTCCGGGAGCGGTTCGCGAAGGTGGGCACGCCGGTCACGGCCCTGTGGACGGCGGACGACGAGCTCATCTCCCCGGAGTCGATCCGGTACTGGAGCGCGGAGTTCCCGGGCACCGAGATCGAGCTCGTCGAGATGCGCGCCGCCGACCACGGCCTGACCCGCATCGGTCACTCAGGCTTCTTCCGCCCGAAGCGGGCCGTCCTCTGGGAGGAGCTCCTCCTGCCGCGCCTCGCCGTCGGCTGAGCCGTGTTGCCTCTCCCTCGGGAGGGGGCGCGGTCCTCTCCTGCTCGCCGCCGGTCGGAGGTGCCCCGCGGAGGTGCGTTGCCCAGGGTAGACATTGTCTACGCACAGCAACGCACCTCCGGCGGGGCACCTCCGACCGAGGCCGCGACGGTGCCGCGTCAGAGCGGGGTGACCCTACCCGTGAAGTGCCGGGTGCCCTTGCCGGAGCGCCAGCCGTCGTACACGAAGCCCGCGGCGCCCTCGGCCGCCGGCTCGACGTCGGCCACCGGGCGGATCGCCACGTCGACCGTGCCCGGCAGCAGCACCGGCCGGAAGAACTCGACGGTCCACTCGTAGGCGTCGCCGCGCAGCGCCGGGCCGACCTCCGCCAGCGCCCGTGCCGCGCTGTACATCCCGTGCGCGATGGCCCGCGGGAACCCGAACGCCTTGGCGCCCAGGGCCGACGTGTGGATCGGGTTCTGGTCGCCCGACACCGCGCCGTAGGCCCGGCCGGTGCCGCCGCCGAGCGTCCAGCGCGCGGTCGGCAGCGGCGGCGTCCACTCGGGCCGCCCCGTCGCGGACGATCCCGCCCCGGACGATCCCGCCCCGGACGATCCCGCCCCGGACGATCCCGCCCCGGACGGCCCCTCGTCGGGCGCCGTGAAGCCCTTGGCGAGGTAGGTCGAGACACCCTGGTAGACGAGGTCGCCGCCGGTCAGCACCTCCGCGACCAGGTCGACCTGGACACCCCGGCGGTGACCGCGGGCGTTCTGCGCCCACGCCCGGACCTCGAGCGGCTCGCCCAGGCGTACCGGCCTGAGCACGCGCGCCACGTTCCGGAGGTGGACCATCCCGAGCAGCGGCAGCGGGAAGTCCGGTCGCACCATGACGGCGGTGGCCAGCGGGAAGGCCAGCACGTGCAGGAACCCGGCCGGCAGCACGTCCGACGCCGGTTCGCCCAGCAGCTGCTGGTACGCCGCCAGGTGCGCGGCCTCGCCGGACGTGTCGACGTCGCCGACACGGTAGCTCACCTCCGGCAGGCGCACCGCGCCCCGGGGGCGCTTCGTCGCCGACCCGGCGACCCCCTTCGCGAACAGCCCGCCCAGCCTCGGCAGCGCTGCCAGCTCCGTCTCGCCGTACGACGCCGGCGCACCGCGCCGTGCCACCGCCCGCCCTTGCTCCGTCACTTGCCCACCATGTGCTGACCGCAGACGCGGAGCGTCTGCCCGTTGATCCCGGCCGCCGGGTCGGACGCCAGGAAGCAGATGGCCTCGGCGATGTCGACCGGCAGGCCGCCCTGGCCGAGCGACGGCATCCGCCGTGCCACGGTGCGGGTGAGGGCGGGTACCTTCGCGGTCATCTCGGTCTCGATCCAGCCGGGTGCCACGGCGTTCGTCGTGCCGCCGACCGCGGCGAGCACCGGGGCACCGGCGGCCGCGTTCGCGATGACGCCGGCCTTCGTGTAGCCGTAGTTGGTCTGTCCCCGGTTGCCGGCGAGCCCGGTGGTCGAGGCGAGGGAGACGATCCGCAGGCCCTCGACGCCCGCGGCGAGCAGACGCTCGTTGATCCGGAGCTGCGCCGTCAGGTTCACGGCGATGACCGGGTCCCACTTGTCGGCCGTCATGTTGGCGAGCAGCTTGTCGCGGGTGATCCCCGCGTTGTGCACCAGGATGTCGAGACCACCGAGCGGCTTGGCCGCGGCCAGGATCTTGTCGGCCGCGTCGTCGGCGGTGATGTCGAGCTGGAGCGCGACCCCGCCGATCTCGTTCGCGACGGCCGCCAGCGACTCGCCGGCAGGCGGCACGTCGATCACCACGACCTTCGCGCCGTCCCGCGCCATGGTCCGGGCGATGGCCGCGCCGATGCCCCGCGCGGCGCCGGTCACGACGGCCACCTTGCCGGCCAGCGGGTGCTCCCAGTCCACGGCGGTGCTGTCGGTCGTGCCCGACGGCCCGACCGGCAGGAGCTGGCCGTCCACGTACGCCGACTTCGCGGACAGGAAGAAGCGCAGCGTGGCCTCGGCGGAGGCTGAGTCCACGGCCGCGTCGTGGGTGAGCTGGATCCCGTTGGACGTCGACCCGCCCCGCAGCTCCTTGCCGAGCGAGCGCACCAGACCCTCGACCCCGCCCCGGGTCGCGGCCAGGACCGGGGCGTCGCCGTCCCCGACGGCGCGGGAGATCGTCACGACCCGGCCGTTGCCCGCCAGGCGGCGCAGCGTGCCGGCGACGGTCAGCACGGGCGCCGAGACCGCGGCGGGCGTCTCGGCACCGGTCAGCACCAGCACCACGGCGCCGAACCGCTCGCCGTCGGCGGTCTCGGGGCTGCGGCGCACGTCGAGGTCCCAGCCGGACAGGGTCTTGGCGACGGCGTCGGCGTCGGCGGCCGAGGCGTCGTCGGACACGACCAGGACCGGGCCCACGGTCAGCGGGGCGCCGGGGCGGTAGCGGCGGAGGATGGCGGGCTGGGGGAGGCCCAGCTTCTTGAAGACGGGCTTGAGCGTCCCGTTGGCCAGGTTGAGATAGCTGTCGGTCACGGTGTCCTCTTCGATTGCGGTGGCGGCGGGGCGGGCGGACGGCCCGGACTAGGCGGACTCGATGACGGCCACGGCACCCAGGCCGCCGGCCGCGCAGATCGAGATCAGCGCACGTGTGGGCTTCCCGGTCTCCGCGGCCTTCGCCGAGACCAGCTTCGCGGCCGTCGCGATGATGCGGCCGCCGGTCGCGGCGAACGGGTGGCCCGCGGCGAGCGAGGAGCCGTTGACGTTGAGCTTGCTGCGGTCGACCTTGCCGAACGCGCCGGGAAGGCCCAGCTCGGTGCGGCAGTACTCCTCGTCCTCCCACGCGGCGAGCGTGGTCAGCACGGTGGAGGCGAACGCCTCGTGGATCTCGAAGAAGTCGAAGTCCTCGAGCGTCAGCCCGTTCCGGGCCAGGAGGCGCGGCACCGCGGCGGCGGGGGCCATGAGCAGACCCTCGTGACCGTGCACGAAGTCGACGGCCGCCGTCTCCGCGTCCACGAACTTCGCCAGGATCGGCAGCTCGCGCTCCTGCGCCCACTCGCGCGAGGCGAAGAGCACGGCGGAGGCACCGTCGGTCAGCGGCGTGGAGTTGCCTGCCGTCATGGTGGCCTCGGCGTCGAGCGAGGTGCCGAACACGGGCTTGAGCTTGGCGAGCTTCTCGGGCGAGGTGTCGGCGCGCAGGTTGTCGTCGCGGGTCAGGCCCTTGAACGGCGTGACCAGGTCGTCGAAGAAGCCGGACTCCCAGGCGCGCGCCAGGTTCCGGTGCGAGTTGTAGGCGATCTCGTCCTGCGCCTCGCGGGTGATGCCCCACTTCGCAGTGGTGATGGCCTGGTGCTCGCCCATCGACAGGTGCGTGCGGGGCTCGCCGGTGCTGGGGGTCGCGGGGGCGAGGTCCTTGGGGCGGATCTGGAGCAGCGCGCGGATCTTGGCGCCGGTCGTCTTGGCGTGGTTGGCGTCCAGGAGCGCGGCGCGGAGACGGTCGCTCACGACGATCGGCGCGTCCGACACCGTGTCGGTGCCGCCCGCGACGCCCGACTCGATCTGGCCCAGCTTGATCTTGTTGGTGACCGCGATGGCGGCCTCCAGACCGGTGGCGCAGGCCTGCTGCACGTCGTAGGCCGGCGTGGTGGGCGCCAGGGAGGAGCCCAGCACCGACTCGCGGATCAGGTTGAAGTTCTTGCTGTGCTTGAGCACGGCGCCGCCGGCGACCTCGCCCAGGCGCTCGCCCTGCAGGCCGAACCGGGCCACGAGGCCCTCCAGCGCCGCGGTGAACATGTCCTGGTTGCTGGTCCGGACGTACTTCTTGCCGGCACGGGAGAACGGGATGCGGTTGCCGCCGATGATCACGGCCTCACGCGTGGACGGGACGGGGGAGGGGGTAGTGGACACGTCGCTGTTCCTCTTCGCTTGGTCGTCGGGCGAGTGGCTTCGTCGGTTCGAGCCTGGCCGAGGCCGGGGCGGGCCGCGACCCGGTTCGCACGGGGTGGTGCCCAGGACTCACAGTACCTGATACTCTCAGTCTCGTGAGACGAATCACAAGACCTCTAGCGAGTCACGGTGAGGAGGCGGACCGATGAGCATCGGAGTCGACGGTCGTTCGACCCGCTGGGACGACCACCGCACGGCCCGCAGGGCCGAGCTCGTCCGGGCGGCGCGCAAGGCCGTGCACCGCCTGGGTCCCGCGGTCTCGATGGACGAGATCGCAGCCGCGGCGGGCACGTCCAAGTCCATCGTCTACCGGTACTTCGACGACAAGGCGGGCCTGCGGCTCGCCGTCGCCGAGACCGTCGTGATGCAGATGCACGACGCGCTGCGTGCCGCTGCACAGGGCGCCGACAGCCCCGAGATGGCGCTGCGCGAGATGGTACGGGTCTACCTCGAGATGATCGAGAGCTCGCCCAACGTCTACTGGTTCGTCACGCGCACGGCCATCGGCGGCAACGAGCCGGCCCCGGTCGAGAGCGGCCGCCGCGGCCGCCGCGCTCCCGCCGCCGACGTCGCGGACGCCGCCGTCCCGACCACCGCCGTGGACCTGCACCCGCTGGGCGCCTACCTCGACTCGGTGATCGAGCTCGTCGCGGAGCCGTTCGCCCGCGCCACCGACGTCACCCCTGCCGACGCCGCCGCCTGGGCCGCCGGCGCCGTCGGCTTCGTCCGGGGCTCCGGCGAGTGGTGGCTCGGCCACCGCAACGTCGAGGCCAGCCCGCTGAGCCGCGAGGAGCTCACGGAGCGCGTGACGCTCTGGCTCTGGACCGGCCCCGTGGGCGTGCTGCACCACGACCGGCCCGGCTCCGCGTCCCTGCGGTCGTGACCTGACCCTGACCCGATCCACCCTCCCGAGAACCAGAACCTGGCCTGAGGCCGAACACCGAGGAGAACCGATGACGACCACCTCCGAGCCCGTGACCACCCCCGCGGCGACCGAGGCCGCGGCGCCCAGGCCCGCGACACCCCGTCCGGCGTCGGGCCCGCGCGTGGACGTGCCCGCCCTGCAGCGGATGCTGCTGGGCCGCTGGCCCGAGGAGCGCGCGGAGGCGCGGCGCCTCGTGGCCGAGCACCCCGAGCTCTGGAAGAAGGAGGGGATCACCAAGGAGGAGCACCGGGAGATCGCCCTGGCCCAGATGAAGGCGATGGTGCCGTTCGGTCAGGTGCTCCGGGCGTTCCCGGAGCGGCTCGGCGGGCGGGGCCAGGCCGGGGCGAACCTGGTGGGCTTCGAGGAGCTGGTCGCCGCCGACCCGTCGCTGCAGATCAAGGCGGGCGTGCAGTGGGGCCTCTTCGGTGCCGCGATCCTGCACCTCGGCACCGAGGAGCAGCAGGACCGGCTGCTCCCCGGGGCGATGGACCTGAGCGTGCCGGGCGCGTTCGCGATGACCGAGACGGGCCACGGGTCCGACGTCGCCTCCATCGGCACCACGGCGACGTACGACCCGGAGACCGAGGAGTTCGTGCTCAACACCCCGTTCCGCGGGGCGTGGAAGCAGTACCTCGGCAACGCGGCCAAGCACGGCGTGGCCGCGACCGTCTTCGCCCAGCTGATCACGGGCGGCGTGGACCACGGCGTGCACTGCTTCTACGTGCCGATCCGCGACCCGCAGACCATGGAGTTCCTGCCCGGTGTGGGCGGTGAGGACGACGGGCAGAAGGGCGGCCTGAACGGCATCGACAACGGCAAGCTGCACTTCACGAACGTGCGCGTGCCGCGCCGGGACCTGCTCGCCCGCTACGGCCAGGTGGCCGCCGACGGCACCTACACCTCCTCGATCGACAGCCCGGGCCGCCGCTTCTTCACCATGCTCGGCGCCCTCGTGCAGGGCCGCGTGTCGCTCGACGGCGCATCGATCAGCGCCGCCAAGATCGGCCTCGCGATCGCCACGAAGTACGCCGAGCAGCGGCGGCAGTTCTCGCCGTCCGCCGGGGCCGACGAGCTGACGCTGCTCGACTACGCGACGCACCGCCGCCGCCTCTTCCCGCGGATCGCCGAGGCGTACGCGATGCACTTCGCGCACGACGAGCTGCTCGACCTCTTCGACGACGTGTTCTCGGGCCGCGAGGACACCCCCGCCAAGCGCGAGGACCTGGAGACGACGGCGGCCGCGCTCAAGGCCACCTCCACCTGGTACTCCCTCGACACGCTCCAGGAGTGCCGCGAGGCCTGCGGCGGCGCCGGCTTCCTCTCCGAGAACCGCTTCACGGGCCTGCGTGCCGACCTCGACATCTACGCCACCTTCGAGGGCGACAACCACGTGCTCCTGCAGCTCGCGGCGAAGCGGCTCGTGGGCGACTACGGCAAGCGGATGGCGAAGGCCGCCAGGACCCCCGGGGGCATGGCGGGCATCGTGGCGGGGCAGGCCAAGGACGCGGTGCTGCACAAGCTCCCGCTCAAGCGGCTCGGCCAGTCGGTGGCCGACGGCGGCGCCGCGCGCTCGGCGGGCCGGCTGCTGGACCCGGAGGTGCAGCGCGGGCTGATCGCCGGGCGCTTCGAGGGCATGGTCGCGGCCACGGCGATGGGCATGCGCCCGGCGCTCAAGGCCGACTCGATCACGGCGCAGGAGATCTTCGACGACAACCAGGTGCGCCTCCTCGGCTCGGCCTCGGCCTGGGCCGAGCTGGTGCGCTGGGACGCGTTCACGAAGGCCATCGGCACGGTCTCCGACGCCGGTACCCGCGCAGTGCTCACGCTGCTGCGCGACATCTACGGGCTCACCGTGATCGAGCGGCACCTCGACTGGCACCTGACCAACGGCCGCATCTCCACCGGGCGTGCCAAGGCGGTCACGTCGACGATCGACCGCCTGCTCAAGCAGCTCCGCCCGCACGTGCTCGACGTCGTCGACGCCTGGGGGTTCACGCAGGAGCACCTGCGCGCCCCGATCGCGGACGGCTCCGAGAAGGAGCGTCAGGACGAGGCGCGCACGTACTACCGCGAGCTGCGCGCGAGCGGCACGGCGCCGGTCAGCGAGAAGGAGCTGCGCAAGCGCCAGGCCCAGGCCTGAGGCCTGCGGCGGTCACGCGGCGTCGGGTACTGCCGCCACGACGGGGGCGGGGAGCTGCTGCACGGGAGCCTCGACGGGCTCGGCGGCAGCCTCCTCGTCCTCGTCGTCGTTCTCGGCCGGCCGCGCGAGCGGCCCGCCGAGGGTGACCTGCGCGCGCAGCACCGGCACCGGTTCAGGAGCTGCCCGGGCCACGACGAACGTGCCCGCCAGTCCGAGGAGGACGGCGAGCACGGCGAGCGGTACGAGCTGGTATGCGAGGGTGAGGCCGAGCAGTGCGCCGCAACCCACGGCGACGATCGATCCCATCACGAGTACACGGGTCATCAGGAGCCTCCCTGCCAAGGTGTCTCCGAGGAGCATTGCCTGACCCCAGGGGGATGCCGTCGATCACCGGGTGCCCGCTCGCGCCGTCGCGACGTCTGGCGACGCACGATGCACGGACCGGCTCCGGCTGAGCTGGGGCTCATCAGATTGTGTGTGGCGAGCCTGCCTCGCCGTCCCTTCCAGTAAGCCCCAAGGAGACCGGCCTCGCACCTCGAGGCGCCATGCCCCGGGTCACGACTCGGTCACGGATCGTCCCGCCGGACCGGGTTGCAGTGGGCGGTGGCGGTGAGGATCAGGCCGACGTCGGGCCGCCACGGCTCGAGGTTCCACGTGGGCTTGTCGATCGCGCCGACCGCGTGGCACACCAGCTGGTTGTCCATCGTGGCGCTGTCCGCCTCCGGCTCCGCCGCGACGAGCTGCGTCCGGATCAGGTCGAGGCCCGCCTCGCCCGCGCGCCGGGCCCAGTCCGCCGGGTCGACGGCGAGCGACCGGCCGCCCTCGTTCTCGCCCCAGGTCGCGCTCTCGATCGCACGGTCGCCGGCCGTCACCGTGTACCGCACGGGTCCGGCGGAGCCGCTCTCGGCGGCGCCGGTCCCCTGGCCGGGCCGGAGCCGGTCGTCGACCTCCAGGCGGGCGTGGGTGGCGTCGACGTCCGTCACCTCGATGCGCGGGGCGGTGGACCCGGCGTCCGGCGGCGGCGCGGGCGGGCCGAGCGCCGCCACGGGTGTGCCGTCGCCGTCGAGCACGGTGACGCTGCCGTCGGAGTCGACGTCCAGCGCCCCGGCGGAGGTCAGCGTCAGGTCCGCCGTGTCGCCGGGCGCGAGGTCGAGGGTGACGGCCCGCGGCCCGTCACCCTCGACGACGGCGGCCCGCGGTGCCGTGAGCTCCAGCGTGGCGCCGCCCGTGGTGAGCGTGCTGACGGGGCGCTCCGGTGCGTCGCCGGCGGCCTCGGCCGGTCCGGGTGTCGGTGGCTCGTGGGACGCTGCGGCCGTCGGCTCGTCCTCGAAGCGTTGCGCCGCCCGGTCGACCAGCTCGCAGCCGCCGAGCAGGAGGACCAGCGTCAGTGCGGCGCAGGCGGCGAGCGGCCGGGCTGCGGTTCGGCGGGCTGGTCGGATCGGCACGGACCCATTGTGCGGCAGGGGGGCCGGGCCGCACCCGGTGCGGCGGGCGAGGCCGTGTGCGGGTCCGGTGTGCGGCCGGTGCGGGAGCTCGCACGGACTTCGCCCGTGCCGGGTGTGCCGGGTGGCGCGGTCGAACGTCACCCCCTATGGTTAGAACATGCGTTCGAACAAGGTGCTGGTGACTCGGGGTCCGGCCGACGTGCCGGACCGTTCTGCGCGCGGTGCTGTGGCGCCGCGCGAGTCGGGGTTCGCGAACCTCACGGAGGCGGTCGACGCGGTGGCGGCGGTCGACGCGCTGCTGGCCTCGCTCGCCGCCTCGCGCGCCGTGCTCATGGAGTCGGTCCGCGAGTGGGTGGCCGAACGGCCCGAGCAGTTCGAGGCTCCCGCGGCCGAGGCGGACGACGTCGCCGGCCTGGCCCCCGAGCTCGTCGAGGAGCTCGCCCGGGCGCTGCGGGTACCGGAGGGCTCGGCGGTCGCGCTGATCGAGGAGTCCCGTGCGTTGGTGCACGAGCACCCGCGCACCCTGGCCGCCCTGCGCGGCGGGCACATCAGCCATGCCCACGCGCAGACGATCCTCGGCTACACGGACGGGCTGCGCCGGGCCAACCGGGTGGCACTGGAGACGCGCCTGCTCAAGCACGCCCGCACCACCACACCGGGAGAGCTGAGCCTGGTCGCGCACACCGAGCGGGAACGGCGGCTCCGGCCGGACGTGCGGCCGGAACCGCGGGTCGTCGCGTCGGCGCGGTCGCGGCGTCAGCGGGTCAGCGCTTCCCCCACAGGTCGTCCCACGCGGTGAACGGGTCGGCGGGCGGGGCCTGCTGCGGGCTGCCGCCCGCGGCGACCGCCGGTGCCTGGGCGCCCCAGCCGGGATTCGCCCAGCCCGGGTCCGCCCAGCCGGTACCGCCCGGGCCGGCGTCGGCCGGGTGACCGGCCGGCAGGTGCTGCTCCGGCAGCCGGTCGTCGGACCACCCGGCGTCCGCCCAGCCCGCGTCGGTCCCGGGGGCGCCCCAGGCGGCCGCGGTGTCGTCGGGGTAGGCGGGGCCGGTCGTGCCCGGTGCGGGTTCGGGCGCGGACCAGCCCTGTCCCGCGTAGTGGGTGGCGCTCTGCGTCCCGCCCGCGTCCGCCCCGTACGGGTCCGGCGGCACCTCGTGCGCGCTGTAGTCGTACTGCTCGGGCGCGGCGGGCACCGGGCTGCTGTCCGACCAGTG
Source organism: Promicromonospora sp. NPDC050880 (assembly GCF_044456525.1). Lineage (NCBI taxonomy): Bacteria > Bacillati > Actinomycetota > Actinomycetes > Micrococcales > Promicromonosporaceae > Promicromonospora > Promicromonospora sp. NPDC050880. The sequence continues at coordinate 117,857 of NZ_JBITFV010000013.1, forward strand.
CCCTGCCGGCGTGGTCTGTCCTGGCCAGGCGAGGGGATCCGAGGCGGGCCCTCCGGGTGGGTCCAGGGGCTGCTCCTGTGCCGCGTAGGGCCGGGCGCCTGCGGTGCCCGGGCCGCGGCCCGGCGCCCCCGGCGACGAGGCCGGGTGCCCGCCCGTGCCGTGCCTCGGCGTGGCCACCGCGGCGAAGGTCGTGGTGGCCAGGTACTGCTCGAACGGCACGTCGAACGTCTCGTCACGGGACCACGCCGAGTCCCAGGCGGCGGCCACCTGGGGCGCCGCCCCGCGCCGTCCGTCGTCCGGCATCGGGGGAAGGTTGATCTCGCCCGACCCGTGCAGCACCTGGTCGTGCATCTGGCCCACCCAGTTGACCGCGAGCTCGAAGCGCATCGTGCCGAGGCCGTTCACGCCCAGCTCGCCGCCCAGCGCGGGGTGCGGGTTGAAGGTGTAGACGTCCTCCTCGCCGAGGTGGATGCCACGGCTCCGGGCGTCCCGGACCAGGTCGTCCATCAGATAGGTCGCGCGGCCCTCGGGCGATTCGAGCTCGGCGTACATGGTGACTGCGGAGGTCCAGCGGAGCTCGAGCGTGCCCTCGACCGTGTCCAGGAACCACCATCCGTCCAGCGACTCGAGGAAGATGTCGCCGAAACAGGTCGCGAAGCGTGGAGTCTGCTCGCGAAGCCCCAGCCACCGCCATGAGGCGAGCCCGAACTCGAAGGCAACCTTCGGAAAAGTTCGGAGCAGCTTCATGTCCGAATGAAACCACTACCGGGTAAACGCCGGGAACCCCCCGGTGACATCTTTGTTACGCGGTTTCTCAATAGTGGCGGGCGCCCCTGCCGGGCCTCGCCGGAGGGTGAACCTGACACGGGAAATCCCGTGCGGTGCCACCGGCTGCACCGTGATGATGGCCGGATGGAGCAGGTGGAGGTCGTCGTCGCCCATCGCGACTGCGCGACGCTGCGCGTGGGTGACGTCTTCCTGAAGGTGGACGGCGACCAGGCGCGCAGCGACATCGAGGTGGAGGCGATGGCGAGGGCGCCGGTGCCGACCCCGGAGGTCCTGTGGCGGACCCCGCCGGCGCTCGCGCTCGCCGCCGTCCCGGGCACGGCGCTGGGTCGCCTCGGCAGCCCGTCCACCGCGTCGTCGTCGGCGTGGGCCGCGGCGGGCGCCATGGTCCGCAGGCTGCACGACGCGCCCGTGCCGCCCTGGCCCGGCAAGGGCCTCGGGGACATCGCGGCCCGGCTCGACGAGGAGTGCGAGTGGCTCGTGGGCAGCGGCACGCTCCCCGCCGACCTGATCGCGCGCAACCGCGAGGTGGCCGAGGCGGCGCTCCGGCCGTGGACGCCGGTGTTCGCGCACGGCGACCTGCAGCTCAGCCACGTCTTCGTCGAGGACGACGAGGGCACCGGGGTGATCGACTGGACCGAGGCGGGGCCGGGCGACGCCCTGTTCGACCTCGCCGTCCTGACGCTCGGGCAGGAGGAGCGCCTGGACGACGTCGTCGCGGGCTACGGCGCCGACGTCGACCTCGACGTGATCCGCGGGTGGTGGTCGCTGCGCAGCCTGGTGGCGATCCGCTGGCTCGTCGAGCACGGGTTCGACCCCGGCGCGCCGGGCTGCGAGATCGACGTGCTGCGCGCCCGGATGTGAGCCCGGACGTGGGTCCGGGCCCGGCCGCCACTCCGCACCGGCTCCGCTACGTGCCCGATCCGTAGCGCGGCGAACCCGGCCGGCGCAGCAGGCCGGACGTGATCGCGACACCGAGCAGCAGGAGCAGCCCGCCCCCGGCTTCTGCCGCGTTCGGCACCTCGCCGAACGCGATCCACGCCGCCGTCATGCCCACCACCGGGACGAGCATCGTGAACGGTGCCACCGCGCTCGCCCGGTACCGCGCCAGCAGGGTGTTCCAGACGCCGTACCCCACGAGGCTGGCGAGCCACGCCGTGTACAGCGTGGACAGTACGGCGGTCCAGGTGGGGTGCGTCAGGGCGTGGCCGACGGCGGCCGGCCCGTCGAGCAGCACCGCCAGAGCGAACATCGGCACGGGGACCACGAGCCCCGACCACACCGTCATGGACAGGCCCGCGAGCGGTCCCTGCCGGGTGCCCGTGGTCTGGTCGACCGACCCGAGCCGGCGCACGATCACGTTGCCGGTCGCCCAGGACGCCGCGGCCGCGAGCGTGAGCAGGAACGCGACCGCCGGTGTCGCCGCCGACCGGCCGAGGCCGACGACGACGAGGCCCACCGCGCCGAGCACGACCCCGACGAGCTGCGGCGTCGTCGGGCGCTCGCGGAGCGCGACGCTCGCGAAGAGGACCGTGAGGACGACCTGGGCCTGGAGCACGAGCGAGGCCAGCCCGGGCGGCATGTCGAGCCAGATCGCCGTGTACATGAGCGCGAACTGGCCGAGGCTGAGGAACAGGCCGACCACGAGGACGTCCTTCATCGCGGCCGCGGGCCGGGGGACCAGGAAGATCGCCGGCACCAGCACCACGACGAAGCGGACGGCGACGAACAGGGCGGGCGGCACGTCGTCGACGCCGAGGTCGATCGCCAGGAAGTTGGTGCCCCAGATCACCATGACGAGCACGGCGAGGAGCGAGTGGCGCAGGGGCATGCCGTCATGGTCGGCCCGGGCGACCCCGCCCGTCCATCGCGTATCACTGCCCGAGTCTTCAGCAGGCCTGAACGGTGGGCGGTGCCCTGACTACGTACTTTCCCGATCTTGTTCCACCCGGCGGGTGAAAAGTAGCGTCGCCGCACAGATGCCAGACACGTTCGCGAAGGAGCGTCCGATGCGCAGCACGAGACACCGCACCATCCGCACGACCGTGACGGCCACCGCGGCCGTGACGCTCGTCCTGTCCGCCTCCCTGGTCGCGTCCGCGGCGGCACCCCAGGCGCGGGACGGCGGGGCCGGCGCGGCTGCTGCTCCGGCCGAGGCAGCCGCCCTGACCTGGTCGGACGAGTTCGACGGCGCGGCGGGCAGCGCGCCGAACGGCGCCAACTGGAACTTCGAGACCGGGGGCGGCGGCTGGGGCAACAACGAGCTTCAGGTCTACACCGACTCCCGCGACAACTCGGCCCTGGACGGCAACGGCAACCTGGTGATCACGGCCCGGCAGGACGGCAACGGGGGCTACACGTCCGCACGTCTGACCACCAAGGGCAAGGTCCAGCCCACGTTCGGTCGCCTGGAGGCGCGCATCAAGATCCCGCGCGGGCAGGGCATCTGGCCGGCGTTCTGGATGCTCGGCGGCCAGTTCCCGAACACGGGATGGCCCGACGCGGGCGAGATCGACATCATGGAGAACGTCGGCTACGAGCCGCACCTGGTGCACGGCACGCTGCACGGCCCCGGGTACTCGGGCGGCAACGGGATCACCGGGCAGTACATGCACCCGCAGGGCTGGTCCTTCGCCGACGACTTCCACACCTTCGCGATCGACTGGCAGCCCGGCTCGATCACCTGGTCCGTCGACGGCGTCGCCTACCAGACGTTCACCACGGCGAACACCGGCGGCAACCCGTGGGTGTACGACCAGCCGTTCTTCTTCATCCTGAACGTCGCCGTCGGCGGCAACTGGCCGGGCTACCCGGACGGCACCACGCAGTTCCCCCAGAGCATGGTGGTCGACTACGTGCGCGTGTACGACTCACAGCTCTGACAGCTCGCCGGAGCGCGTCATCGGGGCGGTCCCGTCGTCACCGGACGGCAGGGCCGCTCCGCCGCGCGACCCGTCGTAGACTGGGGCGGGCGCTCCGGCGCCCGGAAACCTACCCCGCACGCAGAGGTTTACTCCATGACCGCGCCCGCGTCCCAGGCACCCTCCCGCCCGCAGCTCGACACCGTCGAGGTCGCAGCGGCCACCCCCGACGAGGTGCAGCCGTACGGAGAGCTCGGACTCAAGAAGGACGAGTACCAGCGCATCAAGGACATCCTGGGCCGCCGCCCCACCGCGGCCGAGCTCGCGATGTACTCCGTGATGTGGAGCGAGCACTGCTCGTACAAGTCGTCGAAGGTGCACCTGCGCAAGTTCGGCGAGCGCGTCACCGACGAGATGAAGGAGCACCTCCTCGTCGGCATCGGTGAGAACGCCGGCGTCGTCGACATCGGCGACGGCTGGGCCGTCACCTTCAAGGTCGAGTCGCACAACCACCCGTCGTTCGTCGAGCCCTACCAGGGCGCCGCGACCGGCGTGGGCGGCATCGTCCGCGACATCATCTCGATGGGCGCGCGCCCCGTGGCGGTCATGGACCAGCTCCGGTTCGGCGACGTGAACCACCCCGACACGGCGCGCGTCGTGCACGGCGTGGTCTCCGGCGTCGGCGGCTACGGCAACTCCCTGGGCCTGCCGAACATCGGCGGCGAGCTCGTCTTCGACGGTTCCTACCAGGGCAACCCGCTCGTCAACGCGCTCTGCCTCGGTGTGCTGCGGCACGAGGACATCCACCTTGCCAACGCCTCCGGCCTCGGCAACAAGGTGGTCCTGTTCGGCGCCCGCACGGGCGGCGACGGCATCGGCGGTGCCTCGATCCTCGCGTCCGAGACCTTCGAGGACGGCGTTCCCGCCAAGCGCCCGTCCGTCCAGGTGGGCGACCCCTTCATGGAGAAGGTGCTCATCGAGTGCTGCCTGGAGCTGTTCTCGGCCAAGGTCGTCGAGGGCATCCAGGACCTCGGCGCCGCGGGCATCTCCTGCGCCACCTCGGAGCTCGCCTCCAACGGTGACGGCGGCATGCACGTCGACCTCGACGACGTCCTGCTGCGCGACCCCACGCTGAACGCCGGCGAGATCCTCATGTCGGAGTCGCAGGAGCGCATGATGGCCGTCGTCCGGCCCGACCAGCTCGACGCGTTCCTCGCGATCACCGCGAAGTGGGAGGTCGAGACCGCCGTCATCGGCGAGGTCAACGACTCCGGCCGGCTCACCATCGACCACCACGGCCAGCGGATCGTCGACGTCGACCCGAAGACCGTGGCCCACGAGGGCCCCGTCTACGAGCGGCCCTACGCCCGTCCGGCGTGGCAGGACGGGCTGGCGGCCGACACGACGGTCGCCGCGGGCCTGGCCCGCCCGGCGTCCGGCGAGGAGCTGCGCGAGACCGCGCTGACGCTCCTGGCGTCCCCGAACCTCGCCTCCAAGGCGTGGGTCACCGACCAGTACGACCGCTTCGTCCAGGGCAACACGGCCCTCGCCCAGCCCGACGACGGCGGCGTCGTCCGCGTCGACGAGACCACGGGCCTCGGTGTCGCGCTCGCGACCGACGCGAACGGCCGCTACGGCAAGCTCGACCCGCGCACGGGCGCCGCGCTGGCGCTCGCGGAGGCGTACCGCAACGTCGCCACGTCCGGTGCCACCCCGCTCGCGGTGACGGACTGCCTGAACTTCGGCTCGCCCGAGCACCCGGACTCGATGTGGCAGCTCGTCGAGGCGATCGAGGGCCTGGCCGACGCCTGCCAGGAGCTCGGCGTGCCGGTCACGGGCGGCAACGTGTCGCTCTACAACGGCACCGGCGAGCCGGGACAGATCGACTCGTCGATCCATCCGACCCCCGTCGTGGGCGTGCTCGGCGTGATCGACGACGTCCGCACCGCTCTGGCCTCCGGCTGGCAGTCCGAGGGGCTGTCGCTCCTCCTGCTGGGTACCACGCGGGACGAGCTCGACGGCTCGGCGTGGGCCGACGTCGTGCACTCGCACCTCGGCGGCGTGCCGCCGCGGGTGGACCTGGCGGCCGAGAAGGCCCTGGCCGGTGTGCTCGTCGAGGCGCGGCGCTCCGGTCTCGCGGCCGCCGCGCACGACCTGTCCGAGGGCGGCCTGATCCAGGCCCTGCTGGAGGCGTCGCTGCGCTTCGGCGTCGGCGCGACGGTGGCGCTCGAGGGCGTCACGGGCCGCGACAAGGTGGACCCGTTCGTGGCGCTGTTCTCGGAGACGACCGGGCGCGTGGTCGTCGCCGTGGACCCGGAGCACGAGGGCGAGCTCACGCACCTCGCCGAGGACGCCGGCGTACCGGTGCTGCGCCTCGGTACCACGGGCGGCGACGCCGTGGTGGTCGAGGGTCACTTCGACCTCCCGCTCGACGAGGCCCGCGAGGCCCACGAGGGCACCCTGCCCCGCATCTTCGCCTGACCCGCGAACCCGCCGAAGGAGAACGGTGGCGAGACAGGACCGAGCGTTCTGTCTCGCCACCGTCTTGTCCCGCCACGGTTCTCCTTCGGCAGGCCGGGGGTGCCGGTAGGGTCCGGGGGTGCGATTTGTCCGTGGCCTTGTCTCGTTCGTGCTCTGGGTCGTCGCGATTCCTCTGCTGCTGGTGGCGTCGGGGCGGGTTCTGCCGTTCGACAACGTGCCGCCCCTGCCGCTGATCGTGGCGTTCACGCCCTGGGCGGCGCTGGTGACGCTGCCGCTGCTGGTCGTCGCCCTCTTCTCCCGGCGCTGGGTGCTGACGGTGCTGCTGGCGGTGTCGCTGGCGGCCTTCGTCTACTGGACCGCGCCCTTCTTCGTCCCGCCGCCCGCGTCCGCGCCCGCCGACCCCGCCGACGCCGGCACCGTGCGCGTGATGACCCTCAACGCCCACCTGGGGCAGGCCGACGCCGAGTCCGTGGTGGACCTCGTGGAGTCGCAGCACGTCGAGGCGCTGACGATCCTGGAGCTCACACCGGACCTGGAGGAGGCCCTGACCGACGCGGGTCTCGACGAGCTGCTGCCGCACAGCTTCACCGTCCCGGCGCCGGACGGCCCCGGGGGCAGCGGCCTGTGGTCGTCGACGCCCCTGAGCCGGCCGGAGCAGCTCCGCGGCACGAGCTTCGCCATGCCGTCGGCCCTCGTGGACGTGGGCGGTACGGACGTGCGCCTCACCGCCGTGCACCCCTACCCGCCGCTGCCCGAGGAGACCGCCACCTGGCGCACCGAGCTGGTCGAGCTCACCGAGCAGGCCCGGTCCGACCGGACCCCGCAGATCCTCGCCGGTGACTTCAACGCCACCTACGACCACGCGACCTTCCGCGACCTGCTCGGCTCGCGGTTCGCGGACGCGACCCGGGAGTGGGGCGCGGGCCCGGTCGTGACCTGGCCCGAGGGCAGCCGGGTGCCGCCGCTGTTCGCGCTGGACCACGTGGTGGTGGAGCGGGACATGCCGGTCTCCGACGTGGTGCCCATGGACGTCCCCGGGACGGACCACCGGGCGCTGCTGGCCACCGTCGTCGTCGAATAGCACAGCGACACCGCGCGGCGAGCGCGGAACCGGCCTATGTTCGCAGTTGTGCCGACTCGTCAGATGCGCCTCGCGCCCTCCGCCCCCGACGACGTGACGAGCGCCCTCGCGGCGCTCCGCGCCGAGGTCGGCCTGCCCGCGATGTTCCCGCAGGAGGTGCTCGAGGAGGCGCGTGCCGCGGCCGTGCGGGACTTCTCGGCCGGCCGGGCGGACCGGCGCGACATCGAGTTCGTGACCATCGACCCGCCGGGCTCCAAGGACCTCGACCAGGCGGTGCACGTGGAGCAGTCCGGCGAGGGCTACGTGGTGCACTACGCGATCGCGGACCTCGGCGCGTTCGTGGTGCCGGGCGGCGCCCTCGACACCGAGGTGCGCAAGCGGGGCATGACGATCTACGGGCCGGACGCCCGCACCCCGCTGCACCCGAAGATCCTCTCGGAGGGTGCGGCGAGCCTCCTGCCCGAGGAGGACCGACCGGCGGTGCTGTGGACCGTGACGCTGAACGCGCGCGGCATCATCACCGGTGCCGGGCTGGAGCGCGTGCTCGTGCGCAGCCGCGAACGGCTCACCTACGCCGAGGTCCAGTCGGCCCTCGACGCGGGGACCGCGAGCGAGTCCCTGCAGCTCCTGGCCGACGTCGGGCGCCTGCGTCAGTCGCTCGAGGTGGCCCGCGGCGGCGTGTCCCTGGAGGTGCCCGAGCAGGAGGTCGAGCGGCGCGAGGACGGCACCTACGCACTGTCGTTCCGCCGCAACCTGCCGGTCGAGGAGTGGAACGCGCAGATCTCGCTGCTCACCGGTATCGCCGCGGCGCACCTCATGCGGGAGGCCGGCGTCGGCATCCTGCGCACCCTGCCCGAGGCCGATCCCCGTGACCTGGCGCGGCTGCGCCGCACGGCCCGCGCGCTCGGCATCGAGTGGCCGGACACGCTCCCGTACGCCCGGCTGGTCCCGACGCTCGTCTCGCGCATCCCCGAGCACGCCGCGTTCCTCAACGAGGCGACCACGCTGTTCCGCGGGGCCGGCTACGTCGCCTTCGGCATGCCGGGCCCGGACGGAGCCGCGGTGGCGCCGCCGGAGAACACCCGGCACGCGGCGATCGCCGCGGACTACGCACACGTCACGGCGCCGTTGCGGCGCCTGGTGGACCGCTACGCGACGGAGATCTGCCTCGCCGTGTCGGCGGGGGCCCCGGTGCCCGCATGGGTGCTCACCGCGATGCAGGACCTGCCCGCGGTCATGGCGGAGACCGGCCGCCGGGCCTCGTCGTTCGAGCGCGAGTGCATCGACATCGTCGAGGCCTCGGTGCTCGCCGGCCGCCTCGGCGAGGACTTCGACGGCGTGGTGGTCGACCTCGACGACCCCCGGAAGGACGGCCAGGGCCCGCAGCGTGGTCAGGTCGTGCTGCGGGAGCCGGCCGTGCGCGCCCGGGTGACGGGTTCGCACCTCCCGCTGGGCGACGAGGTGCGGGTCCGGCTCGCCGAGGCCGACGTGGCCGAGCGCCGCGTCGCGTTCACGCTGCCCGGCGAGGAGCTGCCGGACGACGGCAGCGGCCGCGCCCTCGCCTCCGGTCGTGGCGGACGCCGCGCCGCGGGGCGCCGGGCCGCCGCGGCGTCGCGCCCGGTGTCGCCGCCCGAACCGTCGCCGTCACCGCGGCCGTCACCCTCCTCCCCGGAGCCGACGCCGAGGCCGGGGACCTCTCCGGAGGCCGCTCGGTCCTCGGTACCGGGATCGGGATCCTCGGGATCGTCCGTGACGGGACGGTCGGTCTCGCTCGGGTCGGCGATCTCGCCGCCCACGACACCTCCGGCGCCCGTGCCGTTCGCGCGGCCGGACGACGGGCCCCTGCCGGCACACGGCGCGCTGTTTCCTGAGGCCGCGGCACGGCCGGTGCAGCCGGCCCCGGAGCTGCCGCGTCCGGAGCTGCCGCGTCCCGAGTCGGCCCGTCCGGAGCCGTTTCGTCCGGAGCCGTCCCGTCCGGAGTCGCCGCTTGCCCGGTCGTCCCTTGCCGCGTCGCGGCTCCCCGAGCCGTCCCGTCCCGAGTCGTCGCACTCGCAGCCGTCACGCCCGCAGCCGATGAGCCGGGCGGCCCGGCGGAGCGCCGAGCAGGGTCCGGCGTGGTCGGAGACGGCCGCCGGCCCGGACTCGTGGCCGGGTACCGGGTCCGGTGCGGCGTCGTGGTCCGCCGTCGATCCCGGCGCGGAGAGCTGGCCGAACCCGGATCCAGGTCATTCCTGGGCGGGCCCCGAGACCACCGCCGCCCGGTCGTACCCGGAGCCCGCGCCGCAGGCTGCGCCGTCGTACCGGGTGGAGCAGGCGTTCCCGCAGGAGCGCTCCTCCGCGCGGGAGCTTCCGTACCCGCCCGAACCGTCCTCCACGCCGGATCGGCAGTACCCGGGCCACTCCGACGACCAGCGGTACCCGCAGGAGCAGTCCGCCCGGCCCGCGTCCGACGGCGGGACCGCGGCCTCCGCACCTGCCTCCGTCCCGCCGCACCCGGGGCACGGTGTGGGCTACCCGCCGGTGCGCCGGCCGGTGCGGCCGCAGGTCCGCGACGAGGTGCCGATGTCCCATCCCTGGCCGCGGCACGCCCCCGGGCCCCGGCGCACGGCGTCGCTGTCGCAGCCGGTCCCGGTCGTCCGCGGGGACGGGTACGCCGGCGGCGTGCACGTGGCGGAGTACCCGGTCCTCTCCTCGCGGGAGCTGCCGGTCGTGGTGGCGGCGGACCTGCTCGCGGTGGAGGGTCCGGGGCCCGACGGCTACCGCTACTGAGGCGGGCCGTCCGCGATACTGGCCCCATGACCCTTGCCGTACCCGTTCCCCGGTGGGCCGGCGCCGTGGCCGCCCTGGGTGTGTCCGTGCTGCTGGCCGGTTGTACGCCGTCGGACGGCGTACAGGACCTGGAGGCCCTGTTCGACGAGGAGCAGCAGGCCGAGGACGTGCTCCCGGACGCACAGCTCGCCGACCTCGCCGTCGACGGCGACACCACGCGCCGGCTCGGCGCGGACGGCGACGCCACGTTCTACGCCGCCCGCTCCGGGGACGGCGCCTCGACGTGCCTGGTCCTGACCAGCACCGAGGCCGACACGATCGCCGGCTGCACGATGACGCCCAACCCGACGGGGACCGAGGTGTCGAACGGCACCGACAAGGTCATGTTCGTCATGCCCGGAACCGACTTCACGAGCCTCGAACGGTCCGGCTGGACCCGGCTCGGCGACTTCCTGGCGGTGCAGTAGTGCCGCCGCGTCGCCGGACCGACCCCGAGGCCGGGCGCGCCGCCGTCGCGGCCTGGTCCCGGGACGAGGCGGACCGCCGTGCGGTGACCACCGCCGTGCGGTTCCTCCTGGAGGAGGTGGCCGCCGTCGCCCCCGGGAACTCCGTCGAGGTCCGGGTCCCGCCGGCCGGAGCCGTGCAGGCCGTCGCCGGTCCGCGGCACACCCGCGGTACGCCGCCGAACGTGGTCGAGACCGACCCGGAGACCTGGCTCGGCCTGGCCACGGGCGCGGTGAGCTGGGCGGACGCCGTCGCAGACGGACGCGTTCGGGCCTCGGGCGAGCGCTCGGACATCTCCCATCTGCTGCCGCTGACAGCGGGGCGCCGGGCGGTGTCCGGGGCGCTCGGCGACCTGGATCCACCGACCGGATCCGGGTGAACCGGGCGTGTCCGGCGTGTGCGCTGCCACGGATGTCGGTGCCACCCGCTAGCCTCGGCGTCGATCTCGTGGTTCGGCTGCGAGCAGGTTCACCCGGCGCCGGGGCGGCATTTTTCCCTGCGGGTGTCGGTCCGTAACCGCCGGTTCACGATGCAGTGGTTGGTTGGTGGCGCTCGTGCCGGGCTGCTCGCGCGACGGACACGCGCCCCCGGCTGCGGCGACGCCGCCGCACAAGACGTCCTGTACCAGGGCACGCCATCCCGGCCTCGGCCGGCTATTGCAGAAGGAGTCAGCGTGAGACCCAGCACGCTCCGGTCCCCGCGACCGCACCCCCGGTCCAGCGGCAGGGCCGCGGTCGCAGCGGCGCTCGCCGCGGCGCTCGCCCTGCCGGCGTCGGCGGCCTTCGCCGCGCCCACCGGCATCGAGGACGGCCCGGACTCCGGGCACGTCGTCATCAGCGAGGCATACCTCGTCGGCGGCAGCTCCGGCCAGCCGTACCGCAACAAGTTCGTGGAGCTCTACAACCCGACGGGCGAGCCCGTCAGCGTCGACGGCTGGTCGGTCCAGTACAAGTCCGCGACCGGCGCCTCGTTCTCCGGCATCACCCCGCTGAGCGGCACCATCGCCGCCGGCGGCCACTACCTGGTGCAGGGCGCCTCGAACGCTGCCAACGGCGACGCGCTCCCCACGCCGGACGCCGTCGGCGGCCTCAACCCGAGCGGCACGGCCGGCGTCATCGCGCTCGCGTCGCAGGCCACCGCGGTCGCGCCCGCCAAGGGCGCGGTGCCCGCCGAGGGCGCCGCGGGCGTCGTCGACCTGCTCGGTTACGGCACCGCCGACACGTTCGAGACCGCCCAGGCGCCTGCCGGCCAGGGCACCGGTGTGGTGGGCTCGCTGGAGCGCACGGGCGACGCGGGTGACAACTCCGCGGACTTCGTGTTCGGCACCGAGGTGACCCCCGCCAACAGCGAGGGCACCGAGCCCGAGCCGGAGCCGTCCGAGCCGACCGAGCCCGGCGAGGTGACCCCGATCGCCGAGATCCAGGGCACCGGCGCCGCCTCGCCGCTCGTGGGCCAGACGGTGACCACCCGTGGCGTCGTCACCGCCGTCTACGCGACCGGCGGGTTCAACGGCCTGTACCTGCAGACCGCGGGCACCGGTGGCGGCGAGGACCCGACGCCGGGCGCGTCGGACGCCGTCTTCGTGTTCTCCGCCGCGGCCGCCGCCGACCTCTCGGCGGGCGACCACGTGGAGGTCACCGGCACCGTCTCGGAGTTCAACGGCCTCACGGAGCTCACGCCGCCCGCAGGCAGCTGGACCGTGCTGGACGAGCCGGCGACGGTCGAGCCGACGGTCACTGCCTGGCCCGCCGACGAGGCCGGCCGCGAGGCGCTCGAGGGCATGCTGCTCGCGCCCGAGGGCGACTTCACGGTGACGGACAACTACGACACCAACTACTACGGCACGATCGGCCTCGCGTCGGGCGACAGCCCGCTGGTGCAGCCGACCACGGCGGGCCGGCCGGGTTCGGCGGAGTACGACGCGCAGGTCGCGGACAACGCGGCGCGCGGCGTGCTGCTCGACGACGGCTCGTCCCTCAACTACAACTCGACCGCCAACAAGTCGAAGCCCCTGCCCTACCTGACCGGCGGCGAGCCGCTGCGGGTGGGCGCCGGCGTCACGTTCACCACGCCGGTGATCCTCGACTACCGGTACGACGCGTGGGGCTTCCAGCCGCTGGCGCACCTGACGCCGGACGTCGCCTCGACCGTGCAGCCGGCCACGTTCGAGAACACGCGCGAGGACGCGCCCGCCGAGGTGGGCGGTGACCTGCAGGTCGCCACGTTCAACGTGCTGAACTACTTCACCACCACGGGCGACGAGCTTGCGGGCTGCACCTACTACACCGACCGGGACGGCGACCCCGTCACGGTCTCGGGCGGCTGCGACGCCCGCGGCGCGGCCGAGGAGGAGGACCTGCAGCGCCAGCAGACCAAGATCGTCGCGGCGATCTCGGCGCTGGACGCCGACGTGGTGGCCCTGCTGGAGATCGAGAACACGGCGGCGCTCGGTGGCGACCGCGATCAGGCGCTGTCCGACCTGGTGGACGCCCTGAACGCGGCCGAGGGCGCCGGCACGTGGGCCTACGCGGCCTCCCCGGCCGAGGTGCCCGAGGCCGAGGACGTCATCCGCAACGCCTTCATCTACCGCACCGCGACGGCGGAGCCGGTGGGCGACTCGACGATCCTGGTGGGCGACGAGGCGTTCGGCAACGCCCGCCAGCCGCTCGCCCAGACGTTCCAGCCTGCGGGTGGTGCCACCGACGCCGAGGACGACGTCGTCGTGATCGCCAACCACTTCAAGTCGAAGGGTTCGGCCGGCCCCTGGCCGGGCGACGCGGACCAGGGCGACGGCCAGGGCGCCTCGAACGAGTCCCGCACGCGCCAGGCGACCTCGCTCGCGGCGTTCGCGCAGGAGCGGGCCACCGCGGCCGGCACCGACAAGGTGCTGCTGCTCGGCGACTTCAACGCCTACGAGCAGGAGGACCCGATCCAGGTCCTCACCGACGCCGGCTACACGGACCTCGGCCCGACCACCGGCGAGTACACGTACAACTTCGACGGCATGGTCGGCTCGCTCGACCACGTGCTGGCCTCCCCGGCCGCCGCTGAGGTCGTGACGGGCACCGACGTCTGGAACATCAACGCGTACGAGCCCGTCGCGAACGAGTACAGCCGGTACAACTACAACGCGACCATCCTCTACGACGAGACGCCGTTCCGGTCCTCCGACCACGACCCGGTCCTGGTGGGCCTGGACCTCGCGGGCACGACCACGGAGCCCGGGTCGGTCGACCTGGACCTCGTGGCCATCAACGACTTCCACGGCCGCATCGACGCGAACACCGTCGCCTTCGCGGGCACCGTGGAGCAGCTGCGGGCGCAGAACCCCGAGGGCACCGCGTTCGTCTCGGCGGGCGACAACATCGGCGCGTCGCTGTTCGCCTCCGCGCTGCAGCAGGACCAGCCCACGCTCGACGTGCTCAACGCGCTCGGCCTGAAGACCTCCGCGGTCGGCAACCACGAGTTCGACCAGGGCATGGCGGACCTCACCGGCCGCGTCACCGACGCCGCCGACTGGGACTACCTCGGGGCCAACGTCTACGACGAGGCCACGGGCGAATCCGCTCTGCCCGAGTACCAGGTGGTCCCGGTCAACGGGGTCGACGTCGGGTTCGTCGGCGTGGTCACGCAGGAGACCCCCACGCTCGTCACCCCGTCGGGCATCGAGGGCCTCGAGTTCGGCGACCCGGTGGAGGCGCTCAACCGCGTCACCGACGAGCTGCTGGACGGCGACACCGCCAACGGTGAGGCGGACGTGGTGGTCGCCCTCGCGCACGACGGCGCGAGCGCGGGCACCCCGGACGGCGCCACGCTGGAGGAGGAGATCGCCGCCGGCGGTCCGTTCGCCGACCTGGTGCAGCAGACCGACCCGCGCGTCGCGGCCATCTTCACCGGCCACACGCACAAGCAGTACGCGTGGGACGCCCCGGTCCCGGGTGCCGAGGGCGAGACCCGTCCGATCATCCAGACCGGCAACTACGGCGAGTTCCTGGGCCACGTCTCGCTCACGGTGGACACGGAGTCGTTCGACGTCACCGACTACACCGTCGAGAACGTCGCACGCACGACCACCCCCGCCGCCGAGCTGATCGCCACCTATCCGGCGGTCGCCGAGGTCGACTCGATCGTGGACGCGGCGCTGGCCGAGGCGGAGCAGATCGGCGCCCAGCCGATCGGCGAGGTCACCGCAGACGTCACCACGGCGTTCGCGGGCGGCTCGTACACCGACGGCGTCTACACCGGTGGCAACCGGGACGACCGCGCGTCGGAGTCCGCGCTCGGCAACCTCGTGGCCAACTCGCTGCGCGACTCGCTCGCGAGCGACGACCGCGGCGGCGCCGACATCGGCGTCGTCAACCCGGGTGGCCTGCGCAACGAGCTCTACTTCGGCGAGGACGGCGTGATCACCTACGCCGAGGCCAACGCCGTGCTGCCGTTCGTCAACAACCTGTGGACGATCACGCTGACCGGTGCACAGCTCGACACGCTGCTGGAGCAGCAGTGGCAGACGGACGTCAACGGGAACCGCCCGTCGCGCCCGTACCTGGCCCTCGGGCTGTCGGACAACGTCTCCTACACGACCACGACGGCGGACCCGAACGCCACCCCCGGTGACAACGTCTCGTCGATCACCATCGACGGCGTGCCGGTCGACCCGGCGGCGGAGTACCGCATCGCGACGTTCTCGTTCCTGATCTCGGGCGGTGACAACTTCCGGGCCTTCACCGACGGCACGGACGGCCGCGACTCGGGCCTGGTCGACCGTGACGCCTGGATCGAGTACATCAAGGCCTCCTCGCCGATCACCCCGAGCTTCGCCCGCACCCGCGCGGTGACGCCCGCGCTGCCCGGCACGGTCGAGGCGGGTGCGGCGACCGACGTCAGCCTGTCGGGCCTGGACCTGACGTCGCTCGGCGCGCCGCGCAACACGACCACCGAGACCTTCCTGGTCCCGGAGGGTGGCGCGGTCGCGGACGGCGTCTCCCTGGGCACCGGCACGGTGACCGAGGGGGCGACGTCGGCGTCGGTCACGATCCCGGCCGGCACGGCCGCGGGGGAGTACCAGCTCCTGGTGCAGGCGGCTCCGTCGGGTACGACCGTGCGCCTTCCGGTGACCGTCGAGGCGGGGGCTCCCGAGGAGCCGGAGGCGCCTGCCTGGGTCCCGTGGAAGCTCTACTGGTGGGGTGACACCGTGTCCTACCGGGGCGAGGTGTACGAGGCGACCCGCCCGACCATCCTCCAGATCCCGGGCGTGGGCAAGCGCAGCCCCTGGAAGCTGATCAGCTGACCCACCCTTGCCGAGGCAGAACGCCCGGGGGGGGGGGCCCGGGCCCCCCCCGGGGCCCCCCCCCCCGGGGGGGGCGCGGCGGGGGGGGGGGGGGCCCCCGGGGGGGGGGGGGGGGGGGGGGGGGTGGGGGCCCCCCCCCCCCCCCCCCCCCCCCCCCCCCCCCCCCCCCGCCGGGGGGGGCCCCCGCGCCCCCCCCGGCCCCCCCCCCCCCCCGGCGTTCTGCCTCTGCGGTTCTCTCTCGGCAAGCGTGGGCGCGTAGTCTGGGGGCGTGAGTGAGTCCCAGGCATCCCAGGAGTCCGCCGACGACGTGGAGGTGCGCGCCGTCATCGACCCGGCCACCGTGCGTCGGGCGCCCCGGTACAAGGCCTTCTTCTGGACGGGCGCGCTGGTGGGGCTGGTCCTCGGGCTCGCGCTGTCGCTCTACCTCGTGAACTCGCCCTCGGGCGCGGCGATGATGAAGCCCGGCGTGTACGTCACGGTGCTGACGAGCTTCGTCACGATGACGACCACTCTCCTGGCCGGCCTGTTCGCCGTGATCGCGGACCGCCGGAGCCTGCGCGGCCGCTGACGCGGAGGTCACATCCGGGGCTGGTCGCCCGGTTCCGGTCGCATGGGATACTCGGAACATGCCTCTGCGCGGAGATGGCCGACTCAACCACGACCTCATGCCCGGCGAGAAGGGCCCCCAGGACGCATGTGGCGTCTTCGGGGTCTGGGCACCCGGCGAGGAGGTCGCCAAGCTCGCGTACTTCGGTCTGTACGCCCTCCAGCACCGCGGACAGGAGTCCGCGGGCATCGCCACCAGCAACGGTGAGCAGATCCTGGTCTACAAGGACATGGGGCTCGTGTCCCAGGTCTTCGACGAGACCGCTCTCAACGCACTGACCGGTCACATCGCCGTCGGGCACTGCCGGTACTCCACCACCGGTGGCGTCACCTGGGAGAACGCCCAGCCCACGCTGGGGCCGACGGCGTCCGGCACCGTGGCCCTGGGCCACAACGGCAACCTCACCAACTCCGCCGAGCTGGTGAACCTGGTGGCGGAGCGGTACGGCGCGCAGCGCCGTGGCGAGCTCGCCCGGGGCAACACCACGGACACGGCCCTGATCACCGCTCTGCTGGCCGGTGACGCCGACCGCACGCTGGAGGCGACGGCACTCGAGGTGCTGCCCCGCCTGCGCGGTGCGTTCTCCCTCGTGTTCATGGACGAGAACACCCTCTACGCCGCCCGTGACCCGCAGGGCGTCCGCCCGCTGGTGCTCGGTCGCCTCGACCGTGGCTGGGTGGTCGCGAGCGAGACGCCGGCCCTGGACATCGTGGGCGCCTCCTACGTGCGCGACGTCGAGCCCGGCGAGCTCATCTGCATCGACGCCGACGGCATGCGCTCGGCGCGCTTCGCCGAGGCCGAGCGGGCCGCGTGCGTCTTCGAGTACGTCTACCTGGCGCGGCCGGACAACACCCTCAACGGGCGGTCGGTCCACGCGGCGCGCGTCGAGATGGGGCGTCAGCTGGCACGCGAGCACCCCGTCGAGGCCGACCTCGTGATCCCGACGCCGGAGTCGGGCACGCCGGCAGCCGTCGGTTACGCGGCGGAGTCGGGTATCCCGTTCGGTCAGGGCCTCACGAAGAACGCGTACGTGGGCCGCACGTTCATCCAGCCGTCCGACACGCTGCGCCAGCTCGGCATCCGCCTGAAGCTCAACCCGCTGCGCGAGGTCATCAAGGGCAAGCGCCTGGTGGTCGTGGACGACTCGATCGTGCGCGGCAACACCCAGCGCGCGCTGATCCGCATGCTGCGGGAGGCGGGCGCCGCCGAGGTCCACGTGCGCATCTCGTCCCCGCCGGTCAAGTGGCCCTGCTTCTACGGCATCGACTTCGCCTCCCGGGCCGAACTGATCGCCAACGGGCTCGCCGTCGAGGAGATCGGGCAGTCGCTCGGCGCCGACAGCCTCGGCTACATCAGCACCGAGGGCATGATCGCGGCGACCGAGCAGCCCAGCTCGCAGCTCTGCGCCGCGTGCTTCACCGGCAAGTACCCGATCGAGCTGCCCCCGGACGACCAGCTCGGCAAGCACCTGCTGGAGCAGGCCGAGCTGCCGCTCGGCCCGCCCGAGGACGGGCTCCGGCAGCTCGCCGTGAGCACCGGTGGCGCGACCGCGCTCGACCACCCGTGACCACGACCACCACCCGAACGACGCAGGAGCACCAGTGACTTCCGAAGGCCTGACGTACGCCGCCGCCGGCGTGGACACCGAGGCGGGCGACAAGGCCGTCGAGCTCATGAAGGACGCCGTGCGCCGCACGCAGGGTCCGGCCGTGCTCGGCGGCGTGGGTGGCTTCGCCGGCCTCTACGACCTTACGGCCTTCAAGGACTACCGCGCACCGCTGCTGGCGACGTCCACGGACGGCGTGGGCACCAAGGTGGCGATCGCGCAGGCGCTCGACAAGCACGACACGATCGGGTTCGACCTGGTGGGCATGGTGGTCGACGACATCGTCGTGATGGGCGCCAAGCCGCTGTTCATGACGGACTACATCGCCACCGGCAAGGTGGTGCCCGAGCGGATCGCCGACATCGTGCGCGGTATCGCTCAGGCGTGCGAGGTGGCCGGTACCGCGCTCGTGGGCGGCGAGACGGCCGAGCACCCCGGCCTCCTGGCGCCGGACGAGTACGACGTCGCCGGAGCCGCCACGGGCATCGTCGAGGCCGACAGCGTGCTCGGCCCGGACCGCGTGCGTCCCGGCGACGTGCTGATCGCGATGGGGTCGAGCGGCCTGCACTCCAACGGGTACTCGCTGGTGCGTGCCGTGATCAAGCACGCGGGCTGGTCCCTGGACCGGCACGTGGACGAGCTCGGGCGCACCCTCGGCGAGGAGCTGCTGGAGCCCACGCGGGTCTACGCCTCCGACTGCCTGGCCCTGGCCGCGGACGACGCGGCGCAGGTGCACGCCTACACGCACATCACGGGCGGCGGCCTCGCGGCCAACCTCGCGCGCGTGCTCCCCGCGGGACTCGTGGCGACGGTGGACCGCGCGTCCTGGGACGTGCCGGCCGTGTTCCGCATGGTCCGCGAACTCGGCGGAGTGCCGAACCGCGACCTGGAGAACACGCTCAACCTGGGCGTGGGCATGGTCGCGGTCGTGGGCGCAGACGGCGTCGACGCGGCACTCGCCCGGCTCGCCGCGCTAGGTGTTCCCGCGTGGACGCTCGGAAGCGTGGAGACGCTCGACACCGCCACCGAGCACGAGGACCTGGTCGCAGGGACCAAGGGCGTGTCCGGGGGTGCGGTCAGGCTGGTGAACGACTACCGCGGCTGAGGCGGTGGCGCTGCTCGGTCGATGACCGGGCGCGGGGCCGGCGCGAAGGCGCCGGCACCCTCAGCGCGTGTTGCCGTCTTGCTCTGCCCAGTCGGAATACCTGTTGTCGTACTCCTCGTCCTCCGGGGAGTCCCACCGCGACTCTGTCGCCACGTCCGTGTGGGAGTCCCCGCTGAGCTCCTGCTCGAGGGCGTGATAATTGGTCTCCGGGCTGTAGTACTTCAGCGCGCGAGCAACCTTGGTCTGCTTTGCCTTCTGACGGCCGCGGCCCATGGCTCCGACCCCCTCAACGTAGGAGCGGGGCGGCACCGTGCATGGACGTGCGGCCCCGTAGCGTTTCGTCTGTCCAGGTTCCAACGTTACATGCTGGTACGGCGTTTCTTCCAGTCCGTGGACGTGATTCGTCCCATCCCCCGGTGTGACATTCGGATCGTCCGGGGTGCCCCGGCGTCCGCGCCGCACTCGGTGGTGTTGGTCATGTCTTTGTCGTTGACATGCTGTTCGATGACTGAACGCACCGGCTAGTTCCGGGCCGGTCATGTCTCTGCTCGGGCATCTCTTGTGCGCCGTGGGACATGCTGCCGTTCGCGCTTTGCCGACTGCGGGAGAGTGGCCGGATGTGTGCAGAAGATGCCCGTGACGCGAGGGCTCGGTGACGGCGGATCGCGCGGTCGGCGTGTCGCACGTGTCCCAGACTCGCCCGAAACGGGCGCGCGTGGCGCGCAGTGGGGAAAGTGAGGAAATAAACCCCGTCCCCAAGTCGCCTAAATCCCGTTTGCTGCTAACAATGGTGCAAGAGCGGGTGTCGTCAACCGCCTGGTACGGCCAGGCCGGCACCGTTCCGGAGGAGGTGCGGGGATGTCCATCCACGGAGAATCCGAGGTCCTGCTCACGCCTGCCGAGGTAGCGAGCTTGTTCCGTGTTGACCCCAAGACAGTAACGCGTTGGGCAAAAGCGGGAAAGCTCTCGTCGATCCGGACACTTGGCGGTCACCGCCGCTACAAGGAGTCCGAGGTTCGGGCGCTGCTCGGTGCGGCAGCGGACAGCTCGGGCGACTCCGACAACTAAGTCGGACGTCGTTGACGGATTGGTCGGCAGGTAGGACGAAGGCGCGCCGGGTGCTGCCCCCCAGCTCAGCCCCGCGCGCGCCTGAGCACGACTGTCACAGCGACCGCTGTACCGAGGGCCACCAGACCGATGGTGGCCCCGATCAGGATCTTGGCGTTGCGGGCCCGGCGCGGATCGTGCGCCGGGCCGTTCTTGTCGCCGAAGGAGCCGGACAGCATGGCTCCGGCGTCGTTCGCGGCCTGCTTGGCGTCGTGCGCGATGCGTGACGCCTGGTAACCAGGGCTCAGCCGGGTGGTCAGCTCGTCCACGGCTGCGGCGAGGTCCGCGCGGGTGCGGAGCACCTCGTCCTTGAGCTCGCTGCTGCTGGGCGGTGTGCTGTTCGAAGCGCTCATCGGCCCATCCCCTCCTTGATCGCCGTGATGTCGTCCTGCACGCGCTGGATGCTCTCGGGCTTGGTGGTGCCCTTCTTCAGGAGCTGGACGCCCACGAGGGCGAGCACGATCGTCACGAGCACCATGAAGCCGCCGATGGCGAGGGCGGACAGCCAGAGCGGCCAGACCGTCCCCAAGCCGTACACGGCCGCCAGGAGCAGCACTCCGACGGCGTAGGCCAGGATCAGGAGCCCGACGACGAGCAGCCCGATACCGATGCCGGACTTCATCGCCTTCTCGGTCAGCTCTGCCTTGGCGAGCGCGATCTCCGCGCGGACAAGGCGGGTCGCCTGCTCGGAGATCTGCTCCACGAGCTTTCCCAGGGAGGCCGGCCGCTCAGGTCCTGGCGTGCTGCCTGCGGCTCCCGTGTGGCTGTCGACCTTCGCGTCCTCGATCATCTGCCCTCCCGTGCCCCGGCATCGGTGTGCGCCGTTGAAGACAACTCAACAGGTCAAGTGCGGACGGGGCAATTCCTGGCGCGGCGCGCCTTCCCGGAAAAGCATGAAGGTAAACGCGCGCCAATCCCCCAAGTGCTGGAAGGAATTATCTCAGAACTGCCTGAGAACAGTGTTGACGCGGGGTCCGCACGGCAACTCCTCGCGGAGGGTCGCGTTTCAGGAGCGGTGCCCCGGACCCGTGCGCCGATACGGCTCCGGAGTAGGTTGCGGCCATGTCGATCGATCAGGTCCAGGACTATTGCGACTGGTGCATGGGGCCGTTGTCGGCGGAGTCCCGGGCGCGGTCACGCTGGCTCGGTCTGTCGACCGAACATGCGTGGGCGTGCTCCACCTGCCTCCGGACGGGTGACTACCGAGTCCCTCCGGACGGTTGGGATGGTCCGGTAGGGGAGTGGCTGGCCGCCGACCAGTACGTACTTGGTCCGGACGATGTCGAAGCGGTCGTCAACGCGCTCCGCGAGATCCTCGACGGCCCGAACGCTGTACCCGACGCCGACTTCCAGCTGCGGATCGGGGTCTCACGCGCGGACGCCCGACAAACTCTCCGGCGCTTCTCGGGCTCGGCGTGAGCCACGGGGACGGCCGCTGCCGGGGCCTGCGTCGGGTGTGGACGGCGACGGGCCGGACGGAGCCGTTCGCTCGTCGAATCGCTGACCGGTCAGCGCGACCCGCGACACGAAGAAAATGAAGAACCCCCGGATCCACGTGGTTCCGGGGGTTCTTTGCTGTGGCTCCGACCGGCGTCGATCCGGTGACCTTTCGATTTTCAGTCGAACGCTCTACCAACTGAGCTACAGAGCCCTAGCGCGAACGCCCGGATAGTCGAGACCGACGATCCGGGCGCCTCTCGCGCGACCCTGACGGGACTTGAACCCGCGACCTCCGCCGTGACAGGGCGGCGCGCTAACCAACTGCGCTACAGGGCCTTGGTACTGCTGAACGCTTCCCGCGTCCGGGGGGCTCGTTTCGAACCGTGAGGATCCTAACCCACCGCGGGGCCGAATCTGAAATCAGAACCCGACTCCGCCGTGATGACCTGCCTCACAGCGGTCGAGACGTGGCTCTGGCGAGCCCCTTCGTACCCCCAACGGGATTCGAACCCGTGCTACCGCCGTGAAAGGGCGGGGTCCTAGGCCGCTAGACGATGGGGGCTGGAACGCGGCAAGTCTACAGGCGCTCGGCGGTCTCGCCGCACCTCGTGCAGGGTGCGTCCCGTCGTGTCCGCCGGGTGGCGCCGTCGGGGATGATGGGGGCGTGGTGGAGATGACGCGCGAGGACTTCGAGGCCGCTGTCAGCGACGGTCTGGACCTGGTCCCGGCCGACCTCGCGGCGCAGATGGACAACGTGGTGGTGCTGGTCGAGGACGACGCCCCCGCGGACGATCCCGAGCTGCTGGGCCTCTACGAGGGCGTACCGCTCACGGAGCGTGACCACATGTGGGCGGCGGGCGCGCTGCCCGACCGCATCACCATCTTCCGGAACCCGACCCTCGCGATCTGTGACACGCGCGAGGACGTCGTCGAGGAGGTGGCCGTGACGGTGGTCCACGAGATCGCGCACCACTTCGGGATCGACGACGCGCGCCTGCACGAGCTGGGCTGGGGCTGACCGCTCGGACGTGCACAGGAGCGCCTGCCCGGCCGGACGGCCGGGCAGGCGCTCCTGTGGTGCCCGCGCCGGGTCAGTACGTGGTGCCGTACTCCCAGTGCCAGGCCTCCGGCTTGCTGCCGCCGGCCTGGGCCCAGGCCGGGTGCTCCCAGCCGTACCTGCCGGCGTTGGCGACCATCCAGGCGTGCTCGGCGCTGCCGAACGACTCGATGCCGCCCGACAGGTCGACGGCCTGGCCGAAGCCGTGGTTGGACGTACCCGGCACGGCGGCCAGGGCGCCCCGGCTCGCCGCGACCGCCACCTGCTCCGCGTAGGAGCGGTAGCCGTCGGTGATGGCCAGGTT
This sequence comes from Promicromonospora sp. NPDC050880, assembly GCF_044456525.1. NCBI lineage: Bacteria > Bacillati > Actinomycetota > Actinomycetes > Micrococcales > Promicromonosporaceae > Promicromonospora > Promicromonospora sp. NPDC050880. The sequence goes on from NZ_JBITFV010000013.1 coordinate 140,855, forward strand.
GCGGCCGAACGCCGCGCGGAACGCGCCGTTCAGGTCCTCGAGAGCCGCGGCGGCGTCGCACCGGAGCTGTTCGCCCGGGGCCCAGCTCAGCCCGCAGAGGACGTCCGCCGGGATCTGACCGTTGCCGTAGCTCTTCGCGGCCTCGGCCATCGCCTTCGCCTTCGCGGCGGCCTCGGCCGCCGCACGTTCCGCGGCCCGGGCCGCCTTGGCGGCACGGCGCTCCTCGGCCGCCTTCTTCGCGGCGGCGATCTCCTCGGGCGTGGGGCCCGCCTTGACCGACACGACGGCGTCGGCGTCGGTACGGGCGATGAGCCGCTGCAGCGACGTGGTCACCTTCTCGATCCGCGCGGCCGACGGGGCCGCCGCGGCCTGGGCCGCGGGAGCCTCGGCCTCCACGGCATCCGTCTCGGCGGGAGCGGTCGTCTCGCCGAGCGAGGTGCCGACCGGCTCGCCGACGGCGTCGGCGAGCGGGGTGTCGAGGATCGGGAGGCCCGTGACGTCCTGGTCGGCCAGGGGCGCGGCACCGGTGGTCGTGCCGGCCAGGTTGGTGGGCTCGGTGGCGTCCGCCCCGGCGTCGGCTTGCGCCGTGCCGGACCTGGCCTCGTCCACCGCGTCGTCAGGACGCTCCGCGGAGGCGTCCGCCGCCCGCTCGGCGAGCGACGTGCGCTCGGTGCTGCGTGAGGCCGCGACCGGGCGTGCCGTGGAGGCGGCGGGAGTCTCGCGGGCCTGGTCCACCATGGCCCGCAGGTCCTGGGCGGCGGACCGGACCTGCTTGCGCTCCTTCGCCGAGAGGTCACCCTCGCGGGTCACGTAGGCGGCGTCCGTCAGGACGGCGTCCGCCTTGCTGGCGGCGGAGCGGACCTCGGGGTCGGCGGCTGCCGCGCTGGGCTGCACGGTCGGCTCCGCGGCGGGTGCGGCGGCGGGGGCGCCGCCGCCGTTCCCGGTGAAGCTGACCGCCGCGGTGGTGGTCAGAGCCACCGAGGTGAGCGCGGCGGCGATCGCGAAGGAGGAGCGGCGGACGACGGGGTGCGCGGGGTGCGCAGCCACCGTCGTGTGCGCCCTGTGCGCGCCCGGGCGTCGTGTGCGACGGGGGACGAGCCGGTGATCGCGCGTCAAGGGCGCACCTGACGCTCGGGGACAGGGACAGGACGCGCCTGGGGCGCGACGGGGTTCTGCGTCTGGGGCACGCGGATTCCGTTCTCGCGGCCGGGCGCGGGCGGCACCGTGAGGGTCAGGGGGGTCCCTCGGACGGACGGCGTCGCGCGCACCGGCTGCTGTCAGGCCACGTCGCGCGTCCGGCGCGGTCATGGCGGTTGCCGCACGAAACCAGGCGCATGAGGCCCAGGGGGGTGGTTCCGTGCGGCAACGATTCAATATTGAACGACCGTCCAAGAGTTATGTAACCCCCGAACCAGAGGCATGCCTCACAAAAACTGCGGGCAGATGGTGGTGCAGACGTGAAGGGCCGACAACCCGGGGTGTGCGCGCTCACATTGATGGGTTCCGAGCCATGCGTGACACTTCAGGGCATGGCCCATCACGAACAGGCCGCGAACGGATCCGTGCCCACCCCTGCCGGACAACCCGTGACCGTGTCCATCCACCGCGTCGTCCATCCCGATCACGTTCCCGAGGTCACCAGCTGGGTGCAGTCGGGCGTCAACCTCGCCAACCGCTGGGACGGTTTCCTCGGCTCGGGCTGGATCCGCGCCGCCGAGGGCTCTCGCGACTGGCACATGCTCTACCGCTTCGCCGACGCCGACCGGCTCGCCGCCTGGGAGCGGTCCGCCGAACGCCGGGACTGGCTGGCGCAGGGCACAGGGCTCGTCGAGGAGCTGCGCTACCAGCAGCGCACGGGCATCGAGGGCTGGTTCGACGACCCCAGCCGGACCGACGAGCCGGCCGACGTGGCCGCCGTCGTGGTACCGCCCCGGTGGAAGCAGGCGACGAGCATCTGGCTCGGGTTCTTCCCGGTGAACCTCTTGTTCACCGCACTGTTCACCTACCTGGTACCCGGCTGGGACGGCGTGCCGCTGGTGCTCAGGGTGCTGATCTCGACCCTGGTCCTGACGCCGATCATGGCGTACTGGGTGCTGCCGTGGGTCACCCGCCGTCTGCACGGCTGGTTGCACGCCACGTAGCGGTCAGGCGCGCCCCAGCGCCGGGTGCCGGGCCGGTGCGGCCGCGACCCGGCGGCGGCGCAGCGGGATGCCGCCGCGCCCCGCCACCGGGGCGGCCGGCGCCTGCTCCCCGCGGCCTGCGAGCCAGCCGGCGAGACGCTCGGGGCGGTCCGTGATCACGGCGTCGACGCCCGCGCCGCCGTCGGCGGCGACGAGCGTCGTCCAGGCTGCCGGGTCGTTCGCCGTCCAGGCCATCACGCGCAGGCCGGCCGCGTGCAGGCGGGACACGAGTCGCGGGCTGCCCGCGACCGTCGCGACCGACGGGTTGCAGGTCACCACCCGCAGTCGTTCGCACAGGCGCAGCAGGCCGGGCGGGTCGAACGAGACGAGCAGGCCGCCGGGCAGGTGCGGGGCCACGTCGCGCACCGTCGCGACCGTGCCCGGCCAGAAGCTCTGCACGAGCACCCGCTCGTCGAACCCCCTGGCGGCCACGGTGGCTGCGACCTGCTCGACCTGCCCGGCGGCCCACGAGCCCTTGAGCTCCAGCAGCAGGTCCGTCTCCGGGTGCCGGGCCAGCACGCCCAGCACGTCGTCGAGCGTGGGCACGCGCTGCCCGGCGAACGCCGGCGCGAACCGGGCACCGGCGTCGAGCGCGAGCACCTCCGCCGAGGTCAGGGCAGCGACCTTGCCGGTGCCGTCCGTGGTCGCGTCGACGGTCTCGTCGTGGATCACCGCGCCGACACCGTCCGCGGTGGGTTGCAGGTCGATCTCGACGGCATCCACGCCGGCGCGGCACGCGGCCTCGATGGCGGCGAGCGTGTTCTGCGGCGCCACCGCGGAGTAGCCGCGGTGGGCGATGACGGCGGGGCGGGCGACGGTCATGCTGACCTCCGGTCTGCGGTTCTGTCTCCACGCTAGGCCCGCCGCAGGACGCCGTCACAGGCCCGCCGGCTGAGTTCCGGGAGTGTTCCAGGACCGTTCACCGGCCGGTCCCGGGACCGTCGTGTCGGTCACCCGGGCGATACCCACCGGATGCGCGGATTCCCAGCGCCGGGTGGTTTCATGTGCGGCATGGTCCGACCTGCCCGTGCCCTCGGGATCGCCGCCGTCACCGCGACGCTCCTCCTGCTCACCGCCTGCTCCGCCGACGACGGGGCGGACGCCGGAGCGAGCGCGTCGCCGTCGGGCGGCGCGAGCGCCACGGCGCCCGAGCCGACGGGCCGGGACGCGCCCCTGGATGTGAACCAGGCGTGCGCCGCCATGTACGTGCACGGCGACCCGACGCTGGAGTCGCGCATCGGTACCGCCCTCGTCGGGGCGAGCGACGGCCTCGACGGCACGTCGGCGGACCAGATGCACGCCCTCGCGGTCGAGCTCGGGCGGCTCGGGACCCGTGTGCCCGACGAGTTCCAGGGGCCCGTCGAGAAGATCCGGGTCCCGTTCCTGCAGCTCCAGGAAGGGCTGGACCTCGGCACGGAACCGGAGATCGAGCTCGACGTCGCCTCGACGGTCGAGGGCCTCAAGGAGTACGAGGCTCTCTGCTGAGCCCTCTGCGCAGGCGCCTGCCGGTCAGCCGAAGATGCCCTGACCGGGCGTCAGCACACGCCGCGGGTCGTAGCGGTCCTTGGCCTGGCGTACGAGAGGCCAGCGGTCACCGTAGTGGGCGCGCCAGTCGGCGGTGCTCAGGTGCAGGGCGTTCACCGGGTACTGCGTGCCGCCCGCGGCGCGGACGCGGGCGTACAGCGCGTCGTTGGCCGCGATGAGCCGCTCGGCCTCGGCGTCGTCGGGCGGGCTGACCGCGCGCAGGAGCGCCAGGAGGAAGAACACGGGACCCTCGGGGACCATCACCTGGGGCCGGGTGATCAGGGTGCGGTCGGTCGGGTACAGCAGCGCGACGCCGCCGGCGTCCGCCGGGGTGAGGGTGGTCAGGAGCTCCGTGACGATCTCGTCCGTGGCGGAGTCGGGCACGAGCAGGTTCAGCCACGGGCCGGGCAGCCGGAGCGCCTCGATCTGCTCCACGGTCTCGTAGATGCGGTTCAGCCACTCGAAGTAGGGCACGTCCACGACGTCGATGCCCGACGGCGTGAGGCCCGCCAGCAGCGTGTCGTCGTCGGGCGGCTCGGTCGTGAACCAGGCGCCGGCCTCCAGGACGAAGGCGAAGTCGTCGTCGTCCGTGGGGACGAACTGACCCTCCAGGTAGTCGAAACGGCCGTCGGCCAGGACGGTGCGCTGCGCCGCCGTCAGGTCCGTGACCTGCGGGTACGTCAGCGTGTAGACCCGTGCCGAGGTGGGGGCGAGCCGGAGCCCGACGGTCGCGCGGACGATGACGGCGAACTGCCCCAGGCCGCCCAGCACGGCCTCGAAGAGGTCACGTTCCGCGTCGGCCGAGCAGGTGACGAGCCGTCCGTCGCCCGTGACGACGTCGAGCTCCAGGGTGTTGTCGACCAGCAGCCCGAAGTGCTGCGAGGCGCCCCCGATGCCGCCGACGCTGAGCGTGCCGCCCACGGACAGGCCGAGGTAGTCGGTGCTGACGGGCGGCGCGACGCCGTCGGCCAGAGCGGTGCGGACGAGGTCGAGCCACTGCACGCCGGCGTCGACCACCGCGTGGTCGGGAGTGATCTCGTGGATGGTGGCGAGCGTGCGGGAGTCGATCACGACGCCGCCGTCGGCCTGTGCCTGGCCGTACGTGGAGTGGCCCTGGCCGCGGACCGCGACCGTGAGCCCGTGCTCGTTCGCGAAGCGGACGACGGTCACGACGTCGTCCACGGAGCCCGGTCGCAGTACGGCGCGGGGCAGCCGGTGGGCGAGGTGGCCGTAGTCGGTGGCCGCCTCGGTGAGCGACGCCTCGTCCGTGACGAGCTCACCGTCGAGGTGGGGGATCCGGATGGCCCCGGTGTTCTCGGGGAGCGTGGTGAGCCAGCGGGAGGTGGCCGGGTCGAAAGCGACGACGGCGGCGCCTGCCAGGAAGGTTCGGCGGTCAAGCTGTGCCATGGGTACCCCTCAGCGTCGTGTCGGGCGACCACGGTACCGGTAGGGGTGCTGAGGATGGTGCTCTTTCCGTGGATGTGATGTTCCGGTGATCCGTCATATCCTGGGCCCTTTTCCGGCTTAACCGGACAAACGCCCTTGAGATCACCCGGTCTGGCGGGTCAGGAGGCCGCCCGGCCGAGCAGCGAGAGCAGCGCGGTGGCCGCGCCGTCCTGGTCGATCGTGCCCGTGACCCGGTCGGCGGCGGCGCGGACCCGGTCGGGGGCGTGACCCATGGCGACCGAGGTCGTCGCCCACGCCAGCATCTCCAGGTCGTTCTCGCCGTCGCCCAGCGCCGCGGTCGCGTCGTCCTGGACGCCGAGAGCGGCGCGGACCTTCTCCAGAGCGCTCGCCTTCGACAGGGCCGGCGGGGTCACGTCCACCCAGTCGGGCCGCGTCGCGATGGCGGTCAGGCCCAGCTCGCGCAGGGCGGGGACCAGCGTGTGGGCCTCCGGTGCGTGCAGGGCCAGGCGCGGCGTCGACTCCGCCCACAGGTCCAGGAGCGCGGGGACCTGGTGCTGCTCACCGTTGAGCTCACCCTCGGGGAACGGGTGGTTCACGCGGTAGCCGATGCCGACGATCTCGGTGGCGATCAGGATGCCGGGCACCGCTGCCACGGCGTGGCGCACCACGGTCTCCGGCTCGATGGCGTGCAGGTCCGTGACCTCGTAGTCGGCGCCGACCAGGTGGGCGGTGACCGCGCCGTTCGATGCGACGATCCAGGCGTCCGGCAGCCCGAGCTGCACCGCGACGGGCAGCGCCCCGACCAGCGAGCGTCCGGTGGCCAGCACGAGATGCTGCCCGGCTGCCAGGACCTGGGCGACGGCGGAGCGTACGGCCGCCGAGACGGGGTGTCCTGTGCGCAGCAGCGTGCCGTCGATGTCGCACGCGATCAGCGTCGGGCCGGCGAGGTCGAGGTGCTGTGCGCTCGGCCGCGGCGTCGCTGACGTCATGGGACAGGAGGGTAGTGGCACGGAGCGGGTGGCGGGGAACGGGTGCTCGCCGTGCCGCACGGGATTCTCGCCGGACCGTTCTCGCCCCGCCTCGTGCCCGGCGGGGGATTTTCCGCGCCCCGGGCTGGGATCCGGTCGCCGGAGGCGTCATCATGGGCGCATGCTCTCCAGTGCAGGCAGGTCCGGTACGGACACCGCCGACGACCAGGCCGAGGACGGTGGGCGCGTGCCCGCCGACGACGGAACCGGCCTCGGGCCGTTCGAAGGCCTGGAGCGCGAGATCCGCCTGCTGATCCGCCGGGCGCAGTCGTCCGGCGCGTCGATCGCCCGGCGCGTGCATCCCGAGCTCGACGCCAGTGCCTACCCGCTGCTGGCGCACATCGCCGAACGGCCGGGCACCCGCGGCTCGGACCTCGCGTCGTTCTTCGGCGTGGGGCGGGCCACCGTGTCCCGGCAGCTCAGCCGTCTGGTCGAGCTGGGTCTCGTCGAACGCACCGTGGACCCGGAGGACAGCCGCGGCCAGCTCATCACGCTGACGCCCGACGGCGCGGCCCGGTTCGACCGGGCGCGCGCCAGCCGCGTCGCCATGCTGGAGGGTGCGCTGGCCACCTGGGAGCCGGAGGAGGTCGCGCAGCTGGCCAGGCTCCTCGGCCGCTACTCGACGGACATCGTGGCCTGGAAGCAGAACGGGCACTGAGCCGGCGCGTGCGCCGTCAGTGCCCGCTCCGCGGTCAGTGCTCCTCGAACGTGAGGCTGACGGAGTTCATGCAGTAGCGGTCGCCCGTCGGCGTCTGCGGCGCGTCGTCGAAGACGTGGCCGAGGTGGGAGCCGCAGGTCGCGCAGCGCACCTCGGTGCGCACCATGCCGTGGGAGCGGTCCTCGATCAGCTCGACCGAGTCGCCCGCGAGCGGGCTGTAGAACGACGGCCAGCCGCAGTGGGAGTCGAACTTGGTGTCGGAGCGGAACAGCTCGGCGTCGCAGGCACGACACCGGTAGATGCCGGTGCGCTTCTCGTCGAGCAGCTCGCCCGTCCACGCCCGCTCCGTACCCGCCTGGCGCAGCACCGCGTACTCCTGACGCGAGAGCTGCTCGCGCCACTCCTGGTCGGACTTCGAAATCTTGTAGGTCATCTCGACACCTCCGCACAGAGCAACTGCCCGCCGGCCGCGGGTGTTCCAGTTCTTACGAAAGCGTCAGACCCTCAGGTCACCAGGGTGACCTGAGGGTCTGACACGCCGAGCGGGATCAGTTCGCGGCGGAGGCGTTCGGGTTGCCGGCACCGCGTCCGCGCCCGCCCCGGCGGCGACGACGGCGAGGTGCGCCGTCCGCCCGCGCGGCCTGGTCGCCCCCGCTGCCCGACGCCGGACGCGCGACGCCGCGCTGCCCGCCGGCCTGACCGCCGCCCTGGGCACGCGTCTGGCCCTGACGGCCGCCGCCGCCCTGACCGGTGCCCGCGCCGCCCTGTCGTCCCGACCGCGACCGGCCGCCGCCCTGCTTGGGGGCGCCCTGCCGGCCCTGCTGCTGCGGGGCCGGCGGCACGTACTCCACGTACGGCGCGACCTCGCCGACCAGGCCGCTCACGGTCGCGTCGCCGGGGGCGACGTCCTGCGGGCGGGCGGTGATCTTCGCGCGGCGGGTCAGGTCTCGTACGTCACCGCGCTCCTCGGGCAGCATGATGGTGACGACATCGCCGCCGGAGCCGGCGCGCGCCGTCCGCCCGGAGCGGTGCAGGTACGCCTTGTGCTCGGCGGGCGGGTCCACGTGCACCACGAGCTCGACGTCGTCCACGTGGATGCCGCGTGCGGCGATGTCCGTCGCGACCAGCACCTTGACGGCGCCCGACGAGAACGCGGCGAGGTTGCGCTCGCGCGCGCCCTGCCCGAGGTTGCCGTGCAGGTCCACGGCGGGCACGCCCGCGACGGTGAGCTGCTTGGCGAGCTTCTTGGCCTGGTGCTTGGTCCGCGTGAACAGCACGCGCCGGCCCGTGCCCTGCGCGAGCTGGTGCACCACGTCCTTCTTCGCCTCCTTGTCGGCGACGGCGAGGATGTGGTGCGTCATCTGCGGCGGCGGGGCGGCGGCCTCGTCCACGGAGTGCGTGACGGGCTGGTGCAGGTAGCGCTTGACCAGCACGTCCACGCCGTTGTCGAGCGTGGCGGAGAACAGCAGGCGCTGCGTACGGGCGCCGGTCCGGTCGAGGATGCGCTTCACGCCCGGCAGGAAGCCGAGGTCGGCCATGTGGTCGGCCTCGTCCAGCACGGTGATCTCGACGTCGTCGAGCGTCAGGTGCCGCTGGCCGAGCAGGTCCTCCAGGCGGCCGGGGCAGGCGATGACGATGTCGACGCCGGCGTTCAGGGCGGTCACCTGACGTGACTGCGCGACTCCGCCGAAGATGGTGGTGGTCTTCAGGCCGAGGGCCTGGGCCAGCGGCGCGACCGTCTCGTCGATCTGGTTGGCGAGCTCGCGCGTCGGCGCGAGGACCAGGGCGCGGGGGCGCCCGGCGACCCGGCGGGGCTGCCCCGCCGCGGCGGCGCGGGCGCTCGACGTCGCGAGGCGCGTCACGACCGGCAGCGCGAAGGCGAGCGTCTTGCCGGAGCCGGTGCGGCCGCGGCCGAGCACGTCCCGCCCGGCGAGGGAGTCCGGCAGCGATGCCGTCTGGATGGGGAACGGCGTGGTGATGCCGCGGTCCGTCAGGACGCTCACGACAGGAGCGGGCAGACCGAGGTCGGCAAAGGTGGTCAAAGAGATGGGCCTCTCGGGCTCGGTGGCGGCGCGACTCGCGCCGGTGGTCCGCCGTGCTCACACCGGGCGGCGGGTTCTCACCCGGGCCGGGGCCACGACGGCAGGCGGCTGGAGCCGCCCACGGCCACCCACTATCTCACGCCCCTGTGACACCCGGCTGCGGCGAACGTCACGTTCGGTGTGGTTCTATGTGCCGCATGATTCCCGCAGCGACCAGCACGGCCGGACCGTTCGCCGCCATCGGCGACGTGCTCGGCACCATCTGGACCAACGCGGTCACCCCGGTGGAGCCGCCGTCGAACGCGACGGTGCTCGCCATGTGCGCGATCGCGCTGGTCGTCGTCCTGTTCCGGCCCCTGTGGCACGTGACGCGGCACGTCATCACCATCGCCCACGAGGCCTCCCACGGCCTCGGCGCGCTGCTCACCGGGCGCAAGCTCGAGGGCATCCGCCTGCATTCCGACACCTCGGGCCTCACCGTCTCGCGGGGCAAGCCCCGGGGGCCGGGCATGGTCATCACGGCGTTCGCCGGTTACGTGGGGCCGGGCATCATCGGGCTCGGGGCCGCGTGGCTGCTGCGGCAGGGGTACGCCGTCGGGCTCCTGTGGCTGCTGGTGGTGCTCCTCGCGCTGCTGCTCCTGCAGATCCGCAACTGGTTCGGCCTGTGGTCGATCCTGGTCAGCGGCACGGCCCTCGTGTTCGTGACGTGGTTCCTGGAGCCGCCGGTGCAGAGCTCCGTGGCGTACGCCGTGACCTGGTTCCTGCTCCTGGGCGCGGTGCGCCCGGTGTTCGAGCTGCAGGTGCAGCGTTCGCGCGGGCACGCCCGCACGTCGGACGCCGACATGCTCGCCCGCCTGACCGGGGTGCCCGGCCTGTTCTGGGTCACGATGTTCCTGCTCGTCACGCTGGGTGCCCTGGTGCTGGGCGGTTCCTGGATCCTGGGCGTGGCGCTCTGACGCGTCCGGCAGCACGGCACGCACGACGAGGCCCCGGGACCGCCAGGTACGGCGGGCCCGGGGCCTCGTCGGTGTGCGTGGCGCCGCGCGGGCGCCGGTGTGTCACGCCGAGGGCGTGAGCACGAAGCCCGGGCCCTCGGCACGGGGGTCGGTGTCCAGGGTCAGCGCCTCGAGAGCGGGTGCCGCCTGGGCCTCGACGAACACGTTGGTGGAACCGGAAGCGTCGACGACCTGGTCGTCGGGCTGCGGTGCCGGAACCAGCGCGAGCTCGAAGTTGCCCGGCTGTCCGGACGCCTGCGCGATGCGCAGCCCGCCCTCGACCGGCACACCCGCCTGCTGGGCGAGATCCTGGACGGCCGTACGAGCGTTGTCAGTCACGGTGAGCACGATGAGCTCCTCACATTGGTTCTCCGCGGACCCGTCCACCGAACCAAGCCCACTCCGTCACCGCAAGCGTGAGACGCGTTTCACCCGATATCTCCCGCTGGGTGAGACAGCGCGTGACAGCGGCCGGAAGAAGCCGTACGGTGCCCCGCTCGACGGACCTCGACGAGGCTGCCGGGCCTGACCGGTAGGCTTGCTGATCGCGCCGCAGTGTGCGCGGGCCTCTAGCTCAACTGGCAGAGCAGCGGACTTTTAATCCGCGGGTTCCGGGTTCGATCCCCGGGGGGCCCACCGTGTCTGACCTGGTCATTTGAGGATTTCTTGACCATCGATCCGACTG
>NZ_JBITFV010000014.1:0-146763 GCF_044456525.1 Promicromonospora sp. NPDC050880
GCGGCAGCATGCGCAACTACATGTTCGGCCCGTACCTGGGTGACGTCGCGCAGACGCTGTACGGCACGGCGTCGTCCCTCTGACCCACGGGCGCCGGGCCGGCCCCCCCCCCCCCCCCCCCCCCCCCCCGCCCCCCCCCCCCCCCCCCCCCCACCACGGGGTCGTTCCACCGTGGGGGAGGGCTACTCCGCGGCGTCCACCGTGATGGCGACCTCGCCCGGGGGCAGGCGGGTCTCCGCCGGGAGCCAGTCGGCCTTCTCGCGGAGCCAGACCTGGTCGGCCACCTGCACCTCGATCGCCTGCGTGGCCTGTGCGGTCGCCACGGCCCACTGGCCGGTCGCCCAGGCGCCACGGCCCGGGTCGTCCGGCGTGAGTGGTGTCGCGTCCACGGTCACCGTGGCCGACGCCGGGTCCTGCCGGCTCGGGTCGGTCGCCTCGGTGGCCGGCGCGAGCCCCAGGTCCCGGCCCAGCCGGCCCGCCACCACGTCGCGCGCGGCGTCCGGGGCCCGCTGGTCGCCGTCGGCCACCGGGGCGAGCTCGCAGGACAGGACCCCGCGGGAGTTGCCGGTCAGCGCGGACGCCCAGGCCCGCGACCGCATCTCGTGCTGCGCGTACGCGTCCGGGAAGGCCGAGCGCTGGACCGTCTGGGCGGCGTCGGTCACCGCCATGTCCTCGTAGCCCTCGACCTCCACGAGCATGTCGTAGAACGCGTTGGTCGAGTAGACGGGGTCCATGATCTGCTCCACCGTGCCCCAGCCCTGCGAGGGCCGCTGCTGGAACAGGCCCACCGAGTCGCGGTCACCGTGGTCGATGTTGATGAGCTTGGACTCCTGCAGGGCCGTGGCCAGGCCGATCGTCGTGGCCCGGGCAGGCAGCCCGCGCGCGACCGCGGTGCCCGCCACGAGCGCGGCGTTGTCGGCCTGGGCGGGTGACAGGAACCAGTCCGAACCGTCCAGCTCGGCGGTGCAGCGTTCGGTCACGGGTCCGCCGCCGGTCAGGCGGTTCAGCCCGACGACGACGCCGACGGTTGCGACGGCGCACACCGACCCGATGGCGACCAGGTACGTGAGGGCGCGCCGGAACGGGCGCCGCGGCGCGGGCGGGGCCGGCGGTTCGGCCGCGGCCAGCAGTGCCATTGCGTGCTCCCTGTGGTGCGGGGCGTCGGACGAGGGGGTCAGTTCGCGTGCAGCGCCTCGTTGAGCTCGATCCCCACGCCGGTCCGGTCGAGCACCTCGACGGCGCCGGTGGTCGAGTTCCGGCGGAACAGCAGGTTGCTGCGGCCCGCGAGCTCGCGCGCCTTGACGGGGGCGGTGCCGTCGCCGTACGGGTCGGCAGCGGCCCCGAGCACCGTCACCTTGGTGCCCGCGGTGAGGTACAGGCCGGCCTCGACCACGCAGTCGTCGCCGAGGGGGATGCCCAGGCCCGCGTTGGCGCCCAGGAGGCAGCGCTCGCCGAGCGACACCACCTCCTTGCCGCCACCGGACAGGGTGCCCATGATCGAGGCCCCGCCGCCGACGTCGGACCCGTCGCCCACGGTGACGCCCGCCGAGATGCGGCCCTCGACCATGGAGGCACCGAGCGTGCCGGCGTTGTAGTTGACGAAGCCCTCGTGCATCACCGTGGTGCCCGGGGCCAGGTGCGCGCCGAGCCGGACGCGGTCGGCGTCGGCGATGCGGACGCCCGACGGGAGCACGTAGTCGACCATGCGCGGGAACTTGTCCACGCCGTAGACGGTGACGAGGCCCCGGGCGCGCAGGCGCACGCGCGTCTCCTCGAAGCCCTCGACGGCGCACGGGCCGGCGCTGGTCCAGACCACGTTGGTCAGCACGCCGAAGATGCCGTCCAGGTTCAGCCCGTGCGGCCGGACGAGCCGGGCGGAGAGCAGGTGCAGGCGCAGGTAGGCGTCCGCGGCGTCCTTCGGCGGGTCGGCGAGGTCGATCGACGTGGTCACGACCTCGAGCCGGACGCGCCGCAGCTCGTCGCTGCCGGTGAGGGCCGTCAGCGACTCGGGCGGCGTGGCGTCGGCCGGGGCGTCGCCGAGGGCCGGCGCGGGGTACCAGGTGTCGAGGGTGGTGCCGTCGTCGGCGATCGTGGCCAGGCCGAAGCCCCATGCGGTCGTCATGCCTCCAGCCTAACGTCCGTGACCAGCGCCTAGGGTTGCCCTGTGGACACCCTGACCGACCCCGCGCCCCTCGACCCGTCGGACCTCGTCGGGCTCACCCGGGCCCTGTGCGACATCCCTTCCGTCAGCGGCGACGAGAAGGCCCTCGCGGACGCGATCGAGGCGACCCTGCGCGCCTGCCCGCACCTGGCGGTGGTGCGCGACGGCGACGCGCTGGTGGCCCGGACGGACCTGGGCCGCGACCGGCGCGTGGTGGTGGCCGGCCACATCGACACCGTCCCGATCGCCGACAACCTGCCGACGCGCCTGGAGGGCACGGGCCAGGACGCCGTGCTCTGGGGCCGGGGCACCGTCGACATGCTCGGCGGCGTGGCCGTCGCCCTCGCGCTCGCCACCGAGCTCGGTGCCCCCGGCACCACGCCCGCGCACGACCTGACGTGGATCTTCTACGACCACGAGGAGGTCGACTCGGCCCTCAACGGCCTGGGTCGCCTCGCGCGCAACCACCCTGACCTGCTGCGGGGCGACTTCGCGATCCTGGGCGAGCCCTCGAACGCGGGCATCGAGGGCGGGTGCAACGGCACGATGCGCGTGGAGGTGCGCACCCGCGGGGTCGCGGCGCACTCGGCGCGCGCGTGGACCGGCGAGAACGCGATCCACGCCGTGGCGCCCGTGCTCACGCGGCTCGCCGCCTACGAACCGCGTGCGGTCGAGGTGGACGGCCTCGTCTACCGGGAGGGCCTCAACGCCGTGCGGATCGAGGGCGGCATCGCGGGCAACGTCATCCCGGACGCCTGCACGGTCGAGGTGAACTACCGGTTCGCGCCGGAGCGTTCCGTCGCGGAGGCGGAGGCGCACCTGCGCGAGGTGTTCGAGGGGTTCGACGTGGTGGTGACCGACGCCGCGGGCGGCGCCCGGCCGGGCCTCGACGACCCGCTGGCCGCGCAGTTCGTGCGGTCGGTCCTGGACACCACGGGCGGGGAGCCGGCGCCCAAGTACGGGTGGACGGACGTCGCCCGGTTCGCCGAGCTCGGGGTGCCCGCCGTGAACTTCGGCCCCGGGGACCCGCTGCTCGCCCACAAGGACGACGAACGGCTGCCCGTGGCGCAGCTCGCGCAGTGCCGCGACGCGCTGCGGGCCTGGCTGCTGGACGACTAGTTTGGTCGCATGAGCGACGAAGGCATCCCACAGTCCGGCCGCGGGTACCGCCGCGGTCCGGTGCTGCTGCGCGGCAAGCAGATCCCCCGCACCACGACGGACCAGCGGCTCCTGGCGCCCGACCAGGACACGGAGTGGCTGCACTCCGACCCGTGGCGCGTGCTGCGCATCCAGAGCGAGTTCGTGGAGGGGTTCGGGGCGCTCGCCGAGCTCGGCAAGGCGGTGTCGGTGTTCGGCTCGGCACGGACCAAGCCGGACCACGCGGACTACCAGGCCGGCGAGACCGTCGGCCGGCTCCTGGTGGAGGCCGGGTACTCCGTCATCACGGGCGGCGGCCCGGGCGTCATGGAGGCCGCGAACAAGGGTGCCGCGCAGGCGGGCGGCACCTCGGTGGGCCTGGGTATCGAGCTGCCTTTCGAGCAGGGCGTGAACGAGTACGTGAACCTGGGAATCAACTTCCGGTACTTCTTCGCGCGAAAGACGATGTTCCTGAAGTACGCACAGGGATTCATCGTCCTTCCCGGTGGTTTCGGCACCTTTGACGAGCTGTTCGAGGCCGTCACCCTGGTGCAGACGCACAAGGTCACCCAGTTCCCGATCGTCCTGGTGGGCACGGAGTACTGGAGCGGCCTGCTGGAGTGGGTGCGGTCCACCGCGCTCGCGCACGGCACCATCAGCGACGTCGACCTCGACATCGTGCACCTGACCGACGACCCCGCCGAGGCGGTGCGGCACGTGGTGCAGCGCGCGCACCAGATCGCCGCGGAGAAGGCGGCGCTCCAGGCGGCCGCGGCCGCCGAGCGGGCCACCGAGGACGCGGCCGAGCCGGTGCTGCCCCGCTCGCTGGGCGGCTCGTAGGTGGACCGTCCGGGCGACGGCGGCAGGGTCGGCGACCCGGACGCCGGCGGTCGGGTCGTGGGTCAGGAAGCGCGTCAGGAAGCGCGTCAGGGGGCCGGCCAGGGTGCGGTGCAGGGCATGAGGCAGGGCGTGGTCCCGCCGCCGTCCGCCCCGCTCGTGCTGCGCGGCCGGGAGCTGGGCCGGGACGGGCACGCCGTGCGCCCCGTCGTGATGGCGGTGCTCAACCGCACCACCGACTCGTTCTACGCCCCGGCCCGCCTGCCCGACGACGCCGCGGCGCTGGCCGCCGCCGAGCGCGCGTACGCGGACGGCGCCGAGATCCTCGACGTCGGCGGCGTGCGGGCCGGGACCGGGGCGCCGGTCGACGAGGCGGAGGAGATCCGGCGCGTGGTGCCGTTCGTGGCGGCGGTCCGGGCGGCCGTGCCGGACCTGCTGGTCTCGGTCGACACCTGGCGCGCGGGGGTGGCCCGCGCCGCGATCGACGCGGGGGCAGACCTCGTCAACGACACCTGGGCGGGTCACGACCCGCGCCTGGTGGAGGTGGCGGGCGCGGCCGGCGTCGGCGTCGTCTGCTCCCACACGGGCGGCGCGCTGCCGCGCACCGACCCCTACCGCGTGGAGTACCCCGCGGCAGCGGAACCGCAGGTCAGCAGGGTTCCGGACGGGTCCGGGGCGGGGGAGGGCGGGCTCCTCGCCGACGTCGTGGAGACGCTGCGGCGCAGCGCGGAGCGCGCCGTGGCGTGCGGTGTGCCGCGCGCGTCCGTGCTCGTGGACCCGACCCACGACTTCGGCAAGAACACCTGGCACTCCCTGGAGCTGCTGCGCCGTACGGGAACCCTGGCGGGGCTGGGGTTCCCGCTGCTCATGGCGCTGTCCCGCAAGGACTTCGTGGGCGAGACGCTGGACCTGCCGCCCCAGGAGCGGCTGGAGGGCACCCTGGCCGCGACGGCCGTGGCGGCCTGGCTCGGCGCACGCGTCTTCCGGGCGCACGACGTGCGGGCGACGCGGCGCGTCCTGGACCTCGTGGCGGCCGTCCGCGACGAGGCCCCGCCGGCCGCCGCGCTGCGCGGTCTCGGCTGACCCGGCGGTGGACGGGTCCCGCGACGAACAGGCGGTGTTCGCCCGGACCCGCGCGGGACAGGTGGAAAGTAAGGGGCGCCAATTGAACTAGAATGGGTCCGTGCCCTCGGCATTCGCCGGGAACATGAATGCTGCTACACACCGGACAACGGAATGGGAGAGCCACACATGGCTGCGATGAAGCCGCGGACGGGTGACGGACCGCTCGAGGTCACCAAGGAGGGGCGCGGCATCGTGATGCGTGTGCCGCTCGAGGGCGGCGGCCGGCTCGTCGTCGAGCTCAACGCGACCGAGGCGAGCGAGCTCGGCGACGCTCTCCAGACCGTCGTCGCCTGAATCCTTCTCGTCCCGGTCGTCCGCCGCGGGTCAGCGGCGGACGGCCAGCAGCAGTCCGTCCCCGCTCGGCAGCATGGCAGGCAGCACCCGTTCGTCGTTCCGCAGCGTCCGGCCCACCTCACGCACCACGGTGGTGAGCTCGTCGCGGCGTGCGGGGTCGGCCACCCGGTCCCGCAGCAGGGCTCCGTCGACGGCGAGCACACCGCCCGGCCGCAGCAGCCGCAGCGCCTCGTCGACGTACTCCGGGTACGACAGCGGGTCGCTCGCGACGAGCACGAGGTCGTACGCGCCGTCCGCCAGCCGGGGCAGCACGTCCCCCGGCCGCCCGGGGATGATGCGGGTGCGCTGCGGCGCGACGCCGTCCTCCGCGAACGCGACCCGCGCGGCCCGCTGGTGCTCCACCTCGCGGTCGATGGTGGTGAGCTGACCGTCGTGGGGCATGCCCCGCAGCAGCCAGAGCGCGGCGACGCCGGCACCCGTGCCGACCTCGACCACCGCGTGCGCCCCGGTCGCGGCGGCCAGCACGCGCAGCACCGCGCCGACACCCGGGAGCACGGCCGGCGTACCGAGCTCCGCGGCCCGTTCGCGGGCACGCAGCAGCACCTCGTCCTCGGGGACGAAGGCCTCGCTGTAGACCCAGGCCGCGACCCTGCCGTGGCCGGACGGCTCCGCTGTGCTGATGGCTTCCTCCGCTGGACCTGTCCAGATGTGTGCATCACGTGCGGCGTCAGGGTACAGCCCGTGGGAACGACTGGGCCGACACGTACGTTGAGAGGACGATGACTTCTGTGAGTACTCGCGCAGCAGATCCAGGTGCGTCGACCCCGACCGGGGCCGGCGCCGCCGACATGCCCTGGCAGCCGCCCACGTGGGAGGAGATCGTGCGGGAGCACTC
The DNA here is from genome assembly GCF_044456525.1 of Promicromonospora sp. NPDC050880. NCBI lineage: Bacteria > Bacillati > Actinomycetota > Actinomycetes > Micrococcales > Promicromonosporaceae > Promicromonospora > Promicromonospora sp. NPDC050880. The sequence continues at coordinate 6,450 of NZ_JBITFV010000014.1, forward strand.
CGCACGCGTCTACCGCCTCGCGTACCGGCTCACGGGCAACAAGCAGGACGCGGAGGACCTCACGCAGGAGACCTTCATCCGGGTGTTCCGGTCGCTGTCCAGCTACACCCCGGGCACGTTCGAGGGCTGGCTGCACCGCATCACCACCAACCTGTTCCTGGACGGCGCGCGCCGCAAGAAGCGCATCCGCATGGAGGCGATGGGTGACGACGACGGGCACGTCGCCGACACCGGTGACTTCGGCCGCCCGGAGCGCGGGTACGAGCACGCGAACCTCGACCAGGACGTGCAGCGGGCGCTCGACGCGCTGCGCCCCGAGTACCGCGCCGCCGTCGTGCTGTGCGACATCGAGGGCCTGAGCTACGAGGAGATCGCCGTGACCCTGGGCGTCAAGCTCGGCACCGTGCGCTCCCGGATCCACCGGGCCCGGGCCCAGCTCCGCGACGCGCTGGAGCACCTCGCGCCGACCCGCGGGGGTGCCTGATGGGGCACCTCGGCGACCTGATCAGCGCGCTGGCCGACGGGCAGCTGTCGCCCGCGGACACCGAGAAGGCGCTCTCCCACGTGACGACGTGCCGCCTGTGCGCCCGCGAGCTGGACACGGCTCGCGCGGCCCGGCGTGCGCTGTCCTCCGCCGCCGACGTCGTGCCGGACCCGGCCCTCACCGCACGTCTCATGGCGCTGCAGGCGAGCATCCCGCCCACCGACGAGGACCCGCTGCGGCGTCCGCTGCTGGGGCCGGACCCGCTCTCGGTCCCGGCCTGGCAGACAGCCTCGTTCACCGGTGGCGGCGGTTTCGACGGCAGCCTCGACAAGCCGGCGCGCCGCCGCCGGACCACCCGGATCGCGGCGCTCGGCGTGGGCGGCGTCGGGGTGCTGGGCCTGGCCCTCTTCACGCTCGGTGACGTCCCCGTGGTGTCCCCGCAGCTCTCTGCCCAGACCAGCATGACGATGCTCGGCCGCACGGGGCCCGACACCGCGGCGGCGGGCCAGGACGTGCTCGCCACGCTGGAGGGCGGTTCCGGCGGACGGACCTCCGCGGCGCTCGACTGGGTGGCCGACAACGGCTGGGTGGCTCCGTCCGACCTGCCCGACGGCTACACGGTCTCGGCCATGCGCCTCGTGGGCGACCAGGGCCAGACGCTGGAGATCGACCTGACGGGCCCGTCGGGCCGCGCGGTGGTCCGGGAGCGCCCGGGTCAGCTCGCCCAGGACGGCGCGACGACGGTGGGCGGTGTCCAGGTGCTGGCCACCGAGCCCGCCCATGTGGCGTGGCAGTCCGACGACATGGTGGTGGACGTCGTCGCGGAGGCACCGGAGGAGGTGCTGAGCGAGCTCGTGGCGTCGTTCGGTGAGCATGGCTACGATGCCGGGGTCCTGCCCCGCATCGCCCGCGGGTGGCACACCGTGACAGGAGCCATCGAGAGCCCATGACCGACGAGAACCCGTTCGCGCCGCCCACGCCGCGAGCAGCAGTGCCTCCGCCGAAGGAACCGTCGGCCCCGGCCACCCGGTCCGACGCCGATGTCCCGGCGCCCGGTGCACCGGCAGCGGGCGCCGAGGGCGAGCACGGGCAGGCGCAGGGCACCGCACAGCTCCCGGCGCGGCCGGCCGAGCGACCCACGGAGCAGCTCCTGGCCACGGTCCCCCTGCCGTCCCCGGCGGCGCCGGACGAGGCCGGGCCGGCCGACGCGGCCACGCCGCACCCCGAGGGTTCGCATCCCGACGCCCCGCACCCGGCGCCGTCGCCGCGCACCCGTCGCGGGCGGCTCGGTGCCCGCTCCGTGGCGGCCGTCGTGCTGCTGGGCCTCGTCGCGGGGGCCGGCGGCGGGGTGGCCGCCTACGGCCTGCTGGACGCCCAGGACTCCGCCCGCCCGGCGGACGCCGCGCTCCCGGAGCCCGCCGCCGGTGCCACCCACGTGGACCGGCCCGAGGGGTCGGTGGCGGCCATCGCCGCCGCCGCGCTGCCGAGCGTCGTGTCGATCGAGGTGCGTGCCGAGCAGGGCGTCGCCACGGGCTCCGGCATGATCCTCAAGGCCGAGGGCTACATCCTCACCAACAACCACGTGGTGGCCGAGGCGGCGTCGGGGGCGGACGTCACCGTCACGTTCGCCGACGGCCACGAGCAGCCCGCCGAGCTGGTCGGCACCACGCCGGACTACGACCTCGCGGTGATCCGCGTCGACGAGACCGGCCTGACGCCGCTCGTGCTGGGCGACTCGGACGACGTCGTGGTCGGTGACTCCGTGCTCGCCGTCGGCTCGCCCCTCGGGCTGGAGGCGACGGTCACCACGGGGATCGTCAGCGCGCTGCACCGCCCCGTGAAGGCCGGCGAGGCGGCCGAGGCGGCGTTCATCGACGCGATCCAGACCGACGCCGCGATCAACCCCGGCAACTCGGGCGGCCCGCTGGTCAACACGGCGGGCGAGGTGATCGGCATCAACTCCGCCATCGCGCAGGGGCCGGGCACCGCCGCGGCCACGGGCAACATCGGGCTCGGCTTCGCCATCCCGTCCAACCAGGCCCGGCACACCGCCGAGCAGCTCATCGAGACGGGCACGGCGACGTTCCCGGTCATCGGCGTGCTGCTCGACCCCACCTACCAGGGCGAGGGCGTCCAGGTGTCGGAGGAGCCGCAGCAGGGCACGCCCGCGGTCACGCCGGGTGGCCCGGCCGACCAGGCGGGCGTGAAGCCCGGCGACGTGATCCTGGCGATCGACGGGCGTCCCGTGTCGGTGGCGGACGAGCTGATCGTCGCGATCCGCGCGAAGGCGCCGGGCGACCCGGTGACGCTCCAGGTGCGGTCCGGTGGCGACGAGCGCGAGCTGCGCGTCGTCCTCGAAGAGCGGTCGAGCGGCCAGTGAGCGGGGTTCACCGGGTGTTCTCCGGCGCTTCCGGCGACACGAGTAGGCTCTGACCGTGTTCGGCATCAACGGCTGGGAATTCGTGATCATCATCGTGGTCGCGATGCTCGTCATCGGCCCGGAACGACTGCCCGGCTACGCGGAGCAGCTCGGGTCCTTCGTGCGGCGTGGACGCGACATGCTCCAGAACGCGAAGGCCCGCGTGGACGACGAGCTGGGGCCCGAGTTCAGCGACGTCGACTGGTCGAAGCTCGACCCGCGCCAGTACGACCCGCGCAAGATCGTGCGCGACGCCCTGCTGGACGACGGCCCGTCGACCTGGTCGCGCCCGTCTGCGGCGGCGGCCGCGGCCGGTGCGGCGAACGGAACACCCGCGTCGCCCGCCGAGGCGTTCGCGGAACCCGGGAAGGCGCCGTACGACGACGAGGCGACCTGACGATTCGGTGAGCGCGCATGGACCTGCCAGAATGTTGGCCATGTCCACCGAATCCCCGACCACGGCCGGCACGCCGGCAGGCGCCGACCGCGGTGCCGCGCCGCGCATCTTCTCCGGGATGCAGCCCACCGACGGCTCGCTCCACCTGGGCAACTACATCGGCGCCCTGTCGCAGTGGATCGCGCTGCAGGACTCCTACGACGCGCTGTACTGCGTGGTCGACCTGCACGCCCTCACGGTGAACCCGGACCCCGCACTGCTGCGGGAGCGCACGCGCCGCACGGCCGCGCAGTACCTGGCCGGGGGCATCGACCCCGAGCGGTCCGTCCTCTTCGTGCAGTCGCACGTGGCGGCGCACGCGGAGCTCGCCTGGCTGCTGAGCTGCCAGACCGGGTTCGGCGAGGCCGGGCGGATGACGCAGTTCAAGGACAAGTCCGCCAAGCAGGGCAACGACGGGACCACGGTCGGTCTCTTCACCTACCCCGTGCTGATGGCGGCGGACATCATGCTGTACGACGCCGCGCTGGTCCCCGTCGGCGAGGACCAGCGCCAGCACCTGGAGCTCACCCGGGACCTCGCGACCCGGCTGAACGCCCGCTTCGGCGAGGGCACCGCCGTCGTCCCCGAGGCGCACATCGTCAAGGCCGTCGCGAAGATCCAGGACCTGCAGGACCCGAGCGCCAAGATGAGCAAGTCCAGCACGGGCGGCAAGGGCGTCGTCTGGCTGCTGGAGGACCCGAAGAAGGCGGTCAAGGCCATCAAGTCGGCCGTGACGGACGCCGACGAGTCGTACGGCGTACGGTTCGACCCGGCCGCGAAGCCCGGCATCTCGAACCTGCTGACGATCTTCTCGGCCGTGACCGGCCGCGACGTCGACACCATCGCGAAGGAGTACGACGGCCGCGGCTACGGCTACCTCAAGGTGGACCTGGCCGACGCCGTCGTCGCCTTCCTGGAGCCGTTCCAGGAGCGGGCGAACACCTACCTCGCGGACCCCGCGCAGCTCGACAAGGTGCTGGCCGACGGCGCCGACCGGGCCCGCGCGATCGCCCGCCCCGTGCTGGACCGGATGTACGAGCGGTTCGGGCTGTTGCCCGCGCGAGGCGAACGGTGAACCTCCCCGAGCGGGGACCAGGCCAGATCCGCATAGGGATCGCCATCGAGATCCCGGAGCCCTACGCCGCGGAGCTGAGCGCGGCGCGGGTGGCCGCGGACGACCCGCTCGCGAGGTTCATCCCTCCGCACATCACGCTGCTGGGTCCCACGGTGCTGGAGGCCGGCCAGCTCGCCGAGGCGCGCGAGCACCTCGCGGCCGTGGCGGCCGCCGCACCGCCCTTCCGGGTGCAGCTGCGCGGTACGGCCACGTTCCGGCCGATCTCGCCCGTGGTGTTCGTGGCCCTGTCCCAGGGCATCGCCGAGTGCGAGCAGCTCGAGTCGAGCGTGCGTTCCGGGATCCTCGACGGTGAGCTCCGGTTCAACTACCACCCGCACGTGACCATCGCCCACGAGGTGCCCGACAGCGCCCTCGACAAGGCGTTCGAGGCGATGGCGGACTACTCCGCCGAGTTCGACGTGGACCGCTTCTTCCAGTACGAGCACGGCGACGACGGGATCTGGCGCCCGCAGGCGGCGTTCCCCCTCGGCTGACGCGAGCCTCGGGAGCACGGCGCGGAAGCCGTGCGCCCGCCGCCCCGCCGCGCCGACGTCGAGGCCGGGGCGGCGGGGCGAGGCGTCAGCGGACCGTCGCCGACGCGGCGTCGAGCACGTGGCGGGTGCCGTGCTCGTCGACCAGCTCGAGCACGGCACCGTGTGCCGTGACCACGCGCAGCGCCCCGGTACCCGGCAGGTCCACGGTCCGGTGCGAGGCGGTCATCAGACCGGTCCCCGTCGTGGCGACCAGCACGCGTCCGAGGGTCCGGTCCTCGCCCGAGCGCCCTGCCCACACCATCAGCGTCCGGCCGCCGGCGTGACCGACCCACCTGTTGCTCCCGAGCAGCTCGGCGCCGCGCACCGGCGCCTCGGCGTCGTCGAAGATGCCGGCCGGCCAGGCCGCGGTCCGTGCCGCCGCCGACGCGACAGCCCCGGTCTCGTCCTGCCCGGCCGCAGCGACCAGGTCCTCCTGCCAGTAGATGCTGGTCGGCGCTCCCGGCGTGGTCGCGGTGCGGCTGTCGCTGTCCACCTGCTCGTCGAGCTGGAGCCACGACGCCGTCGGGGAGTTGTCCGTTCCCTCGCAGCCGCGCTGGTCACAGGCACCACGCTGGGACATCACGCCGGGGAACGTCAGCTTGGCGCCCTTGCCGTAGGCGTAGAGCGACAGGAACTTCCACTGCTTCGCCTGTGACCCGGAGGTGGTGTAGATCTCGGGCAGCGGCTGGGCGGCGCCGCTGGTCGAGACGTACCAGATGGTGTCGGCGGTCAGTCCCGGGTTGCAGGATCCCGCCGAGGGGACCGACGTCGTCGGGCACCCGTCGGCACTGCCGAAGTTGACCAGCGGGGGACGGCCCGACACCCCGTTGTAGCCGTTGAGCCAGGCGCGGGACTGGGAGTTGAGCCCGGACGTCGAACCCCAGGCCTCGAAGTCGTTCGCGCCCCACGCGGTGGCCTGCGGGTAGCCCGCCAGGTCGGCGGCGGCGTTCTTGGCGGCCGTGGCGAGCGCGGCGCCCGCGGCACCCGTCAGGGCGCTGCCGGGCGTGTTGTTCGTGCCCAGGCCGATGCGCAGGCGGGAGGCGGTGTCCGACCCGGTGCAGTCGTCGTACCCCTTGCCCATCGCGACGACCATCTGCCGGGCGGCGGAGAACTGCCGGTCGGCCCCGCCGAAGTAGGACAGCACGTGCACGCCGTCCGACCCCAGGGTGGTCTTGCCGAAGGCCAGGACGACCACGGTGGTCTGCGTGCCGGCCCGGCTCGCGTCCCGGGTGCCCATCGTGCAGCCCGTGTCGTACGCCCAGCTCGTGTCCTGGACCGAGACGTAGTAGCTCGCGTGCGACGGGGGAGCCGTGACGAACGGGCCGAAGCGGTGCGAGGCGTTGTTGTTCTTCAGGGTGCTGTTGAGGTTCACCTTCGCGCCCGCGGCGACCTCCTGGTAGGTGCCGCCGTACTCCGAGTTGTAGTAGACCCGGACCGGCTTCGCCGAGCGGTTCCAGACCGAGGCGGCGTCGTTCTTGAGGCACAGGCCCTGGCCCGCTCCCGCGCCCTTGAAGTCGTAGCACGACGGCTGCTCCGTGCCGTAGTCGCCCACGGAGACGTCGAAGTCCGAGATCGACCCTGCGTGGTCGCTGTTGTAGTAGTAGCAGAACTCCCCGGCGTCGCAGATGCCGTCGCGGGTCGCCGCCTGGGCTGCGGTTCCCGGTACGACGACTGCTGCGGCCACTGCGGCGGCGGTGGCCACCAGGGCGGCGAGGCGCCTCATGGTGCGTGACATGTTCTCTCCCGGTCGTGGGGTACGGGTCGTGGGTGGCCTGGCAGCACCGGGGGCGCGCCCGAGCGGGCGCGCCCCCGGCACCGTCTCCGTCAGGTCAGTGGTTGACCTGGAACCAGGGCTGCGCCCAGCCCAGGTAGGTGTAGCCCCACTCGCTCTCGACCTCTGCGATCGTGGCCGTGGAGATCCTGTTGTAACCGTCGATGTCGTTCGAGACGAAGGTTCCGCCGCCGACCGAGATCATCACGTGGCCGTACTCGCCGCCACGGAAGAACGCCAGGCCCCCGGCGGGGACGCTCCGGTCACCGGCGTTCCGGTGGGTCGAGGGGATCTGGCCCCAGTGCACGATGGCGCTCACCGAGCCGCTGTTGGCGTGGCCGTAGGCGTTGGCCACGAAGCGGTCGCAGAGACCGCCCCAGCCCGTCGCGCCCACCTTGCTGTTGGCCCAGGACACCGCACCGGCGCAGGTGCGGGGGTTGTCGAAGGAGTTCTTGCAGGTCTCCGTCCGCAGCGGCGTGACGTCGTGGGAGGCGTTGTTGTTCTTGACCGCGGCCGTCAGGTCGCGCTTGGCACCCGCCGCGACGGTGTCCCAGGTGCCGCCGAAGTCGGAGTTGAAGTGCACCCGCACCTGGCCGCCGGTCCGGTTCCAGACCGAGGCCGCGTTGTTCTTGATGCACTGGTTGTACCCGGCCTTGCCCGCGGTACGGAAGACGTAGCACGTGGCCGGGTCGGTCCCGTAGTCGGCGAGGTCGGCCGCCGGGTGGTCGGAGATCGACCCGGCGTTGTCGCTGTTGTAGTAGTAGCAGAACTCGCCCGCGTCGCAGACGCCGTCGCGGGTGGCGGCCTGCGCGGGCGCGGCGGTCAGCGTGCCGACCGCGAGGCTGCTCGCGAGGGTCAGCACCGCCACGAGTCCTGTGGTGAGGCGCTTTCTCAGCTGTTCCATGCTCGTCTCGCTCTCGTCGTCGGGTTCAGGGGGCGGGGTCCAGGGGCCTGGCTCGGGTTCACGAGGAGGGGCAGCTGCTGGTCCGGGCCAGGTTCTTGGTCCCGTAGTAGATGGGGTTGCCGCTGGCGAAGGTGGCCCGGATGACGGAGCCGTCCTTCTTCTGCTCGTAGTGCAGGTGAGGCCCGGTCGAGCCGCCGGTCGAGCCGACGCGCCCGATCCAGGTGGTGGCGCTGACGTCCTGGCCCACCGAGACGTTGAAGCTCTGCAGGTGGGCGTACAGGGTCTGGTAGCCGCCCGCGTGGGTGATCACGATGTACTTGCCGTAGGAGGTGTTGCCGAGGTCGCGCACCGTGGTGACCTCGCCGGCGGCCGACGCGTAGACCTTCCAGCCCTCGTCCGGGTCGTGGTTGAAGTCCACCGCGAGCTGGGGGCTGTGGTTCGTGCGGGTCTGGGCGGACCAGGTCTCGCCGCAGGGGAACGGCACCTGGAACGTCCCGGTGGTGCGCAGCGGCGTGACGTCGTGCGAGGCGTTGTTGTTCTTGACCGCGGCCGTCAGGTCGCGCTTGGCACCCGCCGCCACCGTGTCCCAGGCCCCGCCGAAGCCCGAGTTGTAGTGCACCCGCACCTGCACGCCCGTGCGGTTCCACACCGAGGCGACGTTGTTCTTGATGCACTGGTTGTACCCGGCCTTGCCCGCGGTGCGGAAGACGTAGCACGTGGCGGGGTCGGTGCCGTAGCTGCTGACGTCGGCCTTCCCGTGGTCGGAGATCGACCCGGCGTTGTCGCTGTTGTAGTAGAAGCAGATCTCGCCCTCGTCGCAGACACCGTCGCGGGTGGCGGCCTGCGCCGGGGCCGCCGCCACGGTGCCCACCAGGAGGCTGCCCAGCAGCGCCAGCACCACCGCCAGCGCCTTGGCGGCGCGCATCCTTGTCCGTTCCATCACTTGGCTCCTCGCTCGTGAAGGGATCTCTCGTCGCGAGCGTGCGCCCGCGGTCTATGCGACACCTATGCGCGGTCTCACTCCTGGGGCGAAGACGGGGCACAGGGCGGACGTAGGTGGTCGCCGCAGGCTGGGCGTTGCCCCGGCGTGGCCATGGGCCGGTGCGCGACTGGCCCGGCCAGGAGACGTCGGACGAAGAGGCCCGGCGAGGTCCCGGGCACACCCGAGAGAAGAGGAACATCATGCGAATTCGATCGCGACTTGTCGCCGGCGGGGCGTCGGTGCTGCTCCTGACGACGCTGCTCGGTGCCGTCGGCGCAACGTCCGCCGAGGCCCGGTGCAACGGCGCGGGCAACGGGATCACCAGCACCATGTCCTACAACGGTGTCGAGCGGGCGCGGGAGATCCCGAACTCGGGGACGTGCAACAGCGACGGCGAGTACCACGCCACGCTGAAGGACTCCTACTCGGACGGCAACACCGTGCGGTTCCGGTGGGACGGCAACGGTGACGGCAACTACACGACCGAGGCCTCCACGGGCACCTCCGTCGGGTTCGTCGCGACCGACAACACGAGCGCCGCCTACGAGCAGCTCTGCATGGTGACCGAGACCGGCACGCCGTACTGCGGGTTCGGCAGCAACTCCGCACGGGGCTGGGGCAACGGTGGCCGGGGTCTGAACACGGGCTTCTGACCCCAGGGCGCCGGCTGCCGGGGTCTGCGGGTTCCGGCAGCCGACGCCGTCCGCGCCCGGCCCGACGAAGGGAGAGTCGTCCATGCGTCTGCGAGGTCCCCGGTGGTCCGCCGTCCTCACCTGCCTGATCGTGCTCGGGGTCCCGGCCTGCTCCGCGCCCCCGTCGGCCGAGCCGGGGGACACCCGCCTGCCCGCCGCCGCCCCCGTGTCCTGGACCGCGCCATCGGGCGCGGACCGACTGGTGCCCCAGATCTTCTTCCAGGCTCGGCAGCCCGAGGGATCGACGGCCACGCCCGTACCGCTCTTCGAGGTCCTGCCCGACGACGACGTGCGGCTGCTGCCGACCGGCGAGGTCGAGGGCCTGGTGGTGGACGGCGTCCAGCCGACGTCCGACGGGGTGGTCCTGTACGGGACAGCGGGCGAGGACGCGGACGGAGGGCTGCGGCGCGAGCTCGTGGCGCTGGACGACGACGGCGCCGTGCGCTCGCGCGAGGAGGTGTCGCTGGCGGGCCGGGGGACCGGGCTCCTCGGCGCGCCCGATACCTCGACCACGATCCTGCAACGGGTGGGGAAGGACGGCGACGGCCTGCCGGCCGGACCGGTCGAGGTGACGGTGCGCACCGCGACGGACGAGGCGGTGCTGGCGACGAGGCAGGATCCGGTGGCGGCCGGCGCCGTCGCCGGGAACCGGCTCGTGCTGGCCGGTGGTGGCCAGTCGTTCGACGGGGAACGGATGATCCCGTGCTGGCTCGAGGTGCTGCGGACCGACGTCGTGCGCGACCGGGCGCAGCGGGGCGCCCGGAGCACGACCGGCGCGCTCCCCGGGTGCGAGATGGTCCACGGACTGAGGGTCTCGCCCGACAGCCGGTGGGCGGCCGTCGCGTTCCAGACGCAGGCTCCGCCGCAGATGCAGGTGTCGATCGTCCGCCTCGCGGACCTCGCGGTGGTCGGCACGCGCGAGGTGGGTGTCCCGGTCGGGGCGTGCGACAGCTGCCAGTTCCCGGCGCTCGCCGGCTACCTGGGGATGGCGTGGGCCGACGACCGCACGCTGCGCGTGGCCCGGATGACCGACCTGCCGCTGACCATGCATCAGGACCAGATCGCGGACGAGCTGCGACGTCACCTCGACGTGCTGGCGATCACGGTGCCCGCCGGGTGACCGTGGCCGCGTCGGTCATGGCCCGGGCGTCGCGAGGCTCAGGGTGCGGGTGGGGCGACCAGCTCGCCGTCGAGGTCGTTCAGCAGCGTGCGGCAGCGGTCCTCCTCGTCCCACAGGCCGGCGAGGTGGAAGAGCCGGGCGGCCTCGGTCAGCGCGGACCCGGCCCCGGCGGCGTCGGCCAGGTCGGCGAGCACCGGCCCCGTCTGCAGCAGCGCCATGGCGGTGCACCGTTCGTCGTGCAGGTCCCGGAACAGCTCGAGGGACCGCTCCAGGTGCGCCGCTGCCTCCCGCGGACGGCCCGACTCGCGTTCGAGCGAGCCGAGGTCGCGCAGCGTGACGGCCTCACGGTGCAGGTCACCGGTCTCCCGGGCGAGCCGGAGCGCCGCGTCGTACCACGGTCGTGCCTCGGCGGGCCGCCCCTTCGCCACGAGGATCCGCCCGATCGAGCCCCGGAGCAGCGACTCCTTGGGCACGTCGCCGGTCTCGACCATCACGGCGAGCGCGGTGCGTGCGCACTCCTCCGCCTCGGTGAGGCGGCCGCGCAGCCGGTGGACGGTGCCCAGCCCGGCGAGCGCCAGGGCGGCGCCCTTCGTGTGCCCGGCGGACTCGTGGGCGGCCGCGGCGTCCCCGAAGTGCCGGGCGGCCTTCTCGAGCCCGCCGGTGTAGAGCAGGGCCTGGCCCAGCCCGCGCAGCAGCTCTCCGCGGTCGGTGGCGTCCAGGCCGGGGCAGGACAGCATGAGCTCGTGGCTGGTGCGCCAGTCGTCGTAGAGCGCCTGCTCGTCGTACAGGGGAGCGAGGGTGCTGACCAGGCGCCGCCCCGGTCGGGCCAGCGCCCATTCGCGGGCCAGCCGGACGGCCGCGAGCAGCGCCTGGCGCTCCGCGGCGAGCCAGGCCGGCGCGTCGGGGTCGACCTGCTCCGCGAGGCGCGCCACCGCCCCCGGGGGGTCCTGCGAGCCGGGCGCGTCGAGCGGGTCGAACAGGCTGGGCGGGCCGCCCTCGCGCTGGTGCCGCACGAGGTGCTCCCATGTGCCCACGACACGCCGGGCGGCCGCGCGGCACACGTCCTCACCACGGTCCAGCGCCCGTTCGCGGGCGTGGGCCCGGACGAGGTCGTGCATCCGGTAGCGGGCCTGGCCCACGGCGTCGTGCCGGGCCGGCTGCAGCAGACCGGCGTCGACCAGCAGGTCGAGGACCCGCTCGTGGTCGGGGTCGTCCGTCAGCGCGCCGAGCACCCAGCCGGGCACGTCGTGGGGGCCGAGCAGACCGAACAGGTCGAACCCGAGCTGCGCGTCCGGCGCCAGGGAGGTGACGGAGAGGTCGAGGCTGGCCCGCAGGTCGAGGTCGCCCAGGCGCATCTCGGCCAGGCGGCGGGACTCGTCCGAGAGCCGCAGCCGGAGCTGGCGCAGCGGCCAGGACGGACGCCCGACCAGCCGGCCGCCGATGATCCGGATCGACAGCGGGAGGTAACCGCACAGCCGGACGATCGCGCGCGCCTCGGCAGGCTCCTGCTCGATCCGTTCCCGGCCTACGATCCGGGCGAGCAGCTGCTCCGCGTCGTCCGGGGGCAGCGCGTCGATGTGCAGGTGGCGCGCGCCCGGCAGGTCGGTGAGCGTGGAACGGCTCGTGACGATCACCGTGGACGTGCCGGTGGGCGGCAGCAGCGGGAGCACCTGGGCGGCGGTGGCCGCGTCGTCCAGCACGAGGAGCGTGCTGCTGTCCGCGAGCATCGAGCGCAGCAGCGCCGAGCGTGCGTCGACGGAGCTCGGCAGGGGGTGCCCGAACCGGCCGAGCGAGTGGAGCATGGTCGCCAGGAGCTCGGTGGGCTCACCCGGGCTCGTCGACGTGCCGGCGAGGTCGAGGTAGAGCTGCGCGTCCGGGTGCCGGTCGCGGATCGACCGGGCCAGGTGCACCGCGAGCGTCGACTTGCCCGTCCCGGGTGCACCGCTCAGCACGACGACCAGCGGTGCGTCGGAGGACTCGTGCTCGCGCACGAACGACTCCAGCTCGGCCACCTCCTGGGTGCGTCCCGCGAAGTCCGCCACGCCGGGCGGGAGCTGCCGGACCGGAGCGGCCGTGGTCCCCGCACCGGTGGCGGGCACGGCCCGGGCCGCCGGGCCGACGGCGGTGGCGGGCGCGTCGGCCCCGGCCGCGGACCCCGCGGCGGCAGGCGGCAGGTTCCGGTCCAGGATCTGCTGGTAGACCGTCTGGGTGGCCTGGCTCGGGTCGGTCCCGAGCTCCTCGGCCAGGGTCTCGCGGAGCCGCCCGTACTCCTGGAGCGCCTCCGCCTCGCGTCCGGAGCGGTACAGGGCGACCAGCAGCTGGCGCCGGAGGTCCTCGCGGAACGGGTGCCGGGCGACCTGCTCGTGCAGCTCGTCGATGACCGCCGCGTGCTCGCCGCACTCGATGCGTGCCTCCAGCCGGTGCTGCTCCGCGGTCGCGCGCAGGTTCTCCAGCCGCAGGGCGAGCGCCGTCGCCACGCCGCCGGGCGGGTACCCGTCGAACGGCGCGCCACGCCACATGGCCAGCGCCTCGTCCAGCGCCTGCCGCGCGCCGTCGAGCGCGCCCGTGCGGAACAGGTCGAGCCCGGCCTCGACGCCGGACGCGAACCGGTCCGCATCGACGCCGAGGGGACCGAGCGACAGCAGGTAGCCGTCGGTGGACCGCCGCAGCGCGGCGCCGTCGTCGTCGTGCAGGAGCTGGCGGAGCTTGTGGACGCTGCCGTACACCTGGGTCGGGGCCGACTTGGGTGCGCGCCCCGCCCAGACGTCGTCGATGATCTGGTCCACGGGGGCAGGCCGGGGCGCCCGCGCGACCAGGCTGCCCAGCACCGCGCGGCCCCGGCCGGTCACGGGGTGCCACGTCCGGCCGTCGCTGATCTCCAAAGGTCCCAGGATCCTGACGCGCATGGCCGAGCTCCGTTCGTCCCCCCATGTGGACCGCCGACGTCGTCGCCGTCCCTCCGGCAAGGCCAGATGCTAGCTCGCGCGGCCACGGGGGCGCCCCTGAAGTCGGGCGTGGCCGCCGACATGTCACGCCGCGTTCACGCCGCGGCAACCCCGGGGGACGCATAGGCTCTGACCCGATGAAGCGGCTGATCGAGCTCGGCAGGACGGCCTGGACACGCTGGGAGGCGACGAGAGCCGCCCGTGCGCTGGACCGGTTCAACACGGCGAACGGGTCGGTGCTGAGCGGGGGCATGGCGTACGCGGCCCTGTTCTCGCTGTTCGCGGCCCTGGCCATCGGGTACACGGTGTTCGTCCGCGTGCTCGGCGGCGACGCCGGGCTGCGGGACGCGGTGCTGGCCCAGGTGGACGCCTGGGTGCCGGGCCTCGTGGACACGGGCGACGGCGGCGTGCTGTCGCCGTCCGACCTCGTGCTCTCCACCGGCCTGAGCTGGACGTCGGTCGTGGCGGCAGTGGTGCTGCTCTGGTCGGCCACGGGGTTCATGGGCGCGCTGCGCAGCTCGGTCCGCGCCATGTTCGGCGAGACGGACAGTGCGGGCAACCCCGTCACGGAGCGGCTGCGGCAGCTCCTGGGCTTCGTGCTGCTGGGGGCCGGCGTGCTGGTCACCGCCGCCGCGAGCGTGGCGGTCTCGGCGGCGGTGCCGTGGCTGCTGGAGGCGCTGGGGCTCGACGGCGGCGCGGTCTCGTTCGCGGTGCGCGCGGGCGGTGCCCTGGTGACGCTCGTGCTCGACGCCGCGGTCGTGGCCGCCGTGGTGCGCTGGGTGGGCGGTGCGCGCCCCGTGCGCCGGGACCTCGTGGTGGGTTCACTGGCGGTCGGCGTCGTCGCCGGGGCGCTGCGCTACCTCGGCACCGAGGTGGTCGCGGGGGCGGCGTCCCGCAACGCCCTGCTGGCGTCCTTCGCGGTGGTCGCCACCATCCTGATCCTGGTCAACCTGCTGGCCCGTGTGCTGCTCATGGCCAGCGCCTGGATGGCGGACCCGCCGCAGAAGCAGCAGGACCAGGGCTGAGCGCCCTGGTCCTGCTGCTTCTGCGGCGGGGTGGGATCAGAACGCGCGGGTGATCATCGCGCGCTTGACCTCCTGGATCGCCTTGGTGACCTCGATGCCGCGGGGGCAGGCCTCGGTGCAGTTGAAGGTCGTGCGGCAGCGCCACACGCCCTCCTTGTCGTTGAGGATCTCCAGGCGCTGCGAGCCACCCTCGTCACGGCTGTCGAAGATGAAGCGGTGCGCGTTCACGATCGCGGCCGGGCCGAAGTACTGGCCGTCCGTCCAGAACACCGGGCAGGACGACGTGCACGCGGCGCACAGGATGCACTTGGTCGTGTCGTCGAACCGCGCGCGGTCCTCGGGGGACTGGTAGCGCTCCTTGGAGGGCTCGTTCCCCGTGGTGATGAGGAACGGCATGATCTCGCGGTAGGAGGCGAAGAACGGCTCCATGTCGACCACGAGGTCCTTGACGACCGGCAGGCCCTTGATGGGCTCGACGGTGATCGGCTTGTCGGGGTTGACGTCCTTCAGGAGCGTCTTGCAGGCCAGGCGGTTGCGGCCGTTGATCCGCATCGCGTCCGAGCCGCACACGCCGTGCGCACAGGAGCGGCGGAACGTGAGCGAGCCGTCCTCGTCCCACTTGATCTTGTGCAGGGCGTCGAGGATACGGTCGGTGCCGTGCGCCTCGACGGTGAAGTCCTGCCAGGTGGCCTCGTCGGACACCTCGGGGTTGAACCGCCGGATCCGCAGCGTGACCGTGAACGAGGGGATCTCGCCCGCGGGGGTCGGTGCGGCGGCTTCGAGTGTGGCAGTCATCAGTACTTACGCTCCATCGGCTCGTACCGGGTCTGGATGACGGGCTTGGAGCCCAGGACGACCTTGTAGCCGTCGAACTCCTCGACGTGGTCGAAGTAGCCCTCCACGTGGCCCTCGGCCTGGTCCGACGCCTCGGGCGGACGTCGGTAGGCCATCGTGTGCAGCATGTAGTTCTTGTCGTCGCGGTCGGGGAAGTCCTCGCGGTAGTGACCACCGCGCGACTCCTTGCGGTTGATGGCCGCGACCACCGTGACCTCGGCGATGTCCAGCAGGAAGCCCAGCTCGATGGCCTCCAGCAGGTCGGTGTTGAACAGCTTGCCCTTGTCCTGCACCGACGCGTTGCGGTAGCGCTTCTGCAGCTCGCGGATGTCCGACAGGGCCTGGTTCAGCGACTCGCCGGTACGGAACACCTGGGCGTTGAGGTCCATGGTGTCCTGCAGCGCCTTGCGGATGTCCGCCACGCGCTCGCCCTCGGGCCGGTTGCGCATCTCGTCGAGCTGCGCCACCACCCGGGCCGTCGGGTCCTCGGGCAGGTCGTGGAACTGGGCCGTCTTCGCGTACGCGGCGGCGGCCCGGCCGGACCGCTTGCCGAACACGTTGATGTCCAGCAGCGAGTTGGTGCCGAGGCGGTTGGAGCCGTGCACCGACACGCACGCGACCTCGCCGGCGGCGTAGAGCCCCTTGACGACGTTGACGCCGTCGCGCAGCACCTCGCCCTGCACGTTGGTCGGCACGCCGCCCATCGCGTAGTGGGCCGTGGGGTAGACCGGGACGGGCTCGGTGTACGGCTCGATGCCGAGGTAGGTGCGCGCGAACTCCGTGATGTCCGGGAGCTTGGCGTCGATGTGCGCCGGCTCCAGGTGCGTCAGGTCGAGCAGCACGTAGTCCTTGTTCGGGCCGGCACCGCGGCCCTCGCGCACCTCGTTCGCCATCGACCGGGCCACGATGTCGCGCGGCGCCAGGTCCTTGATGGTGGGGGCGTAGCGCTCCATGAAGCGCTCGCCCTCGGAGTTGCGCAGGATGCCGCCCTCGCCGCGGGCGGCCTCCGACAGGAGGATGCCCAGGCCCGCGAGGCCTGTCGGGTGGAACTGGAAGAACTCCATGTCCTCCAGCGGCAGGCCGCGGCGGTACGCCAGGGCCATGCCGTCACCCGTGAGGGTGTGGGCGTTCGAGGTGGTCTTGAAGATCTTTCCCGCGCCGCCGGTGGCGAAGATGATCGCCTTGGCCTGGAACACGTGGATCTCGCCGGTGGCCAGGTCGTACGCGACGACGCCGGTGGCGTTGACCTCCTCGCCGTCCGCGATCTCCTCGGTGGTGAGGTCGTGGTCGGTGATGAGGTCCAGCACGTAGAACTCGTTGAAGAACTCGACGTCCTGCTTCACGCAGTTCTGGTAGAGCGTCTGGAGGATCATGTGGCCGGTGCGGTCGGCGGCGTAGCACGCGCGGCGCACGGCGGACTGGCCGTGGTCCCGGGTGTGCCCGCCGAACCGGCGCTGGTCGATCTTGCCCTCGGGGGTGCGGTTGAACGGGAGGCCCATCCGCTCCAGGTCGAGGACCGACTCGATGGCCTCCTTGGCAAGGATCTCGGCCGCGTCCTGGTCGACGAGGTAGTCGCCGCCCTTGACGGTGTCGAACGTGTGCCATTCCCAGTTGTCGTCCTCGACGTTGGCGAGGGCCGCGGCCATGCCGCCCTGGGCGGCACCCGTGTGGGAGCGGGTGGGGTACAGCTTGGAGATCACCGCGGTGCGGGCCTCCTTCGACGACTCCAGGGCGGCTCGCATACCTGCGCCGCCGGCGCCGACGATCACGACGTCGTACTGATGGGTCTGCATCGGGCTCGATGCCTCCTGCTATGAGGTTCGGAGTGTGGGGCTGGGGGTGTGCCGGTCGTGCGGGAGCGCTAGGCCGTGCAGAAGGAGGCGAGCAGCTCTGCGGGCGCGTCCGGCGGGCACGGGTCGAACGTGAAGATCACGAGGGTGCCCAGCACGACCACGACGGTGAACGCCAGGAAGAGCAGGCCCTTGAGGATGCCGCGCGTCAGGTCCCGGGTGGCGTAGTCGTTGATGATGGTGCGCACGCCGTTGGTGCCGTGGATCATGGCGAGCCACAGCATCAGCAGGTCCCAGACCTGCCACATCGGGTTGGACCACTTGCCGGCCACGAAGCCGAAGTCGATGGCGTGCACGCCGTCGCCGACCATCAGGTTCACGAAGAGGTGGCCGAAGATGAGGACGAGCAGCACCACCCCGGACGCCCTCATGAAGACCCAGGAGTAGAGCTCGTAGTTGCCGCGCGTCGTCTTGCGGCGTGCGTACGGGGAGCGCGGGGAGTCGACCTTCGCGACCGCTGCGGTGCCGTGTGTCATCAGTGACCCCCCGAGAAGACGTTGATGAGGTGACGCGGCAGGAAGCCCGCCATCGTCACGACGAAGAGACCGACGACCACCCAGAGCATCGTCTTCTGGTACCTCGGGCCCTTGGCCCAGAAGTCCACCAGCAGGATGCGGATGCCGTTGAAGGCGTGGAAGACGATCGCCGCGACGAGGCCGGCCTCGCCGAGACCCATGATCGGGGTCTGGTACGTGCCGATCGCTGCGTTGTACGCCTCGGGGGACACGCGGACCAGCGCGGTGTCGAGCACGTGCACGAGCAAGAAGAAGAAGATGAGCACGCCGGTCACGCGGTGCGCGACCCACGACCACATGCCTTCTCGGCCGCGGTACAACGTGCCTGCTGGTGCGGTGGGCACTTCGGGAGCCTCCTATGGCTGTCCGGCTGGGGGGTGGCTGGTCCCCACTGTAATGACAACTGGTCGCCTCGATCGCCGCCCGGCAGCCCTGACGGGCATCAAGACGCGGCCTTTGTGACTGATCCCACAGGGGAGATGTCGCCGCTTCGGGCACCCGTCAGGTTGCTCGTGCGTTCCGCCCGGGCCCGACCCTGGGATCAGCCAGGGTTCGCCCGGAATTCGGCGATCTTTGGCTGCGGGAACGGTGTCCGGCTGACATCCTGCGGGGCATGACTTCGGCCGCCGACCTATCGTCCCCGATCGACGACTTCTTCGCAGTGGTACCGGCCGGTGGGTCCGGTACCCGGCTCTGGCCGCTCTCGCGCGGCGGGGAGCCCAAGTTCCTGCACGACCTGGTGGGTGCGGGCGAGTCCCTGCTCCAGGCCACGGAGCGCCGGCTGCGGCCGCTGGCGGGCCCCGACGGCGTCGTGCTGGTCACCGGCGAGCAGCACGTCGCCGCCTGCCGTGCGCAGCTGCCCGGGCTGTCCGACACCGCGGTGCTGGCCGAGCCCGCCCCGCGCGAGTCCATGGCGGCGATCGGCCTGGCGGCCGCGGTGCTGGAACGGCGGCACGGCGACGTGGTGATCGGCTCGTTCGCGGCCGACCACGTGATCAACGGGACGCGCGCGTTCCAGCTCGCCGTCCGTGAGGCCGTGGCCGCCGCGCGGGCCGGGTACGTCACCACCGTCGGCATCGCCGCGTCCCGCCCGTCCACGGCGTTCGGCTACGTGCGCTCGGGCGAACCGCTCGGCGTCGAGGGTGCCCCGCACACGCTGCACGTGCGGGGGTTCACGGAGAAGCCCGACGCCGCGACCGCGCGTGCCTACCTCGCCTCGGGGGAGTACCGGTGGAACGCGGGCATGTTCGTCTCGCGCACCTCCGTGCTGCTGGGCCACCTCGGCGAGCAGCGACCGGCGTTGCACGACGCGCTGCGCCGCGTCGCCGACGCCTGGGACACGCCGCGGCGGTCCACCGTGCTGGCGCAGGAGTGGCCGGGCCTGGAGAAGATCGCCATCGACCACGCGGTGGCCGAGCCGGTGGCCGCCGCGGGCGGCGTGGCCGTGGTGCCGGGCACCTTCGGGTGGGACGACGTCGGGGACTACAACTCGCTCGCCGTGCTCCTGCCGTCCGACGACGACCGCGGCGCCAAGGTGCTCGGTGACCCCGGCGACGTGCTGCGCATCGAGAGCGCGGGGTCGGTGGTGGTCCCGGCGTCGGGCCGGCTCGTGACGGTGCTGGGGCTGGACGACGTCGTCGTGGTGGACACCCCCGACGCGCTGCTGGTCACCACGCGGGCCCGGGCGCAGCAGGTCAAGGACGTCGTGGCGGCGGTGCGCGAGCGGGGGCGCGAGGACCTGCTCTGAGCCGCCCACCCGGTTCTCGTGCGACGGGCCGGGGGTGCGTATCAGGCTTGTCCGAATGGTGGGACGTATGCGCCCTGGCCGTGTCTCGCGGGGCGGACAGCGCTACCTTGAGATGGTGAACCCGACCCAGCCGCCCGTCAGTCTCGCCGATTTCGATCTGATCGTTTCGAACGACGAGATGCCGGTCGGCGACGTGCCCGGGGGCAACACGACGGACGTCGTCGCCGAGCTGGCCGCCCGGGTGGGCGAGCTGGCCGAGGGCCTGGACGCGGAGCTCGTCGCGTTCCGCCGCGACGTCCACGCGCACCCTGAGCTGTCCCGCAAGGAGACCCGCACCACGCAGGCCGTCGCCGACCGTCTGCGGGCCGCCGGCCTGGAGCCCCGCCTGCTGCCCATCGGCTCGGGCCTGGTCTGCGACATCGGCCCCGACCGCGGCCCCGACGGCGAGGGCCGGGTGGGTCTGCGCGCCGACCTGGACGCCCTCCCGCTGCAGGACACCAGCGGCGTCGAGTTCGCCTCGACGGTGCCGGGCGTCGCCCACGCCTGCGGCCACGACGTGCACACCACCGTGGTGCTGGGCGCGGGCCTCGTGCTCGCCCGGCTGCACGCCGAGGGGCGGCTGCGCCGCGGCGTCCGCCTCTTCTTCCAGCCCGCCGAGGAGGTCTTCCCCGGCGGCGCGGAGGACATCATCAACCGCACCTCCGAGCTCGACGGCGTCGACCGGATGGCCGCGCTGCACTGCGACCCGAAGTTCGACGTCGGGCACGTGGGCACGCGCATCGGGCCCATCACCTCGGCCAGCGACTCCGTCATCGTGACCATCACGTCGGCCGGCGGGCACACCTCGCGCCCGCACCTGACCGGCGACGTCGTGTTCGCGCTCGGCCAGGTCATCACCCAGACCCCGGCGGTGCTGGGCCGGCGCCTCGACCCGCGCTCGGGCGTGAACCTCACCTGGGGCGCCGTGCAGGCGGGCTCGACGCCGAACGCGATCCCCTCGACGGGCGTGGTCAAGGGCACGCTGCGCTGCCTCGACGTGCGCGCCTGGGAGAAGGCCGGCGAGCTGGTGCGCGAGGCCGTGGAGCAGGTCGTGGCCCCCTACCAGGTGGGCGTCTCGGTGACCGTCACGCACGGCGTGCCGCCGGTCGAGAACCAGACCGAGGCCACCTGCGACCTGGAGGACGCGGTGCGCGACGCCGTCGGCCCCGACGCCGTGCAGCTCACCGAACAGTCCATGGGCGGCGAGGACTTCGCGTGGTACCTGCGCAAGGTCCCGGGCACCATGGCGCGGCTCGGCGTGCGCACCCCCGGCGGCCGCACGTACGACCTGCACCAGGGCGACCTCGTGGTCGACGAGCGGGCGATCGGTGTGGGCGTGCGGGCGCTGGCGCAGTTCGCCGCGCGCTGACCGCGCCGACGCGGGGATGTTCCTGTCGGTGACGCTTCGGTAACGACTTACTCCGGTTACCGTCTCGAAACGCGAAACGCGAGATGCGCTGGCTACCCTCGATGCGGTATAGGGCCTCAGACCTGTCTGTACCATGGCCCGTCTGGATCATCGAAGGAGCACCAGTGAAGAAGGCTGTTCGGCTTACCGCGCTTGCGGGAGCAGCGGCGCTCGCGCTCGCGGCATGCGGCGAGGCCCCCACCGAGAGCACCGGCGACGGGTCTGCCGCCGCCAGTGACTTCAAGCCGTGCATCGTGTCGGACGCCGGCGGCTTCGACGACAAGAGCTTCAACCAGCTCAGCTTCGAGGGGGCGACGGCGGCTGCCGAGGAGCTCGGCACCGAGCTCGTCGACGTGCAGTCGACGTCCGAGAGCGAGTACAAGGGCAACGTCGAGTCGCTCGTCGGCGAGGGCTGCAACGCCATCGTGACCGTCGGTTTCGCGCTGTCCGCGGCCACCGTCGAGTCGGCGACGGCCAACCCCGACATCGACTACATCCTGGTCGACGACGCCGCGGACGCGGACTTCGACGGCACCGCCGACGCCGAGAACATCAAGCCGCTGCTGTACGACACGGCGCAGGCCGCGTTCCTCGCGGGCTACCTGGCCGCGGGCTACTCGGAGGCCGGCAAGGTCGGCACCTTCGGCGGCATGGACTTCCCGACCGTGACCATCTTCATGGACGGCTTCAAGCAGGGCGTCGACTACTACAACGAGACCAAGGGCGAGAACGTCGAGCTCGTCGGCTGGGACGGCAAGAAGGGCTCGTTCACGGGCGGCTTCGCGGCCGACCCGGCGGCGAAGCAGACCGCGCAGAACGTCCTCGACCAGGGCGTCGACGTGATCCTGCCGGTCGGTGGCCCGATCTACCAGTCCGCGATGGACGCCATCGCCGACTCGGGCGAGGACGTCGCCCTCATCGGCGTGGACGCCGACTTCTACGAGTCGGACCCGACCACCCAGGACGTCGTGCTCACCTCGATCCTCAAGGGGATGGACGTCTCGACCAAGGAGGCCGTCCTGGCCTCGGGCAACGACGAGTTCGACCCGACCCCGTACGTGGGCACCCTCGAGAACGGCGGCGTGGACATCGCGCCGCTGCACAACTTCGAGGACAAGGTCGACCCGGCCCTGTGGGAAGAGGTCCAGACCCTCAAGGAGTCCATCATCGCGGGCGACGTCGAGGTGGAGTCCTACCTCGCGAAGTGATCGCCGGGTGAGGGCCCGTCAGGGCCCGTCGGTCGAATGACCGAGACTTGACGCAAGATGGTCCCGGGGGGCACGGCGCGCGCCGTGTGCCCCGGGACCTGTCATGAGCAGGACCCCATTTCGGGAAGGATTCCAATGCGGCTCGAGCTGCGCGGCATCACCAAGCGCTTCGGCGCGCTCGTCGCGAACGACCACATCGACCTGGTCGTGCAGCCAGGCGAGATCCACTCGCTCCTCGGCGAGAACGGGGCTGGCAAGTCCACCCTGATGAACGTGCTCTACGGCCTCTACCAGGCCGACGAGGGCGAGATCCTCCTGGACGACGTGGTCCAGGACTTCGCCGGGCCTGGCGACGCCATGGGCGCGGGCATCGGCATGGTGCACCAGCACTTCATGCTCGTGCCCGTCTTCACGGTCGCCGAGAACGTCATGCTCGGCCACGAGCAGACCCGCGGTGGCGGGCGGCTCGACCTCGAGGCGGCCCGCGCGCAGGTGCGCGAGATCTCCGCCCGGTTCGGGTTCCACGTCGACCCCGACGCCGTGGTCGAGGACCTGCCGGTGGGCGTCCAGCAGCGCGTGGAGATCATCAAGGCGCTGTCGCGGAACGCGGACGTGCTCGTCTTTGACGAGCCGACCGCGGTGCTCACGCCGCAGGAGACCGACGAGCTGATGGCGATCATGCGCCAGCTCCGCGACGAGGGCGCGGCCATCGTGTTCATCACCCACAAGCTGCGCGAGGTGCGTGCCGTGGCGGACCGCATCACGGTGATCCGCCACGGCAAGGTGGTGGGCGAGGCCTCACCGACGGCGTCGGACGCCGAGCTCGCCTCGCTCATGGTGGGCCGTTCCGTCGAGCTGACCGTCCAGAAGGGCGCGCCGGTGCTGCGTGACAACGGCCTGCAGGTCAGCAACCTGGTGGTCACCAGTCCGTCGGGCGCCGTCGTGGTGGACGACGTGAGCTTCGAGATCCGGGGCGGCGAGGTGCTCGTCGTGGCCGGAGTGCAAGGCAACGGCCAGACCGAGCTCACGGAGGCCCTCATCGGCCTGGAGGGCGACGTGTCGGGCAGCATCCGGCTCGACGGCAAGGAGCTCGTCGGCCGCACGGTGCGCCGCATCCTCGACGAGGGTGTGGGCTTCGTGCCCGAGGACCGCACGCTCGACGGGCTCATCGGCGAGTTCACCATCGCCGAGAACCTCATGCTCGACCGCTCCGACGGCCCGCCGTTCGTCAAGGGCGGCGCGCTGCAGCTCGGCTACCGCGACCGGTTCGCGCAGGAGAAGGTGGCCGAGTTCGACGTGCGCACCCAGGGCATCACCACGCCCGTCGGGCGCCTGTCGGGCGGTAACCAGCAGAAGGTCGTCCTGGCCCGCGAGCTGTCGCGCGACCTGCGGCTGTTCGTCGCCGCGCAGCCGACGCGCGGCGTCGACGTTGGCTCCATCGAGTTCATCCACAAGCGGATCGTGGAGACCCGCGACGCGGGCGTGCCGGTGATGGTCGTCTCCACCGAGCTGGACGAGGCCGTGGCGCTGGCCGACCGGATCATGGTCATGTACCGCGGCAAGGTCGTCGGGATCGTGCCCGCGGACACCCCCCGCGACGTGCTCGGACTCATGATGGCGGGGATCTCGCCGCAGGAAGCCCAGGGAGAGGTCGCGTGAGCCGGACGAGCAGCGCAGGTTCGCGCGGAGAGGAGACGGCGTGAGCACGCCCGAGTCGGGGACGAACCCCGAGCAGGAGCCGGGCCTCGAGCCCGGCGAGGCGGAGGAGCTGGAGCAGGAGCGCGCACGCGTGTCCGGCGCGCCGGCCGCCGAGCCAGGTCCCGACACGGCCGGCCGCATGGCCACGGCGTTGCAGCAGGCGATGACGAGCTCCTGGACCGTGTCCGTGGGCGCCGTGGTGCTCGCGGTCCTGGTCGGTTCGGTCATGATCGTGTTCACGAACGACGCCGTGAAGGAGGCGTCGAGCTACTTCTTCGCCCGGCCGAGCGACACCTTCGTCGCGGTCGGGCAGGCCGTCGGCGGTGCCTACGCGGCGCTGTTCCGCGGCTCGGTCGTGAACCTCCAGGCGACGGACTTCGTCACGGCGATCCGTCCGCTGACGGAGACGCTCAGCTATGCGACGCCGCTCATCGCGGCCGGTCTCGGCGTGGCGCTCGCGTTCCGCGCGGGCCTGTTCAACATCGGCGGTCAGGGGCAGATGCTCGTGGCCGCGGCGGCGGCCGGCTGGGTCGGCTTCGGCGTGAGCGGCGTGCCGTTCCCGCTGCACCTGCTGCTCGCGCTCGTCGCGGGGATCGCCGCGGGTGCGCTGTGGGCCGGGATCGCCGGCTTCCTCAAGGCCCGGACCGGCGCCCACGAGGTGATCGTCACGATCATGCTCAACTACGTCGCGTTCTACCTGATCTCGTACTTCCTGGCGACGCCCGGCCTGCTCCAGGCGCCCGGGTCGTCCAACCCGAAGACCCCGCCGACGCCCGAGTCGGCGCAGCTGCCCACCCTGCTGGGCGACCGGTTCAACCTGACGTGGGGCTTCGTGCTCGCGCTGCTCGCCGTCGTCGGCGTGTGGTGGCTGCTCAACCGCTCGTCGACCGGGTTCGGGTTCCGCGCGGTCGGGGAGAACCCGCGTGCCGCCCGCGTGGCCGGCATCGACACCAGCCGGGCCACGGTGAACTCGATGCTCGTCGCCGGTGGCCTCGTGGGCCTGGCCGGAGCCTCGCAGGTGCTGGGCGCGGTCACCACGGGCTTCAGCTCGGACATCGACGCCGGCATCGGCTTCGACGCGATCACGGTCGCCCTGCTCGGCGGCTCCAGCCCGTGGGGCGTGCTCGCCGCCGGCATCCTGTTCGGTGCCTTCAAGGCGGGCGGCACCACCATGCAGGCCGCCGAGGGGGTGCCCAGCGACATCGTGCTCGTGGTGCAGTCCCTCATCGTGCTGTTCATCGCGGCACCGCCACTGGTCCGCGCCATCTTCCGGCTGCCGGACCCGGCCCGCCGTCGGGCGGCGCGGAAGCCGCGGGCGAACCGGAACCGGAAGGAGGCGGCCGCGTGAGCGCCGACCACAAGACCACCCAGCTGGACGCGCCGCTCTCGGAGACGACGCGGACGGTCACGCTCGTGTCGTGGAAGACGGCGGGCGTGCTGCTCACCGTGACCGTCCTGTACGCGCTGCTGCTCGTGGCGGTGCCGCACTCGGGCGACACCCGGTTCCTGCTGTCCCAGCGCAGCGACTTCTTCCAGATCCCGGTGATCGTCGTGCCCGCCGCCACGGTGGCCTGGGTGTGCGGTGCGGTCATGCTCGTGGTGACCGCCCTGGCCTTCGTGCTGACGGCACGGGGGCGCCGGACGTCGGTCTGGCTGGTCGTCGTCTTCTCCCTCGCGGGCCTGCTCGGCTTTCTGGCCTGGGCCGGTGCCGGCAGCCCCCGCGACCTGTCGGTCGTCGGCCTGCTCGGCGGTGCCGTGCTCTGGTCCGTGCCGTTCGTGTACGGCGCGCTGGGCGGCGTCATCGGCGAACGCGCGGGCGTGGTCAACATCGCCATCGAGGCGCAGCTCCTCGGCGCGGCGTTCACCGCGGCGATCGTCTCGTCGATCACCAACAGCGCCCTGATCGGCCTGGCGGCCGCCGTCCTGGCCGGGGCGCTCGTGTCGCTGGTGCTGGGCCTGTTCGCGATCACGTACCACGTGAACCAGGTGATCGTCGGTGTGGTGCTCAACGTGCTCGTCGTGGGGCTCACGAGCTTCCTGTACTCGCAGGTGCTCGTCCCGGGCGCCGAGACGCTCAACTCCACCACGCGGTTCTCGCCGGTGGCGATCCCGGTCCTGTCGGACATCCCGGTGCTCGGTCCGGTCCTGTTCCGGCAGCCGCTGCTCATCTACCTGATGTTCCTCGCCGTCCCCGCCGTCTGGTACGCGCTCAACCGCACCCGCTGGGGCCTGCGCCTGCGCGCGGTGGGCGAGCACCCCAAGGCCGCCGACACCGTCGGCATCGACGTGGTGCGCACCCGGTACAACGCGGTGCTCGTCGCGGGCGCCGTGGCGGGTCTCGGCGGCGCGTTCTACACCACCGTCCAGCTCAGCCAGTTCGGCGAGAACATGACCGGCGGCGCCGGGTACATCGCCCTGGCCGCCGTGATCTTCGGCAAGTGGGACCCGGTGCGTGCGGCGTTCGCCGGTCTGCTGTTCGGCTTCGCGTCCAACCTGCAGAACGTGCTGTCCGTCGTGGGCTCGCCCGTGCCCAGCCAGTTCATGCTCATGGTGCCGTACGTCGTCACCCTGCTCGCCGTGGCGGGCCTGGTCGGTCGCTCGCGGCCGCCGGCCGCGTCGGGCGAACCGTACGTCAAGGGCTGAGGATAGGGTCCGTGTCAGATTCTGTGGACTGGGCGGGCCTGCGCGCCGCCGCCCGTGAGGCCGTCGGCAAGGCGTACGCCCCGTACTCCGACTTCCGGGTCGGGGCGGCGGCCTACGCCGCCGACGGGCGCCTGCTGACCGGCGCGAACATCGAGAACGCGGCGTACGGGGTCACCCTGTGCGCCGAGTGCTCGCTGGTCAGCGCCCTGGTGATGTCGGGGGGCGGGCGGCTGGCCTCGTTCACCTGCGTCAACGCGCTCGGCGAGACGATCATGCCGTGCGGCCGGTGCCGTCAGCTCCTGTGGGAGCACGGCGGGCCGGAGCTGCTGGTGGACACCCCGCGCGGCGTGCTGCCGATGACCGAAGTACTGCCCCAGGCCTTCGGGCCGGGCGACCTGGACCACGTGCGGGAGGCAACCTCATGACCGAGCCGTTCGACGCCGTCGACATCATCCGGACCAAGCGCGACAACGCCGAGTCGCTGACCGACGCGCAGATCGACTGGCTCGTCGACGCCTACACACGCGGTGTGGTGGCCGACGAGCAGATGTCCGCCATGACCATGGCGATCCTCCTGAACGGCATGTCGCGGCCGGAGATCTCGCGGTGGACCCACGCGATGATCGAGTCGGGCGAGCGCATGTCGTTCTCCGGCCTGTCCCGGCCGACCGCGGACAAGCACTCCACCGGCGGCGTGGGCGACAAGATCACGCTGCCGCTCGCACCTCTGGTGGCGACGTTCGACGTGGCCGTGCCGCAGCTCTCCGGCCGCGGCCTGGGCCACACGGGCGGCACGCTCGACAAGCTGGAGTCGATCCCCGGCTGGCGCGCCGACCTGACGAACGAGGAGATGATGGCGCAGCTCGAGTCCGTGGGCGCCGTGATCTGCGCCGCCGGCGCGGGCCTGGCCCCGGCCGACAAGAAGCTCTACGCCCTGCGCGACGTGACCGGCACCGTCGAGGCGATCCCGCTCATCGCGAGCTCGATCATGTCCAAGAAGATCGCCGAGGGCACGGGCGCCCTGGTGCTCGACGTCAAGGTGGGCTCGGGCGCCTTCATGAAGGACCTGGACAGCGCGCGCGAGCTCGCCCGCACCATGGTCGACCTCGGGACCGACGCCGGCGTGCGCACCGTCGCCCTCGTCACGGACATGTCCGTGCCCCTGGGCCTGACGGCGGGCAACGCCCTGGAGGTCCGTGAGTCGCTGGAGGTGCTGGCCGGCGGCGGGCCGGCCGACGTCGTGGACCTGACCGTCGCGCTGGCCGTCGAGATGCTCGACGCCGCGGGCCGCCCCACCTCCGAGGCCGACGTGCGCGAGGCCCTGGCCGACGGCCGGGCCATGGACCGCTGGCGCGCCATGATCGCTGCCCAGGGCGGCGACGTCGACGCGCCGCTGCCCGTCGCCAAGGAGACCGAGACGCTCGTGGCGCCGCGGTCCGGCGTGCTGACCTCCCTGGACGCGTACGCCGTGGGCGTGGCCGTCCGGCGCCTGGGCGCCGGGCGGGCGCGCAAGGAGGACGCGGTGCAGGCCGCCGCCGGCATCGAGATCCACGTCAAGCCGGGCGAGCGCGTGGCCGAGGGCCAGCCGGTCCTGACCATGCACACCGACACCCCCGAGCGGTTCGAGCGGGCGCGCGAGGCGCTCGCGGGAGGCTGGGACGTGCAGCACGAGAGCGCGGAGACGGTGCTGGAGGGCATCTTCGCCGGGGCCGCAGGCATGCTGGCGAGCATGGACGGCGGCGCGGGCGCCCTCGCCGGTGCCGGGCTGGTGCACGACCGGCCGGTGGTCCTGGACCGGATCGTCTGACCTGCGTGTTCGCGGTGCTGGGTCACCCGCGCCGCTCAGCGTGGCGCACCGGCGAGTCGGCCCGGCCCGGCATAGCCTGACGAGGTGCCGTCGACATTGCGCCTTTCGTCCCTGCTCGGTGCCGCGCGCGCGTTCGCTGGTCCGGTGCCCGCCCCGCCGCCCCGCGGTCGCTTCGAGCGGCCCGCGGTGCCCGACGACGTCGAGCGTCGCCTGGAGCTCGTGACCACCCGCGCGCGGCGCTCCGTGCTGGACCCGCTGGCGCGCGAGCGGGGCACGGGGACGGTCGGGTTCCCGCGGCGGCTGAACCTGCCGTCGCTCGACGGTGCGACGGCGGCCGCCGTGCAGGTGGACGAGACCACCTGCGGCGCCGCGGTGCTGGCCATGCTGGGGCTGGCCGGTGACCCGCGCGCGGCCCTGCGGCTCGCGAGCGACGACGACCCCGCTGCCCGGTTCGCGCGGCTCCAGCACGCCGTGCACGCCGCGACCAACAAGCGTGGGCTGGTGGTGGCGGGCTGGCCGCGCACGTACGGCACGCCCCCCTGGGGCGCCGCGCGGTTCGCCAGCTACGGCGGTGTGCGGTACACGCACCGGGTGGCCGGGCCGCGGGCCCTGGTGGAGGCTGCGGTCGCCGCCGCCCGCGCCGGGATCCCGGTGCCGCTGTACACGGGCGGCGACGTCACCGGCGGCTGGGAGTCGGCCGTGCCACGGCACGTGGTGCTGCTCACCCTGGCGGACGGCGAGGGCGCCGAGGGCAGCGCGGTCCTGTACGAGCCGTCCGGCGCCGGGCTGCACACGGTACCGGTGTCGGCGCTCCTGGACCCGCCGCCGGCGACGTCCTCCGCGGTGTCGCCGTCCACCGCGGACCGCACGGCGGCGCGCGTGCGCAAGGCCCTGACCGCCGCGTTCGGCGGCTGGCCGCACGTCGCCTGGGTGCTGCTGCCCGAACGTCCGGGCCGGTGGCGGGCGGGCGCCGCCCGGGTGACGATGGAAGCCGACTGACGAGGAGGCCCCCATGAGCACGCTCCCCGGCCCCGACTCCTGGCGTGACGCAGGCCTGGACCCGCCCGCGGACGCCGAGGTCGACAGCACGCACGAACCCGACGAGTACGTCCCGGACGCCCCACGCCCGGACAACGACGGCGACGCCGACGAGGCGGACGTGGTGGAGCAGGCGCTCGACGCCTCGGCCGACGAGGACGAGGCGGCCGGACCGGACTGAGCCCGACCGGGTCCGACGTGTCGGTGGCGGACGGTAGGTTGTCAGCATGACCACGCAAGACCCCGGGGCGCGCCCCGGCGAGGCGCTGATCCGCGCCCTGCCCAAGGTGGTGCTCCACGACCACCTCGACGGCGGCCTGCGCCCGCAGACCGTCCTCGAGCTCGCCGACGCCGCGGGGCACCCCCTGCCCGCCTCCGACGCGGACTCGCTCGCCGCCTGGTTCCGGGACGCCGCCGACTCCGGCTCGCTCGTCCGGTACCTCGAGACCTTCACGCACACGATCGCCGTCATGCAGACCGCGGACAACCTGGCGCGCGTCGCCCGGGAGGCCGTGCTCGACCTGGCGGCGGACGGCGTCGTCTACGCCGAGCAGCGCTGGGCGCCCGAGCAGCACCTGGCGGGCGGCCTGTCGCTGGACGAGGCGGTCGAGGCCGTGCAGGCCGGCATCGACGACGGCATCGCGGCCGCCGCGGCCGACGGGCACCTCATCCGGGTGGGCCAGCTCGTGGGCGCGATGCGGCAGGCGGACCGCTGGCAGGAGGTGGCCGACCTCGCTGTGGCGCACCGGGACCGCGGCGTCGTGGGCTTCGACATCGCGGGGCCGGAGGACGGGTTCCTGCCGTCGCGCCACCTCGCGGTCTGGCGCTTCCTGGCCGAGCACGACGTCCCGGTGACCATCCACGCGGGCGAGGCCGCCGGCCTGGACTCCATCGGGCAGGCCGTGCACCTCGGTCAGGCCGACCGGCTCGGCCACGGGGCCCGGATCATCGACGACATCGCCTTCGTGGTCGACGGCGACCCGGCCGAGGCCGGTCTCTCGGGCGACGGCCACGGTGGCGCGGCCGACCTGGGGCGCCTCGCGCACTGGGTCCGCGACCACCAGATCCCGCTCGAGCTGTGCCCGGTGTCGAACCTGCAGACCGGCGCGGCGGAGTCGATCGCGAAGCACCCGATCACACGGCTCAAGGAGCTGGACTTCGCCGTCACGCTCAACACGGACAACCGCCTGATGTCCCGCACGTCGATGACGCACGAGATGAAGCTCCTCGTCGACGAGGCGGGCTGGACGCTCGACGACCTCGTGGACGTGACCGTCACGGCCGCCTGGGGTGCCTTCATGCACCACGACGAGCGGCGCGACCTCGTGGAGCAGGTCATCCTGCCCGGATTCCAGAAAGTCGAAGGTGCCCTCGTATGACCGCTGACCTGCCCCGCGACAAGGCGGCCCTGGCCGCGTACGTGGACCACACGCTGCTCAAGCCGGAGGCCACCGCCGCCGACGTCGCCACCCTCGTGGAGGAGGGCGCGCGGCTCGGGGTGTTCTCGGTGTGCGTCTCGCCGTCGTTCGTCTCGCTGGCCGTCGAGGTCGCCGCCGGGCGGCTCGCCGTCGCGACGGTGTGCGGCTTCCCGTCGGGCAAGCACATGACCGACGTCAAGGCGTTCGAGGCGGCCCGCTCCGTCGCGGACGACGCCGACGAGGTGGACATGGTGATCGACGTCGGCACCGCGCGGTCCGGCCGGTTCGACGTGGTGCAGGCCGACATCGCGGCCGTCCGGGCGGCCGTCCCGGCCGACCGGGTGCTCAAGGTGATCATCGAGTCGGCGGCGCTGGACGACGAGCAGATCGTCGGCGCGTGCAAGGCCGCGGAGGCGGCGGGCGCCGACTTCGTGAAGACCTCCACGGGCTTCCACCCCGCGGGCGGCGCCTCGGTGCACGCCGTGTCGCTCATGGCGCAGACGGTGGGCGCGGCCGGTGGTGGCCGGCTCGGCGTGAAGGCCTCCGGCGGCATCCGCGACCTGGACACGGCGCTCGCGATGATCGAGGCGGGCGCCACCCGCCTGGGCCTGTCCGGCACGGCATCGGTCCTGGCGGGCTTCGACGCGTCCGGGGCCGCCCCCGCCCCGTCCGACACCTACTGAGCCCCGGTGTCGAGTGCTGGATGTTCGCCCTTCTGACCGGCGAGAAAGGGCGAACATCCAGCACTCAACGGGTCACCGGCGGGTGGCCAGCCAGGTCTCCGCGGCCTGCCAGTGCTCCTTGAGGAGCACGTAGCGGTCCTCGTGCCACGGCTTGACCGGCCCCGCCCAGTGGATCAGGCCCGGTTCGGTCACGACCTCCTGCGTCGGCCACGCGTTCCACCGCGGTCCGAGGGGCTGGTAGCGCGACCCGGCGTACGCGTTGAGCACGTCCTGGTCGTTGAGCCCGTACCGCTCGGCGTAGGGCACGAACTCCTCGGTGAACCGGTCGGCCCGCATGACCGCCAGGTCCAGCACCAGGATGCCCGCGTTGAAGCCGTGGTACCCGTACCGGTGGCGCTGCGTCATGGCGCGCACCAGGTCCCGCGCGGCGCCGGCGTCGTGCCCCAGCAGGCGCGTGGAACGGATGACGTTCCCGATGCCGTGCCGGTAGTTGTACGAGATCGAGGGCCGGGCCGCCAGGGGCGCCCCGCGCAGGTCGGTGTCGTACAGCTCCGCCAGGTCGGCCACCGCCAGCGCGTCCAGGTCGTGGTAGACGACCCGGTCGAGGTGCGGCAGCAGCTCGGGCAGCAGCAGCCGGTCCATCGTGGCGACCGTGATGTGCTTGAGCATGCCGAGCACGGCCCCGTAGCCGATCCCGTCGCACGCGTACCACTCGAACGTCACCTCGGGGAACAGCCGGGCCAGCCGGTCGTGGTCCGCGGGCGTGTGGTCGCGGGTGAGCGCCACGACCCGGACCGGCCGGTCCGTGTGCCGCACCACGCCGGCCACGACCACCTCGAGCTGGGTGCGCAGGTTGCCGTCGAGGGCGACGGCGACGTTCACGGCCCCTCGGCCCCGTCCCGTCGCGCCGGCTGTGCGGCCCGGCCGGGGCGCGGACGCCTCCACCACCACCCGCGTCGCCCGCACGGCCGCCACGATCTCGGCCACCGAGCACGTGCCCGACGGCGGCGGCACCGGCGCGTCGTGCACCGCCCTCGCCCGCGCGACCTCGTCGGCCACGGTCTGGCGCCACGTGGCGTACACCTCCTCGCGGGAGGCGCCGGCGAGGATCGCGGCCATGGCCGGCGCGACGACGGAGCGGATCCGCTCCTGCATGGCGCGGCGGCCCGCCTCGTCGGCGTCGAGCAGGCCTGCGAACCGGATGTCGGCGTCGTTCCGTGGCCGGAAGTCCACGTCGGCCCCGACGGCCCACGACGGCAGGAACGCGTGCAGACGGGAGGTGACCACCCGGGAGTACCGGCCGCGGTAGGCGTCCAGCAGACCGACGGCGTGCCGCACGTTGCGGTCGAACGGGGCGTGCCGCACCGAGGGGTGCAGGTGGGTGACGAGCTCGGCGCCCGTGTCGTGGTCGGGCACGGGGGTGTCCACGTACACGGCCGGAGCTCCGGCCGCGGGCGGCGGGGCGTCCGGGAACAGGGTGTCGACCGTCGTCGTCAGGCAGCCGCTGAAGAAGGCGGGCACGCCCGCGTTGAGCAGCAGGTGCACCGTGGTCCAGTCCCGGCAGCCGATCGGACCGTGCGCCCGCAGGTACTCGACGGCGGCGGGGGTCAGGATCGCGTGCTTGTTCACGTGGAACGACACGAACAGCGGCAGCAGGTTCTCGTGGAACGGGAAGTCGAAGCGCAGGTCGAACTGGCTGTGCATGTACCAGCCGAACGCGAGCATCCACGTGCCCGGGGGCACGGCATCCAGGTGGGACATGTCGCGCTGCACCAGCGTGAGGTGCACGTCGGCGCCCGGCCCGGGCAGGGCGTGGTCGGGGCGCACGCGCCCGGCGAGGTAGCGCACCGGCTCGGCGACGGCGTCGTCGCCGTGCAGGCGCAGGCCCTCGTGCCGCAGCAGGTGGCCCAGGCTCGCCACGGTCTGCACCGTGTCCCCGATGTTGCTGGACGACACGTGCTCGTCCGGCGCCTTGTAGTCGAGCACGGCGAACGACACGTGCCCCGCCGGCACCCGCGCCGGCGCGGCGGGCCGCAGGGCCTTCTCGATCCAGGGCGCCAGATGGTCGATCGAGGCCTCGACCTCGTCGGTGCGGCCGGGCCCACGGCGTGCCGCGTCGAGGGCCTCGGCGGCCGGTCCGGGCTCGTCGGCCACGAACAGCAGCCGCGCGATCTCCAGCAGGGTCGCGGCGTCGGTCACGGCCCCGTGCCGCACCCAGTCCGCCGCGGTCCGGGAGACGTCGTCGTCCGCCATGGCGATGCCGGCCCGGAGGTACTCCGCCGGGGCGAGGCGGGCGGCGTCGTCGGGGCCGAGCTCCCGCAGCAGGTCCCACGCGAGCTCGCGCAGGCCCGCGCGCTGGGCGACGAGCGCGGCCCCCGCGACGCCGGCCCGGCGCGTCCCGGGGTGCGTCATCAGCGCGTGGCACAGCGACCGCCACTGGGCGGTGTCGAGGCGGCGGGCGCCGCGGATCGACGTCGTGACGGCCTCGTCGATGGGGAGGCCGCGGCGGAGTGCCGCGGTGAGCACCGCATCGCCCGAGGGCGGCTCGGGTCGTTCCTGGAACGGCCGGTCCGCGGCGCGGTCCGGTGCGGACCAGACCCCGCGCGGCTGCCGGTTCGCCTCCTTGGCCGCGGCCCAGGTCTCCTGGTCGGGCGTCGGCAGCGGCCGGGCGTCGGGGAGCGGACCGGGGTGGTCGGGATGGGGGTTGTGCAGGGGGTCCGCGGCGGCCGCGAGCAGCGCCTCGGCGATCATCTCGTCAGCGGCCGGGACCTGGTGCGCAGCCTCACCGGACGCGGCGAGACGGCGGCTTTCAGGGGACATGAAGACTCCTCGGGGGTCGACGGTCAGGGTGGGTACCGTCGCCCCGGTGAGCGGTCCGGCGTGCAACGCCCGGCCGACGGTGGCCAGAGCGTAGTGGTGCCGGGTTACGGCCCGGCGACGTCTCGGTAGGCTGCCGGACATGTCTGCGCAACAACCTGCTGACCAGGGCGTATCGTCGTCGATGCCGTCCGTGCCCGGCACCCTCGTGGGCAGCCGGATGCACAAGTGGGACGGCGGGGACCACTGGCGGTTCGACGCCAGGTACCTGGGCCGCGACGAGCACGGGACCTGGCTCGGCTACCGGCCCGGCACGTACTTCAGCAGGCCCGGCCTGGCCTACCACGCGAAGAGCCCGGGCCTGGTGGTCTTCGGCCCCGTCGGCTGGGTCGCGGAGCTCCACCGCGGCCACCCGCGCGGCACGCTCCTGTACATCGACCTCACGACCGTGCCCGAGTGGCACGCCGTGCCGGACGCCGACGGCGGGCCGGAGTTCGTGGTGACCGCCGCCGACATGGACCTCGACGTGATCGCCCGGGAGCCGGGCAGCCGGGACGCCCGCCGGTACGGCGAGACGTACATCGACGACGAGGACGAGTTCGCCGAGCACAGCGTGCGCTACGGGTACCCGCCGTCCGTGATCGAGCGGGTGCGCAGCGACGCCGACGCCCTCCTCGCCGCCGTGCGGGCCGGTGAGCCGCCCTACGACGGCGCCACGGCGAAACGCTGGTTCGCGGTGCTCGACGGGCTGTGACGCGGGGCGCCGGGCCTACCGCGCGCTGAGGACCAGGTCGTCCTGCTCCACGGCCGCGCGCCACTCGGCCTTCTCGGCGCGCCAGTGCTCGTCGTCCCGACCGCGGCGCCAGTAGCCCGACGCCGAGAGCAGGTCGCGCGGGACGCCCAGCGTGGCCCGCGCCCAGCGACGCAGGTCGCGGACGCAGCCCGCCTCCCCGTGCAGGAACGCGTGCGGTACGCCGTCGGGCAGCTCGGCGGCCTGCACGGCGTCGGCCAGGGCGTCCCCGGCGGACCGGTGCACCCAGGTGACGTGCAGGTCGGCGGCGCTCGCGAGCTCCTGCTCCTCAGTGGCGTCCGAGACCTCGACGAAGACGTGCGCCACGGCGCCGTCGGGCAGGGCCTCGCAGGCGGCCGCGATGGCCGGCAGGGCGGACTCGTCGCCGGCCAGGAGGTGCCACGGGGCGTCGGGGGACGGCGCGTAGTCGCCGCCCGGCCCGACGAAGGCCACCTCGTCGCCGGGCCGCACGCGCTGGGCCCAGGGGCCGCCGTAGCCGACGTCGCCGTGGGTGACGACGTCGATGTCCCAGCCGGCCTCGGTCACGCCGCGGACCGTGTAGGTGCGCAGCACGGGGCGGCCCTCGGGTTCCGTGGGCTCCGCCATGACCAGCTTGACGTAGCGGTCCGCGAACGGCGTCGGGTCGACGGCGGTCAGCGCCGTGCCGCCGATCGTCACCCGGATCATGTGCGGGGTGACGTGCCGGACCGCCGTCACGGTCGCCGTGGTGCGGACTCCGCGGCGGGGCTTCTCGGCGGGTGCGGGGCTGGTCTGAGGCGGGGTGAATGGCATGGTGAGGCAAGCCTAACCTCGTGCGCCTCGGGTCGCCGGTGTGGCGTGCGTCACGTGGTCGCCCACGCTCTAGCATGGGGTCCGTCATCGACCTTTCCTGTCAGGAGTCCCGTCGTGAAGATCGCTGTTGCCGGCACGGGGTACGTCGGCCTGTCCAACGCGGTCCTGCTCGCGCAGAACCACGAGGTGTGGGCGCTGGACATCGACCCGGCCAAGGTCGAGCTCGTCAACGCGCGCCGTTCGCCGATCGTCGATGCCGAGCTGGAGGAGTACCTGCGGGACAAGCCGCTGGACCTGACCGCCACGCTGGACCGGGACGAGGCGTTCACCGGCGCCTCGGTCGTGGTCGTGGCGACGCCGACCAACTACGACGAGCAGACCAACTTCTTCGACACGTCGTCCGTGGAGTCGGTGATCGGCGACGTGCTGGCGCGGGCCCCCGAGGCGACGATCGTGGTCAAGTCGACGGTCCCCGTGGGGTTCACCGAGCGTCTGCGCGCGGAGCACCCCGACGCGGCCGTCCTGTTCTCGCCGGAGTTCCTGCGCGAGGGCCGGGCCCTGTACGACAACCTGCACCCGTCGCGGATCGTGGTGGGCGACCGGACCGACCGGGGCAAGCGGTTCGCGGACCTGCTCCTGGAGGGTGCGATCACCAAGGACGTCCCGGTGCTGCTGACCGACCCCACCGAGGCCGAGGCGATCAAGCTGTTCGCCAACACCTACCTCGCGCTGCGGGTGGCGTACTTCAACGAGCTCGACACCTACGCCGTGACCCGTGGGCTGGACACGGCGCAGATCATCGAGGGCGTGGGCCTGGACCCCCGGATCGGCTCGCACTACAACAACCCGTCGTTCGGCTACGGCGGGTACTGCCTGCCCAAGGACACCAAGCAGCTCCTGGCGAACTACGCCGACGTGCCGCAGAACCTGATCAACGCCGTCGTCGACGCGAACACGACGCGCAAGGACTTCGTCGCGGCCGACATCCTGCGCCGCGGGCCGCGGACCGTGGGCGTGTACCGCCTGGTGATGAAGTCGGGGTCGGACAACTTCCGGGCCTCCAGCATCCAGGGCATCATGAAGCGCATCAAGGCCAAGGGTGTCGAGGTCATCGTGTACGAGCCCACGCTGACCGAGGACGAGTTCTTCCACTCCGAGGTGGTGCGGGACCTGGACGAGCTCAAGTCCCGGGCCGACGTCATCATCGCCAACCGCCGCACCGAGGCGCTGGACGACGTGGCGGACAAGGTCTACACCCGCGACATCTACGGACGGGACTGACGATGCGGGTACTGGTCACCGGCGGCGCCGGCTTCATCGGGGCGAACTTCGTCCGCCAGACCGTCCGCGAGCGGCCGGACGTACGGGTCACGGTGCTGGACGCCCTGACCTACGCCGGCGACCGGACCTCGCTCGACGGCACGGGGGTCGAGCTCGTCGAGGGCTCGATCACCGACGGTCCGCTCGTGGACCGCCTCGTGGGGGAGTCGGACCTCGTGGTGCACTTCGCCGCGGAGTCCCACAACGACAACTCCCTGGACGACCCGACGCCGTTCGTGCAGACC
Organism: Promicromonospora sp. NPDC050880; assembly: GCF_044456525.1. Lineage (NCBI taxonomy): Bacteria > Bacillati > Actinomycetota > Actinomycetes > Micrococcales > Promicromonosporaceae > Promicromonospora > Promicromonospora sp. NPDC050880. The sequence goes on from NZ_JBITFV010000014.1 coordinate 43,727, forward strand.
AACCTGGTGGGCACGTTCACGCTGCTGGAGGCGGTGCGGCGGCACGGCGTCCGGTTCCACCACATCTCGACCGACGAGGTGTACGGCGACCTCCCGCTCGACACCCCGGAACGGTTCACCTCCGGGACGCCGTACAACCCCTCGTCGCCCTACTCGTCGACCAAGGCCGGCTCCGACCTGCTGGTCCGCGCCTGGGTGCGCTCGTTCGGCATCCGGGCCACGATCTCGAACTGCTCGAACAACTACGGCCCGTACCAGCACGTCGAGAAGTTCATCCCGCGCCAGATCACCAACCTGATCGACGGTGTGCGGCCCCGGCTGTACGGCGCGGGCCGCAACGTGCGCGACTGGATCCACGTCGAGGACCACAACTCCGCCGTCTGGAGCGTCATCGAGAAGGGCCAGGCCGGGGAGACCTACCTGATCGGGGCCGACGGCGAGACGAGCAACCTCGACGTGGTGCGCACGCTCCTGGAGATCTTCGGGCGCGACGCCGACGACTTCGACCACGTCACCGACCGCCCGGGGCACGACCTGCGGTACGCGATCGACGCGAGCCGCCTGCGCACCGAGCTGGGCTGGTCCCCGCGCTACACGGACTTCCGCGAGGGCCTGGAGGCCACGGTCGACTGGTACCGCGCCCACGAGTCCTGGTGGCGCCCGACAAAGGCTGCGACGGAGGCCAGGTACGCCCGCACCAACCAGTAGCCCACTCAACGAGGTGGCAGGGACGTGACGTAGGCGCGGACCTCGTCCAGCGTGGGCAGGAGGTTCTGGGCGCGGGCCTCGGCCAGCGTCGGGGCGGCCTCGTCCTTCTCCGACAGGAGCGGGGTCAGGGGAGTGCCGTCACGGGCCGTGTCGGGCCACTCGATGCCGAGCTCCTCGTCCAGCGGGTGGATGCCGTGCTCACGGCCCGGCGCGTACCCGGCCGAGCACAGGTACAGCACGGTGGAGCCGTCCTCCAGCGACATGAACGCGTGGCCCAGCCCCTCAGGCAGGTAGACGGCGCGGCGGTCCACGTCGTCGAGCAGGACGGCGTCCCACACGCCGAAGGTGGGCGAGCCCACCCGGATGTCGACGACGACGTCGAGCACCGCGCCGCTGACGCACATCACGTACTTGGCCTGGCTGGGTGGCACGTCGGCGAAGTGGATGCCGCGCAGCACCCCGGCGGCCGACACCGAGCAGTTGACCTGCTGCAGGTCGAAGGCGTGCCCTACGGCGTCGGCGAAGGCGCCCGCCCGGAACACCTCCAGGAACAGCCCCCGCGGGTCTCCGTGCTGCTGGGGGGTGATCTCGAACGCGCCGGGCACGGCCAGCTCGCGGTACTTCATGGCTCTCCTCGCGGGGTTCGGATGCGGCTCTAGGATCTTAGGGTGGCTGGAGCCGGAGTGACCAAGGGACCTGGACCGACCGACCCCGCAGGAGCCGCGCAGCGGTGGCTCGTCGTCGGGGCCGCGGGCATGCTCGGGCAGGACGTGCTGACCGCGGCCACCCGCGCGGGGCACGAGGTGTCCGGCGCCGGGCGGGCCGAGCTGGACGTCACGGACGCGGTGGCGGTCCGCGCGGCGGTGGCCGGCTACGACGTGGTGGTCAACTGCGCTGCGTGGACCGCCGTGGACGCCGCCGAGGAGCACGAGGCCGAGGCGTTCGCCGTCAACGCGACGGCCGCCGCCCACCTCGCGCGCGCCGCAGCCGCCGCGGGTGCCCGGCTGGTGCACGTCTCGACCGACTACGTGTTCGACGGTGTCGCGACCGAGCCCTACCCGGAGGACGCGCCGGTGGTGCCTCGCTCGGCGTACGGCCGCACCAAGGCCGCCGGCGAGTGGGCGGTGCGCGCGGAGGCGCCGGACGCCGTCGTCGTGCGCACGGCGTGGCTGTACGGGGCCGGCGGCAGGTGCTTCCCCCGGACCATCGCGCGCGTCGCGGGCGAGCGGGACCGGCTCAGCGTCGTGGACGACCAGACCGGGCAGCCCACCTGGACCGCCGACGTGGCCGACCTGATCGTCCGGCTCGTCGCCGCACGGGTGCCCGGCGGGATCTACCACGGCACGTCGTCCGGCCGGGTGACGTGGTGGGGCTTCGCGCGGGAGGTGGTCGCGTCGGCCGGGCACGCCACGCCCGTCGACACGACGACGAGCGCCGAGTACCAGCTCCCGGCGCCGCGGCCGGCGTACTCGGTGCTGGGGCACGACCGCCTCCGGGCGGTCGGCGTGGAGCCGATCGGCGACTGGGCCGAGCGGTGGAAGGCGGCGGCACCGGAGGTGCTGGGGGCACCGTAGGGCCTGCGCACCGTAGGGCCTGCGCAGCGTGTGCGGGTGCGCCGTCCACGGCGGCCTCGGGGAAAGGTGCCTCGCGGAGGCGGGTTGCTCTGAGTAGACGTTGTCTACGGTCAGCAACACGACTGCGCGGGGCACCTTTCCCCCGGAGGCCCCCGGCACGAGACAGCGGCACCAGCCGGACCGGGCACCGGGCACCGGGTGCCCGCGTCCCGTGTCCCGTGTCGCGTGTCCCGTGTCCCGCGTCCCGCGTCGCGTGTCGCGTGTCGCGTGTCGTGCGACGGTTCGGCGCTACGAGGTCACTGCTGCTCCAGGAGACTCAGCAGGTAGCTGCCGTAACCCGACTTGGTGAGCTTCTCCGCGCGGACCCGCAGGTCGTCGTCCGACAGGAAGCCCCGGCGCCAGGCGACCTCCTCCGGGGCGCCGATCTTGAGGCCCTGGCGCCGTTCGACGGTGCGGACGTAGTCGGACGCCTCGAGCAGCGAGTCGAACGTGCCGGTGTCCAGCCAGGCCGTGCCGCGCGGCAGCACCTCGACCTGGAGCCGGCCCTGGCGCAGGTACTCGGCGTTGACGTCGGTGATCTCGTACTCGCCGCGCGCCGAGGGCTTGAGCCCCTTGGCGATGGCGACCACGTCGTTGTCGTAGAAGTACAGCCCCGGCACCGCGTACCGGGACCGGGGCCGGGCCGGCTTCTCCTCCAGGGACAGGGCCATGCCCTGGTCGTCGAACTCGACCACCCCGTAGGCGGAGGGGTCGGCCACGCGGTAGGCGAAGACGGCGCCGCCGTCCAGGTCCGCGAAGCGGGTCAGCCGGGTGCCCAGGCCGGGGCCGTAGAAGATGTTGTCGCCGAGCACGAGGGCCACCGAGTCGTCACCGAGGAACTCCTCGCCCAGCACGAAGGCCTGGGCGAGCCCGTCGGGCGACGGCTGAGCCGTGTAGCTGATCGAGATGCCGAACTGCGAGCCGTCGCCGAGCAGCCGCTGGAACTGGTCGGCGTCCTGCGGGGTGGTGATGACCAGGACGTCGCTGATCCCGGCCAGGATCAGGGTGGACAACGGGTAGTAGATCATCGGCTTGTCGTAGACCGGCACGAGCTGCTTGCTGATGCCCTGGGTGATCGGGTGCAGGCGGGTGCCGGAGCCGCCGGCGAGAATGATTCCGCGCATGGGGCGGATCTTGCCATGCGCAGGTCTCCTCGGCCCCGCGGGGAGCGGGGGTGAATCGGGGGTGATGTCTCTTTCGGGGTGATGCGCCCGACCTGCCCGCAGCGGTAAGTACGTGGGTATGCATGCACCTGAGCGGATCGACGACCTGTTGACCGCGGCCGAGCCGGCCCCCGGCGTCCGCCCGAGCGAGCGCCGCCCCCGGGGCAAGGGCTTCGTCGCGGCGCTCGTCGCGGGCGCGCTCGTGCTCGTCGGCGCCAGCGGGGCCACGGCCTGGTTCGGCTACCGGATCTCGCTCGACGAGAAGATCGAGCGCATCGACGACCCGTTCGCCGGCCTCGACGAGGCCGACCGGCCCGCCCCGGCACCGCAGGGCGCGCCGGCCCCCGTCAACATCCTCGTGCTCGGGTCCGACAGCCGGATCTCCGCCGGCGACCCGTCCGCGTGGGAGTTCGGCGCCCAGCGCACCGACGCCATCCTGCTGTTCCACCTGTCCGCCGACCGGAAGTCGGCCGCCGCGATCTCCATCCCGCGCGACTCCTGGGTGCCGATCCCCGGCTACGGCGAGGCGAAGATCAACGCGGCGTTCTCCTACGGCGGTCCCGCGCTCATGATCGAGACCGTCGAGGACCTGACGGGCGTCCGCATCGACCACTTCGCGGTCAGCGACTTCGAGTCCTTCACGACGCTGACCGACACCCTCGGCGGTGTCGAGATCACGGTGCCCGACGGCGCGGGCGGCTCCGTGGTCCAGGAGATGACCGGCCAGGAGGCGCTGGAGTTCACGCGTGAGCGGTACTCCCTGCCGAACGGCGACTTCGGGCGCGTGCAGCGGCAGCAGGCCTGGATGCGGGCCATCGTCACCCAGGCCACGGCCGACAAGAACGACCTGCCCAAGCTGTCCCGGTTCCTCGAGGTGGCGCTGCGGTCCGTCGCGGTGGACGAGAACCTGACCATCGACACGATGCTGGAGCTGGCGATCAGCGCCCGCGACCTGTCCACGGGCGACATGACGTTCCTGACCGCCCCCTACGCGGGCACCGGGCGCAGCGCGGACGGCCAGTCGACGGTGGTGCTCGACCGGGAACGGTTCGACCCGCTCATGCAGGCCGTGGCCGAGGACCGGCTGCCCGGGTACCTCGCCGAGTCCCCGGACGGCATCGACATGCTGTCCGACGTCGTGGAGTGACCCGGCGGGTCACAGGCCCAGGGCCGCCCGCACGTCCGCACCCACCCGGGCCAGCCGGTCCCGTGCGGCGACCCGCGCCTCGGACAGCGCGGCCGCCGAGGCATCGGGCTCGACCGGCGCGACCACCTCGATGTAGCACTTGACCTTCGGTTCCGTACCGCTCGGCCGCACGATGACGCGCGTGTCGTCCGCGGTCAGCAGCACCACGCCGTCCGTGGGCGGCAGGCCGTCCATCCCCTCGGCGAGGTCGCTCACCGAGTCCACCGGCGAGCCCGCCAGCGCCGACGGCGGGGACGTGCGCAGCGCCGCCATCGTCGACCCGATCCCGTCCAGGTCGTCGAACCGCGCCGACACCTGCCCGGTCACGTGCAGACCGCAGGCCCGTGCCACGTCGTCGAGCAGGTCGAGGAGCGTGCGGCCCTGCGCGGCCAGCCGGCGCGCGAGCTGTGCGACGGCGACGGCGGCCGACAGCCCGTCCTTGTCCCGGACGTGCTCAGGATCGACGCAGTAGCCCAGAGCCTCCTCGTACCCGAACACGAGGCCCGGTGTGCGGGAGATCCACTTGAAGCCCGTGAGGGTGGTCGCGTGCTCCAGGCCGTGGGCCGCGGCGATGGCCGCCAGCGCCCGCGACGACACGATCGAGCAGGCCAGCGTGCCGCCGGTCCCGGCGCTCACGGCCCGCTCGGCCGCGTCCCAGCCGAGCAGCATGCCCACCTCGTCGCCGTGCAGCATGCGCCAGCCCTGCGACGACGCCGTCTCCGCACCCTGATAGGTGCCGTACTGCGGGTCGAGCACAGCGACGGCGCAGCGGTCCGCGTCCGGGTCGTTGGCGATGACGAGGTCCGCGTGGGAGTCCTGCGCCAGGGCGAGGGCCATGTCGATCGCGCCCGGCTCCTCCGGGTTGGGGAACGCGACGGTGGGGAAGTCCGGGTCGGGCTCGGCCTGCTCCTCCACGGGGACGACGTCGGTGAAGCCCGCCTCGGCCAGCACCCGGGCGACCGCCTCGCCGCCCACCCCGTGCAGCGACGTGGTGACGATGCGCAGCCGGGGACCCGTGGCGCCGTCGTGCAGACCGGCCACGGCCGCGTGGTAGGCGTCGGTGATCTCCGGCCCGAGCACGGTCCAGCCGGACTCGGCGCGCGGCACGTCCTTCGCGGCCCGGACCAGGGCGATCTCGCCCGCGATGAGGGCGTCGTAGGGCGGCACGATCTGCGCGCCCTGGCCCGCGTCCGTCACCACCCGGCCGCCCAGGTACACCTTGTAGCCGTTGTCGGCGGCGGGGTTGTGGCTCGCGGTGACCATCACGCCGGCGTCGGCCGACAGGTGACGCACGGCGAAGGCCAGCACCGGCGTCGGACCGGGCTCCGGCAGCAGCAGCACCTCGGCCCCGGCCGCGACCAGCACGGCCGCCGTGTCGCGGGCGAAGTCCGCGGAGCGGTGCCGGGCGTCGAACCCGACCACGACGCGCGGGGTGCCCTGCACGTCGGCGGCGAGGAAGTTGCCCAGGCCCGCCGCGGCGGCGATCACCACGGCGCGGTTCATGCGGTTCGGGCCTGCGGCCATCGCGCCCCGCAGGCCGGCCGTGCCGAACTCGAGCGGGCCGGCGAAACGGTCGGCCAGCTCGGCGAGCGCGATGCGGCCCGAGTGCGGGTCCGACGTCCGTGCGATCAGCGCGTGCAGCTCGCCGACGTCGCCCTGGTCGACGTCGGCCGCCATCCAGGCCTCGGCGCGCGCGACCAGGTCCGGCGCCGAGAGGGTCCCGGTCGCGGTGGGCGGGGTGGCGGGCTCGGTCATCAGAGCTGCTTGACCACTCGGGCGAGCAGGTCGCTGATCCGCGGGCCGGCCTCACGGCCCGCCTCCAGCACTTCTTCGTGGGAGAGCGGGCTGGGGCTGATCCCGGCGGCGAGGTTGGTGGCCAGGGAGATCCCGAGCACGTCCATCCTGCAGTGGCGTGCGGCGACGGCCTCGACCGCGGTCGACATGCCGACCAGGTCGGCGCCCAGCAGGCCCGCCATCTTCACCTCGGCCGGCGTCTCGTACTGCGGCCCGTGGAACTGTGCGTACACGCCCTCGGGCAGGTCCGGGTCCACGCTGCGGGCGAGCTCGCGCAGGCGCGGCGTGTAGATGTTCGTCATGTCGGCGAACTTGGCGCCCTCCAGCGGGGTCTGCCCCGTGAGGTTCAGGTGGTCCTTGATGAGCACGACCTGCCCGGGGCGCCAGCCGATGTGCACGCTGCCGCAGCCGTTGGTCAGGATCACCGTCTCGCAGCCGGCGGCGGCCGCGGTGCGCACGCCGTGGGCCACGCGCCGGATGCCCCGGCCCTCGTAGAGGTGGGTGCGGGAGCCGAGCACGAGCGCGTGCCGGACGGCGCCGTCGGGCCGCTCGATCCGGATCGAGCGCGTGGTGGACCGGTGGCCCTCGACCGCGGGCTTGGTGAACCCGGGGATCTCGGCGGTCGGGATCTCGGCGACGACGTCACCGATCAGCTCGGCCGCCCCGCCCCACCCGGAGCCGAGCACGAGCGCGACGTCGTGCCCCGAGACCCCGGTCTTGGCGGCGATGTACTCCGCGGCGGCCGCGGCCACGTCGAAGGGGTCGGTGGTCGGGTCGTCGAGGTCTGGCTCCGTGCTCATGGTCCGAGGTTATCGCCACTTTCCCTGTGGCACGCGCCCACGAGGCGGGCGACTTCGTGACATCCGGCGGCGATGCGAGAATGGGGCCGTGACCCCCCTCGATCCCACAGCAGTCCCGCCCCACGTCGTCGTCGTAGGTGGCGGACCCGGCGGGTACGAGGCGGCCCTCGTGGCCCGCAGCCACGGTGCGCAGGTGACCGTCGTGGAGCAGCAGGGCCTGGGCGGCGCGGCAGTCCTGACCGACGTGGTGCCGTCCAAGACCCTCATCGCCACCGCCGAGTGGATGACGATCGCCGACCGTGCCCCCGAGCTCGGCATCCGGATGCCCGACGACGTCGTGGACCCGGCCTCGGACGTCGACGTCTCGCTCGCCACCGGCGGCATCCCCGTGGTGTCCGCCTACGGCGTGCCCGCGCTGGGCGGCTCGGCGGTGCAGGCCGCGGCGTCGGCGGCCGAGAAGCGCAAGCACCTCGTGGACCTGCAGGCCGTGAACAAGCGCGTGCTCGCGCTGGCCCGTGCGCAGAGCGCGGACATCCGGGGCCGGCTGGAGCGCGAGGGCATCCGGATCATCGCGGGGAGGGGCCGGCTGGACGGGCCCTCGCGCGTGGTCGCCGAGCTGCCCGGCGGCGGCACCGAGGCGCTGGAGGCGGACTCGATCCTCCTCGCGCTCGGCGCCACCCCGCGCACCCTGCCCACCGCGGTGCCCGACGGCGAGCGCATCCTCACCTGGACGCAGATGTACAACCTGCGTGAGCTGCCCGAACGTCTGATCGTGGTGGGCTCGGGCGTCACCGGGGCGGAGTTCGCGGGCGCGTACAACGCGCTCGGGTCCGACGTCGTGCTCGTCTCCAGCCGCGACCGCGTGCTGCCGGGCGAGGACGAGGACGCCGCCGAGCTCCTGGAGGGCGTGTTCCGCTCCCGCGGCATGACGGTGCTGTCCCGCTCGCGGGCGGCGGGCGCCGTGCGCACCGACGACGGCGTGGAGGTCACGCTGGCGGACGGTCGCGTGGTGCACGGCTCGCACGTGCTGGTGGCGGTCGGCGGCGTGCCGGCGACGTCCGGCCTGGGCCTCGAGGAGGCCGGGGTGCGGCTGTCGGAGTCCGGGCACGTCGTGGTGGACCGGGTCTCGCGCACCTCGGTGCGCGGCATCTACGCCTCGGGGGACTGCACGGGTGTGCTGCCGCTCGCCTCCGTGGCGGCCATGCAGGGCCGCATCGCCGTGGCCCACGCCCTGGGCGACGCCGTCCAGCCGCTCGCGCTGCGCACGGTCGCGTCGAACATCTTCACGGCGCCCGAGATCGCGACGGTCGGGTACAGCGAGGAGAAGCTGCGCGCCCAGAGCTCGAAGTACATCACCACGACGCTGCCGCTGGCCCGCAACCCCCGGGCCAAGATGCTCGGCATCCGGGACGGGTTCGTGAAGCTGTTCGCGCACCCCGAGGCGGGCGTGGTGCTCGGGGGCGTGGTGGTGGCGCCGCGGGCGTCCGAGCTGATCTTCCCGATCACCCTGGCGGTCCAGCACCGGCTCACCGTGGAGGACGTCGCGTCGGCATTCACGATCTACCCGTCGCTGTCAGGGTCGATCGCGGAGGGTGCGCGCGTGCTGGACGCCCGGGTGGGCAGCTAGGGCGTCGCTGGCGGGCCTCTCCGCGTGGCCTCGTGCGGTAGGCGTCGTTCCGTGCGTGCCTGCTCTGCGCGGGCCTGCTCTGCGTGTGCCTGCTCTGCGCGTGTGGGCCCTGCGTGTGCCGGCCCTGCGTGTGCGGGCCCTCCCTGCGCGGCCCGGGTGCACCTGCCCCTCGGGGGTGTGTTGCTCTGAGTAGACATGTTCTACGGAGAGCAACACACCTCCGCGGGGCGGTTCCCTGGGGTGCTTCGTGCTTCGTGCTTCGTGCTTCGTGCCTCGTGCCCCGCGGCTCGTGCCTCGTGCCTCGTGGCTCGCGGCTCGTGCCCCGCGCTACATCTCTGCCGGTTGCCCGCCCGAGCCCGCGGCTCAGGCCACGGACGCGTCGAGGACGATCTGGCCGCCCTCCACCTTCGCGCCCGAGACGGTGAGGCCCGGGACCTTGACCTCCAGAAGGCGTTCGACGTCGACGGCGATCCGCGCGTCGGGCTGCACGTCGACGACGCCCGGCGGCAGACCCTGCTTGGCGATCTCCTGCTCGATCGGCGCGGCCGCGAGGCTGAGCAGCCGGTGCGCCGGGAGCCCGGCCGCGTTCACCTCGACCGTCAGCGTGGCGACGCCGCGCTCGAACCCGGACAGGCGCACGTCGGCCCGCACGATCGGGGCGATCTTCACGGCCAGCTTGAGCGGGCCGGGCAGCGTCTCCAGGCGGCGCAGGTCGGCGACCACGCGGATCACGTCCCGGTCGCCGACGACGGAGCTGATGACGGGCGGAGCCTGCCCGGCGATCCGCGCCAGGCCCAGCACCTCTTCGGGAGCGATCCGGATGTGCACGAATCGACCCTATAGCAGCGGGCGGTCCTCGTCCGGGAGGCGGCCGGGCTCAGGGCCGCGAGGCGGACTCCGCCGGGAAGAGCCACGGCGCCTCCGCCTGGAGCGCCTCGGTGAGCATCGGCTGCAACGACCGCAGGAACGTGTTGGTGAGGTGGCTGCCGTCCCGGTAGACGAGCACGTTGCCGATCACGGCCGGGCAGCGGTCGTCCGACTCGCGGCAGTACCACCGGGTGAGGTCGACGTGCACCATCGACGTGGGTACCCCCGGCGTGGTCAGCGCGGGCGAGACCTCGGGGTACACCTCGGACCGGGTCAGGTCGCAGAGACCGCTGCCCACGCCGTGCTCGGCGAGGCAGTTGAGCACCAGGGGGTCGTGGCCGCCGCGCGGGTTGTCGCGGAGGCCGATCAGCCGGACACCGGCCTGGTCCAGGAGCTGCCATGCGGCGACCTGCTCGGGCGGGACGGTCTCCAGCTCGCCGTCGTAGTGGGTGTGGGTGCCGTCGACGACCATCGCGTCCGGCTGCAGCTCCCGCGCCAGCTCGATCACGTTGTCGCCCCACAGCACGCAGCCGTGCTCGGGCGCGGGGACGTGCTTGACCCGGCACTGCCCCTTGCCGGCGAGGACGAGCCGCCAGTCGTGCTCCCGGGCGATCTCCAGGAACGTCTCGGACCACTGGTACAGGTGGGAGCCGCCGGCGAGCAGCACGGTCGCCGTCGGCTGCTCCGGTGCGTACAGGTCGCACCACAGGGCCTCGTCGAGACCCGGTCCGCTGCCGTGCTCCTGGACGCACCGGCCGTCGGTGAAGAACTGCCCCTTGTCCGCCTGGGCGGCCCCGAGCGCCGGCCGCAGGTCCGCGGCGGGCACCACCTCGGCAGAGCCGAGCGCCGACGCGCCGGGGTGCCGCGTGTCGACGACGCCGAACTCCTCGGCGGCCTCCGCCGTCTGCTCCCGCAGGTCGGCCTGCAGGCCCAGCACCGGTACGACGACGAGCGCCGTGGCGGCCACCGCGGCCGTGAGCGACACCAGTGCCCGGCCGGCCGGGAGCACGCGGGGGACGGCGCGCGCCGCGGGCCGCGCCACCAGACGCCGGGTGAGCCACGCCAGGACCACCGAGGCCGTGAGCACGAGGGCGGCCTCGCGCCAGCCGACGGCGTGCGCCCCGGTCAGCGCGAGGAGGAAGATCAGCACCGGCCAGTGCCACAGGTACAGCTCGTAGGAGATGTCGGCGAGGAACCGCAGCGGGCGGAAGGCGAGCGTGCCGCGCGGCCCCCAGGACGACGGCGTCCCGGCCCCCGCGATGACGAGCAGGGCGCCGGCCACCGGCCAGAGGGTCCACGGGCCGGGGAACAGGGTGCCGCCGTCGAGCACGAAGCCCGAGGCCACCACGAGGCCCAGGCCGAGCCAGGCGCCGACGGCGCGCACCCGTCCGGGGGTACCGAGGGGGACGAGCCCGAGCAGGGCTCCGGCACCCAGCTCCCAGAACCGGGTGGCCGTGTGGAAGTAGGCCACGGGCTGCTGCACGGCGCTCAGGTGCACGGCGTAGGCGAAGGAGGCCGCCGTCGCGAGCGCCACCAGCGGCAGCAGCACGGTGCGCACCCGCAGCCGGGCACGCCGCACCGCCACGCCGACCAGCAGGACGACCAGCGGCCACACCAGGAGGAACTGTCCCTGGACCGACAGCGACCAGAAGTGCTGCAGGGGGCTCGCGGCCGGGCCCGCCGCGCCGTAGCTGAGCTCGTTCGCGATGAGGTCCCAGTTCTCCACGTACAGGGCGGAGGCCACCACCTGGCGCAGGATGCTCTCCCAGTGCGACTCGGGCAGGAGCAGCCAGGTGGCGGCCGCGACCGCAGCGAGCACCACGAGGGCCGACGGCGCCAGCCGTGCCGCGTTGCGGGCCCAGACGGCACCGAGCCGGAGCGACCCGTCGTCGGCCCGCCGCACGAGCGAGCGCGTCACCAGGAACCCGGACACCACGAGGAAGACGTCGACGCCGCCCGAGACCCGTCCTGCGCCGAAGAGGTGGAACAGGACGACGAGCACCAGGGCGAGACCGCGGAGCCCGTGGATCTCGGCTAGCCGGACGCCGGGGCGCGAAGCCGTGCCGGCGGGGAGAGGGGGCACGGGTCACATTCTTGTGCCGTCCGGGGTACCTCGTGGTGCGGGGAGCGGATGAAATCTGGTTGCGGTCCGGTCACGGCGAGATGTCTTGCCGCAGGTCAGCCGGGTCTGGGCCGGCCGGACCGGTCGTCAGCCCAGCAGCGCGAGCAGCCGCGGCAGGGACTCGCCGAACGCCGGCAGCAGGGTCAGGCGGTCCAGGTCGGCGAGGCTCACCCAGCGCACCTCCAGGCTCTCGGGGTCGGCCGCCCGCGGCTCGACGCCGTACCCGGGGGCGACGTCGGCCACCACCGTGGTGTACGACCAGGCCGGGTGCTCCAGCACGTGCGTACCCACGACGTGCACGGCGGCCGGGTCGATCGCGGCCTCCTCGGCGGCCTCGCGCAGTGCACCGGCCGACGGCTCCTCGTCCGGTGCCAGCGCGCCGCCGGGGATGCCCCAGGTGCCGCCCATGTGGGACCACAGGGCCCGGTGCTGGAGCACCAGGTGCGACGGCACCCCGTCGTCGTCCCGGCGGGCGAGCAGCAGGCCCGCCGCCCCGAACAGGCCCCAGTGCCGGTGGTCCCCGCAGGTGACCCACCCGTCGCCGTCGTGCCGGTGCAGGTCGGGCGGGGGCAGGATCGGGTTCGGCACGGCCTCAGTCTGTCAGGTCGGGCCGGGAGATGTCTGCGACCGTCCGGTTCAGCACCTGCTCAGTCGACGATCTCGCAGAGCACCGCACCCGCGGTCACGCCGGCGCCCGGGGCCGCCGTCAGGGAACGGACGGTGCCGGCACGGTGCGCCAGGATCGGCTGCTCCATCTTCATCGCCTCCAGCACCACGACGAGATCGCCCTCGGCCACCTGGGCGCCCTCCTCGACGGCCACCTTCACGATGGTGCCCTGCATGGGGGAGGCCAGCGAGGTCCCCGCCGAGCCGCTCGACGCCTTGGCCGCGGAACGGCGGGCCGGGCGGCGGGCCGCGTTGGCGGTGCGGGCCCGGCCGGCGGCGACCCCGAGGCCCGCGGGCAGCACGACCTCCAGGCGGCGTCCGCCTACCTCGACGACGACACGCTCGGCCGTGACCTCCTCGACCTCCTCCTCGGGGGCCGGGGCGGCCGGGGCCAGCGCCTTGAGCTCGTCGGCGAACTCCGTCTCGATCCAGCGGGTGTGCACGCGGAACGGCGAGCCGTCCGCCGGGACGAACGCGTCGGCGTCGAGCACCGCCTTGTGGAACGGGACCACCGTGGGGATGCCCTCGACCACGAGCTCGCGCAGCGCACGGCGGGCCCGCTCGACGGCCTGCGTGCGCGTGGCGCCCGTGACGATCAGCTTGGCGATCATCGAGTCGAAGGCGCCGGAGACCGTGTCGCCCGCGACGACGCCCGTGTCGACGCGCACGCCCGGGCCCGACGGCCACGCGAGGCTGTTCAGGCGGCCCGGCGCCGGGAGGAAGTTCGCGGCCGGGTCCTCGCCGTTGATGCGGAACTCGATCGAGTGCCCGCGGATCGCGGGCGAGTCGTAGCCGAGCGGCTCGCCGGCCGCGATGCGGAGCTGCTCACGCACCAGGTCGATCCCGGTGACCTCCTCGGTCACCGGGTGCTCCACCTGCAGCCGCGTGTTCACCTCCAGGAAGGAGATGGTGCCGTCGAGGCCCACCAGGAACTCGCAGGTGCCGGCGCCCACGTAGCCCGCCTCGCGCAGGATCGCCTCCGAGGCGGTGTACAGCGACTTCTCCTGGTCCGGCGTGAGGAACGGCGCGGGCGCCTCCTCGACCAGCTTCTGGTGCCGCCGCTGCAGGGAGCAGTCGCGGGTGGACACCACGACGACGTTGCCGTGCGTGTCCGCCAGGCACTGCGTCTCCACGTGGCGGGGCTTGTCCAGGTAGCGCTCCACGAAGCACTCGCCCCGGCCGAACGCGGCCGTCGCCTCACGGACCGCCGACTCGTACAGCTCCTCGATCTCGTCGAACGTGCGCGCGACCTTGAGGCCGCGACCGCCGCCGCCGAACGCCGCCTTGATGGCGATGGGCAGCCCGTGCTCCTCGGCGAAGGCGCGCACCTCGGCGGCGTCCTTCACCGGGTCCGGGGTGCCGGGCACGAGCGGCGCACCGGCACGCTGCGCGATGTGCCGCGCGCTCACCTTGTCGCCCAGAGCCTCGATGGCCGACGGCGGAGGTCCGATCCAGACCAGCCCCGCGTCGATGACCGCCTGCGCGAACTCGGCGTTCTCGGACAGGAAGCCGTAGCCGGGGTGGACGGCGTCGGCCCCGGAGCGGCGCGCGACGTCGATCAGCTTGGCCGGATCCAGGTAGGTGTCCGCGGCGCGGGCGCCGCCGAGCGCGAACGCCTCGTCGGCGATGCGGACGTGCAGCGCCTCGCGGTCCTGGTCGGCGTACACGGCGACGGACGTCAGCCCCGCGTCGGCACATCCACGGGCCACGCGGACGGCGATCTCACCACGGTTGGCGATGAGCACCTTCGAGATGGTTCGGGGCAGGCTGGAACTGGGCACGGCTCACCGTAACCCGGGTATCCGGGACCTATGTACCGCCTCCGGGCACCCGGGAGAAAGTCTGGGGAGCAGACCAACCCCGGAGCGACGCGTTTGGAGGATCCACACATGGCGTGGGCACTGTCCAGTCCACTGAGCCGCTCCACCTTGTCGGTATCGGGTAAACGTCGCCTCCGGGGTGGTGAGCGCGGGCGTGGTGGATGTCGCCGCCCGCCTGGCCGGCCTCTCCTGGACCCGGGGAGCGCCGCTGCCCCCATCGGTGGACCTAGCCGAATGAACGCGGGAGTAGTGGCGGAATGACGCCTCGGAGTGCCACCAAGCCCGCGCTCATCGTCGCGGTCACGCGTCGCGGAGAGTGCGCCACGGGATGTTCAGGTCCGCCAGGAGCTCGCGGAGGAGGGGGAGGCTGATGCCGACCACGCCGTGGTGGTCGCCCTCGATGCGTTCGACGTACGGGCCGCCGAGGCCGTCGATGGTGAAGGCGCCGGCCACGTACAGCGGCTCCTCGGTGGCGACGTAGGCGTCGATCTCGTCGTCGTCGATGTCGGCGAACCAGACGGTGGTGGAGCTCGTCGAGCCGATGGTGCCGCCCGTGCCGCCGGCGGCGTCGTCGCGCAGGTCCACCACCCAGTGGCCCGTGTGCAGCACGCCCTTGGTGCCGCGCATGGCGCGCCAGCGCTCGCGGGCGGTGGCGGCGTCGGCCGGCTTGCCCACGATCGTGCCGCCGATCTCCAGCATGGAGTCGCAGCCCACCACGATGACGTCGCTCAGGTCCTGGGCGAGCGCCGTCACGGGCCCGCCGTCGCCGGCGTCCGGCCCGCCGTCGTCGCTGTCCGGCCCGCCGTCCGGCCCCGCGGCGGCGTCGTCCCGGGCCTCCTCGAGCCGGGACGCCACCTCCTCGGCCTTGGCCTGCGCCAGGACCAGCACGGCGTCGGCGGGGTCGAGCTCGCCGAAGCGGTCGGCGGCGTCGGCGAGGACCTTGTCCTCGTCCACGCCGGACACCACGACGTCAGGGGTGACTCCGGCGGACCGCAGCGTGGCGAGTCGGGCGGGAGACTGGGAGGCGAGGACCAGGCGTGGCACCGCGCAACAGTAACGAGAATCCCGGCCGGCGAGACAGGGAAATGACGGATCCGGCGGAAGTGACCCCGGTCACTCCCGCCGGATCCGGCGCGCGCGGGACGGGCGTCAGGCCAGCGCTTCCTGCAGCGTGTCCAGCCCCACCGACCCGAGGTTCAGCGCCCGGGCGTGGAACGACTTGGCGTCGAACTGCTCGCCGCGACCGGCGGCGGCCGCGCGGGCCTCGTCCCGCGTCTGCTCCCAGAGGCGCTGCCCCACCTTGTACGACGGCGCCTGCCCCGGCCAGCCCAGGTACCGGTTGAACTCGAAGCGCACGAACTGCTCCGGCATGTTCACGTTGGCCAGGAGGAAGGGCCAGCCCTTCTCGGCGGTCCAGGTGCCACCGCCCCACTGCTCGGGGGCGGGCAGGCCGAGGTGCACGCCGATGTCGAAGACGACGCGGGCCGCGCGCAGGCGCTGGGCGTCGAGCATGCCGAGGCGGTCGCCGGGGTCGTCCATGTAGCCGAGGTCGGCCATGAGGCGCTCGGCGTAGAGGGCCCAGCCCTCGCCGTGGCCCGACACCCAGCAGGCGAGCCGGCGCCAGGTGTTGAGCGTGTCGCGGGCGAACACGGCCTGACCGCACTGCAGGTGGTGGCCGGGCACGCCCTCGTGGAAGACGGTGGTCTTCTCCCGCCAGGTGTTGAACTCCGTGACACCCTCGGGCACGGCCCACCACATGCGGCCCGGTCGGGACCAGTCGTCGCTCGGCGGGGTGTAGTAGATGCCGCCCGACTGCGTCGGCGCGATCATGCACTCCAGGTCCAGCACCGGCTCCGGAACGTCGAAGTGCGTGCCGTTCAGCGCCGTGATCGCGGCGTCGGACGTCTCCTGCATCCAGGACCTGAGGGCGTCGGTGCCCAGCAGCTTGCGGGAGGGGTCGGCGTCGAGCACGGCCACGGCCTCCTCGACCGTCGCACCCGGACCGGCGATCTGCGCGGCGACCTGCTCCTGCTCGGCGACGATGCGGGCGAGCTCCTCGACGCCCCACCGGTAGGTCTCGTCGAGGTCCACCGTCGCGCCCAGGAAGTAGCGCGAGAACAGGGTGTAGCGGTCGCGGCCCACGGCGTCGGCCTCCGGGGCCTGCGGCGCGAGGTCGCGCTCCAGGAAGTCCGCGAGCCTGCCGTACGCCTCCCGGGCGGCGGTGGCGCCGTGCTCCAGCTCCTTGCGGACCAGGCTGCACGCGGCCGAGTCGTCCAGCACGGCGTCGACGGCGGCGCCGCGCGTGAACGACGTGAAGAACGAGTCCGTGCCGGCCAGCTCGCGGGCCTGGTCGACGCACTCGCGCACCTGGCGGATCGCCGCGACGTTGCCCTGCGCGGCGGCCGCGGTGAGCGACTCGATGTAGCCCTCGACCGCGGTCGGCAGGCCGTTCAGGCGGGAGGCGATGTTCTCCCACGCCTCGACCGAGTCGGTGGCCATGATGTCGAAGACGTCGCGGAGCTGCTGCACCGGGGACTCGATGTTGTTGAGGTTGCGCAGGCCCTCGCCCGCCTCGTGCAGCTCCAGGTCGAGTCCTACGCGCTCGCGCATCGCGGAGAGCGTCACGCGGTCGACGTCGTCCGCGGGCTCGAGGCCGTCGAGCTGCGTCAGCACCTCCCGCCCGGCCTGCGCGACGGCGTCGTGGCCGGCCGGCGACAGGTCACCGATCTCGTGGTCGTGGCCGGGCAGGCCCCACGCCGTCGCGGACAGCGGGGAGAGCTCGGTGAGCCGGGTGACGTAGGCGTCGGCGACGGCGTCGATCGCCGTGGGGGTGCGCGTGGGGGAGGTCATGAGGGGGAGCCTACGGCCGGAGCCCTCGGCGGACCCGTGGTTTTCGGGTCAGGACCGCAGGCTCCACCGCCACGCGTCGGCGTTGTGCCGCCCGGCGCGCCCGCCGAAGTTCTTGGCGGTGGCGGCGCCGTTCCCGCGCAGCACCCGGGCCCGGTTGGTCCACTCGTCCAGCGGCGCGGCGTCCTCGGGCTCCGGGCCGGCGGCCGCCACGGCCGCGAGGCCCGCGACCAGGGCCGCCACCTCGACGTCGTCGAGCTGACCGCGCACCACGCGTACCTGGGGGCTCACTCGTCGTCCTCCTCGTAGAAGCCGAAGCCGGGGGCCTCGCCGCGCGAGGCCGCCCACTCGGCGATCTCGTAGCCGCCGTCGGTCAGGTGCGTCGCCACGGACTCGCCGGCCGCGTCGAGCAGGTCCAGCACGCCGTCCAGGGACGCGTCCCCGCCCCGCGAGCCGACGACGAAACCCAGGTAGAACGACTCGGCGCCCTCCACCTCGGGCTCCTCGACGTCCACGGCCTCGTCGTCCGGACCCGGCTCCCACACCGAGGACGTGAGGTCCGGGTGCATGCCGAGCGAGCCGTGCAGCACGTCGAAGAGCGCCGCGTTCAGGTGCCCCACCTTCGACTCCAGGGCCAGCACGCGCGGGTCCTCGTCCGCCTCCGCGGCACCGAACTCGGCGCGGACGCCCACGGCCGTCCCCACGTAGTCGTGCAGGGCCGCGGCCAGTGCGTCGACCGCCCGGTGCATCGGCTCCGCGTCGACGCGGCCCATCGGCGCCGGGCCGTGGGTGGCGTCCTCGTGACTCATCTGGTTCCTCTCCGGTGCAAGGTCTTCCCGCCGGTCAGAGCGGGATGTTGCCGTGCTTCTTCGGAGGAAGCGTAGATCGCTTGGTGCGCAGCGCGCGCAGGGCACGCACGACCTGGACCCGGGTCTCGGACGGGCGGATCACCGCGTCGACGTAGCCGCGCTCGGCGGCGTCCCACGGGTTGACGATGGCATCCTCGTACTCGGCGGTGAGCCGCGCGCGCTCCGCCTCGACGTCGCCGCCTGCCTCCTGGACCGCCTTCAGCGCGCCGCGCTGCAGGATGTTCACGGCGCCGCTCGCGCCCATCACGGCGATCTGCGCGGTGGGCCACGCCAGGTTCACGTCGGCGCCGAGCTGCTTGGAGCCCATGACGATGTACGCGCCGCCGTACGCCTTGCGCGTGATGATCGTGACCAGCGGCACGGTGGCCTCGGCGTACGCGTAGATCAGCTTGGCGCCGCGGCGGATGATGCCCTGGTGCTCCTGGCCCACGCCGGGCAGGAAGCCCGGCACGTCCACGAAGGTCAGCACCGGGATGTTGAACGCGTCGCAGGTGCGCACGAACCGGGCGGCCTTCTCGGCGGCGTCGATGTCGAGCGTGCCCGCCATGGACTGCGGCTGGTTGGCGATGATGCCGACCGACTGGCCCTCCACGTGCCCGAACCCGATCAGCACGTTCGTGGCGAACATCGGCTGGACCTCCAGGAACGACTCCGGGTCCAGCACGGCCTCCACGGCCTCGCGCATGTCGTAGGGCTGGTTGTCGCTGTCCGGGATCAGCTCGTCGAGGGCCTCGTCCTCGGGCGTGACCTCCAGGACCGTGTCGTCCTCGGGCGGGAAGGCCGGGGCGTCCGACAGGTTGTTCTGCGGCAGGTAGCTCACCAGGTGGCGCACGTAGTCGAGCGCGTCGTCCTCGTCCTGGCCCATGTAGTGCGCCACGCCCGACTTCGAGTTGTGCGTGCGGGCGCCGCCCAGGGTCTCGAAGTCGACGTCCTCGCCCGTCACCGTGCGGATCACGTCCGGGCCGGTGATGAACATGTTCGACGTCTGGTCGGCCATGACGATGAAGTCGGTCAGGGCGGGGGAGTACACCGCGCCGCCCGCGCTCGGGCCGAGGATCAGGGAGATCTGCGGGATCACGCCCGACGCCGCGACGTTGCGCCGGAACATCTCCGCGAACTGCGTCAGGGCCGCGACACCCTCCTGGATGCGCGCGCCGCCGCCGTCGCTGATGCCGATGAGCGGCACGCCGGTGCGCAGTGCGAGGTCCTGCACCTTGGTGATCTTCTGGCCGTGCACCTCACCGAGGCTGCCGCCGAAGACCGTGAAGTCCTGCGAGTAGACGCACACCTGCCGGCCGTCGATCGTGCCGTACCCGGTCACGACGCCGTCGCCCGCGATCCGCTTCTTGTCCAGGCCGAAGTTGCGGCTGCGGTGCTTGGCCAGCGCGTCCAGCTCGGTGAAGCTGCCCTCGTCGAGCAGCGCCTCGATGCGTTCCCTGGCGGTTTTCTTGCCCCGCTTGTGCTGCTTCTCGCGGGCCGTCTCCTCCGGGACGTCGATCGCCGCGGCCCGGCGGGCGTCGAGGTCGTCGAGCTTGGCGCGCGTTCCGGCGAGGGTGGTGATGGCGTCGTTCACACCCCGAGCCTAGTTGTCGGATGCCTCCGGCTCGATGCGTGAGGGTCCAGCGGGTCGCGCGCAGCTCTTGTGGGTTTCCTCCAAGGGCCGGGCCGTCCCGAAGGGGAGAGGATGGACAGGTGCACCAGTCCCTGTACCTCGACCGGCTCACCGTTCCCGGCTTCGCCCGGGTCGAGGTGGTCGAGACCTCGCCCTCCACCAACGCCGAGCTCGTCGCCGCGGTCCGCGCCGACCCGGCCGCCTGGCCCGCGCCCTCGGCGCTGATCGCGGAGGAGCAGACCGCGGGCCGGGGCCGAGCGGGTCGCTCCTGGCAGACGCCGCCGCGCGCCGGGCTCACCGTGTCGCTGCTGCTGCGTCCCCGCGTCCCGGCCGAGGCCATGGGCTGGCTCCCGCTCCTGGCGGGCCTCGCGGTGGTCCGCACGGTGTCCGACGGCGGCATCACCGCCGCCGTGAAGTGGCCCAACGACGTGCTGCTGCCGGCCGTGGACACCGTGGCCGGCCTGGGCCTGTACCGGAAGGTCGCGGGGATCCTCGCCGAGGTGGTGCCCGGGACGACAGGCCCCGGGTCACCGGCCGCCGGCGAGACCGGCTCGCCCGGGGCCGGCGAGGCGCCCGCCGTCGTGCTCGGGATCGGGCTCAACGTGTCGCAGTCCGCCGACGAGCTGCCGGTACCGACGGCGACGTCGCTGGCGCTCGCGGGCCACCCGCGGCCCGACCGCACGGACGTGCTGGTGCGGATGCTCGGCGAGGTGCACGCCGTGGTGCGGCGGTGGGAGCAGGCGGGCGGCGACGCCGCGGCGGCCGGGCTGCTGGACGAGTACGCGGCGGTGTCCGCCACGCTGGGCACCCGGGTCCGGGCCGAGCTCGCCGGCGGCGCGGGGGTGCTGGAGGGTGAGGCCGTGGGCCTCGACGGCACGGGCGCGCTGGTGCTGCGGCTGGAGTCGGGCGAGGAGCGCGCGGTGACCGCGGGCGACGTCTGGCACCTGCGCTGAACCGGCGGACGCCCGCCGGGCGGCGTCCGGCCTGACCCCGCGCAGGCGCCGGGTGAACTGCCCGGGATGCCGGGGTGAACTGCGCGCAATTCTCTGCCGAATGCTCGGTGGCCTGCGGTAATGTCCGCCACAGGCACGGCACGAACGGGCGGCGCGCGACGGTCAGGAGATGCCGATGGACGCAGGTCGAGCCACGGTGGGCGTGGCCAAGGCCGTCGTGTGCGCCGCGGCGGTCGTCACCGTCTACCTGATCAGCACCGTCCGTCTGGACCGGGGTCTCGTGCAGAGCGAGGGGACGCCGACGGCGGGCCTGATCGCGGCCGTCGTCGCGTGGCTCCTGGTGGTCTGGGTGCTGCTCTACCGGGACGACGGCGTGCGCGGCGTGCACCTGAGCCTGTGGAACGTGGTGGCCGTGGTCGGCATGCTGCTGGTGCTCACGGGGATCCCCCTCGTGCTGACGCTCTGGGGCTGACCGGGCCGGTCCGTGCGGATGCATGCGGTTGCATGCGGTGTCCCCGCCTACAGTGGTGACGTGCTCCACAACTCCGAGACCCCTCCCGCCCACCACGACGCCACGGGCGCCGACACCGCGGCGCGCCTCGACGAGACGCTGCTCGGCGGCGCCCGCCGGTACACGCTGTCGCAGGTGGTGGAGCTCACCGGGCTCGACAAGCAGTTCGTCACCCGGTACTGGCGCTGGATTGGCCTGCCGGTCACGCACCCGACGGAGACCTGGTTCACCGACGCCGACGTGGACGCGCTCAAGGACGCGGCCGCGCTGTTCGAGGCCGAGCAGATGGACGAGCGGGCCCAGATGACCTTCGTCCGGTCCGTCGGCCACACCGCCGACCGGCTGGCGCTCTGGCAGGTCGAGGCGCTGGTGGAGCATCTCGCCCGCCGGTACGACCTGGACGAGACCTCGGCCCGGCTGCTCGCGCTGGACCGGCTGCCCGAGATGACCGAGACGCTGCTGGGCCAGCTCGAGCACGCGTGGCGCCGTCAGCTCGCCGCGCTGACCGGGCGCATGGCCATCGAGTTCGCCGGGTCCCGCAGCGACGCCCGCAACGACAGCCACCAGCTCCCGCTGGTCCGGGCGGTCGGGTTCGCGGACATCGTGTCGTTCACCAAGCGCACGGCGGGCCTCGGCTCCGAGGAGCTCGCGGAGTTCGTGCAGCGGTTCGAGGCGGGCGCGCGCGACGTCATCGTCAACGCGGGCGGGCGCGTGGTGAAGACCATCGGCGACGCGGTGCTCTTCGTGACCGACGATCTGGAGACCGGCGCCGAGGTGGCCCTCGGGCTCGCGGAGACGTCGGGCGAGGCGCTCGGGACGGCGGCGCCCGGCGATCCCGAGATCCCCGTCCGCGTCGGGCTGGTCTGGGGCCGGGTGCTGTCCCGGTTCGGCGACATCTTCGGGCCGACCGTCAACCTCGCGTCGCGCCTCACCGAGCAGGCCGACCCGTCCACGGTGCTGGTCGACAAGGACACCGCGGCCAAGCTCGCCGCGACCTCGCGCTACGCGCTCACGGCGCAGCCGGTCCGCGACGTGCCGGGCATCGGCCCGCTGTCGCCCGTCCGGCTGCAGCGCGCCTACCAGGGCTGACGCCGCGCCGCCGCGCGGCAGCCGGAGGCTGCGGCCGCCGCGGCCCGGCCGTGACGCACCGGTACCCGTACGCCGCGGCCCGGCGCCGACGGGCTACCGCGCGGGCCGGCCGAGCGCCCGCAGCGCGCCCGGGAGCAGCCGGAGCTGCGCCCGTCGCTCGGCCGCAAAGGTCCGCCGGTCGCCCGACGACCACCGCCGGTCGAGCAGGCGCTTGGCGGCCGCCACCGCCTCGGGGCGGTGCGCGGCGATCCGGCCGGCCAGCGCGAACGCCTCCTCGCGCGGCGTGTCCGTGACGGTCCCCGCGAGGCCGAGCCGGGCGGCGTCCGCCCCGGTCACCTCCTCGGCGGTGAGGGTCAGCCGCTTGGCGGTCTCGATGCCCACCAGCTGGGTCAGTGCGCGGATCCCCGTCATGTCGGGCACCAGGCCGCGCTCCACCTCCTTGACCGACCAGCGGGCGTCGGGCGTGGTCAGGCGCAGGTCGGCGGCCAGGGCGATCTGCACGCCCGCGCCGATCACGTGGCCGTGCACGGCGGCGACCACCGGGACCGGCAGGCGGCGCCACGCCCAGCAGGCCTCCTGGAACAGGTTGGTGCCGCGCGGCGTCGGCACGAACGCGCGCGCCACGGCCGCCGGGTGGCGGGCGGCGGCCCCGAGGTCGAGGCCCGCGCAGAACGCCCGGCCGTTGCCCGAGAGGACGACGGCGCGCAGCCCGGGCTCCCGCCGCAGCCGGTGGGCCGTCGCCCGCAGCTCACGGAGCATGTCGAGGGACAGCGCGTTGAGCTTGTCGGGGCGGTCCAGGCGCACGTCGGCGATCCCGTCCGAGACGCTGCAGGTGATGCGGCTCCCGGAGGGGATCGCCGACGGC
The DNA here is from genome assembly GCF_044456525.1 of Promicromonospora sp. NPDC050880. Classification (NCBI taxonomy): domain Bacteria; kingdom Bacillati; phylum Actinomycetota; class Actinomycetes; order Micrococcales; family Promicromonosporaceae; genus Promicromonospora; species Promicromonospora sp. NPDC050880. Next base: position 66,839 of record NZ_JBITFV010000014.1, read on the forward strand.
GCGGTGCTGGCGTTCATGGAGCGCAGCCTATGCAGTACGCCCACGCCGCGGGCCTGCGGCTACTGGTCCTCCTCCGGCACCTCGGTGTCGACCCCCTGGTAGGGCGGCACCTGCACGGTGCGCGCGCCGGGCCGGCCACCCAGCACGACGGTCCGCAGGCTCACGTTGTTGGACCGGGTCCGCTCGTGCAGGGTGCCGTTCGGGTTGGCGGTGATCCGGATGCGGTAGGTGCCGTTGGGCACGCCGGTCAGCTCGAACGCCTGCGTCTGGGTCTGGTTGTACGTGTCGCCCCACCCGACGGGCAGCACCTCGCGCAGCCAGAGGGCGGACCGGTCGCCGCAGGTGCTGTCGAGGCCCGTGGCCTCCGGGCGCCAGGCCGCGCCGGGCACCGAGAGGTCGACGGGGTCGGTGGGCGCCAGGCACCAGGACTGCTTGCCGCTCGTGGTCACCAGCCGGCCGTTCGGCCGCACGAGCTCGTAGCTCGCGAAGTCCAGGAAGTGCCAGTGGTCGTGCTCCGGGGCGTCGTGGTACTTCATCGACCCGGTCCGTGTGCTGCCGACCTCCTTGCCGTCCCGGTAGAAGAACTGGTAAGCGTCCATGACCTCGGCCGCGCCCCGGCGGTAGCCCTCGACGACCAGGGGAGCGGGGCCGGCGTTCCACTCGTTCGCGTTGAAGGTGAGCCGGTCGGTGCCGGCCTCGTCGACCTCGGTGCCGATCTGCCACGCCGGTGCCGACACGAGGTCCGGGAGCGTGTCCCGCGCGGGCCGCCGCGACGACGGCGCCGTACCCGCCTGGCCGAGCGCCGGGTGGTCCCCGTGCTGCTGGCCGCCGTCGCGGAGCGTGAAGAGGTTGACGCGGTGCCCGGCACCCGGGCCGGCGTCCGGGCCGGCGCCGTGCGTGCCGTGCGCGCCGCCCTGCGCGCGCAGCGCCTGCGCCCGGTCGGTGCGGGCGTCGTCGGCCTGGGTGCTGAAGCCCTCGGCGGGCTCGCCGAGGAGCTGGTCGGCCACCTCACCGCACTCGAAGAGCTCGCACTCGTCCTCCACGGTGACCTTCTGCCGCAGCGTGCGGTTCCCGGCGGGGATGCCGAGGAACTCCGCCACCGGCTTGCTGATGCTCATGGTCAGGACGAGGTCCTTCCGGGTGGTCTGCACCTCGAAGTACCCGTCGATCCGGGCCGCCCACCCCTGCTCGACGCCGGACACCGTGGAGCGCGTGAACCAGTTCCCACCGCAGAACTCCGGGTAGACCGGCTCGGTGCGGCCGGTCGGCTGGACACGCTGGCGCTCCGAGCCGCCGAGGCACAGGGTGCGCGTCTCCTTGGCCAGCACCGTGCCCTGGGCCGTCGCCACCTGCACGCTGAGCCCCTTGCGGAAGCCGTCGAGGCCGTCGACGATCGAGGCGGGTGCCGTCGTCGTGGTGCGCTTCCTGCCCCGGATCACCGTCTTCGTGAGCGTCACCGGGCCGGACGGCCGGGCCCGCTCGGCCCGGAACTCGTAGCCCTCGTCGTAGGCGGCGAGCCAGGCGGGCGAGTCCAGGTACACGTAACCGTCGTAGGCGTACGCGGTCACGGTCTCGGCGGCGGGCGCGATCCGCAGGCCGCGCGGGGTCGCCGGCCGGGCCGACGTCGCGGTCGTCGTGGCGGTCGCGGACGGCGTCGCCGCGGAGGCAGCGAGGACGTCGGCGGCCGCTCCCTCCCCGAGCAGGCCGAGCGCCAGCGTGGCCGCGACACCCATCGTGAGCAGGCGTGGTGCCGGACGTGTGGTGCGGGTGGTCATGTATCCCCCAGGTGGGTGCGGACGGAGACCTGTCACGTCAAGGGACGGCCGGTACCGCCGGAACGTTGTCGGCTCCGCGCCACTTCACCCACGACGTCGCCGGTCTCACCCGTTCGTTCAGGGGAACCGGGCAGGGATCGCCTCCGCGAGGTAGGGCTGGAGGGTCTGGGCGAACGTGTCGGTGAGGTGGCCACGGTCGCGGTAGACGAGCACGTTGCCCACCACCTGGTGGCACGTGCGGGCATCGCAGTAGAAGTCGGTGAAGTCGATCACCGTCGCGTGCGGCGCGTGCTCGGCGGCGGTGTCCACGAGCCCCCGGCGGACCATGGCCTTCTGGCGGTCGACCGCGCACCGCTCGGGGTGCTCGTAGTTCTCCGCGACGCAGGCCTGCGACTTCTCCTTGGCCTCGGGCACGTCCTTCACCACGTAGACGCTGGCGCCCAGCTCGTGCAGGTCGTTCCACAGGTCGGCGAGGCCCTTCACGCCGGGAGCCATGCCCGTGTCGGTGTCCCGGAAGGGGTTGCGGCCCAGGAAGGAGGTGATCACCGCGTCCGGCTCGACCTGGCGGAGCTGCTCCATCGTCTCGGCGTTCTTCGCGGCGCACGCGTCCGCCTTGTAGGCGCGCTGCTCGTAGGAGAACGGGCACGAGTTGTGGAAGAACCCGAGGAGCCGCCAGCCCCGCTCCTCCGCGAGGTTCGCCAGCGGCGTGCTGAGCATCCGGATGTGCGAGTCACCCACCATGGCGACGACCACGTCCGACGTCGGGTCGCCGTACTCGCAGACCTCGCTGGTCTCCGTGCTCAGGTCGGACTCGCAGGGTGTGGTCTCCGCGATCTCCAGGTCGGTCACCGCCGTGACCGGGTTGGGCCGGATGGCGACCGTGCCGTCCACGAACACGTCGAGGGTGCCGTCGGCGGCGGCGTGCGCGCCGTGGACGCGGCCGGCCCCGGGCGAGACGTCGATCTGCGCGGCGAGGTCGTCCCAGTCGTGCTCGACCGCCGCCGTACGGGTCACCGGGACCAGCGCGAGCGCGCAGACCACGGCCATCGACGTCGCGGCGAGGCCGAGCGAGCGGCCGTCGTGCTCCCGCAGCCACGCGGTGGAACGCAGGGGCTGCTCGACGAGCGTGTAGCTGGCGCCGGCCGCGACGAGCATCAGGCCCAGCAGCCCGAGGCTCTCCAGGCGGGTGGGCGTGCCGCCGGCGTACTCGGTGAACCAGACGATCACGGGGAAGTGCCACAGGTAGAGCGAGTACGACACGTTGCCGAGCCACTGGACCGGCCGGCGGTCGACGAACCACGTGAGGGACCCGGCGCCCGACGTGCGCCCGGCGGCGATCACCGCCATGGTGCCGAGCACGGGCAGGAGTGCCGCGGTCCCCGGGAAGGGGGTCGCGGCGGTCAGGGTCGCGGCGCCCACGCCGATCGCGCCGAACCCGGCCAGGGCGAGCACCGAGCGCGCCAGCCGGAAGCGCTCCGTCCAGCGCAGCGTCACGGCGAGGAGGCCGCCCGCGCCCAGCTCCCACAGCCGGGTGGCGGTGGAGAAGTAGGCCGCCGGGTCCTCGGCCCCGACCGACACGAGGTTCCAGGCGAACGATGCGGCGACGAGCACACCGAACGCGACCAGCAGCGCCGTCGTCAGGGTGCGCGGGCCGCGCCCCGCGCGACGAGCCACCACGGCGGCTCCGAGCACGACCAGCGGCCACAGGATGTAGAACTGCTCCTCCACGGCCAGCGACCAGAAGTGCTGGAAGGGGGTGGCGGCGGTGTCGGAGGCGAGGTAGTCGACCGCGTTGCCGACCAACGCCCAGTTCTGCACGTAGAGCACCGACGCGAGGCCCTGACGACCCACCTCGGCCAGGTCCGTCACCGGCAGCAGCAGCGGTGCGCTCACCAGCACCACGGCCACGACGAGGAGACTGGCGGGCAGGATGCGCCGTGCACGGTTGGCCCAGAAATGACCCAGCCGGAGCCGGCCCGTCGCGCGGACCTCGCGGAGCATGTGGCCCGTGATCAGGAAGCCGGAGATGACGAAGAAGACGTCGACGCCGATGTACCCGCCGGGAAGCACGTCCGGCCGCAGGTGGTAGACCACGACCAGGGCGACGGCCAGGGCCCGCAGCGCCTGCACCTCCGGGAGAAAACGCCGGGTGGCCCGGGACTTCTGCGCCGGGGGCTGTCCCGGGGCGGGCTCGGCGGGCGTCGGGGCAGGGGTGAGCGTGGCGGTGGTCATGGCTCCGGAGCGGTGAGGACGGCACCGGCGCACTGCGCCCGGGCCGTGGAGGCAGCGACTGTCGGCACCGAAACTAGTGCGCGGAAGACCGCTTACAACCCGGCCCGAGGGTGATAAACGCGAGCGGGCCGAACGCCGGGGTGAAGCTCTGACCAGGCGTGGGATGTCACCCGGGTGAATCCTCGGATCCGCCGTCCGCTGGGTGCCCTGGGCGCTCGCGGCGTCGCGCCAGGTGCGTGTGACACGATGCGGGCGTGCTGAAAGCCGTTCTCTTCGATCTCGACGACACGCTCGTGGACCAGGAGGGCGCCTCGCGGGCGGCGCTCCTGGACTGGTTGCCCGAGCTGGGCCTGGACCTCGACGACCCGGAGGAACAGGTCGCCGCGTGGCATGCCGTGTCGGAGGAGGTCTACGCGCGGTACCAGCGCCGGGAGATCACGTTCCTGGAGCAGCGGCGGTCCCGCGTGCGGGAGTTCCTCGGCGCGGACACCACGGACGACGAGGCCGACGAGCTGTTCTCCGGTTACCTCACCCGGTACGAGCGCGCCTGGAGGGCGTTCGACGACGCAGTCCCCGCTCTGCGGACGGTGCGGGACGCCGGGCTCGTCGTCGCACTGCTCACCAACGGCGACGCCACCCACCAGCGCCGCAAGCTGGACCGGACCGGGCTGGCGGAGCACCTCGACGTCGTCGTCGCGTCCGACGACCTGCCCGCAGGGAAGCCGGACCCGCGGGCCTACGCCGCGACCTGCGAGATTCTCGGCCTCGCGCCGGGTGACGTGCTGATGGTCGGCAACGACGTCGAGAAGGACTTCCAGGGCGCGCTCGATGCGGGGCTGGGCGCGGTGCTGCTCGACCGTGCGGACCGGCACCCGGAGGTGGCGGACCGGATCAGGGGGCTGGGCGAGCTGTCGTTGGGTGGCGGCTGAGCCGGAACACCCGCTCGTCGCCGGCACAGCGAATCCGGGCTCGGATCACAGCAGTACCGGCTCCGGGTCCCGCGGTTCAGGATCCGGCTCGATCAGCTCCGGCCCGTCGTTCTGCACCGACCCCACGGCGTCCCTGACCGGGCGTGTCGTGAGTGCCGTGCCGTCGATGCCCAGCAGGTCTGACGCGTCGCCGACGGACGGGTCCAGCCACTCGTCCCAGGCGTTCGGCGGGAGCACGAGCGGCATGCGGTCGTGGATCGCGGACATCGCCTCGGACGCCGGCCGGGTCACCACCGTGGTCGAGACCAGCCAGCGGTCCGGATCGGTCTCGCTCGCGGCCGGGTTGCGCCAGAACTCGTACAGACCCGCGAACGCCGCGACCCCGGGACCGGCCGGGTGGATCCAGTACGGCTGCTTCGGCACCTTCTTCGACCCGGCGGCGGGCAGGCCGAGCTTGCGCCACTCGTAGTACCCGTCGGCCAGCACGAGGCAGCGCCGCGCCTTGAACGGCTTGGCGAAGGCCGGCTTGTCGAGCAGCGTCTCGGAACGGGCGTTGATCATGCGGGCGCCCACGCCCGGGTCCTTGGCCCAGGACGGCACGAGCCCCCAGCGTGCCACGCGCATCGACCGGGTGACCTGGGCCGAGTCGCGGGCCGCACGTTCCACGACGATGCGCGCCGGGTCGGTGGGCGCCACGTTCCACGACGGCGGCAGGAGCCGGGCGTCGTCGGCCAGCTCGGCGATGGCGAGCTCGTCGGCGAGGTCCTGGCTCTGGGTGAAGGAGGCGAAGCGTCCGCACATGGGACCAGCATGCCCCGAGCCACTGACACCCGCGGGCCGCCGGCGCACCCCCGGAGACCGAGATCACGTGCCCCGAGCATGCTTCCGGCGAGATTGCCCTTCTCACTGTCGTATCGATTCGATAGCATCGGACCCATGCCATCCACCGCGCCGTCGGGCGTCTCCCCAGCCGTGCCCGCACGCGGGCCGTCGTCCCGGTCGACCGTCAAGTGGGTCCTCATGCTCGGGGCGCTCTCCGCCCTGCCCGCCTTCACCGTCGACATGTACCTGCCCGCCCTGCCGCAGGTGGCCGTGGACCTCGGTTCGACCGAGGCGCTGGCCCAGCTCACCGTGTCGTGCATGCTGATCGGCGGCGGCGTCGGGCAGCTCGTCATCGGGCCGCTGTCCGACCGGTTCGGGCGCCGCGCCCCGCTCCTGGTGGGCCTCGCGCTGCACGTCGTCATCTCGTTGCTGTGCGCCGTCGTGACCAGCATGCCGCTGCTGATCGGCCTGCGGCTCGCGCAGGGGTTCTTCAACGCGGCCGCCGGTGTGGCCTCCGTGGCCGTGGTGCGGGACCGGTTCGTGGGTGCGGAGGCTGCCCGGATCCTGTCGCGGCTCATGCTCGTGATCGGCGTGGCGCCCATGTTCGCGCCCACGCTCGGGTCCTTCGTGCTGGCGCACGGCACCTGGCGCTGGGTGTTCGTGGTGCTCGCCGCGATGGGTGCCGCGCTCGTCCTCGTGGTGCTCCTGAAGATGCCCGAGACGCATCCGCCGCGCCGGCGGCTGACGGGCGGCGTCCGCTCCGTCGCGGGCGGGTACGGGCGGCTCCTGCGGGACCGGCACTTCCTGGCCCTGGCCGTGATCCCCGGCCTCGGGTTCGGCGTGCTGATGAGCTACGTGGTGGCCTCGCCCATCATCTTCCAGCAGGAGTTCGGGCTCAGCGAGGGCCAGTTCGCGCTGCTGTTCGCCGTCAACGGCGTGGGTCTGGTGCTGTCCGCGCAGGTCAACGCGGCTCTGGTGCGCAAGGTCGCGCCGGTGCGCCTGCTCCGGTTCGGCGTGGTCGCCCAGGCGGTGCTCGTGGTCGTGCTCCTGGTCGTCGTGCTGACCGGCGCGGGCGGGCTGATCGGCCTGCTGGTGGCGCTGTGGTGCGTGCTCGCGTTCCAGGGCCTGGTCCCGGCGAACGCGTCCGCCATGGCGCTGTCGCGGCACGGCGAGATCGCCGGCACCGCGGCGGCGATGATCGGCGCCATCCAGTCGCTGGTCGCGGGCACGGTGAGCTCGCTCGGCGGGTTCCTCGGCGGGGACGCCACGGCGATGGCCCTGGTGATGCTCGCGGCCGTGACCCTCGCGATCGGCGTCCTGGCCGTGGCGACGCCGGCCTTCCGGCGCGGCGGCTGGCACATGCCGGTCTGAGAGTTCACCTGGCGGTAGCACCGGATTCACCGGGACTTTCGGTGCTACCACTTGGCTCACCGGCATGAGCACACCCCTGCGTACCCGCGTCACGCGCGCGGTGGCCGCCGCCGCGGCCGCGTCGATGCTGCTTCCGGCGGCCGTCGCCGTCGCCGGACCGCGGCCCGGTCCCGAGCACCACGGCGGCACCTACCTGGCCGCGAGCCTCGCGGGCCGGGCCACGCTGTCCGCCGACTTCCTGGCCGACGGCCCGCCCTCGGGCGCCGCCGCTAGCCCCGCCAACGGGCGCCAGGGCCCCTGGGACGGCCAGGTGATCCCCGGCTTCTCGGCCATGGTCGACAACGAGGACGGCACCTTCTGGGCCCAGCCCGACAACGGCTTCGGCGCCAAGGGCAACTCCGCGGACTTCCTGCTCCGCAGCTACCTCGTGCGCCCGCACTGGGACACCGACCGCCGTGGCTCGGGCGACGGCTCGATCGAGGTGCTGGACCACGTCCAGTACAACGACCGCAACCACGTGCTCGACTTCGAGATCGTCCACGAGGACACCACCGACCGGCCTCTCACGGGTGCCGACTTCGACATCGAGTCCCTCGTGCGCGGCGCCGACGGCACCTTCTGGGTGGGCGAGGAGTTCGGCCCGTTCCTGCTGCACTTCGCCGCCGACGGCACGCTGCTGGAGGCCCCGTACGAGTTCCCCGACGGCAGGTCGCCCGGCAACCCTTACCTGGAGCCCGGCGAGCAGCCCAACGTCGGCAGCAGCCGTGGCTTCGAGGCCATGGCGGGCATCGGCCGCTACCTCTACCCCGTGGTGGAGGGCGCCCTGGCCGACGACGCCGACCCGCGCCGCCGCTGGATCTACCAGTTCGACACCCGCAAGGGCGGGTACACGGGCAAGCGCTGGGCGTACCAGACCGACCAGGTCGCCAACGTCATCGGCGACGCCTTCGCCACGGGCCGCGACTCGATGCTGCTCGTCGAGCGCGACGACTTCGAGGGTGACCAGGCGGTCACCAAGCGGGTCTACGAGATCGACCTGAGCGAGCGGGACCGCGACGGGTACGTGCGCAAGGAGCTCGTCGTCGACGCCCTGCGCATCGACAACCCCCGCGGCATCGACGCCGGGGAGGGCTACGGCCTCGGCGACACCTTCAGCCTGCCGGTGCAGTCCTTCGAGACCGTGCTGTTCGTCGACCAGGACACGCTGCTGATCGGCAACGACAACAACTACCCGGGCAACGACGCGCGCGTCACCGGCACCCCGGACGACACCGAGATGGCCCTGGTGGACCTCCGGAGGAAGCGCGCGACCGACGACGGCGTGACCGTCGTCGGGCACCGCGGGGCGTCCGGGTACCGGCCGGAGCACACGCTGGCCGCCTACGAGACGGCCATCAACCAGTGCGCGGACTACATCGAGCCCGACGTCGTCTCCACGAAGGACGGCGTGCTGGTCGCCCGGCACGAGAACGAGATCAGCGGCACGACCGACGTCGCCGCGCACCCCGAGTTCGCCGGCCGCCGCACCACCAAGACGATCGACGGCACCGCGATCACCGGCTGGTTCACCGAGGACTTCACGCTCGCCGAGCTGCGCACCCTGCGCGCCAAGGAGCGCCTGCCCCAGGCCCGGCCGCAGAACACGGCGTTCGACGGCCTGTACCTCGTCCCGACCCTCGACGAGGTGCTCGACCTGGCCCGCAACAGCCGCACCTGCGACGGCGCGCCCGTCGGCGTCTACCCGGAGACCAAGCACCCCACCTACTTCGACTCGGTGGGCCTGTCCCTGGAGGAGCCGCTCGTGGCCGAGCTGCGCCGCAACGGCTTCGACCGTGCCGACGCCCCGGTGATCGTCCAGTCCTTCGAGGTCGGCAACCTGCAGGATCTCGACGACATGACGGACGTCCGCCTCGGCCAGCTCATCAGCAGCAGCGGCGCACCCTACGACTTCGTGGCCGACGGCGACCCGCGCACCTACGCGGACCTGGTCACCCGCCAGGGCCTGCGCGAGGTCGCCCGCTACGCGGACGGCATCGGGGCGGAGAAGAACGTGCTGATCCCGCGCGCCGCCGACGGCACCCTGGCCGAGCCGACCAGCGTCATCCGTGACGCGCACCGGGCGGGCCTCGACGTGCACACGTGGACGTTCCGGCGCGAGAACCAGTTCCTGCCGGCGGAGTTCCGCTCGTCGTCCGACCCGAACGGGATCGGCGACCTCGTGGGCGAGATCCGCGTCTTCATGGACGCCGGGCTCGACGGGTTCTTCTCGGACAACCCGGACCTGGGTGCCGCCGCCGTCAGGTGATCCCCGGGTGACTTAACAGGCCCCGTGCCGGGGTACGTGCCTATGCTCCGCATGTGCCCCGGCACCTCCGTCACCAGCGCAGTCATCGCGTCGCGCGTGCCGCGGCGCTCGTCGTCGTCGGTGCGCTCGCGTTCGTGGTCGCCGGCGGAGCCGCCGCCTACCTCGACTTCAAGCAGCAGATCGGCGTCAGCGACGTCTCCGGTCTGGTCAAGGGCCCCACGCCGTCGGCGGACCCCGACGACCCGTTCACCGGACGCAGCCTCAACATCCTGGTCATGGGCACCGACCTGCGCGGCGGCGAGAACACGGAGATCGCGGGCGAGGGCGACGGCGGTATGCGGTCGGACACCACCATGCTCGTGCACGTGTCGGGCGACCGGTCTCGCATCGAGGTGGTCTCCATCCCGCGCGACTCGCTGGTCGACATCCCCTCCTGCGCCCTGCCCGACGGCACCGAGTCCGGCGCCGGCTACGGCATGTTCAACAGCGCCTTCACGATCGGTGGCGGCGCCACCGAGGACCTCACCTACGCTGCCGCCTGCACCATCTCCACGGTGCAGACCCTGACGGGCGTGCCGGTCACCAACCACATGGTGGTCCAGATGGACGGCGTGGTCGACGTCGTCGACGCGCTCGGCGGGGTGCGCATGTGCCTGCCCGAGCCGCTCGTCCAGGACCCGGCGTACGGCCGGTTCGAGCTGCCCGCCGGTGAGCAGACCCTGGACGGGCGCCAGGCCATCGGGTACCTCAGGGCCCGTCACGGCGAGGGCCTCGGGCTGGAGCAGGGCAGCGACCTCACGCGGATCGAGCGCCAGCAGGCGTTCGTCGACGCGCTGGTGCGCCAGGTGCTGGCGCAGAACGTCGTGACCGACTCGCCGCGGCTGTACCGCACCATCGAGGCGATCCTCGGCGCCGTCTCCGCGGACCCCGGGCTGGTGGACCCCGCGGCGCTCGCCGGCCTGGCCTTCAGCATCCGGGACATCGAGCCGGCCCGGATCGTGTTCACCGAGCTGCCTGTCGTGGCCGCACCGAGCGATGCCAACCGGGTGGTCTGGACGCAGGACGCGGCGGCGATCTGGGAACGCATCGCCGCCGACGACCCGCCGCCGGGGCACGAGACGCCGTCGCCGTCGCCGTCCGCGCGGGGCGCCGGGAGCGAACCCTCCGGCGGTGCGGGTCCGGACGGCGGTCCGGGAACCGGCGAGCCGACGCCGTCGCGCACGCCCTCCGCGTCGCCGTCGCCCTCCCTGCTGCCGGGCGTCTGCGCGAGCTGACGGCCGGTTGCCGGGGCGAACCTGAGGCCCCGTGTCCCCGGGCATGGCCTGGACGAGACCTGGGAGCGGCAGGACTTATTTACACGATTGTTGCACCGAGGCTCTAGTCTCCGGTGCGTGGCGAGTGACTTCTGGACGGCGGTCCGACCTGTCGGCGAGGTGCTGCGGGGGGTTCCGCGGCATGCTCGACGGGGCGAACGGCAGCCCCGTCACGTGCGGAGCTGGCGCAAGACGCTCGTGTTCCGCAGCGTCACGATGAGCGTCGTCGGCGTGATGGCCTTCGGCTCGGCGGCGGTCGCGACGGCGTACCACAACGCCATCTCCCAGATCGAGGTCCAGGACCTGGACGGCCTCGTGGCGGAACAGGTCAAGCCCAAGGACCCGTCCGACCCGTTCAAGGGCACCCCGGTCAACCTGCTCCTCATGGGCACCGACATCCGCGACGGGTCGAACGCCGACATCGGCGGCACCGTCAGCGGCATGCGCTCCGACACGACGATGCTCGTGCACATCTCGGCGGACCGGGAGTGGATCGAGATCGTGTCGCTGCCCCGTGACACCTTCGTGGACATCCCGTCCTGCCAGCTACCCGACGGCAGCCAGACCCAGCCCTACCGGGACAAGTTCAACGCGTCGTTCGAGGTGGGCAGCGGCGACACGTCGCTCAAGCACGCCGCGGCGTGCACCATCAACACCGTCAACGCGATCACCGGCGTCACCGTGACCAACCACGCGGTGGTCAAGATGAACGGCGTGATCGACGTGGTCGACGCCATCGGCGGCGTGAAGATGTGCCTGCCCGAGGCGCTGCACGGCGATCCCCGGTCGGCGCGCATCGACCTGCCCGCGGGGGAGAACCGGCTCGACGGCAAGACGGCCATCCAGTTCCTCCGGGTGCGCAAGGGCACGGGGATGGGGCTCGAGCTGGGCAGCGACCTCACGCGCATCGAGCGGCAGCAGTCGTTCATCAACGCGACGCTGCGACAGATCCTGTCGGCCGAGACGCTCGCCGACCCGACGAAGACCTTCCGCCTGATCAACGCGGCGCTCGGCTCACTGAGCGCCGACCCCGACATCGCCGACCCCGGCAAGGTCGCGGGCCTCGCGTGGTCGCTGCGGGAGATCGAGAAGCGCAACATCATCATGACGAAGGTCCCCGTGTACGACACGGAGGAGGGCGGCGTCGGCGGGCTGGGCTGGTCCCCGGAGGCCGCGGAGATCTTCGCGCGCATGGCCGCGGACCAGCCCCCGGAGCAGGTCGTGCTGCCCGACGCCGAACCGTCCGCGGCGCCCAGCGCGAGCGGCGGCGCCGGGGCGGACGCGGGTGCGCAGGCCGGTGGCGACTCCGGGACCGAGGAGGGCGACGCCGGGGCGGAGCCGGAGGCAGACGACCCGGTCGAGTCCACCGACTCCGGCGACACCGGCGAGACCGCCGGGGCCGACGACGCCGGGGCGGGTACCGGCACGGAGCAGCCGGCGACGCCGAAGCCCAGCCCGAGCCCGGAGGTCCTGCTGGACGGCGTCTGCGCCTGACCGGTCAGGCGCCGAGGATCAGCGACGCCGCCACCAGCACCATCGTGACCGCCACGACGCTGTCCAGCACGCGCCATGCGCCCGGCTTCTCCAGGAGCGGGGCGAGGTACCGCGCCCCGTAGCCGAGCGCGACGAACCACAGGGTGCTCGCGACGCAGGCGCCGAGGCCGAACCACCAGCGGTCGTCGCCGTGCGTGGCGGCGAGCCCGCCCACGAGGACCACGGTGTCGAGGTACACGTGCGGGTTGAGCCAGGTCAGGGCCAGCGTGGTCGCGGCCGCGGCGCCGACGGTGCGGTTCGTGGCGCTGTGCCGGCCCATCACCACGCGCTGGCCCTTGATCGCGCGGTGGCCCGCCATGGCGCCGTAGACCAGCACGACGACGGCGCCCGCCCACCGCGCGATCTCGACGACGAGGGGCGCGCTCTGGATCAGCGTGCCCAGGCCGCCGACCCCGGCCGAGATGAGCACGAAGTCGCTCACCGCGCAGATGCCGGCGACCAGCCCCACGTGCTCCCGGCGCAGTCCCTGGCGGAGGACGAAGATGTTCTGCGCACCCACTGCGACGATGAGCGACAGGCCGAAGGCCATGCCGGCAAGCGCGGAAAGCATGCCTGAACCGTAGGAAGTCGGACAGCGGATGTCCGGTTCATGATTCGGAAGTGCGCAACGACTGAATCGGGGTTAATGATGGGGGTACGTCCATATTTCACGCAGGGAGTAGTTCTCGGGTTGCTTCTTTTCGCAGCGCGGCGGTCACCCGGTCGAGCACCGTCGAACGCAGCTTCCACTGCTGCAGGTGCAGCGGGATGTCGAGCACGGCGTCGGGCTCCAGGGGCGTGATGCCGCCGTCGCTGCCGTCGTCGGGGAGCCCGCCGAGGACCGGGCGGTCCAGCAGCATGCCCCAGCCCAGACCGAGGCGGATGGTCTCCTCGTACTCGACGGTGCTGGGCACGTGGTGGCGCGGCGGCCGGGCCGACGGCGCCGTGGCGCGCAGGTAGGTGTCCTGCAGGTCGTCGGTCCGGTCGAAGACCACGACCGGCGCGGCGTCGAGGGCCTCCGGCGTCGGGCCCTGGGGGAACCAGCGGCGTGCGAACGCGCGCGTGCACGCCGGGCGGTAGCGCATGACGCCCAGCGGTGTGCTGCGGCAGCCCTGCACCTGGGCGGTCTGCGAGGTGACGGCCGCCATCACCACGCCCTCGCGGAGCAGGTCGGCGGTGCGGCTGTCGTCGGCGCGGTGCAGGTCGAAGGTGACGCCGTCGACCTGGGCCAGCGCGGGTAGGACCCAGGTGGCCAGCGAGTCGGCGCTGACCGCCAGGGGCACCGTGACGAACGCGCCGTCGTGGACCGGGGTCTCGTCGTCGGCTCCCAGCTCCGCGGCCACCTCCGCGCCGAGCAGCTCGGTCTGTCGCGCGAGCCGCAGGAGCGCCTGTCCGGACGCCGTGGCCACCACGGGCCGGGCGCGCCGCACCAGCACGCTGCCCGCCGCGTTCTCCAGGGCGCGGATGCGCTGGCTGACGGCCGACGGCGTGACGTGCAGGGCGCGGGCCGCGGCGTCGAACGAGCCCTCGGCGACCACGGCGGCCAGCGCCTCGAGCTGGCGGGAGTCCCATCGCATGCCCCCAGTGTCGCCCACCTTCAGTTCTGCTCAGGCTGCTGCAGAAACATGAACTGGTCTTCAGTGGCCGGCCCTGCCTAGCGTGGTCGGCATGCTTCCCCTGCTCGCCGGACTCGGGTTCGGACTCTCGCTCATCGTCGCCATCGGTGCCCAGAACGCCTTCGTGCTGCGCCAGGGGCTGCGCCGCGAGCACGTGGGGGTCGTGGCGGCGATCTGCGCGGCCTCCGACGCGGTCCTGTACGCCGCCGGGGGAGCCGGGTTCGGGCCGCTCGTCGAGCGGTGGCCCGACGCCGTGGTGGTGCTGAGCTGGCTGGGCTCCGCCGTCGTGCTCGGCTACGGCGCCCTGGCGGCCCGCCGGGCGATCAAGGGCGACACGACGCTCGCCGCCGCCGAGGACGGCGCCCTGGGGGACAGCCCCGGCCGGCGCCTCAGGCCGGTGGTGCTCACGACGCTCGCGCTGACCTGGCTGAACCCGCACGTGTACCTCGACACGGTGGTGCTGCAGGGGTCGGTGGCGGCGTCGTACGGCGACGACCGGTGGTGGTTCACCGCGGGCGCGATGGTGTCCAGCGTCGCCTGGTTCACGGCGCTCGGCTACGGCGCCCGCCTGCTCGCGCCCGTGCTGCGCAGGCCGGGAGCGTGGCGGGTGCTGGACGGCGTGATCGCGCTGATCATGCTGGCCGTGGCGGTGACACTGGTCGTGGGCACGGTCTGACGTGGAGGGTCTGACGGGGACGGCCTGACGGGGCTGGTCCGGCCGGCGCCGGGCCACGTCCGGCCCGGTCTGGCCCGGTCCGGCCGGGTCACGCGCCGGGCAGGGACAGGCCGGCCAGGCGCGTCGCGGCCTCACGGAGGACCGCTTCCTGCTTGACGAAGGTGAATCTCACGTGGGACGCCAGGGCCTGTGCCGTCGGCGAGCCCGCGTGGCAGAACGCCGTCGCCGGGATGGCCACCACGCCCGCGAGCTCGGGCAGCCGCCGGCACAGGTCCACGCCGTCGCGCAGGCCGAGCCGGGGGAGCAGCCCGGCGGCATCCGCCATGACGAAGTACGTGCCCTCGGGGCGCGTGACGGTGAACCCGGCGGCCTCCAGGCCGGCGCAGAGCAGGTCCCGGCGGTCGGCGAGGGAGGCGGCCAGCTCGCGCGGGGTGTCGTCGTCGTCCAGGGCGCGGGCGACGGCGGGCTGGAACGGCGCGCCGGACGTGTACGTCAGGAACTGCTTGACCGTCCGCACCGCGGTGATCAGGTGGGCCGGCCCGTGCACCCAGCCGATCTTCCAGCCGGTGAACGAGAACGTCTTGCCCGAGGAGGAGATCGTCAGGGTCCGCCCGGCCATCCCGGGGAGGGTGGCCATCGGGACGTGCTCGGCGCCGAACGTGAGGTGCTCGTACACCTCGTCGGTCACCACGATCGCGTCCCGCTCCCGGGCCACGGCGGCGACGGCGGCCAGCTCGTCCCGCGTCAGCACGGCCCCGGTCGGGTTGTGCGGCGAGTTCAGCACGATCATCCGCAGCCTCGGGGTCGCCGCGGCCCGCAGCGCGTCCACGTCGAGGCGGAAGCCGTCCGGCCCGGGGACCAGCGGCGCGGTGACGTGCGTGGCACCCGACATGCCGATCGCCGCCGCGTGCGAGTCGTAGAACGGCTCCAGCGTCAGCACGTCGTCCCCCGCGCGCGTGAGCGCGAGGATCGAGGCCGTCAGGGCCTCCGTGGCGCCGGTGGTCACCAGCACCTCGGTGTCCGGGTCGACGTCGAGCCCGTAGTGCCGCTTCTGGTGCTCGGCCACCGCCCGGCGCAGCTCGGGCACGCCGTCGCCCGGCGCGTACTGGTTGCGGCCCTCCTGGATCGCCGCGATCGCCGCCTCCTTGACGTACCCGGGGCCGTCGACGTCGGGGAACCCCTGCCCGAGGTTGATCGCACCGGTACGCACGGCCAGCGCCGACATCTCGGCGAAGATCGTGACGGCGACGCCGCCGTCGTCGGCCAGCAGGCCGGCGGCGCTCGCGGTGTCCTGCCAGCGGTCCCGGCCCCGGTCCTGGCCCCGGTCCGGCGATCGGTCTGCTGATCGGCCCGGTGAATGGAGGGTGCTCATGGGGACGACGATAGCCACCACCGATCAACCCGGCGTTCATCTACGGCATCCCGGACAACCCGGCTGACCTGCGTTTTTGTGGACAAGTCTGTGGATGTGGTGGATAACTCCCCCTTCTGGGGAAAGTTATCCACAGGGTGCCCTGCGAAGGTGAACATTTGGCTCTAGCGTTGTCGGCCATGGGCGAAGAGGGGGCGCGCATCCTCGAGAGCGAGGTGCGCGAGCTGGTGCGGCGCAGGGGGTTGGACCCGATCGGTGACCGGGCGGGCTTGTCGAGCCTCGTCACCGACGCGGTGGGTGACTACGCGACCCGGGCGAGCGCGGGGGCCGTACCGCCGTTGGCGGACCCGGAGGCCGCGGCCCGTGTGGTGAGTGACGCCGTCGGCGGCTTCGGCCCGTTGCAGCCCTACCTCGACGACCCGGAGATCGAGGAGATCTGGCTCAACGCCCCGACCCACGTGTACGTCGCGCGGCGTGGTGTCCCGGAGCTGACCAGCACCGTCCTGACCGCCGAGCAGGTGCGCGACCTGGTGGAGCGGATGCTCAAGACGTCCGGGCGCCGGCTCGACCTGTCGAGCCCGTTCGTCGACGCCCGGCTGCCCGGCGGGGAGCGGCTGCACGTGGTGATCCCGGAGATGACCGGCGGCGAGATGGCGGTGAACATCCGCAAGCACGTCGTGCGGGCGCGCTCGCTGGCGGACATGGTGCGGCTCGGGTCGCTGACCGCGCACGCCGCGGCCTTCCTCGACGCGGCGGTGCGGGCCGGACTGAACGTGCTCGTGTCGGGCCAGACGCAGGCCGGGAAGACCACCATGCTGAACGCTCTGGCGGGGTCGATCCCGGGCACCGAGCGCGTGATCTCCGCGGAGGAGGTCTGGGAGCTGCGGCTCCCGGTCCGTGACCACGTGGCGCTCCAGACCCGCCCCGCCGGCCTGGAGGGCACGGGCGAGGTGCCCCTGCGACGCCTGGTCAAGGAGGCGCTGCGGATGCGCCCGGACCGGATGGTCATCGGCGAGGTCCGCGAGGCGGAGGCGTTCGACCTGCTCATCGCCCTGAACAGCGGTGTGCCCGGCATGTGCACGCTGCACGCCAACACGGCGCGCGAGGCGGTGGCGAAGATGACGACGCTGCCGCTGCTGGCGGGCGAGAACGTGTCGGACCGGTTCGTGGTGCCGACCGTCGCCTCCGCCGTCGACCTCGTGGTGCACCTCGGCCTCAGCCGCGCCGCGGACGGCGTGGTGCGGCGCCAGGTGCGCGAGATCGTCGCCGTGACGGGCCGCGTCGAGGAAGGGCGCATCGAGATGGCGGGGCTCTTCGACAGGTCGCCGGAGGGCGAGCTGCGGCGCGGCGACGGGATGCCGCCCGGCGAGGACCGGTTCGAGCGCGCCGGGTTCGACGTGCGGTCACTGCTCGCGGGCCGGGGTCCCGGGGCGGGCAGGTCGTGGCCGGGCGTGGGCGCCGCGGACGGCGGCCCCGATCGGACCCCGCGGACAGGCGGGGAGTGGCTGGCCGGCGCGCGGCCTGGTCGTGCTGTCGCCGCCCCGACGTCGGTGGTCGCCACCGGTGACGGCGCCGCTGCCGGCATGGCCGGCGGCTCCGCCGACCGGGCCGCAGCGAACCCCGTGTCTGCCGTGGGCCCCGCAGCTGCCGCGGGCATCGGGACCTCCGCCGGCCCCTGGGCGGGCATCACCCCGCGTACCGGCGCCGGCCCCTGGGCCGCTCGCTGATGGGCGTCGTGGTGGGCCTGTTCCTGGGGGCCGGGGCGTTCTGCGTCTGGTGGTCCTTCTGGACACCGACACCGCGACCACCCGGGCGCGTCACCTGGCAGGCGCGCACCCGCGACCTGCTCACCCAGGCCGGCGCCCCGTCGGTGACGCCCGCGATGCTCGTGTGGTCCTGCGTGGTGCTCGGGGTCGTGACCCTGCTGCTGGGGCTGGCCGTCACGCGCTCGCCCGCCATCGCGGCCTGCTTCGCGCTGCTCGCGGCACCCGGGCCCGTGGTGCTGGTGCGGGCCCGCGCCCGCGGGCGCCGTCGGGCGCTGCGGGAGGTGTGGCCCGAGGTGGTGGACCATCTCGCGTCCGGGGTGCGCGCCGGGCTGTCGCTGCCCGAGGCCGTGGCGCAGCTCGGGCAGCGCGGTCCGGCCGAGCTGCGCGAGCCGTTCACCCGCTTCGCCCACGACTACCGGACCGGCGGCCGGTTCGGCGACGCCCTCGACGCGCTCAAGGACCGCCTCGCCGACCCTGTGGCCGACCGCATCATCGAGGCGCTACGCCTCACCCGGGACGTCGGCGGCCAGGACCTGGGCAGGCTCCTGCGCACCCTGAGCGGATTCCTCCGCGAGGACGCTGCCACGCGCGGCGAGCTGGAGGCCCGGCAGAGCTGGACCGTCAACGGCGCGCGGATCGCCGTCGCCGGACCCTGGGTGGTGCTCGCGCTCCTGTCCACCCGGCCCGGGACGGCGGCCGCCTTCGACTCGCCCGCCGGCATCGCGGTGCTGGTCACCGGCGGGCTGTGCGCCCTGGTCGCCTACCGGGTGATGCTGCGGATCGGCCGCCTGCCCGCCGAGCGCCGGGTGCTGCGGTGACCGGCTGGGCCGCCGGTGCGCTCGCGGGCCTCGGCGTCGGACTCGGTCTGCTGATCGTCCTCGCCCGGCTGCGGGCCCGAGCCGTCACGCTCGACGAGCGGCTCGCCCCCTACCTGCGCCCGCGGGACGCCACCTCGACGCTCCTGCGCGAGTCCGGCCGCACCTCGGCGGTGGTCCGTCTGCTCGGCCTGCACGACGTCGGCGCGCGCCTCGAACGGTTCGGCTCGCCCCGGCACGAGCTCCGGCGCAGGCTCGACCGGGCCGGGTCCGCCGAGACCGTCGACCACTTCCGGGCGCGGCAGGTGGTCTGGACCGTGACGGGACTCGCCGCGGGGCTCGGCCTCGCGCTCCTGCTCGCCGCGACACGCGGTGCCGCCGTCGTTCCCCTGGTCGCCCTCGTCGTCGTCGCCGGTGCCTGCGGGTACGTGGCCTGCGACCAGGCGCTCACGGTCCGGGTCCGCCGGCGCGAGGAGCGGCTCCTCGCCGAGCTGCCGACCGTCGCCGAGCTCCTGGCCCTGGCCGTGGCAGCGGGGGAGAGCCCGCACGCCGCGCTGGAACGTGTCGCGTCCACCGCCCGCGGCGAGCTCGCCGCCGAGATCCGGCGCCTGGTCGCCGAGGTGCGTGCGGGTGCGGCCGTGTCGGCGGCGCTCACCGCGCTCGCTGACCGGACGGGACTGCCGCCGCTCACGCGGTTCGCCGAGGGCATCGTCGTGGCCCTGGAGCGCGGCACGCCGCTCGCCGCGGTCCTCCGTGCCCAGGCAGGCGACGTCCGCGAAGCCGGACGCCGTGCACTCCTGGAGGCGGGCGGCCGCAAGGAGATCTTGATGATGGTCCCGGTCGTCTTCCTGTGCCTGCCCGTGACCGTCGTCTTCGCAGTGTTCCCCAGCCTGGCCACCCTGCGGATCGGGCTCTGACCCGACCCGGGGACGGGTCGGCCGACGAAAGGACGCGCCATGCGCCACGCCACCGAGCACGACGAGCACGAGCACGACGAGAACGAGCACGACCGGAACGAGCACGAACGGGGGGACGTGCCGGGCTGGGTGCTGGTCACGTTGATGACCGCTGGCCTCGTGGTCGCGCTCTGGGCCGTCGCCGGACCGCTCCTGGAGAACGCGTTCCGGCAGGCGATCAGCAGCGTCACCGGCCAGGGATGAGCCGGCCGCAGCGTCAGCTCCGCTCGGAGGCGGGCTCCGCGGCGGCCGAGTTCGTCCTCGTGTCCGTCCTGGTCCTGGCGATCTTCCTCGGGGTCGTGCAGGTGGCGCTCGCCGTGCACGTCCGTTCCCTCGCGATCGACGCGGCCGCCGAGGGAGCGCGGGTGGCCGCCCGGGCGGACCGGGGCCTGGCGGACGGTGCCGCGCGGACCCGTGCCCTCCTTGCCGACACGCTGACCGGTGCGTACGCCCGTGACGTGACGGCCGGACGTACGACGTCGGGCGGGGTCGCGGTGACGGAGGTGACCGTGCGCGCCCCGCTGCCGGTCGTCGGCCTGCTCGGCCCGGGCGGCGTGCTGACGGTGCGCGGCCATGCGCTGGAGGAGCAGTGACGGGCCGGCCGGCGCACCCGGGGCCGTGGGCGAGGCGCCTCCGGGACCACGCGGACGAGAGCGGCTCCGCGATGGTCGAGTTCCTCGGCGTCACGCTGATCCTGCTGGTCCCGCTGGTCTATCTCGTGATGGCGCTCGGTCGCGTGCAGGCCGGTGCCTTCGCCGCCGAGGGTGCCGCGCGGGAGGCGGTGCGCGCGATGGTCACCGCCGAGTCGTCGGCAGCGGGCACAGCTCGTGCGGACATCGCCGCGGGCATCGCGCTGGCCGACCAGGGTTTCCCGCGCGACGCCGGCGCGCTGACCCTGGAGTGCTCGGACCAGCCCTGTCTGACGCCGGGCGGCACGGTGGGTGCCGTGGTGCGCGTCGAGGTGCCGTTGCCGCTGGTGCCCGAGCTGCTGAGCCCCTGGTTGCCGCTGGCGGTCCCGGTCGAGGCCGCCCGTGCCGCGACGGTGGACGCCTACACGAGCGTGCGCCCGTGACCGGTCGTGCGGGACGCCCGCCCTCCCGCGACCTGCGGAAGGACGGGCGTCCGACGGGATGGACCGACGATCAGGTGGTCGAGCAGGTCGCCGTCGGCAGGGTGGTGGTGCCGTTCTTGTAGAGCGTGATGCCGAACGAGTTCCCGGCGCCGTTCGGTGTGGCGGTCAACGTCCCGCTGGTGCCGGAGACTGTGGCGTTCCAGGAGTTCTGCAGGGTCTGCGCACCCTGCAGCCGGATGGACACGCGCCAGGTCGAGCTGCCCGAGACCGCGAGCGACACGTTGAACCGGTCGGACCACTCCTCGGCGCGGGTCACGGTCACGGTGCACCCGTCACCGGGCTGGGGGTTGCCGGTGCCGCCCGCGTTCAGGGCGTCGAGCGTGTAGTTGTACGCGAGCTTCTTGTTGCCGTTGCCGTCGAACAGCAGCGGGGTGTCGCCGGCCCGCCACGAGTCGGAGTCCCGCACGCCCCACACGCTGATGCCGGTGCAGCGGGACACGGCGAGGCAGGCCTGCACGATGCCGCGGTACTGCTCGGCCTGCGAGGTGCCGGAGCCGGCGATGTCGAGCTCGGTGATCTGGACGTCGACCCCCAGGGCCGCGAAGTTGCCGAGGGTGGTGTGGTAGTTGCTCGGCACCGGGTTGCCGCTGTTGAAGTGGGCCTGGAAGCCCACGCAGTCGATCGGCACCCCGCGGGACTTGAAGTCGCGGACCATGTTGTACACGGCCTGGGTCTTGGCGTGGCTCCAGTTGTCCGTGTTGTAGTCGTTGTAGCAGAGCTTCGCGTTCGGGTCGGCGGCCCGGGCCGCGCGGAACGCGGCCTCGATCCAGTCGTTGCCGGTGCGCTGCAGGTTCGAGTCGCGCCGGGCGCCCGACGAGCCGTCGGCGAACGCCTCGTTCACCACGTCCCAGGAGTGGATCTGGCCGCGGTAGTGCGTCGCGACCTGCGTGACGTGGTTGAGCATCGCCGACCGCAGGGCCGAACCGCTCATGTTCTGCATCCAGCCCGGCTGCTGCGAGTGCCAGGCCAGGGTGTGGCCGCGGACCTGCTTGCCGTTGCTCCGTGCCCAGCTCACGATCCGGTCACCGTTGGTGAAGGTGAACTGGTTCTGGTTCGGCTCGGTCGCGTCGATCTTCATCTCGTTCTCGGCCGTGACCATGTTGAACTCACGGTTCGCGATGGTCGTGTACTGCGTGTCGGAGAGCTTGCCCGCGGCGATGGCGGTGCCGAAGTACCGGCCGGACTCCGCGGACGCCGCCTGCAGCGTGCTGCCGGCGGCCTGGGCCGAGGTGGCCGCCACCCCGGCCGAGACCGCGGACGTGAGGAGCACAGCGGCCAGGGTGCCGAACGAGATGGTGCGGAGGGAGCGCCTGGAGCGCTGTGAGGTGCGAGTTCGGGTCATCATCGATCCTCTCTCTCGTGACGTGCCATCGTTGGCTCGTCATGCGTCGAAAAGGATTTCGAAGACCCGGGGGCGGTGTCAAGAGATTTCGCTAAACGTTTTCGAAGAAGTTTGTCCACAGGTCGCGGGCCCAGGCCGGGCGGACGCCGGCCGGCCGCACCAGACTGATGCCCATGAGGTCAAGGGGTCGGGAGAGCACCCAGCAGGCGCGGGAGAGCGGGCGGATCATGCTCCTGACCTCGGCGTTCGTCGCGTTCGCGCTGATGCTGGTCGCCGTCGTCGCCTCGGCGGGCGCCGTGCACCTGGACCGCAAGGCGCTGTACGACGTCGCGGACCTGGCCGCGGCCGACGCCGCGGACGCGATCTCACCGGACTCCTTCTACGCGGGCCTCGGTGCTCCCGCCGAGGGCGCCCTGCTCACGCTGTCCGACGCCGGGGTGCGCGCCGCCGTCGAGCACTACCTCGCCGAGCACCCGCCGGGGGTACCCGTGGTGGTGGCCGAGGCGTCGTCACCGGACGGCCGGTCGGCCCGTGTGGTCCTCGAGGGGGTGTCGCGGCCGCCGTTGCTGCGCTGGTTCACGGACGAGTACGGCGGAGGTGTCGCGCTCACCGCCGCGGCGACGGCCAGGGCCTGGTGACGTCGAGGGCGACCTGTCCAGCGGCCCGGCCGGGCCTGGCTGCCGGAGCTGCCCGGAGCGCTTAGGTTGGGGGCATGAGCGAGAGCGCCGACCAGCAGAGCACGGGTGACGGAGGCGGCACGCGCCTGGAGCCGGAGCAGATCTTCGACCTCGCCCGCCAGGGCGCCGACGTGCTGCTGGATCTGGTGGACGCGGGGCTGCCGGCGGACCTGGCCGACGAAGCGGGCAACACCCTGCTGATGCTCGCCGCGTACCACGGCCACGCGGGCCTCACGGCGGGCCTCGCCGAGCGCGGTGCTGACGTGAACCGGCTGAACGGCCGCAACCAGTCGCCGCTGGCGGGTGCCGTCTTCAAGGGGGCCGGGGAGGTGGTCCAGGCGCTGGTCGACCACGGCGCCGACCTCGACGCCGGCACCCCGAGCGCCCGCGCGACCGCCCAGATGTTCGGCCGCGAGCTTCCGGAGCCTCGCCAGGGTTGATCCCGCCGCCGGGCCTGCGGCGGACGCCCGCGTCCGGCCTGCGGCGTCGCTCGCGTCCGGCCTGCGGCGTCGCCCGCGAGCGTTCCGGCGTCGGGCACCGCGATGCGCGGGTAACCTTGAACATCGTGGCAACCAACGACTTCCCCGCAGAGATCAAGGCGCTCCGCACGACCCTCGAGTCCATCGAGGCCGTGAGCGACCCCACCGCGCTCGAGGCCAAGATCGCCGAGCTGTCGGAGCAGGCGTCGGCGCCCAACCTGTGGGACGACCCGGAGGAGGGCCAGAAGGTCACCTCCGCGCTCTCGGCCGCCCAGGCCGAGCTGAGCCGTGTCGAGAAGCTCGCGGCCCGCATCGACGACGTCGAGACGCTCGTCGAGCTGGGCCAGGAGATGGACGACGCGGACTCGCTCGCCGAGGCCGAGGAGGAGGTCGCCAAGATCCGCAAGGACCTCGCCGCCCTCGAGGTCCGCACCCTGCTGAACGGGGAGTACGACGCCCGCGAGGCCGTCGTGACCATCCGCGCGGGTGCGGGCGGCGTCGACGCCGCCGACTTCGCGGAGATGCTCATGCGCATGTACCTGCGCTGGGCCGAGCGGCACGGCTACCCGACCAAGGTCGGCGACACGTCGTACGCGGAGGAGGCGGGCCTCAAGTCCGCGACCTTCGAGGTCAACGTGCCCTACGCCTTCGGCAACCTGTCGGTCGAGGCGGGCACGCACCGCCTGGTGCGCATCTCGCCGTTCGACAACCAGGGCCGGCGGCAGACGTCCTTCGCCGCGGTCGAGGTGATCCCGCTCATCGAGCAGACCGACCACATCGACATCCCCGAGTCGGAGCTCAAGATCGACGTCTACCGCTCCTCGGGCCCGGGTGGCCAGTCGGTCAACACGACCGACTCCGCGGTGCGCATGACGCACATCCCGACCGGCGTCGTGGTCGCGATGCAGAACGAGAAGTCGCAGATCCAGAACCGCGCCGCCGCCTACCGCGTGCTCCAGTCGCGCCTGCTGCTGCTCCGCAAGGCGGAGGAGGCCGCGAAGAAGAAGGAGATGGCCGGCGACATCAAGGCCAGCTGGGGCGACCAGATGCGGTCCTACGTGCTGCAGCCGTACCAGATGGTCAAGGACCTGCGCACCGAGCACGAGTCGGGCAACCCGCAGGCCGTGTTCGACGGCGCCATCGACGACTTCATCGAGGCCGGCATCCGCTGGCGCCGGGGCGGCTCGGGCAGCTGAGCCCGAGGCGGGCGGCACGACGGCGCGCCGCCCGCGCCGGTCAGGCGTGCGGCACGACGACGGCACGCCCGGAGAGCTGTCCCGACTCGAGCTTGCGGTACGCCTCGTCGAACTGGTCGAGACTGTAGCGCTCCACGTCGGGCACGATCTGCCCCGCGCGGTACATCGCCACCACCTCGTAGAGCTCCTCGACCGTGCCCCAGTAGGTGTTCGTGATCTCGGCCTCGTAGGGGTTGGTGAAGAAGCTCCACTCGGTGACGCCCCCGGCGATCCCGACCACGGTGAGCCGGCCCTGCTGGGCCAGGCACTCCTGGGCGGTCTTGATCGTCGGTGCCGCGCCCACCAGGTCGAACGCCGCGTCCACGCCGCGGCCGCCCGTGATCTCGCGGATCGCCGCGACCTGGTCCGGCCCGCCGGGCACCGTGACGGCGCCGGCGGCCGCCGCGCGGTCCATGGCGTCCTGCTTCATGTCCGTGGCGATCACGGTGGCGCCGGTGAGCGCGGTGAGGATCTGCACCGCGATCTGCCCGAGCCCACCGAGCCCGACCACCAGCGCGAACTTCCCGCCGCCCGCGAGCCTGGGCAGGGACAGCTTGATCGCGTGGTACGGCGTGAGACCCGCGTCGGCCAGGGGAGCGGCGGCCACGGGGTCGGCGTCGCCCAGCGGCACCAGGTTGCGGGCCGGCGTCACCATGTACTCCGCCATGCCGCCGTCCCGCCCGATGCCCGTGGCCGCCCACGGCATGGTCGCGGCGTTCTCGCAGTAGGTGTCCTGTCCTCGCGAGCAGGCCTTGCAGTGCCCGCAGCCGTTGGGCCCGTACACGAGGTAGGCGTCGCCCTCGCTGAGCCCGGTGACGCCCGGTCCCAGCTCCTCGATCCAGCCGGAGGCCTCGTGCCCCAGCACGAACGGCGGCGCGAACGACCCCGGCTGGCCCTCGGCGAACTCCTTGTACAGCGCCACGTCGGAGTGGCAGGCACCGGAGCCGGCGATCTTCAGCAGCACCTCGCCCGGGCCCGGGCTCGGCCGGTCCACCTCGCGCAGGGTGGGGAAGGTCTGGAACTTCTCGAACACGACAGCACGCATCAGCTCACGCTCCTGTTGCCGGGGGCCGGTTCCCCCATCAGACCCCATCCGGCGGGGTCCGGCACGGGGGCGGTCCCGGCGAAATGCCGGTTACACATGGGTTTGCTCTGATATGGCGAGGCGGAGCCCGTGACCGGGTGACCTTCGTCGGCGTGTCTCCCCGACACGCCACGGGGCACCCCACTTAGTGTCGGGCTCGTGATCAGGTTCGAGAACGTGTCGAAGGTCTACGCGCGCGGCGCACGGCCTGCCCTCGACCAGGTCTCCGTGGACGTCGAGCGTGGCGAGTTCGTCTTCCTCGTGGGGGCCTCGGGCTCGGGCAAGTCCACCTTCCTGTCGCTGGTGCTGCGCGAGCAGCGGCCCACCCGCGGCCGCGTCTACGTGGCGGGGCGCGACGTCGCCAACCTCTCGGGCTGGCGGGTGCCGACGCTGCGTCGCCAGCTCGGCGTGGTGTTCCAGGACTTCCGGCTGCTGCAGAACAAGACGGTCCACGAGAACGTGGCGTTCGCCCTGCAGGTGATCGGCAAGCCCCGGCACGTCATCCGGGACACCGTGCCCGAGGTGCTGGACATGGTCGGCCTGGCGGGCAAGGAGAAGCGGATGCCCACCGAGCTGTCGGGTGGTGAGCAGCAGCGCGCCGCCATCGCGCGCGCCATCGTGAACCGGCCGCAGATCCTCCTGGCCGACGAGCCCACGGGCAACCTCGACCCCACCACCTCGCTGGGCATCATGCGCCTGCTGGACCGCATCAACCGCACCGGCACCACGGTGGTCATGGCCACGCACGACGACGAGATAGTCAACGAGATGCGGCGCCGCGTGGTCGAGCTGTCCGACGGCGTCGTCGTCCGCGACGAGGCACGTGGCGGCTACGGCGAGCGCGAGGCGATCCTGCCCGACGTCGGGGCGTCGCCCGTGCTGGACGCCCCGGGCAACGGGACCCGCCTGCCGGTCCAGACGGTCCGGGGGTCCTGACGTGCGCTTCCAGTTCGTGCTCGGCGAGGTCTTCTCGGGGCTGCGCCGGAACACCACGATGGTCGTGGCCGTCGTGCTCGTCACCTTCGTGTCCCTGACGTTCGTGGGTGCGGGCGCCCTGCTCCAGGCCCAGATCGGCAAGCTCAAGGACGACTGGTACGACCGGGTCGAGGTGTCGGTCTTCCTGTGCCCCCAGGGCAAGTCGGCCGCGCCGTCGTGCGCCGGCGGCGAGGCCACCGACCAGCAGGTCGACGCGCTGCGCCAGGTCATCGACACCGAGCTGTCGGGCCAGGTCAGCCGGGTCTGGTTCGAGTCGAAGCAGCAGGCGTTCGACGCGTTCGAGCAGCGGTACCCGGACGGCTACCAGGGCACGCAGCTCACCGTCGAGGACATGCAGGCCTCGCTCCGCCTCAAGCTGACCGATGCCGAGCAGGTGGCCGTCGTGAGCGACGTGCTGTCCGGGCGGGACGGCGTCGAGATCGTCGAGGACCAGCGGGCCGTCTTCGAGCCGCTCTTCCGCACCCTGAACGTGGCCACCCTGCTCGCGGCGGGACTGGCCGGCGTCATGCTCCTGGCGGCGGTGCTGCTGATCACCACGACCATCCGCCTGAGCGCGGTCTCCCGCCGCAAGGAGACCGAGATCATGCGCCTGGTGGGTGCGTCCAACCTGTTCATCCAGCTCCCCTTCCTGCTGGAGGGCGCGCTGGCGGCCGTGCTCGGGTCGCTGCTCGCGGGCGCCGGGCTCTGGGTGGCGGTGCGCTTCATGGTCACCGACTGGCTCGAACGGTCGGTCGACTGGGTGGCCTACGTGTCGGAGGTCGACGTGCTCCAGGTCGCGCCCCTGCTCGTGGTCATCGCCGTCGCCCTGGCTGCTCTCTCGTCCTTCTTCACCCTGAACCGGTACACGAGGATCTGATGACTGCGCTCCGAAACCCCCTGTCCCGGGCGCGCGGCCCCCTGGCCGCGGCGCTCGCCGTGCTGCTGCTCGTGGGCGGCTCGGCCGCCGTCCACGCCGACGACCTCGACGACCGCCGGGCCGCCGCCGAGCGCGAGCAGGCGGCGAAGGAGCAGGAGCGCGAGAGCCTGGAGTCCGAGCTGGAGCACACCGACACCCAGCTCGCCGACGCCGTCCTGGAGCTCAACCAGGTCGAGGGACGCCTGCCCGTGGCGGAGGCCGAGCTGGCCGTCGCCGAGGCGGAGCTGGAGCGTGCCGAGCGCGAGGCGGCGATCCTGGCGCAGCGGCTCGCGGACGCCCAGGTGGAGGAGGCGACGGTCAGCCGCCAGCTCCAGGACGGGTCGGGGAAGGTGGACGGCGCGCGCGAGGACATCGCGCAGATGGCGCGCGAGGAGCTGCGCGGCGCGGGCACCGGGTCGACGATCGGGCTGGTGACCGGGGCCGAGAGCACCGAGGAGTTCATCGACGGGTACTCGGTCTCGTCGTCGGCGGCCCGGATCCGGGCGCGCACCCTGGCCGAGCTGCAGGACGCCGAGGCCACCGCGCGGAACCTGCAGGCCCGGTTGACGGCGATCCGCGAGGCCGTCACGGAGCTCAAGCGCCTGGCCGACGAGAACGTGCGGTCCAAGGAGCAGGCCAAGCAGGCCGCGGTGGAGCGCAAGGCGGAGATCGAGCGCCTCATCGCGGAGCAGGAGCGGCTCAAGGCGCGCATCGAGCGCCGCAAGGACGTCGCGCTGGCGAACATGCGCGACACCGAGCAGGAGCTGAGCTCCATCGAGTCCGATCTCAAGGGCATCATCGCCGACCAGAGGGAGCGTGACGAGCGGCTGGCCCGGGAACGGGCGGAGCGGGAGGCGGCAGCGGCCGAGGAGTCGTCGTCCGGCGACACCTCGGGCGGATCCTCGGGCGGGTCGTCCGGAGGGTCCTCGGGCGGGTCGTCCGGTGGCGGTACCCTGTCGTTCCTCAGCTATCCGACGGCGAACCCGTACATCACGTCCTCCTACGGCATGCGGTTCCACCCGGTGCTGAACTACTCCCGCCTGCACGCCGGCACGGACTTCCGGGCGTACTGCGGCACACCGATCCTGGCGGCCGCCGACGGCACCGTGCTGTACGCGCGCACCCTGGCGGGACTCGGCAACCAGGTGCTGATCGACCACGGCTACACCTCCAGCGGCACGAGCGTCATGTCCAGCTCGAACCACCTCACCTCGTTCGCCGTCTCGTCCGGACAGCACGTCTCGCGGGGTCAGGTGATCGGCTACTCGGGGACCACGGGCACGTCCACGGCCTGCCACCTGCACTTCGAGCTGTACGTGAACGGCTCGACCGTGGACCCGATGACCTGGCTCTGAGCGAACGGGGCGGTTAAAGCCTGGTCCGTCCAGGTCCGGCGCGTAAAATGGGACGTCGCGCTGCCTGCACGGGGCAGGCCGGACCAGCACTGACCCCGGAGGGAGACCATGGCCAAGAAGAACGTGGACGATCCGCGCAAGATCGTGGCGAACAACAAGAAGGCCCGTCATGACTACGTGATCGAGGACGTCTTCGAGGCCGGCCTGGTGCTCTCGGGCACCGAGGTCAAGGCGCTGCGGATGGGGCGTGCGTCGCTCACCGACGGTTACGCCACCATCGATCGTGGCGAGGCGTGGCTCGAGAACGTGCACATCCCCGCGTACTTCCAGGGCACGTGGAACAACCACGCGCCGCGGCGTCGGCGCAAGATGCTGCTGCACCGCGAGGAGATCGCGCGGCTGGAGTCGAAGTCGCGCGAGAAGGGCCACACCCTCGTGCCGCTCCGCCTGTACTTCCTGGACGGCCGGGCCAAGGTCGAGATCGCGCTGGCCCGCGGCAAGAAGGAGTACGACAAGCGCCAGACGCTGCGCGAGCAGCAGGACATGCGCGAGGCACGGCGGGCCATGCGGCACAAGGAGATGCTCGGCTGAGCCGGAGGTGCAGCGCAGGGTGCGGGCCGAGGAACGAGGCACGCGCCCGGAGCGGAACCGCAGGCTCAGCCGATTCCAGCAGAGCTGAGCCGGAGGGCTGAGCCGGAAATAACGTTCCCGGTCAGGGTGTTGATCCCCTAGACTGGGATGACTCCGGACGGGCGAAGGGCCCGACCGGGGCTGGTTGAAAACACCATAGGGGCTGATCGGTTTCGACGGTGGTCGTGCTTCGAGGAGAAGCGGGCCGAGGATGCAGGCTTATCTCGTTAACGATGCCTGTAAACCAATAGTTGCCGATAACTCGCGCAACGACTTCGCCCTCGCCGCCTGAGCGAGCCCGAAGTCCGTGGGCCCGGAGTCTGCTTCCGCTCCGGTCACCCGCGTCATCTAGGAAGCCACTGCTCGTAGCCCTCGTCATCGGGGCTGCGGGGACTCTCAGGTGACTGGGCCTGTCCGTGAACGTGTCTGCGCGAGCACGGGGGCCGAGAAAATCCACAGCAGACTGCGCCCGGAGAAGTCCTCGAAAACCGATACCGGACCCGGGTTCGATTCCCGGCAGCTCCACCCTTCCACGAAGCGCCGTGCCCCCTCGGGGGCGCGGCGCTTCGTCGTCCCCGGTCCTGTCCCCGGGCATGACATCCGTCATGGTCCGGCCCGTGCGAATGGCGGGTGGGCTGGTGATTCGTGGCACTGCCGGGCGCGAGTGCGCCGGCGGAGGCTGGGTACATGAACCGAGACGAGCTCAGTCCTCCGTACCCGAACCCGTCCGACACACCGCGCCTCGGCGCCCCTGCCGCCCGACCGCGGCGTGCGCGACGCCGCGCCGTGGCCCTGCTCGCCGTGCTGGGCCTGGCCGGAGCGCTGGCCGGGCCCGCCGCAGCCGCCGTGCGGGGCGACGCCGAGGCCGGCGCCGCACAGGCAGCTCCCGCACCGGCCGAGTGGGGCGAGTGCCCCGCAGAGGTCGCGGCGGAGGCTCTGCCGTACGTGCTGAGCTGCGCGACCGTGTCCGTGCCGCTGGACTACTCCGACCCCGACGGGCAGCAGATCGACCTCGAGATCTCGCGGCTGGCGAGCACCCACCCCGCCGAGCGGCGCGGCATCCTGCTGCTCAACCCCGGCGGCCCGGGCGGCTCGGGGCTCACGCAGCCCACGCTGCTGGCGTCCCAGGGCATACCTGACAGTGTGCTGAGCGCCTACGACCTGATCGGCATGGACACCCGCGGCGTCGGTCACTCGACGCGGGTGGACTGCGAGTTCCCCGTCGCCGGCGGCTACAACGGCAACATCCCGCCGTACGCGCCGGACGACGCCGCGGTGCTCGAGCGCGCGAAGATCGTCGAGGAGGCCGCCGCGCAGTGCGCCCGCACGAACGAGAACGGCGGGCTCCACCACGTGTCGACGGCGAACATGGCCCGCGACCTGGACAGCATCCGGGCGGCACTCGGTGAGGAGAAGGCCAGCTTCCTGGGCTACTCGTACGGGACGGCGCTCGGCGCGGCGTACGCGTCGATGTTCCCCGAGACCGCCGACCGGGTGGTGCTCGACAGCAACGTCGGTGACACGCACCTCGACCGGGAGGGGCTGCGCCGGTTCGCGCTGGGCATGGAGCAGACGTTCCCGGACTTCGCGAGGTGGGCGGCCGAGCGGCACGCCGCCTACGGCCTGGGCCGCACGCCGGCGCAGGTGCGCGCGACGTACTTCGAGACCGCCGAGCGGCTGGACGAGAGCCCGGTCGGCGGGGTCGACGGCGCGCTGTTCCGCCAGGTGGTCTTCGGCGGGCTGTACAGCGAGCGCACCTACGGTCGGACGGCGCAGACCTGGCAGTGGCTCCAGAAGGGTGACGGCACCGCCGTCCGGAACCTGCTGGACACGACCGACCTCGACGGCGTCCTGTCGAGCCTGGGCACGCTGTCCGGCACCGGCACCGGCACCGGCACCGGCACCGGCACCGCGGTGGACGGCGAGGTGTCGCCGGTCTCCAACGCGCTGTCGGTGTTCCTGGCCACCACCTGCAACGACGTCGAGTGGGACGAGAACGTCGACACCTACCGGAAGGCGGTCGCCGAGGACCGCACGAGGTTCCCGCTGTTCGGCGCAGCGTCGGCGAACATCCTGCCGTGCTCCTACTGGCCCGAGCCGGCCGGACCGCCGGTGGCGATCGACGACGAGGGTCCTCGCAACGTGCTGATCCTGCAGAACCGGCGCGATCCGGTCACCCCGCTCGCGGGCGGTCAGCGCCTGCGCGAGAAGTTCGCCGACCGTTCTCGACTGGTGACGGTCGACGGCAGCGGTCACGGTGTCTACGTGCTCGGCGGTAACGCGTGCGCACTGAACATCGGCACGAGCTACCTCGTCGACGGCGAGATGCCCGCCCGCGACACGTCCTGCCGGGCCTCCTGACCCGCCCGGGCCGACAGCACACCACGACAGCACACCACGACAGCACACGAGGCAGGAGGACGACATGAGCGAGGACGGTACGTCCGACGGGCGCGGCGCGAGCTGGACGATGCGGCGCGCCGCACGACGGGTCAGGCCGGGGGACGGCCGTCCGCTCCAGTCCTTCCGCTGGTGGCAGCACCTGAGCAGGTCGCTGCTCTACCTGACGCTGGCCCGCCCGGACGGCGGACAGGTGACCTACGCCGTCGAGGTGCGTCACCTGCAGGGGGACGACGGCGAGGGCCGGGCGCACCTCTACGTGGACGGCCGGCAGCAGGCCACGTCGAAGCTCCCCGCGGCGTTCCCCGTCGAGGGCGGGACCATCGAGGTGGTCAAGACGGCCTTCGGGCTCCGGCGGTGCCACTACGTGGCCGACGACGGGTCCGAGTACCAGCTCGTGCCGGACCCGGCGTCGGCGGAGGGGCGTCGCGCCCGCCTCGATCGCGAGAACCCCGGGATCGGCCGGCTGGTCAGCGCCGTGTCCGTCCTGGTGCTGGTCGTCTCCGTGCTCCTGCTGGTGCCGCAGCTCGCCGAGGTGCTCTTCAGGCTGCCACCCGTGGCCGAGCGGTTCGGCACGTTCACGTCGCCCGTCGTGCTGCCGGCATGGCTCAACATCGGCCTGACGCTGGCCGCGGCGGCCGCCAGCACCGAACGGGCGCTGCGCATGCGCTACCACTGGCTGCTCGACGGTGTCGGGAACTGACCCGCGGCCGGCCACCTCCCTGGCTCCGCTCCCGGTGGCCAGGACAGCAGGCAGAATGTGGCGCATGGGGGAGCGACGGTTCGCGGGCGCGGGCTCGACGGTCAGCACGCGCCGGTTCGAGGCCTACGTGCGCTGGTCCACCTACGGGGTGGCCGTGACACCGGCGATCTCGCTCTTCGGCGCCGCCTTCCCGAGCGGCCGGACGGCGGTCTCGGGGCACCTCGGGTGGTTCGTGGCGGCGGCCGCGCTGACCTGCGTCGTCACCGCCGGGAACTTCCTGGTCACCCGCTGGGCGCTCGACGTGCTGGTGGAGCGTCCGCGAGCGGTGGCCCGGGGCGTCGTCGTCGCGTGGCTGGTCGGCCTGGCCGGGCTCGTGGTGGTCTCGCTGACCGGGCCCGTGCCGGAGATGCGGCTCACCTCCGCGGCCGCCGTCGGTTCGGCGGCCGCGGCCGTCGTGCCGGTGCTCGACGCGCGGCCCACGCTCTACCTCAACGGTGCGATCGTGCTCGTCGCCGCCCCGCTGGCCGCCGCCGGCAGCCCGCTGGGCGTCGCGGTGGGCGTGGGGCTGGTCACCCTGTGCCTGTGGAGCTCGTGGAGCAGCACGTGGGTGCTGCGGGTGCTGCGCGACCTCCAGCGGGCGCACGAGGACCGCGCCGCGCTCGCGCTCGCGAACGAGCGCCTGCGCATCTCCCGCGACCTGCACGACGTGTTCGGGCGCACGCTCACCACGATCGCCGTCAAGAGCGAGTTCGCCGCCGAGCTCGTCCGCCGGGGCGGCGGCGAGCGCGCGGCCGAGCAGATCGCCGCCGTCCGGCAGCTCGCGGACGAGGCCGGGAACGAGGTGCGCCGCGTCGTGCGCGGCGAGACCCGCGTGACCTGGGACGGTGAGGTGGCCGGCGCACGATCGCTGCTCGCCTCGGCCGGCATCCGCTGCACCGTGACCGGCTCGCCCGTGCCGCAGGAGTACGCCGAGGCCCTCGCCTGGGTCGTGCGCGAGGGCGTGACGAACGTGCTGCGGCACTCGTCGGCCACCCAGGTCACGCTCGCCACGACGACCGAGGACGGGCAGGTGCAGCTCACCCTCGCGAACGACGGCGCGAGTCATCCCGGCACCGACGCCGCAGGCGGTGACGGCGGGGGTACCGGGCTGCGGGCCATGGCCGACCGCCTCCGGTCCGTCGGCGGCCGGGTCACCACCCGCCGCGACGGAGACTGGTTCCTGCTCGACGCCCAGATCCCGCTGTCCAGTCCCGCCGCCCAGAGAGGCCTGACATGACCCGCATCCTCGTCGCCGACGACGAGCACCTCATCCGCGACGCCGTCGCCGGGCTGCTCGACCTCCAGGACGACCTCGAGGTGGTCGGGCAGGCGGCGTCCGGCCAGGAGGCCGTGGCCACGGCGCTGCGCGTGCGGCCCGACGTCGCCCTGCTCGACCTCCAGATGCCCGAGCCGGACGGGATCGAGGTGACCCGCCGGCTCGCGACCGAGCTGCCCGAGTGCCGCTGCATCATCGTCACGTCGCACGGCCGGCCCGGATACCTGAAGTCGGCGCTCGCCGCGGGCGCACGTGCCTTCCTGCCCAAGACCGTGTCGGCGCAGGTGCTCGCCGACGTCGTACGGAAGGTCGCCGCAGGCGGCCGGTACGTCGACCCGGATCTCGCCGCCGAGGCGATCGGCGCCGGCGACTCGCCGCTCACCCCGCGCGAGACCGACGTGCTGGCGCTCGCGCGCGACGGTGCGCCCGTCGACGAGATCGCCCAGCGGGTGTCGCTGTCGCGCGGGACCGTCCGCAACTACCTCGCGGCCGCCATCGCCAAGCTCGGCGCCGCCAACCGGCACGAGGCGGCCCGCATCGCGGCCGAGCACGGCTGGATCTGACGGCGGGGCGTCACGCTATCGTGGCAGCCGTGCACCACCCCGGAGATCCTGGACTCGTCCCCGTGCCTGCGTCGATGCAGGTCCGGGGCCCTCTGGCGCGGCTCGGGGACGGTGCGACCGTCCTGGCGGACCCGGCGCTGCGGCCCGCTGCCCGCTGGTGGCGTCAGGCCCTGGGCCGGGCCTTCGGGATCGACCTGGTGCCCGTGACCGGCCCGGCGGCCGACGTCGTCGTCGCGCGGGACGCCGGGCTGCCCGCCGGGGCCTACCGCCTCGACGTGGGCACCGCGGCGCCGGCCGCTGCCACGCCGCGGCCGGCCACGGACGCGTTGCCGCCCGCCGTCGTGCGGATCGAGGCCGCGGACCTCTCCGGTGCGCACGCCGCCGTCCAGGCGCTGCGTCAGCTCGCCGGCCCGGCGGCCTTCCGGAGTGCGCCCGCGCCCTACCGCGACGTCCCGTCGGAGCTCCTGCTGCCTGCCGTGCGGATCGAGGACCACCCACGCTTCGAGTGGCGCGGCGTCCTGCTCGACGTCGCCCGCCACTTCCTGCCGAAGCACGACGTGCTGCGCTTCGTCGACCTCGCCGCCGCCCACCGGCTCAACGTGCTGCAGCTCCACCTCACCGACGACCAGGGCTGGCGGGTGCAGGTCCACCGCTACCCCGAGCTCACGCGGACGGGCGCGTGGCGCCGTGAGTCCACCGTGGGCACCTGGCGCACCGGCTCCCGCGACGGTCGCCCGCACGGCGGCTTCTACACGCAGGACGACCTGCGCGAGATCGTCGCGTACGCCCGTGACCGCGGCGTCACCGTGGTCCCGGAGATCGACGTGCCCGGCCACGTCGAGGCCGCCGTCGCCGCCTACCCCGAGCTCGGCACCCGCAAGGACCGCCAGGGCGTCCGCACCACCTGGGGCATCAGCCAGGACGTGCTCGACCCGTCCGAGGGTTCGCTCGCGTTCTTCCGCCACGTGCTCGACGAGGTGCTCGACGTCTTCGACACGCCGTTCGTCGCACTGGGCGGTGACGAGGTGCCGACCACGCTCTGGCGGGACGCGCCGCACATCGTCGCCCGCGCCCGCGCGCTCGGCCTGGTCGGGCCCGACGGCGCCCCGGACGTCGCCCAGCTGCACGGCTGGTTCGTGTCCCGCCTCGCGGAGCACGTGTCCGACGCCGGCCGCCGCGCGGTCGTCTGGGACGAGGCCGTGTCGCCGATGCTGCCGCGCGACGTGATCGTCACGTCCTGGCGGGGCTACGCGCAGGGCGCCGCCGCGCTCGCGGCCGGGCACGACGTGGTCATGGCGCCCGAGCAGGTCGTGTACCTGGACCACCGCGCGGGCGACCACCCCGCGGAACCGATCCCGGTGGGCTTCCTCCGCACGGTCGAGGACGTCTACGCCTTCGACCCCTTCCCGGCCGCGCTGGGTGCTGGGGATCTGCGGGCTCCTGGCACCGGGACCCCGCAGACGCCCGGCACCCGACGAGGGGCCGGGCGGTTGCTGGGGGTGCAGGCGCAGGTGTGGAGCGAGCACCTGGACAGCGCGCGGCGGGTCGACTACGCGACGTACCCCCGGCTCGCCGCCTTCGCCGAGGTGGCCTGGTCGCCCGCCGTCGACCGGGAGCCCGGGACGACGGCGTCGAAGGAGTTCCTGGACCGCCTCGAACGCCGCCACCTGCCGCGCCTGGACGCGTACGGCGTCGAGTACCGCCCGCTGGCCGGGCCCCTTCCCTGGCAGACCAGGCCCGGTGTCGAGGGCTACCCGCGGGACCTGGCCGCCGAGACCGCGGCCGGCGGCTGGGCGGGCATGGGCGGCTGGCGGGAGGACGGCGGCGTGGAGAACCTGCCGTCCCCGGCCGCCGGGGAACGACCCGGCGGGCGACTCGGACGGCGAGAGTGATCGGCGTGTGCGGTCCGCTCCCGTGACAAGGCAGGATGTGGGGGTGTCACGCATCGACGACCCCACGTTCCTCTGGCCCCTGCTGACGCTCGACGAGGCGTCGTTGGAGCACAACATCGCGACGGTGGCGGGGGCGTTCGCCGCCACGGGCGTGGAGCACGCCCCGCACGTCAAGACCCACATGTCGCGCCGGGTCTGGGAGCGCCAGTCCGCGGTCGGGGTGTGGGGTGCCACGGTGGCCACGCCCGGGCAGCTCCGGACCGTGCTCGGCTGGGGCGTCCCGCGCGTCTTCCTCGCGAACGAGATCGTCGACCCGCGCGACGTCGCGTGGCTCCGCGCGGCGCTGGCGAGCGGCGCCGCCGAGGAGGTCTGGGTCTACGTCGACTCACAGCCCGGCCTCGACCTGCTCGCCACCGGGTTCGCGGGCGCGGACCCGCAGGCCGCGGCACGGCTCGGCGTGCTCGTCGAGCTGGGCGTGCCCGGCGGCCGCACCGGTGTGCGCGGCCGGTCCGACGCCGTCGCGCTCGCCGGGCGGGTGCACGACGCGGGACTGCGGCTCGTCGGCGTGGCCGGGTACGAGGGGCCGGTGGCGAGCGGCACCAGCGCCGAGGAGCTGGCCGCCGTCGGCCGGTGGTGCGAGGAGCTGCGCGAGACCGGGGCGGAGCTGGCCGGCCTGGTGGACGGCCCCGTGGTGCTCAGCGCGGGCGGCAGCGCGTTCGCCGACGTCGTGGCGCAGCACCTGGGTGCTCCGCTGCGGGACGCCTCGGGCGCCGAGGTGCCGGCGCGGGCCGTGGTCCGCTCCGGAGCGTACGTGACCCACGACCACGGCCACTACCTGCACGCCGACCCGTGGACCCGGATGGGCGTCGACCGGCTGCTCCCGGCGATCCGCGTCTGGGCCTCGGTGCTGTCCGCGCCGGAGCCCGGGCTCGTCATCGTCGGGATGGGCCGCCGGGACGTGTCGTTCGACATCGACCTGCCGACGCCGCTCGTGGCGCGCACGCCGGACGCCGCCGGCCGGCTGGGCGAGGCCCGTGAGCTGCCCGGGGTGCGGGTGACTGCTCTGAACGACCAGCACGCCTACCTGTCCGTCGAGCCGGCGTCCGACGGCGTGCTCCGGCCCGGAGACGTGGTCGGCTTCGGCATCTCGCACCCGTGCACGGTGCTCGACAAGTACCGGACGGCCCTGGTGACCCGGGGCGACGACGTCGTCGAGCAGGTCACGCTCGACTTCTGACCAGCAGGACCGACCGATCACCGCACGACTCAGCAAGGAGAACCGATGACCACGAAGACCGCCATCTCCACCCCCGACGCCCCCGCGCCCGCGCACACGTTCCACCAGGGTGTGCGCAAGGGCCCGTTCGTGCAGGTGTCGGGTCAGGGGCCGGTCGACCCGGCGTCGGGGGAGTACCTGTACCCCGGCGACGTCGCGGCGCAGACGACCCGCACGCTGGAGAACGTCCGGGCGATCGTCGAGGCGGGCGGCGCCACCTTCGACGACGTGGTGATGCTGCGCGTCTACCTCACCAAGCGGGAGGACTTCGCCGTCATGAACGAGGCGTACGGCGAGTTCGTGACGAAGCACTGCCCCGGCGGGGTGCTGCCGAGCCGCACCACCGTCTTCACGGGGCTGCCGCGCGAGGAGATGCTGGTGGAGATCGACGCGCTGGCCGTCACCGACTGACCTGCACGACCATGCACCACGGCCCTGGTCCGACGTCACCGGTACGTCGGACCAGGGCCGTGGTGCGTCCGGCTCACTCGGCGGGCGCGGGCTCCGGCTCGGCGGCGGGCGGCGTCGGACCCGCGGCGCGCGTGCGGGCGACCTGACGGCGGACCCCCATGACCACGAGGAGCACGACGCCGGCCAGCGCCAGCCACGGGATGATCGCCCCGAGCACGAGGACGACCACGTTGAAGGTGCTCACCAGGGCGTTCCACCCCGCCGTGAGACCGCCGACGAACCCGCCGGGCCGTGCCTGGGCGGCCGGCGTGCCCTCCGCGACGATCTCGACGTGCAGCGTGGACATCGCGACCTCGTCGGAGAGGCGGTTGCGCTCGGAGACCCGGGAGTCGAGCTCCGCCTGGCGCGTGGACAGCTCCGCCTCGATCTCGATGAGGTCGGACGTCCGGTCGGCGTCGGCCATGAGCTCACGGAGCCGGTCGGTCGACGTGCGCAGCGCCTCGATGCGGGCGTCCAGGTCCTGGGCCGTGCCGGTGACGTCCACGGTCTCGACGTGCCGGTCGCGCACCTCGCCGAGCTCCCCGAGGGCGTCCAGCGTGGCGGACACCCGGTCGGCGGGGATGCGCAGGGTCATCGAGGCGCTGCCGGGCTCGTGGTCCGTCGCGGCCTGCTCGTCGCGGGTCTCGACGCGTCCGCCGGCGCCCTCGACGAGGCCCGCGATGCGCTCGGCGGCGTCGAACGGGTCCTCCACCGCGAGCGTCGCGCTGCCCGTCGTGACGAGCTCGCGGTCCACGGCCTCCTGGGGGGCCTCGGCCAGGCCG
Organism: Promicromonospora sp. NPDC050880; assembly: GCF_044456525.1. Lineage (NCBI taxonomy): Bacteria > Bacillati > Actinomycetota > Actinomycetes > Micrococcales > Promicromonosporaceae > Promicromonospora > Promicromonospora sp. NPDC050880. The sequence goes on from NZ_JBITFV010000014.1 coordinate 105,526, forward strand.
ACGGCGCCGGTCGCGTCGGCGACGGCGTCCCGCGCCCCGTCGGGGGAGAGGGGTTCGCTCTGCGCGGCACCCTCCTCCACGGCGGCCCCTGAGCCGTCGGAGTCGCTCGCACCCCCGCCCGAGCAGGCCCCGAGGGCGACGACGAGGATCCCGGTGGTCAGTGCCGCCAGGAGGGTACGGAAGGGCCGCCACGCGGGCGGGCCCGCGTCCCCCATGGCCGGCCGGATGCGCTTCATGGGACGAGCGTAGGAGGCCCGTCAGGCCGGAACGCTCCCCACCTGAGAACTGTGATCCCTTTGTGAACTTGTGGACCCGGTGACCGGATTTTTCTTCGGTTTTGCGCAGTATTTGATCACGGTGCGGTCACGCCGTGCCTGCTCCGCCGGCGTACGGCAGGCTCGGTTTCGTCAGGCACGTGAAGTAATCCGGAAGCGACGGCAGGTCCGGCTCCGCCCTGGGCAAGCGTGACCCACGTAACAGTCTTGTTACGGGTCATACCCGGCGATGGACAGGGACTCTGTTAAGGAGGTCTACTAACAAACATGGCGACGGCGACAGAACGCAACGGCACCGGGCGAGGGCTCGGCGCACGGTTGCGCGCGACGTCCAAGGTGCTCCCCGAGCACGCCAGGGCGCACAACCGGTCCCTGGTGCTGCAGCACCTCTTCCACGAGGGGCCCACCTCCCGGGCCGACCTCGCACGAGCGACCTCGCTCACCCGCGTGACCATCTCCGACCTGGTCTCGGTGCTCATCACCGAGGGACTGGTGGAGGAGCTCGGCACCCGGCCGGGCCAGCGTGTCGGCAAGCCCGCGATCCTCGTGGGGCTGCGGTCGGACGCCTACCAGATCGTCGCGGTGGACCTCACGGAGCACGGCCGGATGCGCGGCGCGGTCCTCAGCCTCACGGGCGAGATCGTGGTGCGCCGGCAGCTCGACATCGACGGCCGCACGGGCGACGAGCTCGTCGACCTGCTCACCCGCTTCGTGCGCCGGCTCGTGGCCGCGGCGAACCACCCGGTGATCGGCGTCGGCGTCGGCTCGCCCGGCATCATCGACCTGGACGGCCGCGTCGTCGAGGCGCCCAACCGCGGGTGGTACGACGTGCCGCTCGCCGGGCTCCTGGGCGAGCGCCTCGGGCTGCCGGTGCACGTCGCGAACGACGCCAACACGGCGGCCCTCGGCGAGTTCACCTACGGCGGCGGCAGCTCCGGGATGCTCGTGGTCACCGTCGGCGCGGGTGTCGGCGCGGGCGTGGTGGTCGACGGCGTCCGCGTGCACGGCCAGGGTGACGCCGCCGGTGAGATCGGCCATGTCACCGTCGTGGACGACGGCGTGCAGTGCGCCTGCGGACGCCGCGGCTGCCTCGAGACGGTCCTGTCCGTCCCGGCGCTGCGGCGCGCGGTCGAGGGCAAGGACACGAAGGATTCCGACGCCGCTCTGGCGTCGGCTGGCCGGGTGCTGGGCGTGACCCTCGCCCCGGTCGTCAGCGCGCTCAACCTCGACCAGGTGCTGCTGAGCGGTCCCCGTGACCTGCTCGACGGCCCCCTGCGCGAGGCAGCGCTGGACACCATCCGTCAGCGCACCATGCCGGCCATCACATCGGGCCTGCAGCTGCGGATGGCCGCACTCGACGAGGACGTGGTGCTGGCGGGTGCCGCCGTCCTCGTGCTTTCCGCCCAGCTGGGGGTCTCGTGAGCATCCGAGCGCACGTGTGGGCGGCAGGCGACCCATCTCACCAGGCACCACCGCGACACATGGTCGTATCCGGGAGGAACACACGTGAACAGAAACCGTCTCGTCGGCGCTGCGGCGTCGGCGATCACCCTGACGCTCGCGCTCAGCGCGTGCGGTAACGCCGGCGGCGCGGCGGCGCCCGAGGAGACCGGTCCCGGCGAGGTCCGGGTCTGGCTCGTCGGCTCGGACACGCCGCAGGAGGCCCGCGACTACCTCAAGGAGACGTTCGAGGAGGAGAACCCGGGTAGCACCCTCACCATCGAGGAGCAGGCCTGGGAGGGCCTCGTCGACAAGTACACGACGGCGCTGTCCGGCTCGGACGCCCCTGACGTGGTCGAGATCGGCAACACGCAGGCCGCGGCGTTCACCGAGGCGGGCTACTTCCGCGAGATCACGGCCGACGAGTTCGAGGGCCTGGGCGGCAGCGACCTGCTGCCGGGCTTCGTCGAGGCCGGCGACTGGGAGGGCAAGCACTACGCCCTGCCCTACTACTCCGGCTCGCGCGTCGTCTTCTACTCCGAGCAGGTGCTGGGCGACGCCGAGGTGCCGACCACGCTGGACGAGTACGTCGCCAGCGCCGTCGACCTGCGCACCGACAAGGTGTCCGGCGTGTACTGGCCGGGCCAGGACTGGTACAACGCGCTCCCCTTCATCTGGGAGAACGGCGGCTTCATCGCCGAGCAGGCCGAGGACGGCACCTGGGAGGCGGGCTTCTCCTCGGAGGGCGGCCTGGCCGGCCTGGAGCAGATCCAGACCATCATGACCGAGGGCAACAACGCCCCGGCCGACACCAACGAGGCAGACCTGCAGGTGCCGTTCTGCGAGGGCAGCGTGGCCTTCCTGTCGGCACCGAGCTGGATCCAGTGGTCCATCAACGCCCCCGAGGAGCCCGAGACCCCGGACGGCGTGCCGGGCTGCGCCTCCACCTACGGCTCCGACCTGCAGGCGTTCGCCCTGCCGGGCAAGGACGGCGGCGCCGCCCAGGTGTTCGCCGGCGGCTCGAACATCGCCATCGCGCAGAAGTCGGCCCGTCCCGACCTGGCGATGAGCGCCTACGAGATCCTGCTGAGCGACGAGTACCAGTCGATCCTTGCCGCCAACGGCCTGTTCCCGGCCAAGACCTCGCTCTTCGAGAAGGTCGACCAGGAGACGTCGATCGGCAAGGCCGCCGCGGAGGCCGCCGCCAACGCCAGGCTCACCCCGGCGTCGCCGAAGTGGGCCGACGTCGAGTCCCAGATGATCCTGCAGACCGCCTTCTCCAAGATCGCCGCCGGCGAGGACGTGAAGACGGTGGCCGAGAAGCTCGACGCGGACATCGAGGGAATCCTCAACAGCTGACGCGAGTCAGCACGACGTCCCGTCCCGCCCGGTGACCTCAGATCCCGGGCGGGACGGGATACCACTGCCCGCCTGCCGTCCGCCGCCGCCCGCCACCGGGAGGGCCTGCCGGCGGCCACCGAGGAAGACAGGACATGACCACCACACTTCTGGACCCACCGGCGCCACCGCGCCAACAGGTCCGGCGCAAGCGCCGGACGCCCTACCTGCCCTGGCTGCTGCTGTCGGCCTCGATGATCCTCCTCGGCGTCCTGACCGGGTACCCCGTGGTGCGCCTGCTCGTGATGTCGTTCCAGGAGTACGAGCGCGCCCAGCTCATGGGCCAGCCCGCCGAGTGGGTCGGGTTCGACAACTACGCGGCCATCCTCACGGACGTCCAGGGCTTCTGGACGGTGCTGGGCCGCAGCTTCCTGCTCATGGTCGTGCTCGTGGTGGTCACGATGGTGCTGGGCATGCTCGTGGCGCTACTGATGATGCGGGTCGGCAAGGCCCTGCGGATGCTCGTGTCCGTGGGCCTGCTGCTGGCCTGGGCGATGCCGGCGCTGGCCGCCACCACCGTGTGGGGCTGGGTCTTCGACACGCAGTACGGCGTGGTGAACAACCTGCTCACGGCGATCACCGGCGACCGGTGGTTCGGGCACTCCTGGCTCCTCAACCCGTGGTCGTTCTTCCTCATCCTGACCTTCATCGTCGTGTGGGGCGCCGTGCCGTTCGTCGCCTTCACGCTCTACGCGGGTCTCACGCAGATCCCCGAGGAGGTCATCGAGGCGGCCCAGCTCGACGGTGCCAGCGCCTTCCAGCGCTTCCGCCTGATCCAGGTGCCCTACGTGCGCAGCATCATCACCGTGCTCGTGGTGCTCTCGATGATCTGGGACCTGAAGCTCTTCACGCAGGTCTTCGTGCTGCAGGACGTCGGCGGTGACCGGGAGCTGACCAACACGATCGGCGTGTACATCTACCAGATGGGTATGGCCCAGGGGCACTACGGCCTCGCGAGCGCGATCGGCGTCGTCTTCGTCGTCGTCATGCTGGCCATCTCGTTCCCCTATGTGCGGCGCACGCTGCGGGAGGAGGAGTCGTGATCAAGATCCGCAAGCGTCTCGCCGACACCGGGTTCGGCGTCCTGGCCGTGTTCGTCTTCGTGTTCTCGGCGTTCCCGGTGTACTGGATGATCAACACCTCGTTCCTGCCGAACAGCAGCATCCGCGGCGAGAACCTCGCGTTCTTCCCGACGCCGGACGTGTTCACCCTGAACAACTACCGCTCGGCGATGTTCGGCGAGGAGCGCGCGCCGTTCCCGCCCGCGGTGCTCAACTCCATCGGGGTCACGTTCCTCACGCTCGTGATCACCCTGATCATCGGGTTCGCGGCGTCGCTGGCGCTGACCCGGTTCTCGTTCAAGGGCCGACGGACGTTCATCGTGCTGATCCTGGTGGTCCAGATGATCCCCGGAGAGGCGATGATCATCTCGATGTTCCGGATCATCGACGGCTGGCAGCTGCTCAACACGATCATCGGGCTCACGCTCGTGTACTCGGCCGGTGTGCTGCCGTTCACCATCTGGACCTTGCGCGGTTTCGTCAACGGTGTACCCAAGGAGCTGGAGGAGGCGGCGATGATCGACGGGTGCTCCCGGGCCGGGGCGTTCTGGCGGGTCACGTTCCCGCTGCTCGCGCCGGGACTGGTGGCGACGGGTGTGTTCGCCTTCATCCAGGCGTGGAACGAGTTCGTCACGGCGCTGGTCATCATGCAGCGGCCGGAGGCCATGACGCTGCCCCTGTGGCTGCGCACGTTCCTGCAGGCCACCCAGGCCACGAACTGGGGTGCGGTCATGGCGGGCGCGGTCCTGATCGCCATCCCCGTGGTGATCTTCTTCCTGATCGTCCAGGGCCGGATGACCGGTGGTCTGGTGTCCGGCGCGGTGAAGGGCTGATGGGCAAGAACGGGATGGGGCGCTACACGGTCGGGCTCGACATCGGAGGGACCAAGATCCTCGGCGCCCTCCTCGACCCGGAGGGTGAGGTGGTGGCCACCGTGCGCCGGTCCACGGTGCACGGGGCCGAGGGGCTGGTCTCGGGTGCGGCCGAGGCCGTGCGCGACGTAGCCGCGTCGGGCGGGGTGGAGGTCACCGCCCTGGCCGGCGTCGGGCTGGGTATCCCCGGCATCGTGGACCACCGGTCCGGCACGGTGAAGCACGCGGTCAACCTCGGCGTGCACGACGACGAGCTGCCGCTCGCCGAGCTGCTGTCCGCCCGGGTGGGCGGGGTGCCCGTGGTGGTCGAGAACGACCTCAACGTGGCCGCCGTCGGTGCGGCGCACGTCCTGGAACGGTCGGCCGGCCAGGGCGACGGCGCGCGCGAGCACGAGGACCTCGCATTCCTCGCGCTCGGCACCGGCCTCGCCTCGGGCCTGGTGCTCGACGGCGAGCTGCGGCGCGGCGCGAGCGGCGCGGCGGGGGAGATCGGGCACATCCCGGTGGACCCCCTCGGCCCGGAGTGCCCGTGCGGGCAGCGCGGCTGCCTGGAGCGGTTCGCCTCGGGCAAGGCGCTGGAGGCGGCGTGGCCCGCGCGGCACGGCAAGCCGTCGCCCGTGGAGCTCTTCGAGGCCGCCCGCGCGGGCGACCAGGAGGCCGTCGTGGTCCGGGACCGGTTCGCCGACGCCGTGGCCTCGGCCGTCCGGCTGCTGGTGCTCACCACCGACGTGCGGCACGTGGTGCTGGGCGGCGGTGTGGCGCAGCTCGGCACCGAGCTGCTGGACGTGGTGCAGGACGCGCTGCGCGAGCAGGCCAAGGTGTCCGCGTTCCTCGGCTCGCTCCGGCTGGCCGAGCGGGTCAGGCTGGCGCCGACGCACGTTCCGGTCGCGGCGGTGGGCGCCGCGGTCCTCGGGAGGAGAGGCTGATGGAGGTTGTGATCGCTCCCGCGGGCGAGCTCGCGCGGCTGGCGGCGGGCGCTGTCGAGGAGCTGCTGCGGGCCCGGCCCGAGGCCGTCCTGGGGCTGGCCACGGGCTCGTCCCCGCTGGCGGTGTACGACGAGCTGGCCCGCCGGCACAAGGAGGGGCTCTCGTTCGCGCGGGCCCGCGCGTTCATGCTCGACGAGTACGTGGGCCTGCCCGCGGACCACCCCGAGCGGTACCGCAACGTGATCGAGAAGGAGATCGCCTCGCGCGTCGACTTCGCGCCCGGTGCGGTGCAGGGTCCGGACGGGCTCGCCGCCGACCTCCCCGCGGCCTGCGCCGCGTACGAGGCCGCGATCGCCGACGCCGGGGGCGTGGACCTGCAGATCCTGGGGATCGGCACCGACGGGCACATCGCGTTCAACGAGCCGGGCTCCTCGCTCGCGTCCCGCACACGGATCAAGACGCTGACCCGCCAGACCCGCGAGGACAACGCGCGGTTCTTCGGCGGCTCGGTCGACGACGTGCCGCGGCACTGCCTCACGCAGGGCCTCGCCACCATCATGTCGGCGCGGCACCTGGTGCTCCTGGCCTCCGGGCGCGCCAAGGCCGAGGCGGTGCACCAGCTCGTGGAGGGCCCGGTCTCGGCCATGTGGCCCGCCACGATCATGCAGCTCCACCCGCACGCGACCGTGCTGGTCGACGACGCCGCGGCGTCCCGGCTGCAGCTCGCCGACTACTACCGGCAGACCTACGCGGACAAGCCGGACTGGCAGGGCCTGTAGCGCCCTGCCGGACGCTCAGGTCGCTCGGGTGACCTGAGCGTCCGGCCCGTCAGAGGTAGTTGCCGGCGACCGGGGCGGGCTTCCAGCGGCCGGACGTCGCCACGTCGGTGACGCGCTCGGTGGTCAGCTCGTCCGGGCCGTGCTCCAGGATGGAGCGCCGGGCCACCTCGCGCAGGTCGGCGCCCGTGGCACCGTCCAGGTAGGAGGCCACCAGGGCGACGTCGACCGGCGCGGTCGCCGGCAGGAAGAGCCGCAGGATCTCGGTACGGCCCGCCTGGTCCGGCGGCGGTACCTCGACGATGGTGTCGAAGCGTCCGGGACGCTTGACCGCCGGGTCGAGGGCGTCGGGGTCGTTGGTGGTGGCCAGCGTGAGCACGTCGTCCGAGCTGCGGGTGCCGTCCAGGGCGTCGAGGAACTCCGCGAAGGACGTGTCGCCGCGCGAGCCCTTGGCCGCCACCGAGTCGATCTCCTCCAGCACGACGAGGCAGGGACCCAGGCCGCGGATCTCGTCGTACAGCTCCGTCATCCAGGTGCGCAGCACCTCGGCGGTGACGAGCACGACCGTGAGCGGGCCGGCGAGCTCCGTGGCGATCACCCGCGTCAGCTTCGTCTTGCCGACGCCCGGCCTCCCCGCGAGCAGCAGACCGCGGGACGTGGTGTGCCCGAGGGCTCGCAGCGCGGCACGGCGGGTGGTCACGCTGGAGCAGAACAGGTCGACCTCGCGCCACAGCTCGGCGGGCAGCACGACGTCGTCGCGCGCCTGCACCGTGTGCCTGACCGGGACGAGCTCGACCGACCCGGACGACGACCGCGCCGACAGGACGCCGCCGCGGTAGGGGTGGTCCACCTCCAGCGTGCGGGTCAGGTCGGCGAGCACCCGCTCGGCGAGCGGGAGGCCGCCCGGCAGGGTGAAGGCGGTGATCGTCGGGGTGCCGTACCGGTAGGCCACCTCGACCGCCACCGGCGCGTCGTAGGCGGAGCCGGCGGGGAACAGCACGGTCGCCACGGCCGGGACGCTCACCGAGGTGCCGTCGCCGAGGTCGAGCGCGGCACGCTGCGGGGCACCCCCGGGGCCGAACACCGCCACGACGTCCGGGTGGCGCTCGATCCAGCGCTGCAGCGCGTAGGCGTGCAGCCGCTGGAGCGTGCGCGACATGTCGCGCGAGACGCTGACCAGCGCGCTCTCCTCGACCTCCCACCGGCGGCTGAGCCACTCGGCGGACGAGCGGGGTTCCTTCGGGCGCTCGGGGACGGGGCGGCCGAGCATCGCGGCCACGGCGGCGACGGCGCGGCGGGCGCAGTCGTCGTGGTCGCCGAAGTCGGGCCAGACGGGGTCGGGCAGGCCGCGGGGCAGGTCGCCGGCGAGGTTGTCGGGCAGGTTGTCGGACAGGTCGTCGGACAGGTCGTCGGACAGAGCGGTGGACAGGGTGTCGGCCAGGTCGGTGGGGGAGACGGCGTCGTCGGGCAGGATGAGGCTCCTCTCGGGGCGGGGACGTGACATGCCTCAGTTATAGCGGTGCCCACCGACACGCCCGCAAGGAATTCCCGGCCGCCGCTGCCCGGGACGGGTTCCGGACCTGCCCCGGCGTGCGCGCCGACGGCGTGGCTGTCGGTGGTCCCGCGTAGACTTCTCGGCATGACCGAACCACTCTCCAGCCCGCAGGACGACCCCCGTACGCAGGGCGGTACGAGCGTCCTGGAGCGCGAGGAGACCCGGGAGGAGGCGCAGCCCGGGGACCACGAGCGTTTTGCGCACTACGTGCGCAAGGAGAAGATCATGGAGTCCGCCCTGAGCGGCAAGCCCGTGATCGCGCTCTGCGGCAAGGTCTGGGTGCCGGGCAGGGACCCGGGCAAGTTCCCGGTGTGTCCCCGGTGCAAGGAGATCTACGACGGTCTCCGTGACCCGCAGGACGGCGGCGAGGGCGACTCCACCCAGTGACGAGCCAGCCGCAGCAGCTGCCCCACACACCGTCGTCTGCGGCCGCTTCGTCGCTCAGCCCTGCCTTTCCACGTCGTGCCCCCTGGGGTACGGCGTCGAGCCTGCGCGCCTGGCAGGCCGAGGCGCTGGAGCTGTACCGCGAGAAGAACCCGAAGGACTTCCTGGCCGTCGCCACGCCCGGCGCCGGCAAGACGACGTTCGCGCTCCGCATCGCCACCGAGCTCCTGGAGCAGGGCCTGGTCCGGCGCGTCACCGTGGTGGCGCCCACCGAGCACCTGAAGACCCAGTGGGCCGACGCCGCCGCGCGCGTCGGCATCCGCATCGACCCGCAGTTCAAGAACTCGCAGGGCCGGCACGGTTCCCACTACGACGGTGTCGCGCTCACGTACGCGCAGGTCGCGGCCAAGCCCGCGCTGCACCGCGCCCGCACGGAGGCCGCGCGCACCCTGGTGATCCTGGACGAGGTGCACCACGGTGGCGACGCCCTGAGCTGGGGCGACGCCGTGCGCGAGGCGTTCGAGGGCGCGGAGCGCCGCCTCGCGCTGACCGGTACCCCGTTCCGGAGCGACACGTCGGCCATCCCGTTCGTCGAGTACGAGCCGGACGCCGAGGGCATCCGCCGCTCGAAGGCCGACTACACCTACGGCTACGGCGAGGCCCTGCGCGACCACGTGGTGCGCCCGGTGCTGTTCATGTCCTACGCGGGCGACATGCGCTGGCGCACCAAGGCGGGCGACGAGGTCAGCGCCCGCCTCGGCGAGGCCATGACCAAGGACATGACCGGTCAGGCGTGGCGCACCGCGCTGGACCCCGAGGGGCAGTGGATCCCGTCGGTGCTCTCGGCGGCCGACAAGCGCCTGACCGAGGTGCGCCGCACGGTGCCCGACGCGGGCGGCCTGGTGATCGCCACCGACCAGGACAACGCGCGCGCGTACGCCGCGCACCTGCACGAGATCACGGGCAAGCGGCCCACGGTCGTCCTGTCCGACGACGAGGGCGCCTCGGGGCGCATCGAGGAGTTCGCGCAGGGCGAGGACCGCTGGATGGTGGCGGTGCGCATGGTGTCGGAGGGCGTGGACGTGCCGCGGCTCGCCGTGGGCGTGTACGCCACGAGCGCCTCGACGCCGCTGTTCTTCGCCCAGGCGATCGGCCGGTTCGTGCGCGCCCGCAAGCGCGGCGAGACGGCGTCGATCTTCCTGCCGAGCGTCGCGCCGCTGCTGAACCTGGCGAACTCGATGGAGCAGGAGCGCGACCACGCGCTCGACCGGCCGCGCACGGCCGAGGAGCAGGGCATCGAGTACGACCCGGAGGCCGCGCTGATCGCGGAGGCGAACAAGGAGGAGAAGGCGTCGGGCGAGCTGCTGGGCTCGTTCCAGGCCCTGGACGCCCAGGCCTCGTTCGACCGGGTGCTGTTCGACGGCGGCGAGTTCGGTGCGGGTGCCGATGTCGGCTCGGCGGAGGAGCTCGACTTCCTCGGCCTGCCCGGCCTGCTGGAGCCCGACCAGGTGGCCACGCTGCTGCGGCAGCGTCAGGCCGACCACCTGAAGGCGCGCGGTGGTGCGCCCACGGCGCGCGAGGTGGAGAACGAGCGCTCGGAGCAGGAGCACCGGCGTGCCGCCGAGCTGCGCAAGGAGCTGTCCAAGCTCGTCTCGGCGTGGGCCAAGCGCAGCGGGCAGCCGCACGGCGTGATCCACACCGAGCTGCGCCGCAAGTGCGGGGGCCCGGAGGTGCCGCTGGCGACCGCGGATCAGCTCGACGCACGGGTGGCTCAGGTGCGCCGCTGGTTCGTCGGACAGAAGTAGTGGCGAGCGCCACGATCCGCATGCTGAGACAAGACCGCGCCACAGCCGTGTTCGCACTACGAGGGCCCGTTCTCTGGCCTACCGTGAGTGCATGACCGACGAGCCTCGGGGCAGCGGCGCCCCGCTCACTGACTCGTGGCCTGCGTTCGACACGGCTGTCGACGAGCCTCGACCCCTGCCCGCAGCGCCCTTGCCGGCGGTGCGTCCGTCGGTCGCACTCCTGACCGACCGCTACGAGCTGACCATGCTCCAAGCGGCCCTCGCGGACGGCACGGCGCACCGCCACTGCGTGTTCGAGGTGTTCACGCGACGGCTGCCACCGGGGCGCCGCTACGGCGTCCTGGCGGGGACCGGTCGTGTCCTGGAAGCGCTGCCACACTTCGTCTTCGAGGACGCCGAGCTCGCCTATCTCGAGCAGAACGGCGTGGTGGACCGCCGGACCCTCGACTACCTGGCGAACTACCGCTTCTCCGGGACCATCCAGGGCTACGCCGAGGGCGAGGTGTTCTTCCCCGGCTCCCCGGTGCTGCAGGTCGAGGGCACCTTCGCGGAGTCGGTGCTGCTGGAGACGCTGATCCTGTCGATCCTGAACTACGACTCGGCGGTGGCGTCGGCGGCGTCCCGCATGACCAGCGCGGCCGGGAGCCGGCCCGTGCTGGAGATGGGTTCGCGCCGGGCCAACGAGCAGGCGTCCGTCGCCGCCGCGCGGGCTGCCGTGATCGGTGGGTTCGCCGGGACGTCCAACCTGGAGGCCGGCATGCGGTACGGCCTGGACACGATCGGTACCGCCGCGCACTCGTTCACGCTGCTGCACGACAGCGAGCGGGACGCGTTCGTCTCCCAGGTCGCGGCGCTGGGTCCCGGCACGACGCTGCTGGTGGACACGTACGACGTGCGACGGGGGGTGGCCACCGCCGTCGAGGTGGCGGGAACCGGTCTGGGTGCGGTGCGCCTCGACTCCGGCGACCTGGGCGGGCTGGCGCAGGAGGTGCGCCGGCAGCTCGACGGCCTCGGCGCCCGCGACACGAAGATCGTGGTCACGTCCGATCTCGACGAGTACGCCATCGCCTCGCTGGCCGCCGCGCCGGTGGACGTGTACGGCGTGGGTACCTCGGTGGTGACCGGGTCGGGTGCGCCCACGTGCGGTATGGTCTACAAGCTGGTGGCGCGTGCCGACGCCTCGGGCGTGCTCCAGCCGGTGGCCAAGGCGTCCGCGAACAAGGCCTCCCGGGGCGGGCGCAAGGCTGCCGCCCGCCGCTACGGCCGGGACGGTCACGCGGTCGAGGAGGTCATGGTGACGGGCCCGGACGACGCGGTGGCCGAGTGGACGCCCCAGAGCGACGACCTGCGGCCCCTGCTCGCGCCGATGGTGGTGGACGGCGCCGTCGACTCGCGCTGGGTGGGCCCGTACGGGGTGGCCAACGCGGCGATCAACCACGGCATGGTGCGTGCGGAGCTGCCCCGCGGGGCGCGTCGTCTGTCGGATGGCGACCCGGCGATCCCCACGGTGGACCTCCGGCTGGACGGGTCCCGGTGAACCGCCCGTGACCGGCGAAGTACCCCAGGTCACAGCCCGGCGACAACTTCGCGAAAATTCTGGACAAGGGTGTCCAGTCCGGGGACCGAACCGCCTAGAGTGAGACCTGTGACTTCTTCCCCTTCGCCGCTGCTCACGCCCCTGGGGTCAGCCGGGACGGCCGTCGAGGAGGACACCGACGCCGATCTCGCGTCGGGGGTTGCTGATCCGTGGGTGACGATCGTCTGGAACGACCCGGTGAACCTCATGTCGTACGTGACGTACGTGTTCGAGAGCTACTTCGGGTACCCGCGGGTCAAGGCGGAGCGGTTGATGACGCAGGTGCACAAGAACGGTCGCGCAGTCGTGTCCAGCGGGGGGCGCGAGCGCATGGAGGTGGACGTACAGGCGATGCACGGGTTCGGTCTGTGGGCGACGCTGCAGGAGTCGGGCGCACGGGGAGTCGCATGACACCGTTCCGCGCCATGCGGCGGGGTTACGAGGCCAGGTTCGAACCGGTGGAGCGGGTGGTCCTGGCCAGGGTGGCCCGCGACGTCGCGGACATGCTCCGCGAGGAGGCCGGCCTGGACCTGTTCGACGACGGCGACGAGCCGGGCCCGTCGGCTCATCCCGGGCCGGGCAAGGGGCAGGCGTGGGCGAACGGACTGCTCGCGCCCGACGAGCTCACCGACGCGGACCTCGCCCGCCTGACGGGTGTGACCGGGGTGGGCCGCCTGCCGACCGACCCCGCGGCGCAGCGGCTCCTGCCCGACGCGAGCAAGGACGACGCCGACCTCGCCGACGAGTTCCGCCGTCTGACGCAGAACGACGTCGCCCGTGCGAAGGTGGACCGGCTGGAGGCCTTCGCCGCGCTGCTCGACCTGCCCAGCGGGGACGACGCCCCGTCGCCGCTCGGCCGCCACGGCGCACCCCCGCCCGTGCGGGTGCCCCGCGAGGACGCCGAGCAGTTCGCGGGCGCCCTGACCGACGTGCGCCTCGTGATCGCCGAGCGGCTCGGCCTGAAGACCGACGAGCAGGTCATGCATCTCACCGACGAGATCATGTGGGACCGTCAGGCGGGCCGGGAGATCCCCGTGGCGACCGACGGCCGGGCCGCCCGGCGCTTCTGGTCGGGCGTCTTCGTGGCGGCGGGTTACGCGCAGGAGACGCTGATGGACGTGATGCTCGCGGAGCTGCGCGGGCGCCGTCCGCTCGCCTGAGGGTCAAAGCTCGTAGACGGTGCCCGGCTCCGCGACGTCGACCGGACCCGCGTAGGAGCCGCGGGCCTCGGCCAGGGAGTCGGCCGGGTCGTTCCAGACGGGCAGGTGCGTGAGCAGCAGGCGGCGTGCACCGGCGTCGGTCGCGACCTGGCCGGCGCGGCGGCCGGTGAGGTGGATGCCGCGCTCGACCACGTCGTCGCGGCCCTCCAGGAAGGCCGCCTCGCTGAGCAGCAGGTCGGCGTCGCGCGCCAGCTCGACCACGGAGGTGCAGGCGTCCGTGTCGCCCGTGTAGGCGAGCGTCGTCGTACCGCCCGACGCCGACGGGCCGGTCACCCGGACCCCGTAGGTCTCGACCGGGTGGAACACCCGGTGCGGCTCGATCGTGAGCGGCCCCACCCGCACCGACGGGTGCTCCGCCCAGGAACGGAAGTCGAAGTCGTTCGCCATGGACTCGCCCTCGCTCAGCCCGTAGGACAGCGCGACGTGCCGCTCGGCGGTCGACGGCCCGTAGACGGGCAGGGGGGTGCCGCGGCCGCCGTCGCGCAGGGAGCCGCGTTCCGGGTGGTAGCGCAGGTAGACGTAGAGCCCCGCGAGGTCGGCGCAGTGGTCGGGGTGCAGGTGCGAGATCGACACGGCGTCGAGCGCCATCGGGTCGAGGTGCCGCTGCAGGGCGCCGAAAGCGCCGTTGCCGAGGTCGAGCAGCACGTTCCAGTCGCGGGCCTCGTGGCCGGCGGCGGCGGCCTCGGCGGCGGTGACCCGCACCAGGTAGGACGACGCGGGAGTGGCCGGGCCCGGGAACGACCCGGAGACCCCCAGGGGGAGCAGGCGCATCAGACGGCCTCCACGAGGGACACCTCGGGGCCGAGGAACCGGCTGGCGAGCTGCCCGAACGGGGCCGGGTCACCGGTGGTCAGGAAGCGGTGCACGGGCGCGCCGGCGTCGGGCGTGCGCTCCAGGTCGTGCTCCACGAGGGTGCGGTACACGTCCTTCGCGGTCTCGTCGGCGCTGGACACGAGCGTGACCTCCTCGCCCATCACGTAGGAGATGGCGCCCGCGAGCAGCGGGTAGTGCGTGCACCCCAGCACGAGCGTGTCGACGCCGGCCGCCCTGACGGGGTCGAGGTACTCGTGCGCGAACTTCTGCACCTCCGGGCCGGACGTGCGGCCCTCCTCGACGAAGCGCACGAACTCGGGGCACGCCTGGGTGGTGATCGTCAGGCCGGGCGTGACGTGGAACGCGTCGTCGTAGGCGCGCGACCGGATGGTGGTGCTCGTGCCGATCACGCCGATGCGACCCGACCGCGTGGCGGTCACCGCGGCGCGCGCCGCCGGCAGGATCACCTCGACCACGGGGATGCCGTGGCGCTGCGTGTACCGCTCGCGGGCGTCGCGGTACATCGCCGACGATGCCGTGTTGCACGCGATGACCAGCATCTTCACGCCGTCGGCCACGAGCTGGTCCAGGGCGTCGAGCGCCATGGCCCGTACGGCCGCGAGCGGCTTGGGGCCGTAGGGGCTGTTCACGGTGTCGCCGAGGTACCGGACCTGCTCGTTGGGGAGCTGGTCCAGGATGGCGCGCGCGACCGTGAGGCCGCCGAGGCCGGAGTCGAAGATCCCGATGGGCGCGTCGTTCACGGGGTGAAGCCTAGCGATCACAACGTGTCGTCACCGTTTCGCGTGAGCGGCACCACGCGTGACGCGTGACACGTTTCGGCAGGTCAGCGCGCCGCTCGAGGTGCCAGACGCGCAGGTCACCTGGGTGATCCGCACGTCCGGCGGCCGGGTCGGGTCGTTAGGGTGGGCGCATGACCACCAGCACCAGCGACATCGTGCGCGCCGACGGGCGCGCCACCGACCAGCTCCGCCCCGTGACGATCACCCGGGGATGGCTCGACGAGGCCGAGGGGTCGGTGCTCGTGGAGTTCGGGCGTACGCGCGTGCTGTGCGTCGCCTCGTTCACCGAGGGTGTGCCGCGCTGGCGCAAGGGGTCCGGCGAGGGCTGGGTCACCGCCGAGTACGCGATGCTGCCGCGCGCCACCAACGAGCGCAGCCAGCGCGAGTCCGTCAAGGGCAAGATCGGCGGACGCACCCACGAGATCTCGCGGCTCATCGGCCGGTCGCTGCGCGCCGTCGTGGACATGAGCGCGCTCGGCGAGAACTCCATCGTGCTGGACTGCGACGTGCTCCAGGCCGACGGCGGCACCCGCACGGCCGCGATCACCGGCGCCTACGTGGCCCTCGCCGACGCGATCGCGTGGGGCCGCCGGCACGGGCACGTCAAGGGCGGCAAGCAGGTGCTGTCCGACTCCGTGTCCGCCGTCTCGGTGGGGATCATCGACGGTACCCCCATGCTCGACCTGCCGTACGTCGAGGACGTGCGCGCCGAGACCGACATGAACGTGGTGGTCACCGGCGGCGGGAAGTTCATCGAGGTGCAGGGCACCGCCGAGCACGCGCCGTTCGACCGCGCCGAGCTCGACGCGCTGCTCGACCTCGCGGTGGGCGGCACCGCGGAGCTCACGAAGATCCAGCAGGCGGCCCTCGCGCAGGAGCTCTGAGCGCTGGCTGGCATGATCGGGGCATGACCTCCCTGATCGTGCCGCCGGCCGCCCGGATCGTCCTCGCCACGCACAACGCCAAGAAGGTTCCCGAGCTGCGCGCGATCCTCGGCGAGGCAGGTCTGGACCTGCCCGACGGCGAGCTGGTCACCTCCGGCGAGGTGGGCGCCCCGGAGCCCGTGGAGGACGGCGTGACGTTCGCCGAGAACGCGCTCATCAAGGCCCGCGCGGTGTGCGCCGCGACCGGCTTGCCCGCCGTCGCCGACGACTCCGGCCTGGCCGTGGACGTGCTGGGCGGGGCGCCCGGCATCTTCTCGGCCCGCTGGGCCGGCAAGCACGGCGACGACCTCGCGAACCTGGAGCTGCTGCTCGGCCAGCTCGGCGACGTGCGCGCCGAGCACCGCCAGGCCGGCTTCGTCTGCGCGGCCGCGCTGGTCACGCCGGAGGGGCGTGAGGAGGTGCGGCTCGGGGAGATGCGGGGCGTGCTGGCCACGGCACCGCGCGGTACCAACGGCTTCGGCTACGACCCGATCCTGGTGGTGGACGAGGACCCGCGCTCCGCGGACGGCGCCGACGGGGCGCGACGGACGGCGGCGGAGCTGTCCCCCGAGGAGAAGAACGCGATCTCGCACCGCGGCAAGGCGTTCCGGGCTCTGGCCCCGGTGGTCGTGGCGGCGCTGGGGTCGGCGGCGGCCTGAGGTGGGCTCGGGGGGCTGGGGCGGGCTTGGCAGGCTGGGGTGGTCTTGGGGGGTCTGGGGTGGTCTCGGGGGCTGGGGTGAGCTCGGCGGGCTGAGGTGGTCTAGGGGGTCTGGGATGAGCTTGGCAGGCTGGGGTGGCTTCGGGGGGCTGGGGTGAGCTCGGCAGGCTGAGGTGGTCTCGGCAGGCTGAGGTGGCTAGGCCGTGGGGTCCAGCGTCTTGTGCGGTGGATCTGTCCGGTTGTCGGCTCATGGGGCTCGTGAGCTCGGTCTCTTGCTGCTCGCGGCTCGGTGTGTTCGGCCTCTTGCTCTGAGATCGGTCAATCAACCTGCCGATTTCAGGGCAAGGAACCGAACATCGGCTGGGAGGTCGAGCGGTGGACCGATCTCGCGGCTCGGCCCCGCTCGGCTCGGCTCGGCCCGGCTCGGCCCGGCTCGGCTCGGCCCGGCTCGGCTCGGCCCGGCTCGGCTCGGCCCGGCTCGGCTCGGCCCGGCTCGGCTCGGCTCGGCCCCGCCCGGCTCGGCCCGGCTCGGCCCGGCCCGGCCCGGCTCGGCCCGGCCCGGCTCGGCTTCGCCCGGCCCCGCCCGACTCGGCCCGACTCGGCTCGGCCCCGCTCGGCTCGGCCCCGCAGATCACGCCGATCGTGGCTCGGTGTCCATCTCGCCCAGGCATGAGCCCCGCGCCCAGGTGTGCACCAGTGGCTGGGGACCAGGTGGCTGGGGACTAAGGCATGAATCGCCCGGTGAACAGCACGATCACCCCGGACCACACCGCGAGCACGATGGCCGCCGCCGAGACCCACGGCCGTCGCCGCGCGATGATCGCCGCGGCCACGGATCCCACCAGGCACAGGCCCGTCCCGGCGCCAGTCAGCAACAGGCCGACAAGGCTGCCCACGACCGCGAACCAGAGCGGCGGGAACGGGCCGCTGGTCCAGGACTGCTCCGTGCTCGCGCCGGGCGGCGCCGGCGTGCTGTCGGTCATAAGGCCCCCGGGTGGTCTGGGTCGTCGTGCCCGGCCTGATCGGCCGGCGCGCGAACCTATCGCGGCGCCGGGTCGCCGCACCACCCCCGGGAGCGGGTGATTCAGCCCTCCGCCGGGCGGTGTTCCTGACCGCGGCGCAGGGCCGTCACGAGGCCGCGCCAGCCCAGCATCGTGATCGCGAGGAAGGCCGCCGTCACCAGGGCGAACGACCACGCCAGGCCCTGGCCGGACAGGCCGCGCAGGGCCAGGCCGCCGAGCACGGTGACGCCCCAGACCACGACACCGGCCGGCCAGATGCGGGCGGGGTCGCGCCATGCGCGGGCGACCAGCCAGCCGAGGACCGCGGCCAGGGCGAAGGGCCACACGACGCGGCCGAAGGCGCTCGCCAGGTTCCCGTCGTGGGACGCGATGCCGATGCCGGTGAAGGCGAGGACGGTGACGGCGTCGGCCACGGCGGCCGGCCAGACGGGGGCGGTGCGGGCTGCGGGGGCGGTGGTGCTCACACCGTGAGCCTAGTCCGTCGGCACCGGCGGCCCGTGGCATCACCGGCCCTCTGGCGGCGGAGTTCTGGAGGAAATTTACATCCCGGACATATACGCCTCTTGCGGTCGAATCATCCAGGCTCCAGGATCACGCTGGCCGCCAACCCGGCGGCCAGCGTGATCTAGGAGGCAGCATGCGAAGCAACCTCTCCCGCACCCTGCTCGGCGGCCTGGCCGCCCTGGCGCTCGGCGGCAGCGTGGCCGTCGCGCTCGGTGCGCCGTCGCAGGCCAGCGAGAGCACCGCCGTCGTGGTGCACAGCGCGGCGACGACCCTGTCCGCCCAGGACAGGGTGACCGACTACTGGACCCCCCAGCGGATGCGCGACGCCGTGCCCGCCGACGTCCTGGTGGCGGGCAGGGACAAGGCGTCCGCCGGCGACCCGGTGGCCGCCGGCAGGCCGACCGTCGTGCCGCAGGCCGCGGCCAAGCCGGCCCCGTCCGCGGCGTTCGTGGGCGGGTACTACTCGGGCGGCGGCAAGGTCGTGGACACCACCGGCAAGGTGTTCTTCACGCTCGGTGGCGTGAACTACGTCTGCTCGGGCAGCGCCGTCAGCTCCGGCAACAAGGACGTGGTGCTCACCGCCGGCCACTGCGTCAACGAGGGCCCCGGGGCGTTCGCCACGAACTGGGCGTTCGTGCCGGCCTACGACGACGGCGCCCGGCCCTACGGCACCTTCACCGCCCGCCAGCTCACCACCACCACCCAGTGGCAGAACAGCGGTGACTTCGACTACGACGTCGCGTTCGCCGTGCTGAACACGCTGAACGGGGCGCACCTGACCGACGTCGTGGGCGGGCAGGCCATCGGCTTCAACCAGGCGCGCGGCCAGTACATGTACTCGTTCGGCTACCCGGCGGCCAACCCCTACGACGGCTCGGACATCGCGTGGTGCCACGGCACCGTCGTGCAGGACACGTTCGGCGGCAGCTCCGACCAGGGTCTGGACTGCAACCTGACCGGCGGTTCGTCCGGCGGTCCTTGGTTCGTCAACTACACCGAGTCGACCGGCGTGGGCGTGCTCAACTCGGTGAACTCCTTCAAGTACCGGGGCGGCAGCATGCGCAACTACATGTTCGGCCCGTACCTGGGTGACGTCGCGCAGACGCTGTACGGCACGGCGTCGTCCCTCTGACCCACGGGCGCCTGCCGGGCCCGCGCCCCGCGCGGCACGGGCCCGGCAGGCGCCAGTCCGGCAGGCGTCAACCCGGCAGGCGTCAACCCGGCAGGCGTCAGTCCGGCAGGCGTCAGCCCGGCAGGTCGGCCAGCAGCCCCAGGTAGCCGCCGAACGCCGCACGGACCTCACCGGTCTCCAGGCCGAACCGGTCGAGGCTGTAGCGGTGCGGCGGACGCCGCCGCGGGGCGTCCCGCTCGGCCGCCAGAGTGGCCTCGTCGGCCTCGCCCCAGTGGGCACCGAGCCGCTCGAACAGCTCCGGCAGCGTCCTGCCGGGATCGCCCGTGAGGCGCTCGTACGACACGTCGACCACCCGGTCTGGCCCCAGGGCGGCCCGCTGGCCGAGGGCACGGGCGACGCCGTCCGACATGATCGCGAGCCAGTCGCGGCCGATCTGGTGCAGGTCCACCGCGTCCGGGCGGCGGTGGATCCGCTGCGACGACTCCGCCAGGGAGCACAGCGACGCCAGCGCCACCTCGGGGGTGCGGTGGGTCCAGACGAACCGGGCGTCGGGAAAGACGTCGGCGATCGCCGACAGGTGGAAGAGGTTGGCCGGGTGCTTGAGCACCCAGCGCCGCGGGGGCCGACCGTACGACAGGAGCTGGAGCGCGTCGCGCAGGAAGCGGTAGTCCGGCCGGTGGTCGAAGGTCGCCAGCAGCTCGAGGTACTCCGGCATGGGCACGGCCGAGGAGTGCAGCTCCGAGTGCGCCCGGATGAACGTGTCCTCCTCCTCGGCCGTCGCGTACATCGGGTGGATCGTGTCCCACGTCGAGCTCAGCATCGACGTCATCGCGAACCGGCGCCGGGTGCGGCGGACCAGCGCCGCCTCCGCCGCGGCGTCGACCGGGAGGCCGGGGTAGGTCATCTCCCAGAGCCGGGGACCGCGGTGGCCGGGGGAGCGGGACAGCAGGTTGTACATGAGGGTCGTCCCCGTGCGGGGCATGCCGACGACGAAGACCGGCGCCTCCACCGGCTCGTCCGCGACGCGCGGGTGCCGGGCCCGCAGGTCGCCCACCACCACCCGGTTGCGCACCCGGCCCTCGACCATCGCCTGGCCCGCCGTCCAGCCGAGCGGGCTCAGCCCGGGGAACCGTGCGAACGCGTGCAGGACCAGGCGCAGGTGGTCCAGGTCCGCCGCGTTCTCGTCGGTCAGCGGCGTCCGGCCCCGGGAGGCCCGCGCGACCATCCGGTCGAACACCGCGTCCGGGTCCCGGCGGGTGCGGGCGCCCGGGGCGAGCAGCAGGTTGGTCAGGTGCAGGGCGGGAGCGGTCGGGGGCATGTCACTCTCCAGGGGTGCGGCGGGCGGCAGACCGCATCCTCCCGTGGGCGCCGTCCCCGGTAAAGGAAACTGGCCCCGGCGCGCCCCGTAGGCTTGGGGGATGCACCTCGTCGCCCAGGAACTGGCCTTCGCGTACCCCGGGCGGGACGTGCTGGCCGGCGTGAGCTTCACGGTGAACGACGGCACGCGCCTCGGCGTCGTGGGGGAGAACGGGTCGGGCAAGTCCACCCTGCTGCACCTGCTGGCCGGCGACCTGCTGCCGAAGTCCGGCGAGGTGCGGCGGCACGGCAGCGTCGCGCTCGTCGAGCAGGAGCTGCACCCCGAACCCGGTCAGACCATCGGCGACCTGGTCGCCGCCACGCTCGACGGCCTGCGCACCGCCGCCGCCGAGCTGGAGGCCGCGGCCGCCGCCTTCGACCACGGCTCCGGCGACCTCGCGGTGCTCGAACGCACACTCTCCCTCGCGGAGCACCTCGCCGTCTGGGACGCCGACCGCCGCGTCGAGGTGGCCCTCACCCGCCTCGGCGCCCCGCGCGACCCCGCGCGCCGCCTCGACGAGCTCAGCGTCGGAGAACGCTTCCGGGTGCGGCTCGCCTGCCGCCTGGCGGAGCGCTCCGACCTGCTCCTGCTCGACGAGCCCACCAACCACCTCGACGACTCCGCCATCGAGTTCCTCACCGGCGAGCTCGTCGCCTGGCGCGGCGGCGTCGTCCTGGTCACGCACGACCGCGAGCTGCTCGACGACGCCGCCACCGCCATCCTCGACCTCGACCCGTCCTGGGACGGCAAGCCGGTGCTCTACGGGCAACCCGGCTACCTGTCCTACCGGTTCGCCAAGAACCAGGCGCTGCACCGCTGGCGCCAGCGGTACCGCGCCGAGCGGAAGCGGGCCGCGGCGCTCGCGGAACGACTCGACGAGTCCTACGAGGGGCTGTCCGACGAGTGGCGCCCCGGCAAGGGCTCGCAGAAGCACCGCCGGGCCACCCGCGCGCGCATCCACGTCAAGGCCGCCGACCGTCTGGTCCAGAAGCTTGAGGCCGAGGCCATCGAGGTGCCGAAGCCGCCGGTGGAGCTCCGGTTCCCCGATCTCCCGGCGATGTCGCCGGGCTGGGACCCCAGCGACCCCGTGGTCGAGGTGCGCTCCCCGCGCGTGGGGGAGGACGGCGCCGCCCGGCTCGACCTGCCGGGCACGCGGGTCGCGGTGCCGCCGTCGGGCCGGCTGCTGGTGGTCGGGCCGAACGGGACCGGCAAGTCCACGCTCCTCGCGGCGCTGGCCGGCACGCTGGAGCTGGACCGGGGGAGCCGCTCGGTGGTGCCGGGCGCGCGGATCGGCGTCGTGGGGCAGGAGAGCGCGCCGATCACCGGCAGGGCACGGCTGCGGACCGGGTTCGAGACCTACGCCGACGAGGCGCTGCGCCTGCTCGCCTCGGGCGAGCTGGACCCCGACCACGTGGTACCCGTGGCGGGGCTCGGCCTGCTCAGCGAGGAGGACCTCGACCGCCCGCTCGCCGAGCTCTCGGCGGGTCAGCGCCGCCGGTTCGAGCTGGCGCGGGCGCTGCTGCACGCGCCCCACCTGCTGCTGCTGGACGAGCCGACGAACCACCTGTCGATCGACCTCGTCGACGAGCTGACGCGGGCGCTCCAGGTCACGCCGTGCGCCGTGGTGGTGGCGACGCACGACCGGCGGATGCGCGCCGACCTGGAGGACTGGCCGGTGCTGGACCTGTCCTAGACCGGTCGCGCGCCGGCGCGGGCGCCGCCTAGGGCAGCCGGCCCACGTGCGCCATGGCCTGCTTGAGCAGCATGCCCTGGCCGTTCATCATCTCGGCCTGGACGTCGTCGGCGCAGGCCTCCTCCGGCGTCAGCCAGGCGAGGTCGAGCGCGTTCTGCTGGGGGCGGCAGTCACCCGTCACGGGCACCACGTAGGCGAGCGACACGGCGTGCTGGCGCGGGTCGTGGAACGCGGTGATGCCCGGGGTCGGAAAGTACTCGGCGACGGTGAAGGGCTGCGGCGACGGCGGCACCTGCGGGAGCGCGACGGGTCCGAGATCCTTCTCGATGTGCCGCAGCAGGGCGTCCCGGAGCCGCTCGTGGTACATGACGCGCCCGGAGACGAGGGCGCGCGTCATGACGCCCTGCGTGTTCACCCGCAGGAGCAGGCCGACGGCGATCACGTCGCCGGAGTCGTCGACCCGGACCGGCACGGCGTCCACGTACACGAGCGGGAGCTGTGCGCGCACGACGGCGAGATCCTCGTCGGTCAGCCACCCCGACGGCTGCGTGGGCTCGGGGTAGAAGTCGTCGGAAGGGTAGTCGGCAGTGTCCGTCACGGGTCCGTTCTACCAGTTCGCGCCTCGCAGCGCCCTACTCCGCGCCGTCGAGTTCGGCGTCGCGCTGTCGAACGGGTCACGGCGAGCGCATTCCTGGAATAGCCCAGGGCAGAACGGTGCTGCACTGGGTGGACGTTTCAACGAGAGGAACCGCGAATGGCCACCGTCGAGATCAACGACGCCACGTTCGAGAAGACCGTCACCGACAACGACATCGTGCTCGTGGACTTCTGGGCCACGTGGTGCCCGCCGTGCAAGATGTTCGGGCCGGTGTTCGAGGCGTCCTCGGACAAGAACACCGACATCGTGCACGCCAAGATCGACACCGACGCGAACCCGGGCATCTCCTCGGCCGCGCAGGTCACCTCGATCCCCACGCTCATGGCGTTCCGGGACGGCGTGCTCGTCTTCCGCCAGGCCGGCGCCCTCCCGGCCAAGGGCCTCGCCGAGGTCGTGGAGGCCGTGCGCGGCCTCGACATGGACCAGGTGCGCAAGGACCTCGAGGCGCAGAAGAACTGACGCGGATCGCAGCGACGGCCGCCCCCTGACGGAGGCGGCCGTCGTCGTGCCCGCCGTGTGCGCGAGGGGGGACTCGAACCCCCACGTCCGGAGACACCAGGACCTAAACCTGGCGCGGCTGCCAATTACGCCACTCGCGCGCGGCGCACAGTCTACGTGCAGGTGCCCGGGCAGGTCAGCGGAACGCCGCGATCCCGGTGAGGTGCCGGCCGAGCACCAGGGTGTGCACCTCGTCGGTGCCCTCGTAGGTGCGCACCGACTCCAGGTTGCTCGCGTGGCGCATGGGGGAGTGGTCCAGCGTGACGCCGTTGCCGCCCAGCACGGTCCGTGCCTCGCGGCACACGTCGATCGCGATGCGGGCGTTGTTCAGCTTGCCCGCCGAGATCATGTGTCCCTCCAGGCGTCCGGCGTCCTTGAGCCGGCCCAGCCGCAGGGCCAGGAGCTGGGCCTTGGTGATCTCCAGCGCCATGTCCACGAGCTTGGCCTGCGTGAGCTGGAAGCCGGCGACCGGCGTGCCGAACTGCTCGCGCCCCTGTGCGTAGGCCAGCGCCGCCTCGAAGGAGTCCCGGGCCGCGCCGACCGCGCCCCACACGATCCCGTAGCGCGCCTCGTCGAGGCAGGCGAACGGCCCCGCCAGCCCGGGATGCTCGGGCAGGACGGCGTCGGCCGGCAGCCGGACGCCGTCCAGCGAGACGTCGCACTGCACGGACGCGCGCATCGACAGCTTGGGCTCGATCGGCACCGCCGAGAACCCCGGCGTCGACGTCGGCACGACGAAGCCGCGCACCCGGTCCCGTGCGCCGCCGTCGTCCAGGGGCTCGCGCACCTTGGCCCAGATGATCGCGACGTCCGCGATCGAGGCCATGCCGATCCAGCGCTTGGCGCCGTCCAGGACCCACTCGCCGCCGGCGTCGCCGCCCTCCGAGCCGGGCTCGAAGCGGGCGCGCGTGGTCATGCTCGCCGGGTCGGACCCGGCGCCGGGCTCGGTGAGCCCGAAGCAGCCCACGACCTCGCCCGTCGCCATGCGGGGGAGCCACTGCTGCTTCTGGGCCTCGGAGCCGTGCTTGTGGATGGCCGACATGGCCAGCGAGCCCTGCACGGACACGAACGTGCGGATGCCGGAGTCGCCGGCCTCCAGCTCCTGGGCGGCGAGGCCGTACTCGACGGCGGAGCGGCCGGCGCAGCCGTAGCCCTCCAGGTGCATGCCGAGCACGCCCAGCTCGCCCAGCTCGGGCACGAGCTCGCGCGGGAAGTACGCGTCGGCGAACCAGCGCGCGATGCCGGGGCGCACGCGCCGGTCCACGAACTCGCGCACGCGGTCGCGCGTGGCCAGCTCGGCGTCGCTGAGCTCGTCGTCGAGGTTCAGCAGGTCGGCCGGCGAACCCATCAGTCGAGCCCGAGCACCTTGCGGACCCGCGCCACGTGACCCGTCGCGCGGACGTTGTAGAAGGCCTCGGCCACCGTCAGGTCCGGGTTGACCACGACCGTGGAGCGGATGACCCCGACGTACGTCTTGCCGTAGTTCTGCTTCTCGCCCCAGGCGCCGTACGCCTCCAGCGTCGCGTGGCCCTCGTCGGAGGCCAGCGGGAACGTCAGGGACTCGTCCTGCGCGAACTTCGCCAGCTTGGCGACCTTGTCGGGGGAGATGCCGACGACGGCGTAGCCCGCGCCCAGCAGCGACGCCTCCGAGTCGCGGAAGTCGCACGCCTCCTTGGTGCAGCCCGGCGTGGCGGCGGCCGGGTAGAAGTACACGATGACGCCCTTGTCGGTGCTCTTCGCCAGGTCGGCGAGGCGGACGGAGGTGCCGTCGGCGGTCGGGAGGGTGAAGTCGGGAGCCTTGTCCCCGGGCTCGAGGCGAGTCGTCATGACCGTAACGGTAGCTCTTCGCGGTCGCGTAGCGTTGTCCCGTGAGTACGACGACCGGCACCCTCCCGATCCGCATGCTGCACGACAGGCTCCTGGTCCAGCCCGAGACCGACTCGGCGGAACGGCAGTCGACGGCGGGACTGGTGATCCCCGCGACCGCCGTCGGGCCCAAGCGGCTGGCCTGGGCGACCGTCGTGGCCAAGGGTGAGCACGTGCGTCAGGTCGACGTGGGCGACCGCGTGCTGTTCGACCCCGAGGACCGCGCCGAGGTGGACCTGGGCGGCAAGGACTACGTGCTCCTGCGGGAGCGCGACGTGCACGGCGTGGCCGAGAACGACGAGGCCGACGGCGCCACCGGGCTGTACCTGTAGCGGCCCTGCGGCGTGCCCGGCCTGTCGCGCAGTTCACAGGCCGGGGTCGTTCGTTCGGTTACCGATGACGGCGCTGGTCCTGGTAGTGTTTCTCCCCGTTGCGCGCCATTAGCTCAATAGGCAGAGCAGCTGACTCTTAATCAGCGGGTTCGGGGTTCGAGTCCCTGATGGCGCACCAGCACGGCGGTCCGAGAACCCCCTTCTGCCCTCGTGGCGGAGTGGTCGGCGACGGCTCGTCGTGGGCGGAGTGATCGGTAGCGCAGTGGCCTCCGGGCCCTGGTAATCTTTCCGTCGCAGGCGCCATTAGCTCAATTGGCAGAGCAGCTGACTCTTAATCAGCGGGTTCGGGGTTCGAGTCCCTGATGGCGCACAGCAACGACGAAGGCCCCCACCACGGTGGGGGCCTTCGTCGTTCCCGGGGTGGAACTTTCACCCGCCCGCCAGCCTGCATGTTCATCCAGGTAGCGCACAGTTTGTCCGGTTGTTGCCTGCCGCACCCGTTCCGTTCACCCGGCCGGTCCAGGTTGACGTCCGGGCGTGCTCAGGGCCGTCCACGACCTCAGGGAGGACGGCCATGCGGCCAGACACGAGGAACCAGCGGGCGAGACGACGAGGCCGGCAGCAGGCCGGCCTGGTCGCGGCGGTCACCGCCGCCACGCTCGCCATGACGGGATGGGTGGCGACGTCGTCGTCGGCCGCACCCGCCGCATCGGAGGACGCCGGTGGCCCGGCGGCCGCCACGCGTCCCCACGAGCCCGAGGCGCCGGCATCGGGCGGCCCGCTCCTGACGCCCGAGGACGGTGCGTTCCTGGAGGGCACCGTCCCCGTCGCGGCCGAGCCGGTCGCGCCCGGCGACGACGTCGAGCGCCTCACCGTCGACGGCGCCGCCGTGCCGGGGGCCGCCGAGACGCTCGGGACCTCGGTGCTCGGCTACACGGTCGGCACCAACTCGACCGAGGCGCGCTACCGCAGCTCCGTGTCGGTCAACGGCGGCGAGCCGATCTACCTGCCCGACGCCGTCAGCGAGCGCGTCGAGCTCGAGGTGCCGAACGAGCAGCTCGTCACCGGGGAGAACACGGTCGAGGTGGTCGTCGGGGCCATCGAGACGAGCTGCGGTTCCAACTACGACGACTTCGTGCTGTCGGACTTCACGCTCGAACCGCTCGGCGAGCTCGCCGACGGCGAGGAGAACGAGTACACCTACTCGTTCGGCGACGGGAGCTGCGGCACCAACACGAGCCTCCTGCGGCGTGCGGAGCTCACCTTCTTCGTGCAGGGCGACCCGCAGGGCACCACCGGGCTGAGCGCCGACCTCGACACCACGACGCTGACCAACGGCGAGCACACGATCGAGGCCCGCACGGCGTCCGGCGACACCACCGCGCACACCGTCCGCGTGAACAACGCGCCGGCCGGCGCCCCGCTGCTGACCCCCGCCGACGGCACGCTGGCGGCCGGCACCGTGGTCGTCACGGGCGCACGCCCGGCGGACGGCGAGGGTGCCACGGCCGCGCTGACGGTCGACGGCGACGCGGTCGAGAGCACCGAGACGCTCGGCTCGGGCGACGCGGCGTTCTCGTTCACCGTCGGCTCGAACGCGGTGGACGGCCAGGCGGCGAACCTGCTGGTGGTCAACGGCATCGAGATGCCGCTGGGCGGTTCGTACGCGAGCCAGCGCGCCGACGTCGCGGTCCCGAACGAGTGGCTGCGGCCCGGCGAGAACACCGTCAAGGTCGTGACCGGCACCTTCGAGGGCGACTGCAACCGCGACGACTTCACGATCTCGAACCTGGCGCTGACCCCCGCGGCGGGCACGGCGGCCGGCGTCGGCCTCAAGCCCTCCTACGCGATGGGTGACGGCACCTGCGGCTCCAGCAGCACGGCGCTGCGCGAGGTGTCGCTGACCTTCACCGTCGACGCGCCCGCCCGCGGCCTGCGTGCCGACCTCGACACGGCCACGCTGGCGGACGGCGAGCACGAGCTCGCCGCGACCTCGACCACCGGGGAGACCGCCACCCGCGCGCTGTTCACCGACAACAACGGTCCCGCGCTCACCGACGTCACGCCCGCCGACGGCGTCCGTCTCACCACGGCCGTGCCGCTCGCGGTCGTGGTGGAGGACACCTCCGGCGTGGTGCAGGGTCCGGACGTGACGCTCGACGGCGAGGCGATCGCCGTCGGCGACCCGGTCGGTCCCGGTCTGTCCGCCGGCGAGCACACCCTGACGGTGTCCGCGACGGACGGGCTCGGCAACGAGGTGGCCCACGAGGTCACCTTCGTCAGCGCCGGGATCCCGGACGTGCCGGCCGACGTCGCACCGGCGTCGGGCACCGCGGGGGTGGGTCGCACCGCGACCCTGAGGGCGACGGTCGCCGCGCCCGACGGTGGCGACGTCACCGCACGCTTCTCGGCCGCCGAGATCCTCACGCCGAACCGGGCCTGGCAGGGTGAGTCGGCCGACGTGCCGACGACGCTGGACGTGCGCGGTCAGCGCAAGCTCGGTACCAAGGGACTGGAGCCCGGCGACGGCCGGTCCGTGGACTCGCAGGACTCCGCCGACGTGACCTACCAGCGGTTCGACGTGCCGGTCCGCGGCCGCGTCGAGGCGCCGGTGCTGCGCTGGGAGGGCACGGCCGACCCGGCCCGCCTGGTCAGCCTGCGGGCCTGGAACCCGGAGACGGACGCCTGGGACGTGGTCGCCTCGGCGCGCGGCGCCGTCGAGGGGCAGACGGTGCTGGAGGGCACCGTGACCCGCGACTACGTGGACCGGGGCACGGTGCACGCGATGGTCACCGGCGAGGACCCCTTCGCCGACGACATCGACGCCGGCGACAAGGACCGGTTCGAGGACCCGGACGCCTACGACTTCTCGATGGTGCACTACACGGACACCCAGTACCTGACCGAGGGCGCCGTCGAGCAGGAGACCGTCGAGGAGCGGGCCGTCTGGGCGCAGGGCTACAACGGCGTCATGGACTGGATCGTGGACAACGCGGACGAGCGCAAGATCGCGTACGTGGCCCACACCGGCGACATCGTCGAGAACAACATCCGGGCGTTCCCGCCCGAGATGGAGGAGCAGGTCATCGGTGAGTTCGAGTTCGCCTCCCAGGCCCAGGACCGCATCGACGCCGCGGGCATCCCGAACGGCGTGGTCGCGGGCAACCACGACAACCAGTCCGGCACCGACCCGACGCTCTACAACGAGTACTTCGGGCCGGACCGGTACGAGGCGCTGTCCGAGGACTGGGCGGACGCGTCGTACGGCGGCGTCATGGAGCCCGGCTCGAACGAGAACCACTACGACCTGTTCTCGGCCGGCGGCCTCGACTTCGTGGTGGTGGGCCTGTCCTACGGCGTGACGCGCGACGAGGCGGAGTGGGCCGCGTCGATCTTCGACCGGTACTCCGACCGCAACGGCATCCTGCTCACGCACGACTACCTGGAGCCGTCCACGTCGCCCGACGGGCGCGGGGCCAACTTCGGCGGGTCCGACGGGCCGCTGCTGTACAACCTGCTCGTCAAGGACAACCCGAACGTGTTCATGGTGCTGGCCGGGCACCGGCACGGCGTCGGCACCAACGTGCGCCCGCCCGTGGTCGGTGACATCGGCGGCGGCGTGGTCGAGCTCCTCGCGGACTACCAGTTCTACACGGTGTCCGCCGGCCAGCTCGGGCTCACCGAGATCGGCGGGTACCAGCCCTCCGACCAGCTCCAGTTCGGCGCGTCGTTCTTCCGCATGCTGCAGTTCGACGTCGACCGCGGCGAGGTGTCCATCGACACCTACTCGCCGCTGCTGGGCGAGTTCGGGGCCACGGAGTACGACACCGAGCACCGGTACGACGGGCGGGAGGACAACATGGTGCTGCCGGTCGACCTGACCTCCCGCACCACGTCGTTCAGCACCGACTCCGTGGTGCTGTACGACCCGGTGGACGAGATCGGCCGGGACACGGTGGCCTCCGGTGAGGTCGCCTCGGTCCGCTGGACCGGCCTCAAGCCGGACCGCACGTACGCCTGGTTCGTCACGGCCCGCACCCCGGGTGGCGGCACGGCGACGGCGTCGCCGGCGTACTTCACCACGGCGCGGCGTTGAGACTGCGCCGCTCGCTGGCCCTGGCGGGGCTGCTCGCAGTCGTGAGCAGCCCCGCCGTGGGGCCGGCCGCCTGGGCGCACGACGCGACCAGCGACGTGTACGCGGAGGTGACCACGGCGTCGTCGTCCTCCGGTGCGGAGGGCGGCGGGCCGGACGTCGCGGCCGTGCTGGACCTCGAGTACGACCTGCTCATGAAGTCCGCGTGGCTGCGCGCCGAGGCGTACGAGGCGACCGGGCGGGACGAGCAGCTCGCGCAGCTCGACGAGCACGAGACCGAGGTGGACGGGTACGTCACCGACCGCTTCGCCGTCGCCCACGACGGCGAGCGGTGCGCTCCCGCGCTCGGGTCCGTGGACGTGGTGGAGCGCGGCGAGCGGGCGTACGCCTCGCTGACCTACACGTTCGCGTGCGACGGCGGCCCCGAGGGGGTGCACGAGATCTCCAGCGCCCTGTTCCCGGACGCGGAGTCGTTCGTGCACTCGACCGAGACGATCGTGACGTACGCGCTCGACGGCGAGGAGGGCTCCGCGGTGCTGACCGCGGCGTCGCCCACCCTGACCACGGGGGAGCACCGCCTGCTCAAGCAGGTCGGGGAGTTCTTCGTGCTGGGCGGGGAGCACCTGCTGTTCGGCGTGGACCACGTGCTGTTCCTGCTGGCGCTGCTGATCGGCGCCCGCCGCCTGCGTGACGTCGTCTGGACGGCGACGGCGTTCACCGTGGCGCACTCCGTGACGTTCCTCCTCGCGGCGCTCGGCGTGGTGTCCGTGCCGGCGATCGTGGTGGAGCCGGTGATCGCGGCGTCCATCGCGGTCGTGGCGGTGGTGGACCTGGTGCTGATCCGGCGGGGGCGCGATGGCGGGCTCGGGGTCCCCGCGCTCGCCGGCGCTGCGGGCGCCGTGCCGGGCAGCAGTGCCGGCCGACCGGTGCGTGACGCGCTGCGCTGGCACGGGCCGGCCGGGACACGTGAGGCGCCGACCGCCTGGGACCGCTGGCGGCTGCCCGTGGTGTTCGTGTTCGGGCTGGTGCACGGCGTCGGTTTCGCCGGGGCGCTCGGGATCGACGCCGCCTGGTCGTGGACGCTGCTGCTGTCGCTGCTGTCCTTCAACGTGGGCATCGAGGCGGTGCAGCTCGGCCTCATCGCGGTGGTGTTCCCGCTGCTGGTGCTGCTGCGGGTCCGGGCGCCGCGCGCGTCCCGCTGGGTGCTGGGAGCGGGCTGCGCGGCGATCGCAGCGGTGGCGCTGTGGTGGGTCGTGGAGCGCCTGGCCGGGTGAACGCGGGGTTAGTGGCGTTCTGAACGCTCAGAGCGCCACTAACCCCGCGCTCACCTACGGGTGGGCGGCCCAGAAGCGCTCCAGCTCCGCGTCCAGGTCGGTCGCCACCTGCATCGGGAGCGAGTGGGTCGTGTTCGGCCACACCGTGACCTGGGCATCCGGGATCAGCTCCGCCTTCTCGGCCGCCGCGTCGCCGCCGGCCAGCGACGAGTCGCTCGCGATCGCCACGTAGACCGGCATGGGCAGGCCGCGCAGCTCGTCGTCGGTCAGGAGCACCGGGTTGGGCAGCGAACCGGAGCCGAAGTGCCGGGAGCCCTGCGTGATGAGCCGGGCCAGCGGGTCGTCCGGGTCCACCTCGTCCGGCTCGACGCCGCCGATGCGGTTCAGTGCGGCCTCGCGCCACGACTCCGGGACGAACGGCAGGGACGCCGGGATCGACACCAGGATGGTCGACAGCGGCATCGTCCCCAGCGTCAGCACCGGCTCCAGCAGCGTGAGGCTCGCGAGCCGGCCGGGGTACCGCACCGCGACGGCCGCGGCCAGCCCGCCGCCCTGCGAGTGCCCGACGAGGTGGGCGCGCTCGATACCCAGCCCCGCCATGGCCTCGTCGACCCAGCGGGCCGAGTCGGCGATGCCGTCCAGGGGCACCGTCTGCACGGACATCCCGGTGTCGCCCAGCGTGTCGAAGGCGTAGACGGTGCGGTGCCCGATGTAGTCCGGCAGGTTCTCGCCCCACATGGGTACGGCGGCGGACCGGCCCGGCAGCAGCACCACGGGCGTGGCATCGGGGTGCTCGGCGCTCGTCCAGGCGTAGGCCCGCACCGTGCCGAAGCTGGTCTCGACGTCGTGCGTCGCGGTGGGGCCGGGCAGGCCCGCCATCGCGGCCGTGTACGCCTCCTCGTAGGCCTGGCGCCCCTCCGGCGTGCGGAAGTGGCCGACGCCGGGGCCGCTCGCCGCGACGAGCAGCACGAGCCCGCCGGTCGAGACCGCCGCGACCACGGCGAGCAGGACGACGGGCCAGCGGCGGCGCGTGGTACCGGTGTGCATCGGGTCTCCCTCGGACGGCGTTGCAATACGATCGCATCGTAACAGGTTCCGATGCGGTTGCATTGCTAAACTCCACGCATGCCCAGAGTCGTCGACCATGAAGAGCGCCGGAGCCAGATCGTCGTCGCGCTCTGGCTGGTGATCGCCGAGCACGGCATCGAGGGCGTCAGCCTGCGCCACGTCGCCGCGGCGGCCGGCGTCTCCATGGGGCGGATCCAGCACTACTTCGGCACCAAGGAGGCCCTCGTCCTGGCCGGCTGCACCGCGCTAGTCGACAACGCGTACGGCGGCTACCTCGAGACCGCGGGCGCCACGCCCCGCGAGCGGCTGCTGCACATCGTGAGCCAGCAGATCCCCCGGGACGACGGCGGCCGCGTGGGCGTCAGCGTCTGGTACGCCTACGTGGCCAAGTCCATCAACGACGACGCCGTCCGCCAGGTGCTGGCCGAGGCCCGGCGTGGTGCCGAGGACGAGTGCGCGCGACTGATCGGCGCGCACCGCGGCGTGCACCCCGACGCGGCGCTGACGCAGGCCCGGCGGCTGCTGGCGCTCGCGGACGGGCTGACCCTGCGGGTGCTGGTCCGGGACCTCGAACCGGCCGAGGCCGTCGCGATGCTGGAGACGGAGGTGGGCGCGGGCTGAGCCCTGCGGGCCGCGTGCTCCCCACGGCCGGCTCGCGCCCGGTGTCAGTCCGTGTGGTCCGGGCCGCCGAGCAGTCCGCGGAAGGCCTCGTCCGCCTGCCGGGCGACGTCGACGTCCCGGGCTCGCCGGGCGCCCCTCTCGGCCTCGACGTCGTGGGCTCGCCGGGCGCCCCTGTCGGCCTCGACGTCCCGGGCCTGCTGGGCGCCCAGGTCGGCCGGCCAGTCCCGGGCCCGGCCGTCCCGTGCCGGGCCGAGGAGCCCGCGCCGGATCCACCCGAGCACGAGCTCGGGCCCGCTGACACCGCTGCGCGCCGCCATCGTCGTGAGCCGGTCGCGGTCGGCGTCGGACAGGTCGACGACGACGCGCCGCCCGTCGAGCTCGACGCGCGACCCGGGGGCGTGGTCGGTCATGGTGCTTCCGATCAGAGGTCGTCAGGGAGGAGGAGGCGGAATGCCTTGTCGTCGGTGAGCGGACGAATGACGCGGCTCCTGGCTCTGCGGGGTGAGGTGGCTGTGCCCAGCCTGCCGGGTGTGCGCGCGGGGTCGCGCGGCGGGGCGCGAATCCTTGCGGATACGCAACGTGTCGGCGGCACCTCGTACGATTTCGCTGTGAGCCAGCCCGTACCCTCCCCGTCCGACGCCGCCCCCCAGCACGGTCACTCGGAGCGGCCCGACGCCGCCCCCCAGCACGGTGACCCGGAGCAGCCCGACGCCGCCCGCCGTGCCGAGCTGGCGGGCTTCCGGACCAAGCCGGTGTCGTTCGTGCGCCGTTCGGGCCGGCTCACGGACCGGCAGAAGCGGCTGTGGGACGACCGGCACGATGCCTACCTGATCGACGTGCCCCGCGCGATCGCGCGCACCTCCGTGGACCCGGGATTCGTGCTGGACCCGGCGGCGGTGTTCGGCCGCACGGCCGGGCTGGTCGTGGAGATCGGCTCGGGGATGGGCGACGCCGTCGTCGAGGCTGCCGCCACCGATCCCGAGCGGGACTACCTCGCCGTCGAGGTGTACCAGCCCGGCCTGGCCCACACGATCGCGGCGGCCGAGCGGGCCGGTGCCGCCCAGGGGCGACAGGGGCTGCCCAACCTGCGGCTCGTGCAGGCCAACGCCGCGGAGCTGCTGGCCACGACCGTCGGGGCCGGGGCGGTGGACGAGCTCTGGGTCTTCTTCCCCGACCCGTGGCACAAGTCGCGGCACCACAAGCGCCGCCTGGTCACCGCCGAGTTCGGCGCGCTCGCGGCACGGGTGCTGCGACCCGGCGGGACGCTGCGGCTGGCGACCGACTGGGCGGAGTACGCGGAGCAGATGATCGAGGTGCTCGACGCCGACGAGCACCTGGGCAACGTCCACGGTCCCGGCGGCCGGGCTCCCCGGTTCGAGCGGCGCGTGCTGACCGGGTTCGAGCGCAAGGCGCACCAGGCCGGGCGCGAGATCACGGACCTCACGTACGTGCGGCGCTGACCTGCCCGTTTCCCGGGATGGCCCGTGCTGACCGCTGGGATATAACGAGTTGGTCAAGTCGGTAAACCCACCGTGTGATCTGTTTGCCCCGACCATGTGATGTGCGGCACATTGGGCCACGGGTGCGAAGAGCGCACCGGGCCGCGGGCAGAGCGCGCGCCCCCATGAGCCAATGGAGGCGTCATGAGTGACGTAGAGGCTTCAGGGCCTGTAGAAACCGATTACCAACGCGTCGAGCGATCGGACGAGTTCCAGAGTCTCCGCAGGGCGTTCCGCAACTTCGTCTTCCCCATGACCGCGCTGTTCCTGGTCTGGTACCTGCTGTACGCGCTCATGAGCACGTACGCGCACGAGTTCATGAGCATCCGGGTGGCCGGCACCATCACGGTCGGGCTCGTCTTCGGGCTGCTCCAGTTCGTGTCCACGTTCGTGATCACCACGCTCTACGCGCGGTGGGCCAACAACAAGTTCGACGCCCGGGCGCAGGCCCTGCGCGAGGAGATCGAGGAGGGCCAGCTGTGAACGGGACCGTCATGGCAGCCGCGGCCACGAACGTCGGCAACACCTGGATCAACATCGGCATCTTCGCCGGGTTCGTCGTGGTCACCCTCATCATCGTCTTCCGGGTGTCGCGGCAGAACAAGAGCGCGGCGGACTTCTACGCCGGCGGGCGCAGCTTCACCGGCACGCAGAACGGCACGGCGATCGCGGGCGACTACCTGTCGGCGGCGAGCTTCCTCGGCATCGCCGGCGCCATCGCCGTCAACGGGTACGACGGCTTCCTGTACTCCATCGGCTTCCTCGTGGCGTGGCTCGTCGCCCTGCTGCTCGTGGCCGAGCTGCTGCGCAACACCGGTAAGTTCACGATGGCCGACGTGCTGTCGTTCCGCCTCAAGCAGCGGCCGATCCGGATGGCCGCGGCGTTGTCCACCCTCGCGGTGGTGTTCTTCTACCTGCTGGCCCAGATGGCCGGCGCGGGCGGCCTCGTGGCCCTGCTGCTCGGCATCACGGACAAGGCCGGCCAGGGCGTCGTCATCGCCGTCGTGGGCGCCCTGATGATCCTGTACGTGCTGGTGGGCGGCATGAAGGGCACCACATGGGTGCAGATCATCAAGGCGGCGCTGCTCATCGTGGGCGCCGGCGCCATGACGATCTGGGTGCTCGCGCTCTACGGCTTCAACCTGTCCGCCGTCATGCAGGAGGCCGTGAACATGGCCGGCGAGAACGGTGAGGCGATCCTGGAGCCCGGCCTGCAGTACGGCGCGTCGGCGCTGTCGCAGCTCGACTTCCTGTCCCTCGCCCTGGCCCTGGTGCTCGGCACCGCCGGCCTGCCGCACGTGCTCATGCGCTTCTACACCGTGCCGTCGGCCAAGGAGGCCCGCAAGTCCGTGGTCGTGGCGATCTGGCTGATCGGCATCTTCTACCTGTTCACCCTGGTGCTCGGGTACGGGGCCGGTGCGCTGGTGGGCCCGGAGACGATCCTCGCGGCACCCGGCGGGCAGAACTCCGCCGCGCCGCTGCTCGCGTTCGAGCTCGGCGGGGAGATCCTGCTCGGCATCATCGCGGCGGTCGCGTTCGCGACCATCCTCGCCGTCGTGGCCGGCCTCACCATCACCGCGGCGGCCAGCTTCTCCCACGACATCTACGCCTCCGTCATCAAGAAGGGGCAGGTGTCGGCCGACGGGGAGGTTCGCGTGGCCCGCTGGACGGTGGTCGTGATCGGCATCATCGCGATCCTCGGTGGCATCTTCGCCAACGGCCAGAACATCGCGTTCCTCGTGGCGCTGGCGTTCTGTGTCGCGGCGTCGGCCAACCTGCCGACCATCATCTACTCGCTGTTCTGGAAGCGGTTCAACACGTCCGGCGCCCTGTGGAGCATCTACGGCGGCCTGATCTCGACCGTCGTGCTGATCATCTTCTCCCCGGTGGTCTCCGGGAAGCCCGCCGACCCGGTCACCGGGCTGAGCAAGTCGATGATCAGCAACCCGGACATCGACTTCCACTGGTTCCCGCTCGACAACCCGGGCATCGTGACGATCCCGCTCGCGTTCGTGCTCGGCATCGTCGGCACCTACCTGAGCAAGGAGCGGTCGCACCCGGAGAAGTACGCCGAGATGGAGGTCCGGTCCCTGACGGGCGCGGGCGCGGAGAAGGCAGTCTCGCACTGACTCCCGCCGTGCTGCGTCGAGTGCTGGATATCTGCCCTTTCCGGCGTGTCAGGAGGGCAGGTATCCAGCACTCACCTGTCGTCAGGGGGTGATGAGGAGCTCGGCGATGCGGTCGGCGTCCAGGGTGTAGCGGTAGCTCAGGTCGACGACGCCGCCCGGGAAGTCGCCCTCCAGGTGGCGGACGGCGGTCCAGTGCTCCTCGTCGTCCTGGCGGACGGCGGTCAGCTCGCTCGTGAAGGTGTACTCGCTGGCCGCCCGGCCGATCCATGCGCGGATCTCGGCGCGCCCGCGGTACGTGTTCCCGTCGTCGGTGACGACGGCGTCGTCGGCGTAGCACTCCAGCTCGCGCTCGGCGTCGCGGGCCTCGTGCGCGGCGAGGTGCGCGGCCAGGACGGCGGGCAGGACGGCGGGCAGGACGGCGGCCGGGTCGGTGGGCAGGTCGGTGGTGTCGGCCGTCGGGCCGGGGAACGTGTCCATGGTGGTTCCTCTCGTGGTGGTGGGTGTCGGACGGCGGCGTCAGCCGACCGTGCGTACGGTGCCGCCGTCGATGGTGTGCTCGGCGCCGGTGATGGCCGCTGCCCGGTCGCTGACGAGGAAGGCGACGAGCTCCGCGACCTCCGCGGGATCGCTCGGGCGGCCGAGCGGGATGCCGCCCAGCGAGTCCATGAGCTGGTCCAGGGCCTCCTCGCGGCTGATCTCCTGCCCCGCCGACAGCCGCTCGACCAGCGCCTGTGCGCTCGACGTGCGGATGAACCCCGGGGAGACGACGTTGACGCGGACCCCGTGCGGGGCAACCTCGGTGGCGAGCCCCTTGCTGTACGTCGTGAGGGCGGCCTTGGCCGCCGCGTAGCCGAGCGTGGCGGCGTGCAGCGGCATCCTGCGCTGGATCGAGGAGACGTGGACCACCGCACCCCCGCCCGCGGCGATCATGCCGGGCAGCAGGGCACGGTCCAGCCGGGTCGCGGACAGCAGGTTCAGGCTCAGCTCGTCCGCCCAGTGCCCGTCCGACAGGGCCGCGAAGCCGCCCGACGGCGACCGGGAACCGCCGAGCGTGTGCACCAGGACGTCCACACCGCCCAGGTGCTCCGCGACGTGGTCCGCGACCAGGGCCGTACCCTCCGGGGTGGTGAGGTCGGCCGCGACGAAGCCGGGGGAGTCCGGCTGCGGCTCGGGTGCGGTGCGGGCGACGGCCAGCACCGTGGCGCCCGCCGCGCGGAGCCGACGGGCGACGGCCGCGCCGGTGCCCCTGCTGCCGCCGGTGACCAGGGCTCGCCGGCCGTCGAGACGGTCGTCGATGGGAATGGCCGGCCGTTCGGTGTCGTGCGTGGTGTGCATACCGCCAGGCTGAGGTCTCCCGCAGGGAGAGGGTCAAGTGGTCCCTGACCCCGGTCGACCTTCCCCCAGGGGGAGGGTGCACAGTGGTGCCGTGACCCGAGGCCTGACCATCGGCGAGTTCGCCGAGCTCACCCACCTGAGCGTGCGCACCCTGCGCCGGTACCACGAGTCCGGTCTGCTGGAGCCGGACCGGGTCGACCCGGTCAGCGGCTACCGCTACTACACGAGCGCGCAGATCCCGCCCGCCCAGGTCATCCACCGCCTGCGTGAGCTGGACGTGCCGCTCGCGGAGGTGCGGCAGATCCTCGCCACGCCCGACGCCGGCGAGCGGGCCGAGCTGGTCTCCGCCCACCTGCGCCGGCTGGAGGCCGAGCTGGAGCGCACCCGGTCCGCCGTCGCCTCGCTGCGACAGCTCCTGGCGCCGTCGCCGGCCCCGGAGGTGGTGCTGCGCTCGGAGCCGGCCCGCACGGTCGCGGCGATCTCCGGTGTCGTGGCGCACGACGAGGTGCTGGTCTGGTACGCGGACGCGACGGCCGAGCTGGACGGCGCCGTCGCCGGGCACGAACGGCTGGGACCGGCGGGCGGGCACTACGCCAACGAGCTGTTCAGCGACGGTCGTGGTCCGGTCCTGGTCTACCGTCCCGTCGCGGACCCGCCGGAGCGCGGCCGGGTGCGTCCTGTCGAGCTGCCCGCCGTGGAGCTCGCCGTCGTCGTGCACCACGGACCGCACGACGACATCGACGTCACGTACGGCCGGCTCGGCGCCTGGGTGGTCGAGCACGCCCTCGCGCTGGACGGCCCGGTGCAGGAGACCTACCTCGTCACGCCGTCCGACACCCCGGATCCCGCGGCGTGGCGGACGGAGCTGGCCTGGCCGGTCTTCCACCTCGCACCGTGACCGTTGAGTGCGGGATATTCGCCCCTTTTCGTGTGCCAGGAAGGCGAATGTCCCGCACTCAACGGGCGGGCTCCAGGCGGACGACCACCGACTTCGACGCCGGGGTGTTGCTGCCCTCCGCCGTGTGGTCCAGTGGGACCAGCACGTTGGTCTCCGGGAAGTACGCCGCCGCGCAGCCGCGCGCCGTCGGGAACGAGACGGCGCGGAAGCCCTCCGCGCGGCGCTCGTCGATCCGGCCGTCTGCGCCCGGCCACTCGCTGATCAGGTTCACCGTGTCGCCGTCGGCGAACCCGCCGGCGGCCAGGTCGTCCGGGTGGACGAACACGACGCGCCGCCCGTTCTTCACGCCGCGGTACCGGTCGTCGAGGCCGTAGACGGTGGTGTTGAACTGGTCGTGCGAGCGCACGGTCTGGAGCAGCAGGCGCCCCTCCGGCACCCGGGCCACCTCGAGCTCGTTGACGGTGAAGTTCGCCTTGCCGGTGACGGTCGGGAACACCCGGGCGTCGCGTGGCGGGTGGGGCAGCACGAACCCGCCCGGCTCGGCCACACGGCGCTCGAAGTCCTCGAAGCCGGGGATCACGCGGGAGATGGAGTCGCGGATGCGTGCGTAGTCGGCGGCGAACTCCTCCCAGGGCGTCGGGTCGTCCGGCCCGAGCACGCGGCGCGCCAGGTCGCAGAGGATCGCGGGCTCGCTGCGCAGGGCGGCCGACGCCGGCGCGAGCCGGCCCCGCGAGGTGTGCACCACGCTCATCGAGTCCTCGACGGTCACGACCTGCTCGCGCCCGCCCGTGGTGTCCCGCTCGGTGCGACCGAGGCACGGCAGCACCAGCGACCGCCTGCCGGGCAGCACGTGCGAGCGGTTCAGCTTGGTCGACACGTGCACGGTGAGCGGGACGTCCCGCAGCGCGGCCTCGGTGACGGCACTGTCCGGCGTGGCGGCGGCGAAGTTGCCGCCCACCGCCATGAACACCCGAAGGTGCCCGTCACGCAGCGCCCGGACGGTGTCGACGACGTCGTACCCGTGGGCGCGCGGCGGCTCGAAGCCGAACTCCGTGCCGAGCGCGTCGAGGAACGCCCCGGTGGGCCGCTCCCAGATGCCCATGGTGCGGTCGCCCTGCACGTTGCTGTGCCCGCGCACGGGACAGGCGCCCGCGCCCGGCCGGCCGACGTTGCCGCGCAGCAGCAGGAAGCTCACCACCTCGCGGATGGTCGCCACCGACTGCTTGTGCTGGGTCAGGCCCATCGCCCAGCAGACGATGACGTTCTTCGCCTCGAGCACGTCACCGACGAACGCCTCGATCTCGCTGCGGTCCAGGCCGGTGGCGGCGTCGACGTCGGCCCAGTCGAGGGCCCGCCAGGCGGCCGCCGCATGCTCGAAGCCGGAGGTGTGCTCGGCGATGAACTCGTGGTCCAGCACGCCGGGGTGGCCGGCGGTGCGGGCGTCGTCGTCGGCCTCCAGGAGGAGGCGGTTGACGGCCTGGAAGAGGGCGAGGTCGCCGGCCAGGCGCACCTGGAGGAACCGGTCGGCAAGCCGGGTGCCCGGTCCGACGACGCCGCGCACGCGCTGCGGGTTCTTGAAGGTCTGCAGGCCGGCCTCGGGCAGCGGGTTGATCGCGACGATCCGGGCCCCGCGGTCCTTGGCGTGCTCCAGGGCGGTGAGCATGCGCGGGTGGTTGGTCCCGGGATTCTGGCCGACGACGACGATCAGGTCGGCGTGGTCGGTGATGTCCTCCAGCGAGACGCTGCCCTTGCCGATGCCGAGCGTCTCCGTCAGCGCCGTGCCGGACGACTCGTGGCACATGTTGGAGCAGTCGGGCATGTTGTTGGTGCCGAGCTTGCGTGCCAGGAGCTGGTAGACGAACGCGGCCTCGTTGCTGGTGCGGCCCGACGTGTAGAACGCAGCCTGGTCCGGTGAGTCGAGACCGCGCAGCTCGGTGGCCACGAGGTCGAGCGCCTCGTCCCAGGACACCGGGCGGTAGTGGTCGGAGCCCTCGTCGCGCAGCATCGGCTCCGTGAGCCGGCCCGACTTGCCCAGCCGGTGGTCGGTCCAGGTGGCCAGCTCCGAGATGGGGTGCTCGGCGAAGAACGCGGCGTCGGCGCGCCGGCGCGTGGCCTCCTCGGCGATGGCCTTGGCGCCGTTCTCGCAGAACTCGGCGACGTGCGGCTTGCCCGGTTCGGGCCAGGCGCACCCGGGGCAGTCGAAGCCGCCGTGCTGGTTCAGGATCGGCAGGGTGCGCAGACCGCGCGCGACGCCCGCCTCGTCGATCACGTGGGCCAGGCCGTGCACCACCCCGGGCACCCCGGCGGCGCTGGTCTTGGGCGGACCGATGCGCAGGGTCTTCTCGGGGGTATCGGTGCGGGCCTCGTCGCTCACGTCGGTCACCTGCCCGACCCTACGCCGGTTTCACCCGGGTGTGGAGGGCGGCGGGGTTCGGTCTGGTGGGTGGGTTTGGGTGGGGTGTTCGGTGTGCTGCATGGCTGCGGGCGGGGTGTTCGGTCTGGTGGGTGGGTTTGGGTGGGGTGTTCGGTCTGATGCGTGGGTTCGGGCGGGGTGTTCGGTCTGATGCGTGGGTTCGGGCGGGGTGCTCGGTGTGCTGCATGGCTGCGGGTGGGGTGTTCGGTCTGATGCGTGGGTTCGGGCGGCGTGTTCGGTCTGCTGCACTGCTGCGGGCGGGCTGTTCGGTCGTTTGCCTCGAGATCGGTCCATCGATGGACCGATCTCGAG
Source organism: Promicromonospora sp. NPDC050880 (assembly GCF_044456525.1). Taxonomy (NCBI): domain Bacteria; kingdom Bacillati; phylum Actinomycetota; class Actinomycetes; order Micrococcales; family Promicromonosporaceae; genus Promicromonospora; species Promicromonospora sp. NPDC050880. The sequence goes on from NZ_JBITFV010000014.1 coordinate 146,712, forward strand.
GCAAACGACCGATCCTGGGGGCTGTGCGGTGCAAACGACCGATCTTGGGGGG
>NZ_JBITFV010000015.1:0-92435 GCF_044456525.1 Promicromonospora sp. NPDC050880
AGCGGCCTTGTTCGAAGTCGACGTCCACGCCGTCCAGGGCCTGGACCACGGCCTGGCCACGGCCGTAGGTCTTGGTCAGGGAACGGGCCCGCACGGCACGGGCGGCACCGCCCGGGGCCGGGGCCGGGTGACCGGCCGGGACGTACACAGTGGTGTCCACGTGATTCTCCTCGGTTCGTTCCTGCGGGACGGATCGTCGCTGCGGGGTGCTGCCGGCCGTTCGCGCTCGCCGCGCACGGCCGGCCGCGGCAGCGGACCGCCGGTGGCGTCGCGCCGGGTGCGACGGCCGGGGCACCGTGCCCCGGCCGCCGACCGGAAGTGGTCCGGCCTTCCCGGGTGGACCCCGGTACGGCCGGCACCACTGAACCTACGGAGACGCCGGCACCGGGTACATCGGGCGTCGGCCTGATCCTTCACCCATCGCGTCATCCCCTGGTCGTACGCCTCGTCGGCCCCGGGTAGGGGCACTCACCCAGGGGTTGTGCCGTAGCGAGCGCGACGAGACCCCTGTGGAAACCGGGGTCGTGCACAGGTCTCCCCACCTCGTCCGGGGCACCGGGACGCACCGCGCGAGGCTGGACGACATGACCCGAACCCTGGCCCCCGCCGACGCCGTGCGGGTGACCGTCCACCCCGGCGAGGACGTGCTGCTGCGCCCCGGCGCCCGGCTGGGCGAGCTGCGCGTAGACCTCGCGGCCCTGACCCGCCGCCCGGAGCTGCGGCACGCCCCGTTGTCCGTCGACGGCGAGCGGCTGGCCGACGACCGGGTCGTGGGCGAGCGTCCGCTGCTGCCCGGTGCGGTCATCAGGACGGAACGGCCCGGCGCACCGGAGGCCCCGCCCCCGGCGGGCCCGCTGACCGGCGCCGGCTCACCCTGGCTCGTCGCCCGCGTCACCGGGTCCGACGCCGGGACGGTCACCGGTGCCCCGGGACTGCTCGCCGCGCTGCGTGCCTGGGGGCGGACGGGCGGTCGGTCCGTGGTGCGCCGGTCGGGCGGTCCCGCCACCTGGCTCACGCCCCGGGCGGACGCCGCGCTCGGCGGGGTGCCGTGGCTGTATCCGCTGCTGCCCGTGGTGGCGTCGCTCGGCCTCGCCGCTGCCCTCCACCAGCCGCTCCTGGCGGCGTTTTCGCTGCTCAGCCTGGTTGTGGCGGTACCCCAGCTCCGCCAGGCCCGACGCCGCGGCGCCGCCCCGCCCGCCATCCCGGGCCGTCCTGGTCCGCTGCCGGGGCCCGCCGCACTCCTCGCCTACGCCCACGCCGCACTCCACGTCTCGCCGGGCGCCTGGGCCACCGCCCGGCAGGCCTGGGCCGTGACCTCCCCCGGCGCGACGCAGCCCACCGGCCCGCTCGACATGGCACCCGGGTCCGGCGCGCACCTCCTGACGGCACCGCACGACGACCCGTGGGAACGACTCCTGCACGACGGCACGGTCGCCGTGCTCGGCCCCCCGGACGCTGCACGGGCCGTCGCCCGCGCGCTCGTCGCCCGCCTGGCCGTCCGCGGGGCGCGGGTGCTGCTGCGGGGTCACGCCCCGGGCTGGTCCTGGGTCCGCTGGCTACCACCCGGCGGCCCGCTGGTGCTCGTGACGGACGGCCCGGCCGGGCCCGCCGACGCCGCAGCCCGCCCCGGGCTCGTCGTGTCGGTCGGCACCGTCCCGGCGGGCTGCCGCGCGATCGTGCGCGTGCTCGACGCCCGCCGGGTCCGGATCACCGGGCCGGACGGCGCGACCCGGACCGTGCCTCTCGTGGGGGTCGGCGCCGACTGGGCCGAGCACCTGGCCCGGCTGCTCGCGGGAGCGGCCCGGCTCGGCCGGACCCCTCTGGCGCCGGGCGACGGCCTGCCCGTGGTCGCCCCTCTGGCCGTGGTGCACGGCCTCCCCCGGACGCCGGACCCGAGCGCCCTCGCGAGGCGGTGGGCCGGTGCGCACGGCTGGGCGGTGCCGCTCGGTGTCGGCGCCGGCGGTACGGCGGTCCGCCTCGACCTGGTCCGGGACGGACCGCACCTGCTCGTCGCGGGCACCACGGGGTCGGGCAAGTCGGAGCTGCTCCAGACGCTCGTGCTCGGCCTCGCGCTGACCCGGCCGCCCGCCGACCTGGCCCTCCTGCTGGTGGACTTCAAGGGCGGCGCGAGCCTCGGGGCGTGTTCCGGCCTGCCGCACGTCGTGGGCCAGGTGACGGACCTCGACCCCGGCCTCGCCGGGCGGGCCCTGGCCGGCCTGCGGGCCGAGCTGCAGCGCCGCGAGCGCATCCTGGCCGCCCACGGCGTGCCCGACGTCGCTGCGCTACCGCGTGGGACGCTCCCCCGCCTCGTGGTGGTGATCGACGAGTTCCGCGCCCTGTCCGACGACCTGCCCGAGTTCCTGCCCGCCCTCCTGCGTGCCGCCGCCCAGGGGCGGTCGCTCGGGGTGCACCTGGTGCTCGCGACCCAGCGGCCGGGCGGGGCCGTCGGACCGGACCTCCGGGCCAACGTCAGCGCGCGGGTCGCGCTCCGGGTCACCGACCCGCTGGAGTCGCGTGACGTGCTCGACGACCCGGCCGCGGCCCATCTGCCCGCCACGTTCCCGGGCCGGGCGGTGCTTCGCCTGGGATCGGCGCCGCCCGTGGTGCTGCAGTGCGCGCACGCGGGCGCGGCGGTCCCGCCCGAGATGCCGCTGGTCCGCCGCGCCCCGGCCGGTGCCGACCGCCCCCTGGCCGGGCCCGACGACCCCGGCAGGTACACGGTCGGGGGCAGCCGCACAGCACCCGGGGCGATCGCGCCGGACTCCGCGACGCTGGTGGTCGACACGGTCCGGCAGGCGGCGGCCACCCTGGGCCAGGGACCGAGCGACCCACCCTGGCTCCCGGCGCTGCCACGGCGGGCCACCGTCGCCGATCTCCCGCCCCGCAGCCGGCGCGATCGCCATGGCCTCGTGCTCGCCCTCGGGGACGACCCGGACCACCAGCGCCGCACGACGGTGGTCTGGGATCCGGCCGACGGGCACCTGGCGGTGCTCGGCCGGGCACGTTCGGGGCGCACCACGGCACTTGTCACGGTCGCGCTCGCCGCGCTCGACCGGGGCTGGACGGTGCACGCCGTCACCCGTGACGGGGCAGGTCTCGCCGCGCTGCGCGACCACCCCGGCTACGGCGGCACCCACGAGCCGGACGATGCCAGGGGCCTGGCGGAGATGCTGTCCGGCGGGTCGTTCGACCCCGCGGGCGCCGCCCGCACCCTCGTCGTCGTGGACGGCGCGGAGGAGGCACGCGGCGCGCTCCCGGCGGCGGCGCTGCGCTCCGGCGCCGCGTTCGCGCTGTCCGCCGACGGCCCGTCGGTGGGCGGCCTGGCGGCCCGCGTGGGGCCGAGGCTCGTGCTGCTGGGCACCGACCGCGCGGCCGACGTCGTGCTGGGCGCACCCGTGCCGCTCGCCGGGACGGGCGGTCCGCCCGGCCGAGCCGCCTGGTGCGGTCGCGCCGGCCCGGTGCTGTGCCAGGTGCTCGAGCCCCTGACCGGTCCGCCGGTCAGTCGGCGGAGCCGGTCTCCGACGTCGCCGCGACCACGGACGGCGTCATGAGCAGGACACCGACCGCGACGGCGATCAGCAGGGCGACCCAGCCGCCCGCCACCGCGATGCCGGTGCCGCTCCCGACGGCCGCCACCGACCCGATGATCTGGAAGAGCTGCCAGGTCACGACGGGTCCGCGACCCGAACGCCGGCCGATCAGAAGTGCACGCGCGGACACCACGAGAACCCAGCCGACAGCCAGGAGGAACACAACGAGAAAGAGGCTCACTCCCACCGACGTGGAACCACCCGTAAGGAGTTCACCAAGTAACACCACGGCGAATGCCAGGAGGCCGATCACCTCAACGACCACGCCGATCACGAGGGCACGGAGAAACGCCGGAACACGAGGTGCGAAAAAGGCTTTCAGTACGGGCACGACGGACTAGGATACTGGTGGGCGGGCAATTCACAATAGTGTGACGGATACCTCAGGGTTCACGATCGAGAAACTTCGCCGTAACCCCTTGTGCGAGCGTTCACGAGCGTGTGAACCTAGATGCAGCAATCCACACACACCTCGAACAGACCCCCGTCGGTCGCCGCTGGCGCCAGGGATCGGAAAACGATCCACCCCAGAACTGAGCGCCCCACACGCACGACGACGATGCTCCCACGTGGCGAGCCGGACGGCGGGTAGTTCCTTCCAAGGAGTACGTGACCATGGACTGGCGCCACCGCGCAGCATGCCTCGAAGAGGACCCCGAACTGTTCTTCCCGATCGGCAACACGGGCCCCGCCCTGCTGCAGATCGAGGAGGCGAAGGCCGTGTGCCGTCGCTGCGACGTCGTCGACACCTGCCTCAAGTGGGCGATCGAGTCCGGCCAGGACGCCGGCGTCTGGGGCGGTATGAGTGAGGACGAGCGCCGCGCGCTCAAGCGCCGCACCGCCCGCGCCCGCCGCGCCGGCTGACACCCCGCGACGCTCTGTGTGAGCCGCGCCTGAGCACTCCCCCTCCGCTCAGGCGCGGCTCACGTCTTTCCCGGCCCCGTCGGTCGCCCGCAGCACGAGCTGCAGCTCGACCTGAGTACCGCCACCCTCGCGGGCAGACCACTCGATGGTCCCCCCGAGCTCGTTGGTGACGAGCGTCCGCACGATCTGCGTCCCCAGGCCGCTGCCCGGGCCGCGCCCGCCGCGGCCGCCGTTCTGCGGCAGGCCCACCCCGTCGTCCGCGACGATCACGCGGAGGTCGGCGTTGTCCCGCTCCACGCCGATCTCGACGGTGCCCGACGACCGGCCGACGAACCCGTGCTCCACCGCGTTCGTGACCAGCTCCGTGAGCACCAGGGCGAGCGGCGTCGCGTCCTGCGCGGGCACCATGCCGAACGATCCGGTGCGCACCGTGCGCACGGACGTACCCGCCGAGGCCACGTCGGCGGTCAGCCGCAGGGCCCGGCCCACCATGTCGTCGAGCTCGACCTGCTCGTCGAGGGTCTGCGACAGGCTCTCGTGCACCAGGGCGATCGTCGACACGCGCCGCATCGCCTCCTCCAGCGCCTCCTTGGCCGCGGGCACGTCCATGCGCCGCGCCTGGAGCCGCAGCAGCGCGGCCACGGTCTGCAGGTTGTTCTTGACCCGGTGGTGGATCTCACGGATCGTCGCGTCCTTGGTGATGAGCTCCCGCTCGCGACGGCGCAGCTCGGACACGTCGCGGCACAGCAGCACCGCCCCGATGCGCTGCCCGCGGTCGGTCAGCGGCATCGCGCGCAGCGACAACGACACCCCGTGCGCCTCGATGTCGGTGCGCCACGGCGCGCGGCCCATCACCACGAGCGGCAGCGACTCGTCCACGGGCTGGAGCTGTTCCACCAGCTCCGCCGTCACCTCGACGAGCGACTGCCCCACGAGGGGGCCGATCACGCCGAGCCGGTGGAAGCACGACAGGGCGTTCGGGCTCGCGTACAGGACCTCGCCCTCGGAGTTGAGCCGGATCAGGCCGTCACCCACGCGCGGGGCGCCGCGGCGCGAGCCGGTCGCCGCGTTGGGCAGCGGGAACTCGCCGCGGGGAATCATCGCCACGAGGTCGTCGGCGGCCTCGACGTAGTTCAGCTCCAGGCGCGACGGCGTACGGCCCGAGCCGAGATTGGTCTGCCGCGCGACCACCGCGATCGCCGTGTCCTTGTGGACCACGGGGATCGCCTCCTCGCGCACCGCGTACGCGCCGAACCAGCGCGGTTCGCGGGCGCGCTGTGCCTTGGCCTCGTCCATCGCCCGTGCGAGCTGCGGGCGCTGGCCCTCAGGGGCGAAGGAACCGACGATGTCGTCGTAGTGCACCGTCGCACCCGTCGAGGGGCGGCACTGGGCGATCGCCACGAACCGCCCGTCGTCGGTGGGCAGCCACAGCACCAGGTCCGCGAACGCGAGGTCCGAGACCACCTGCCAGTCGCCGACCAGGAGGTGCAGCCACTCTACGTCTGCTGGTTCGAGGTCGGCGTGCTCAAGGATCAGGTCACTCATCGCGGACACGCACCCCAGCCTATGCCGGAACCGTGCCATGGCCTGCCGAGGGGCAGACGTGTACCCGCCGGGGGCCGTGGGCACCGCGTCGGTTAGAGTTCCACCACCGGCATGCCCCGTCGCCGCGAGGAGGAAGCCCGTGCACCTGACAGTGGACCTGACGTTCCCCGCGAACATCGACGACGTCGCCGCGATGCTCGCCGACGAGACGTTCGTCCGCTGGCGCGCCCAGCGTTCGACCGGATCCGTCAACGGCGTGGTCGAGCAGGCGGACGTCACCGGGACCGCCGCCGCAGGATTCACCGTCGTGGTGCGGCGCACCCTGCCGACCGACATCATCCCCGTGCAGGCCCGCCCGTTCGTCGGCGCGCACCTGGAGATCCGGCAGGCGGAGGCCTGGGAGGCGGCGTCCGACGACCGGCGCACCGGCACGGTGGCCGTCGAGATCCTGGGTGCGCCCGTCCGCGTCACGGCCACGGCGAACCTCACGACGCAGCCCGACGGCGGCACGCGGCTGACCTACGCGGGCGACGTCCGGGCGACGGTGCCGCTGTTCGGTTCGGTGATCGAGGAGGCCGCGGTCTCGGCGGTGCGCACCACGCTCGAGACCGAGGCGGAGGCCGGCCGGGACTGGCTGGCAGGCAGGCGCAGCGGGACGAGCTGACCGCCGGCTCCGGCGGTCCGTGCGAAGAACGCCGGATCCGGGCCCTGCCGTCGCACGGGGACGTTGTGCGAACATTCGTGTCTGATGTGCGCATTTTTGTGCTCTCATATCGCTCTCACAACGTGACACGCATGCGTCCTGACCACTGAGGAGTCCCAGTGCCCAGCAACATCAGATCGGTTCGAGGTCGCACCGCGCGCCGGCGCGCGGCCCTCGCCGCGCTGACGGTCGTCGTCCTGCCCCTCTCGGCCTGCGGCTCGCTCCTGGGGCAGGACCCCGCGGGCGACGGCGGCGCCGACGGCCCGATCACCCTCACGGTGTCGACGTTCAACAACTTCGGGTACACGGACGAGCTCCTCGCCAAGTACACCGAGGAGAACCCGAACGTCACCGTCGAGCACGTCGTGGCGCCCACCTCGGACGAGGCCCGGCTGCAGATGCTCAAGGCCTTCACCACCGGTGACGGCTCCGAGCTCGCCGACGTGGTCGCGGCCGAGGTCGACTGGATGCCCGAGCTCATGGAGCACTCGGACCTCTTCGAGGACCTGACGGACCCCGAGGTCACCAAGCGCTGGGTCGACTGGAAGGTGGCGCAGGCGACCACTCCGGACGGCAAGCTGCTGGGCTACGGCACGGACATCGGCCCGGAGGCGATCTGCTACCGCTCCGACCTGTTCGAGGAGGCCGGTCTGCCGACCGACCGCGAGGAGGTCGCGGAGCTGCTCGGCGGCAAGAACGCGACGTGGGAGCGCTACTTCGAGGTGGGCCGCCAGTTCACGGCACAGTCCGAGGCAGCCTGGTTCGACGGCACGACCGGCACGTTCCAGGGCATGGTCAACCAGCTCCCCGCCGCGTTCGAGGACCCGGCGACGCAGCTGCCGACCGACCTGGCCATCAACAACGACGTCCGCGTCATCTACGACCAGATCACCGGCGCCATCGCCGACGGTCTCTCGGCCGGCCTGGAGCAGTGGACCCCCGAGTGGACCGCCGGCTTCCAGGAGGACGCCTTCGCGACCATGCTGTGCCCGGGCTGGATGATGGGTCCGATCGAGTCCTACTCCCCGGGCGTGCAGGGCTGGGACGTGGCCAACGTCTTCCCCGGCGGCGGCGGCAACTGGGGTGGCTCCTTCCTCGCCGTCCCGTCGGCCGGCGCGTACCCCGAGGAGGCGAAGAAGCTCGCCGCCTGGCTCACCGCACCCGAGCAGCAGACCACAGCCTTCACGACGGCAGGCGCCTTCCCGTCGCAGATCGCGGCGCAGGACTCCGAGGCCGTCCAGGGCTACGTCAACCCCTTCTTCAACAACGCCCCGGTCGGCAAGATCTTCACGGCGCGGGCCCAGTCCATCGACAGCGCGCCCTACAAGGGCCCGTACTACTTCGCGATCCGCGACGAGCTCAACAACGCGCTGGCCGCCGTCGACGCCGGCAACAACAGCCCCGAGATCGCCTGGAACCAGGCCGTCCAGAGCACCGGGGACATCCGGATCAAGCAGTGACCGAACCAAGGTTCGCCCGTTGCCCGCCTTGACACGACACGGTGGGCGGCGCAACGATCTGTGCCCGTGGGAGCGCTACCACACCTGAGTATGGAAGCGCTCCCAGATCCGGTACGCCGCCGTGCCCGCACGCGACCGCGCCGAGCTCGACCCGTAGCACCCAGACCGCACGACAAGGGAGTCCCCAGTGCTGAGCAGTACCCGACCCATGCGGCGTCCCGTCGCCCGTACCCTCCAGGCGACCGCCGGCGTGGCCGCCGTCGCCCTCGCGCTCACCGCCTGCGGCGGCGGGTCCGACGAGGGGGCCGCCGAGGAGGACGGCCCCATCACCCTGAAGGTCGCGACGTTCAACGACTTCGGCTACACGGACGAGATGCTCGCCGAGTACACGAAGGAGCACCCGAACGTCACGGTCGAGCACGTCAAGGCGGCCACGACCGACGACGCCCGCAGCAACATGACCACCAAGCTCGCCGCCGGTGGCGAGGGCCTGGCCGACATCGAGGCCATCGAGGTCGACTGGCTGCCGGAGCTCTCGCAGTACCCCGACCTGTTCACCGACCTGGCCGACCCGGAGCTCGACGGCCGCTGGGTGGACTGGAAGGTGCAGCAGGCCACCACGCCCGACGGCAAGGTGATCGGTTACGGCACCGACATCGGCCCGGAGGCCATCTGCTACCGCTCCGACCTGTTCGAGGAGGCCGGTCTGCCGACCGACCGCGAGGAGGTCGCGGAGCTGCTCGGTGGCGAGGACGCCACGTGGGAGGACTACTTCGAGGTGGGCAAGGACTTCGTCAAGGAGTCCGACGCCGCCTGGTACGACAGCGCCGCCGGCACGTTCCAGGGCATGATCAACCAGCTCCCCGCCGCGTTCGAGGACCCGGAGACGGGTGAGCCCACCGACCTCGCGACGAACACCGACGTCAAGGACATCTACGACGAGATCACCGCGTCGTCCGGCGACCTCTCGGCCGGTCTCGAGCAGTGGGGCGACGACTGGGTCGCCGGCTTCCAGGCCGACGCCTTCGCCACGATGCTCTGCCCGGCCTGGATGACGGGCCCGATCGAGCAGAACTCCGGTGGCATCGAGGGCTGGGACATCGCCGACGTCTTCCCCGGTGGCGGCGGCAACTGGGGCGGTTCGTTCCTCACCGTGCCGGCCTCGGGCGAGCACACCGAGGCGGCCAAGGAGCTCGCCGCGTGGCTGACCGCTCCGGAGCAGCAGACCAAGGCGTTCGAGACCTCGGGTACCTTCCCGTCGCAGATCGAGGCGCAGGAGTCCGAGGCCGTCCAGAGCTTCACCAACGAGTTCTTCAACGACGCCCCGGTGGGTCAGATCTTCTCCACCCGTGCCCAGTCGATCGAGGGTGCCCCGTACAAGGGCGCGCACTACTTCGCCATCCGTGACGAGGTCACCAACGCGCTGAACCGCGTGGACCTGACCAAGTCCCAGTCCCCGGAGGAGGCGTGGGACGAGGCCGTCGAGAAGGCCGCGGCCCTCGGCTGATCCGTAGCGACACCGCAGGCCCGGGCGCTGCCGACAGCGCCTGAGCCGCACCGCCGACGTGCCGGGCACACAGGTCACCCGCGTGACCTGGGTGCCCGGCACGTCGCAGGAAGTGACCACCCGACGACGACGCGGCGGAAGACCGGGAAGATGACATGGCTGTCCTGACACCTCAACGATCGGCACCGGGCTCCGGTGCACCGCGGCGCGAGCCGCGCCGGCTCGGCTTCTCCCAGCGGCTCGGCCGCTGGGACGTGAAGCTCTCGCCCTACCTGTACATCTCGCCGTTCTTCGTCCTGTTCGCGGTGACCGGCCTGTTCCCGCTCGCGTACACGGCCTACGTGTCGGTCCACGACTGGAGCCTGCTGGGCGGGCAGGGCGACTTCGTGGGCCTGCAGAACTTCTCCGACGTGCTGGCGCAGCCCACGTTCTGGAAGAGCCTGGGCAACACGCTGTCCATCTTCGTGCTGTCGTCGGTGCCCCAGGTGATCGTCGCGATCACGATCGCCGCCCTGCTGGACCAGAACCTGCGCGCCGCGACGTTCTGGCGCATGGGCGTGCTGATCCCCTACGTGGTGGCGCCCGTCGCCGTGTCGATGATCTTCGGCCGCCTGTTCGCCGACCAGTACGGCCTGATCAACTCGATCCTCGGCGTGGTCGGGATGGACCCGGTGGCCTGGCACGGCGACCGGCTCGCCAGCCACCTCGCCATCGCCACGATGGTCAACTACCGCTGGACGGGCTACAACGCGCTCATCTTCCTGGCCGCGATGCAGGCCGTGCCGCGCGAGCTCTACGAGGCCGCCGTCATCGACGGTGCCGGCCGCGTGCGCCAGTTCTTCTCCGTGACGGTGCCCCAGATCCGCGCCACGATCATCTTCGTCGTCATCACCTCGACCATCGGCGGCCTGCAGATCTTCGACGAGGTCCGCATGTTCGACGTGTACGGCCTCGGCGGCCCGGACCAGAACTGGATGACCACGGTCGTGTACCTCTACGACCTCGCCTGGGGTGACCAGCACAGTCTCGGGCGCGCCTCGGCCGTCGCCTGGCTGCTGTTCCTCCTGATCGTCCTCATCGGCCTCGTGAACTTCCTGGTCACGCGGCGGATCTCGACGTCCGACGCCACCAGGAAGACCACCCGCACGAGCAGCACCAGGGGGAACGCATGAGCTCCGTCGCCGTCACCGCCCAGACCGCGGGAGCGGGTGCCGCCCGGGCGGCCGCGCGCCGCCGGTCCCGGAGGTCCTCGGGCGGCACCCGCCGCGCCGGCTGGATCGTCTACACCCTGCTCGGGATCGTGCTGCTCGTCTCGGCCTTCCCGCTGTACTTCACGCTGCTGCTCGGCTCGTCCGACCCGGTCGAGATCTCGCGCAACGCGGTGCCGCAGTGGCTCCCCGACCTGTCGCTGTTCACGCAGTTCCAGACCGTCATCGAGTCCACCCAGATCAACTTCTGGAAGGCGCTGGCGAACTCGCTGATCATCTCGATCCTCGTGTCGGTGTCCGTGGTGCTGTTCTCCACGCTCGCCGGGTACTCGTTCGCGAAGCTGCGCTTCCGCGGGCGCGGACCCCTGCTGGTGTTCGTCATCGCGACGATGGCGGTGCCGACGCAGCTCGGCGTCATCCCCATGTACATCCTCATGACCGACCTCGGCTGGATCGGCAAGCTCCAGGCGGTCATCGTGCCCGCCCTGGTCACGGCGTTCGGCGTGTTCTGGATGACGCAGTACCTGTCGGAGTCGCTGCCGTACGAGCTCATCGAGGCGGCCCGCGTGGACGGCGCCTCGATGATCCGCACGTTCTGGAGCATCGCGCTGCCTGCCGCCCGGCCGGCGGCGGCGATGCTCGGCCTGTTCACGTTCGTCCAGCAGTGGACCAACTTCTTCTGGCCGTCGATCGTGCTCAACTCGGAGAACCCGACACTGCCACTCGTCGTAAAGTCGCTGCAGTCGAACTACTTCGTGGACTACTCGTTGGTCATGGGCGGCGTGTTCCTCGTGACGCTGCCGCTGCTGGTGATCTTCGTCTTCGTCGGCAAGCAGCTCGTCGCAGGCATCATGCAGGGAGCCGTGAAGGGATGACCCAGATGACCCGCGAGCTCACCCAGAGCTTCAAGACCGATCCCGCCGCGGTCCGCGTGCCCGCGCCCGGGACCGCCCTGCCGTTCACGCCGAGCGCGCCCCGCACCGCGCCGTCGGCCAACGCGTCCGGCACCGTCGCCTTCCCCGAGGGCTTCCTCTGGGGGGCGGCCACGGCCGCCTACCAGGTCGAGGGTGCCGCGCACACCGACGGCCGCGAGGACTCCGTCTGGGACGTGTTCGCGAAGGTGCCGGGCGCCGTCCTGAACCAGGACGACGGCGAGGTCGCGTGCGACCAGTACCACCGCTACCCGGCCGACGTGGCGCTCATGAAGGACCTCGGCATCAAGGCCTACCGGTTCTCGACGTCGTGGGCCCGGGTGATCCCGGGCGGGCGCGAGGTGAACCCGGCCGGCCTGGCCTACTACGACCGGCTGGTGGACGAGCTGCTGGGCGCGGGCATCCTGCCCTGGCTCACGCTCTACCACTGGGACCTGCCGCAGGCGATCGAGGCCGAGTCGAACGGCTGGGTGAACCGCGACACCGCCTACCGGTTCCGCGACTACGCCGTGACGATGCACGAGGCGATCGGCGACCGCGTCGACGTGTGGACCACGCTCAACGAGCCGTGGTGCGCCGCGTTCCTGGGCTACACGGGCGGCCAGCACGCGCCGGGCCGGCAGTCCCGCGAAGACGGTCTGGCCGCCGCGCACCACCTCATGCTCGCCCACGGCCTGGCCGTGCAGGCGCTGCGCGAGCGCGCGCCCGACGCGAACCTCGGCATCACCCTCAACTTCGAGGTCGAGGACCCGCTGGACCCGGACGACCCCGCCGACGTCGACGCCGCGCGCCGGCTCGACGGCGGGTTCACCCGCATCTTCGCCGACCCGATCCTGCGCGGCGCCTACCCGGCCGACGTGCTGGAGGACGTGCGTGAGTACGGGCTGGAGCGGCACATCCAGGAGGGCGACCTCGAGATCATCTCGACGCCCATCGACTCCCTGGGCGTGAACTACTACCACGGCAACGCCGTGTCGGCGCGGCCTGCCGAGCACCCGCTGGACGGCGGCGCACCGGTGACCCGGCCGTCGTCGTCCCCGTTCCCGGGCGGCGACGGCGCGTACACGCACCCGCGCGGCCTGCCCGTGACCGCCCAGAACTGGGAGGTGCAGCCCGAGGGGCTGACCCGGCTGCTGCTGCGCCTGCAGCAGGACTACACCGGCCCGCGCGGCATCGCCCTGTACGTGACGGAGAACGGCAGCGCCTACGAGGACGTCCCCGACGCCGACGGGTTCGTGGACGACCAGCAGCGCCTGGAGTTCGTCGACGTGCACCTGCGCGCCGTCAAGGACGCGATCGACGAGGGTGCCGACGTGCGCGGCTACTTCGGGTGGTCGCTGCTCGACAACTACGAGTGGGCGTGGGGCTACGGCAAGCGCTTCGGGTTCGTGCGCGTCGACTACGAGACGCAGGAGCGCACGGTCAAGGCCTCCGGCCGCTGGTACGGTCAGGTCGCGCGGGCCAACGCCGTTCCGGACCGGCCGGCGCGCCCTGACGACGACGGCGACGACAAGGCGGTTCCCCAGGCGTGACGACCTCAGGCCCACCCACCCTGGATGACGTGGCACAGGCGGCCGGGGTGTCCCGGTCCACTGCGTCGCGCGCCATCAACGGTGGCCTGCGTGTCTCCCCCGAGGCGCAGGCGGCGGTGGACGACGCCGTCGCCCGCCTCGGGTACGCACCGAACCGGGCCGCACGCTCGCTCGTGACCCGGCGGACCGACTCGATCGCCCTCGTGGTGCCCGAGCCGGACCAGCGCATCCTCACCGACCCGTTCCTCTCCGGCACCCTCGCGGGCGTCAGCGAGGGGCTGGCCGGGACGGACCTCCAGCTCGTGCTGCTGCTCGCCCGGCCGGGCGAGCAGCGCGGGCGCGTGGGCCGCTACCTGCGCAGCGGCCATGTGGACGGCGTGATCGTGGCCTCGCACCACCGGGGCGACCACCTCGAGACGGAGCTCGGCCCGGCGGGCCTGCCCGCGGTGTTCGTCGGGCGCCTGTTCGAGCCCGACCCGCAGTTCTCACGCGGCCTGCGCTACGTGGACGTCGACAACGTCACCGGCGGCCGCCTCGCCACGCAGCGGATGATCGACCGCGGGCGGCGCCGCATCGGCACCATCACCGGACCGCTCGACATGCCCGCCGGTGTGGACCGGATGACCGGCTGGCGGGACGCCCTGCGCGACGCCGGCCTGCCCGACGACGCGATCGTCGAGGGCGACTTCACCGTGGCGGGGGCGGCCGTCGCGGCCGCCCGCCTGCTGGACCAGCACCCCGACCTGGACGGGATCTTCGCGGCGTCCGACCTCATGGCCGAGGCCACGCTGCGGGTGCTCGCCGAGCGCGGCCGGTCCGTGCCCGGCGACGTGTCGGTGGTCGGGTTCGACGACCTCGGCATCGCCGAGACGACGTCGCCGCGCCTGACGACCGTGCACAACCCGGTGGTCCAGATGGTCGGGGCGGCCACGAGCATGCTGGTCGACCTGGTCGCGGGCCGTCCGGTCCGCGACGAGCGCCGCATCTTCGCCCCCCGCCTCATCGAGGGCGACTCCGCCTGAGGCCCGGCTGCGGGGACGCCGCGCGCGGCCGCACCTCGCCGCCCCCGGGGATGACCCTGCCCGCTCAGCTCGGTTGCTCTGCGTAGACATTGTCTACACAGAGCAACCGAGCTGCGGAAGACACCTTCCCGCGTCCGCCTACGCGGTGCGCTGGTGGCCGTAGCGGTGCATCGTGCGGCTGACCGCCTGCTCGCGGAGCATCGTCAGCAGCTCGCGGCGGCCGCTCGCCAGGACCGGGCCGTCCAGCACCGTGACCGAGCCGAGGCGGCTCGCGGCCGCGTCGCGCAGGCCGGGGGCCTCACCCACCACGCGGATGCGGCCGGTCACCACGCCGTCGGCGACGGACTCGGCGAACGCCTCGTCCGTGACCTCCTGCCCGACGACCGTCGCCGGGACGCCCGCCCGCGCGGCCGCGGCGAGCACCCGCTGCACCTCGACGTCCGGCGCGCCCGCGCCGACCCGGACCGTGATGCCCGGCACCGGCCGGTAGCGGAACACGTTCGACTCGACGCCCAGCCCCGAGGGGTCGTGCTCGGCGGAGAACTCGGTGAGCCAGGCGCGGGCGTCGTCGGCGCGCGCCCAGGCGAGCCAGCCCGCCGGGTCCTCGGTGCGCGACGGCACGTCGGGCGCGTCGGCCCAGCGGCCGAGCTGCGCCACGTAGTTGGGGCCGCCCGCCTTGGCGCCGGAGCCCACCACGGAGGCCTTCCAGCCGCCGAACGACTGGCGCTGCACGATCGCGCCGGTGATGTGCCGGTTCACGTACGCGTTGCCGACCTCGACGCGCTCCAGCCAGTGCTCCACCTCGGCGTCGTCCAGCGAGTGGATGCCACCGGTGAGGCCGAACGACACAGCGTTCTGGAGGGCGAGCGCCTCGTCCAGGGTGCGGGCGGTCATGATGCCCAGCACCGGCCCGAACGCCTCGGTGAGGTGGAAGAACGAGCCGGGGCGGACGCCGTCGCGCACGCCCGGGGTCCACAGGCGGCCCTTGCCGAGCCCGGCCTCCTGCGCCACGGCGTCCAGGCGACGCGGCCGCACGAGCCAGCTCTCCCCCTCCTCCAGGGTGGTCAGCGCACGCAGGAGCTTGCCCTGCGCGGGCTCCGTGAGCGGCCCCATCACGGTGGCCAGGTCGGTGGCGGGGCCGACGGCGAGCGACGACACGGCGTCGACGAGCTGGCGGCGGAACCGCTCCCCCGTGGCGGTGCGCGGGTCGCCCACCGAACCGACGAGGATCACCAGGGACGCCGCGGAGCACTTCTGCCCGGCGTGCCCGAAGGCGGAGCGCACCACGTCGGCGACGGCCAGGTCGAGGTCGGCCGACGGCGTCACGACGATCGCGTTCTTGCCCGACGTCTCCGCCAGCACCGGCAGCTCCGGGCGCCAGGACGCGAACATCTCCGCGGTCTCGATCGCGCCGGTCAGGATCACGCGGGACACGCCGTCGTGCGTCACGAGGCGGCGGCCGAGGTCACCGTCAGGCACGCGGACGAACTGCGCGACGGCGCGCGCGAGCGCCGGGTCGAGCCCGACCTCGGGGGCCACCTCGTCCAGGGCCGCGTGCACGGCCTCGACCGCGATCTCCAGGCAGCGCGGCGTGGGCGGGGCGGGCTTGGCGATCACCGACGACCCGGAGGCCAGGCCCGCGAGCACGCCGCCGATCGGGATCGCGACGGGGAAGTTCCAGGGCGGCGTGACCAGCGTGACGCCGTCCGGCGTGTACCGGGCGCCGGGCCATGCCTCCGACGTCGGGTCGAGCGCCTCCGCCGCCTGCGCGTAGTAGGCGGCGAAGTCGACGGCCTCGCTGACCTCGGGGTCCGCCTCGGCCACCGTCTTGCCGGCCTCGTGCACCATCGCGGCGACCAGGTCGGTGCGCGCGGCCTCCAGGTGCTGGGCCGCCGCGCGCAGCACGCGGGCCCGGTCCGCAGGGGCCACCTCGGCCCAGGCGGCGCCGGCCCGGCGGGCGAGGGCCACGACGTCGTCCACCTGGGCGGCTGTCGCGAGCGGCTCGGCGAGCGCCGGCACGTACCCCGAGCGGGTGCTCGTGACCTGCTCGGCCCAGGCGCGGTTCGCGGCGACGGCGGGGTCGGTGTCGGCCGCGTTGCGGAACGGCCCGGCGGGCACCGCGGGCTCGGGGCGCGGACGGCGGCGCGGGGCGACGTCGTCCGGCGAGTAGTGCACGCCGTGCTCCACGGAGGCGCGGAAGGCGGCCTCCTGCCGGTCCATCGGCGGCGTCGGCGCGGCTGCGGCGGGCGCGAACGCGGCGTGCAGGAAGTTCTGCTCGGCCGCGTTCTCCTCCAGGCGGCGCACCAGGTAGGAGATGGCGACGTCGAAGTCCTCGTCACGCACGACCGGGGTGTAGAGCACCACGCGGCCGCCGTCCTTGGCCACCTCGTCGCGGACGGCGGCGGCCTCGGTGGGCGCCATGCCCTGGAGCATCTCGATGTCGAGCGCCTCGGAGACGCCGCGGGCCCGCCCCAGCAGGATCGCGAGCGCCACGTGGAACAGGTTGTGCGACGCCGCGCCGATGCGCACGGCGTGCGCGCGCTCGGGGCGCAGGGCGTGGTCGAGCATGCGCACGTAGTTGGCGTCGACGTCGGGCTTGGTGGCGTACGGCGCCTGCGCCCAGTCGTGCAGGGCTGCCTCGACGTGCTCCATCGCGAGGTTCGCGCCCTTGACGATGCGGACCTTGATGCGCGCGCCGCCGTTCGCGACGCGCTTCGCGGCGAACTCGGTGAGGCCGTCCAGCGCGCCCAGGGCGTCGGGGAGGTAGGCCTGGAGCACGATGCCCGCCTCCAGGTCGCGGAACTCCTCGCGGCCCAGGATGTCGGTGAACACCGCGGTGGTCAGGGCGAGGTCGCGGTACTCCTCCATGTCGAGGTTGAGGAACACGCCGTGGTCGCGCGCGGAGCGGTAGAGCGGCAGGAGCTGCTCGACGACGCGGTCGCGGGAGCCGTCGAGGTCCCACGTGACGAGCTGCGCGGCGACGCTGGAGACCTTGATGGAGACGTAGTCGACGTCGGGGCGCTCCACCAGGGCGATCGTGCGGGCCAGGCGGGCGGCGGCCTCGTCCTTGCCGAGCACGGCCTCGCCCAGCAGGTTCACGTTGAGGGTGTAGCCCTCGGCCCGGGTGCGGGCCAGGTGCGCGGTGAGACCGGAGCCGGCGTCGGCCACGAGGTGGCCCACGAGCTGGCGCAGGCGGGCGCGGGCGGCCGGCACGACGATGCCGGGCAGCACCGGGGCGGCCAGCGCGCCGGCCCGGAACAGCGCACGGTCGCTCGCGCTGAGGAACGAGGCGCTGCCGGCCTTCGCGCCGAGACGGGCCAGGGCCTTGGCGGCGACGTGGACGTCCTGCGGGCGGGCGACGTCGTCGACGAAGCCGACGGCGAGCTCCAGGCCCGCGGGGTCGGAGACGAGGGCGCCCAGGGCGGCGGAGGCGCGGGCCACGGCCTTGTCGGTCTTCGAGCCCGTCGCGCCCCCGGCGGTGGTTCCCGTGGCGGTGCCGATCCAGGTCCGGGCGAGGGCGACGGCGTCCTCGACGAGGGTGTCGGCGGCGGGCTTCGCGGGGGGCTCGGTCGGAGCCTGCGGGGCGGCGCTGTCCGGTGCGCCTGCGCCCCCGGTCGGGACGTCGGCAGGTGCGGCGCTCTCGCGCCGGGCAGAGGTCTTCATGTCTCCAGGGTGCACCCGGTGCCCGCCGGATGTATTGGCGGGATCACTCGCGATCCGCACCGGTTTTGGCCAAGGCGGGCGGCGTACGCCGCGTAGCATCGGAACCCGATGAGCAACACGCCGAACGGCGCGGCACGGCCTGAGGCGAAGGCCCTGCTGACAGCGCTGAACCCCGCGATGGTCGCCCTGATGGACGAGCTGTCCGGCGTCATGTTCTGCGCCAAGGACGCCGACGGCCGGTACGTGGTCGTCAACCAGGTGTTCGTGGGCCGCACGCGGGAGCGGTCGCGCCGGGACGTGATCGGCAAGCGCGCCGTCGACCTGTTCGTGCCCGAGCTCGCCGAGCGCTACGAGAGCCAGGACGAGCTGGTCCGCACCACCGACAAGCCGCTGCGGGGCGAGCTGGAGCTGATCCGGCACGTGGGCGGGGCGCCCGGCTGGTTCCTCACCTCCAAGCTGCCCCTGCACGACGAGTCCGGCGCGTACGTGGGGCTCGTGTCGGTGTCGCAGGACCTGCGCTCCGGCGACGCCGACGACGCGACGATCCAGGCCATGGCCCGCCTGCGCGGGCAGGTCGAGGACCTGCTCGAGCACGGCGAGGTGCCCTCCGTGGCGGACCTGGCCGTGCTCGCCGGGTGCGCCCCCGCCTCCCTGGACCGCCGGGTGCGCCGGGTGTTCGGGCTCTCGCCCCGGCAGCTCGTGCTGCGGCTGCGCGTCGACCGCGCGGCCCACCTGCTCACGACCACCACCGTGCCCCTGGCCGAGGTGGCCGCCGCCGCGGGCTTCTACGACCAGCCGTCCTTCACGCGCACGTTCGCGCGGCTGACCGGCGAGACGCCGTCGTCGTTCCGGAGCCGGTCGCGGCGCTCGCCGGGTGCCCGGGCGTAGCCCCGGCTGTACGACCCGCACAACTCGGGCCACCCGTTACTGGCCGCGACGACGGCTGCCCTGTCCTTGCCCGACCGCTTACTGTCGTTGACCATGACGACCCTCGCGTTCCCCCTGGTCCCGCGCTCCAACCCGCGCCGCGTGCTGGCCGACCTCCTGCCGGGCACTGTCGCACGCGACATCGCCCTCGTCGTGGGCGTCGCCGCCCTCACCGCCCTGGCGGCACAGCTCCGCGTGCCGATCCCGGGCCTGCCCGTGCCGGTCACCGGCCAGACGTTCGCCGTGCTGCTCGGCGCGGCCGCGATCGGCCCCGTGCGCGGCGCTCTGGCCCAGGCGCTGTACCTGGCGCTCGGCGTGGTCGGACTGCCCGTCTTCACCGGCGGGGCGTCCGGCGTCGAGGTGGTGCTGGGCGCCTCGGGCGGGTACATCGTCGGCTTCGTCGTGGCGAGCTTCGTCGTGGGCGCGCTGGCCCGCCGGGGCCTGGACCGCGGCGTGCTGGGCACCGTCCTCGCCTTCGCCGCCGGCACCGCGGTGATCTACGCGGTCGGCGTGCCGTGGCTGGCGGTCTCGACGGGCATGTCGCCGGTCGACGCGGTCATGGCCGGCGCCGTCGTGTTCCTCGTGGGCGACGCGATCAAGGCCGTGCTGGCCGGCGTGCTGCTCCCGGGTGCCTGGCGGCTCACCGAGCGCTGAGCACCGGCACCGAACCGGGCCTCCGCACACCCCCGCGGAGGCCCGGACCCGGGCCGCGAACCGGCCCGCCCTGCCCGGGCGACCACCGCTCACCGGAAGTTCTCCGGTCGCACACACCGCCGTCGGGCAATCACCCGCATCGAAGCGATACGGTTGATGACGAGGCGCAAACCCCGCGCCGCGCAACCCGCGTCCTGCTCGCACAGCGCAGGCGCCGTTCTCCCCCGGAGGACCTACGTGACGACGACAACGACGTCCACCCCCGCAGCATCGCCCGCCTTCTCCCCGTCCGACTCGCCCGAGGAGGGGTCCGCCCTCGCGACCGCGCACGCGCAGCTCGCCACGGCGGCCGAGATCCTCGGCTACGACGAGGGCCTGCACCGCATGCTCGCCACCCCGCGTCGCGAGATCCACGTGTCGGTGCCGCTGCGCCGCGACACCGGTGAGACCGTGCTGTTCCACGGCTTCCGCGTGCAGCACAACGTGAGCCTGGGCCCGGGCAAGGGCGGCCTGCGCTACCACCCCTCCGTCGACGTCGACGAGGTGCGGGCGCTGGCCATGTGGATGACCTGGAAGTGTGCGGTGGTCAACCTGCCGTACGGCGGCGCCAAGGGCGGCGTCGCCATCGACCCCCGCGGCTACTCGCAGGCCGAGCTGGAGCGCGTGACCCGGCGGTACACCTCCGAGATCATGCCGATGATCGGCCCCGACACCGACATCATGGCCCCGGACATGGGCACCGACGCCCAGACCATGGCCTGGGTGATGGACACCTACTCGGTCAACCGCGGCTACACCATCCCCGCCGTCGTGACCGGCAAGCCGCTGGCCGTCGGCGGCTCGCTGGGCCGCGGCACCGCCACGTCGGCGGGCATCGTGCACGTCACGGGCGCCGCGCTCGCCGAGGCGGGCGTGCCCCTGACCGAGGTGTCGGTCGCCATCCAGGGTTTCGGCAAGGTGGGTTCGCACGCCGCCGAGATCTTCGCGGCGCGCGGCTCCCGCGTGGTCGCCGTGAGCGACCAGTACGGCGGCGTCCGGGCCGACGACGGCCTCGACGTCCCCCGCCTGATGGACCACGTGCGGCGCACGGGCTCCGTGGTCGGCTTCGACGGCGCGGACCCGGTGTCCAACACGGAGCTGCTCGCGCTCGACGTCGACGTGCTGGTGCCCGCCGCCATCGAGGGCGTGCTGGACGAGACCACGGCCGGCGACGTCAAGGCCCGCTGGGTGGTCGAGGGCGCCAACGGCCCCACGACCGCGGCCGGCGACGCCCTGCTCGCGAAGAACGACGTGACCGTGGTGCCCGACGTGCTCGCGAACGCGGGCGGTGTGGTGGTCTCCTACTTCGAGTGGGTCCAGGCCAACCAGACCTACTGGTGGACCGAGCAGGAGATCGCCGACAAGCTGGAGCACCGCATGACCACCGCGTACGCGGAGGTGTCCGCCCTGGCCAAGCGCGAGAACCTGTCCCTGCGCGACGCCGCGCTGGTGATCGGCGTCAAGCGGGTGGCGGAGGCGCACCAGATCCGGGGCCTGTACCCCTGACGGTCAAGTCGCCACGACTTCGGTCCCTTGCTCCGAGATCGGTCCGTTAATGGACCGATCTCGGGGCAAGGGACCGATCTCGTTCCGTCCGGCGAGGGAGCCGGGTACGTCGCCTACCCTCAGGGGCATGGAGCACCTTGTCGCGCGTCTGCGCGCAGCGGGCTGTGTCTTCGCCGAGGACGAGGCCCGCATCCTGACCGAGGCCGCCGGCGGTGACGCCGCGCGCCTCGACGAGCTGACCGCAGCGCGGGTCGGCGGGTTCCCGCTGGAGCACCTGGTGGGCTGGGCCGAGCTCGACGGCCGCCGCTGGACCGTGGCCCCCGGGGTGTTCGTGCCCCGGCAGCGCTCCGAGCTGCTGGTCCGCGAGGCGGCCCGCCGCGCGATGCCGGACCGGACCCCGGCGGCCCGCGCGACCGCGTCGGAGACGCGCACCCCGCCCGAGCCGGACGCGCCGGGCCCCGAGACGACCGGCCCGGTCCTCGTCGTCGACCTCTGCTGCGGCTGCGGCGCGCTCGGCGGGGCGGTCGCCGCCCGCCTCCTCGCCGCGGGGCACGACGTCGAGCTGCACGCCGCCGACGTGGACCCGGCCGCCACCGCCTGCGCGCACGAGAACCTGGCGGCGCTGGCGGCCGAGTCCTCCGCGGCGCGGACCGCAGGGACGGGCCTGCCGCCGCGCGCAGGCCGCCCGCCGGTCACCGACCGGACCGGCCCGGACGGGGCCGACGGGCCGCAACCCGGCAGGCTCCGCGCCCACACCTGCACGGGCGACCTCGACGACCCCCTCCCGGCGTCGGTCCGGGGCCGCGCCGACGTCGTCGTCGCGAACGCGCCCTACGTCCCGTCCGCGGCCATCGCGATGATGCCGCCCGAGGCCCGCGACCACGAGCCGCGCGCCGCGCTCGACGGCGGGGACGACGGGCTGGCGCTCCTGCGACGCGTGATCGACCTGGCGCCGGGACTGCTGCGCCCGGGCGGGCACCTGCTCGTCGAGACGGGCTCCGGCCAGGTGAGCGCGGCCGTCGGGCACATGGCGGCGGCCGGGCTGACGGTGACCGTCCTGGAGGACGACGACCTGGGCGCGACGGCCCTGGCCGCGACCCTGCCGGGCTAGCCGCTCACCCGGCGGGCGGTCAGCTCAGGGGCTGCCGGTCCGCCCAGTCCGCGAGGGTGGTGCGCGGCCCCGTGAAGAACGGCACCTCCTCGCGCACGTGCCGACGGGCCTCGGTGGCACGCAGGTCGCGCATCAGGTCGACGATGCGGTGCAGCTCGTCGGCCTCGAACGCGAGGATCCACTCGTAGTCGCCGAGCGCGAACGCCGAGACGGTGTTGGCCCGCACGTCCTTGTAGCCCGCGGCCGCCATGCCGTGGTCGCGCAGCATGGTGCGGCGCTCGTCCTCGGGCAGCAGGTACCAGTCGTAGGACCGCACGAACGGGTAGACGCACAGGTAGTCGCGCGGTGTCTCGCCGGCGAGGAACGCCGGCACGTGGCCGCGGTTGAACTCGGCCGGGCGGTGCAGGGCGGCGACCGACCACACCGGCTCCAGCGAGCGGCCCAGCTCGGACGCGCGCAGGCGCTGGTAGGCGCCCTGCACGGACTCGATCGAGGGACCGTGGGTCCAGAGCATGAGATCCGCGTCCGAGCGCAGGCCGCCCACGTCGTACCAGCCGCGGGTCACCAGGTCGCCCGACGTCGCCGCCGGGTCGGAGCCGCCACCCACCGCGGCCTCCGCCTCGGCCACGACGGCCTTGCGCTCGGCGTCGTCCGCGGGAAGCGTCTCGGTGACGGAGAAGACGGAGAACATCGTGTACCGGATGCCCTCGTTGATGGCGGTGGTGTCGATCTCGTGCCCGGTGTCCCCGTGCACGTGTGCGTCGTTCATGTCGTACCTCTCGCTCGCGGCCGTCGCTCGGGCCTCAGGAGTACAGATCGGTGCTGCACAGCGCCGGGACGCCGCTCGGCTCGCCGTCGCGCCGCAGGCAGCAGCCCGGCGCACAGACCGAGCGGAAGGCCGGCAGGGCGCCGACCGTGGCCTCCTCGACCTCCTCGCCGCGCGCGATCGCCGCCCGCTCCAGCAGCAGGTCGACCAGGCCGGCGACGAAGGGCTCGCGCGTGCCGACGGTGCCGGCCCGCACGGCGGTCATGCCGAGGTCCTTCGCCGTGGCCAGGGCCTCCGTGTCGAGGTCGTAGGCGACCTCCATGTGGTCGGAGACGAACCCGATCGGGGAGAGCACCACGTCACGCACGCCCTCGCCGGACAGAGCCTCCAGGTGGTCGTTGACGTCGGGCTCCAGCCACGGCTGGCTGGGCGGGCCCGAGCGCGAGCAGTACGCGAGGTCCCAGGGCACCTCGTGCCCGACGCGCTCGGCCACCTGGGCCGCGACCACCCGCGCGAGGTCCAGGTGCTGCTCGGAGTAGGTGGCGTGGGAGATCCGCGACGCGGCCTCCATGGTGTCCGGGATCGAGTGCGTGACGAAGACGAGCCGCGCGTCCGCACCGGAGCCACCCTGCGCCGCGAGCTCGGCGTACGCCTCGACGACGGCGTCGACGTTGGCCTGTGCGAATCCCGGGTGGTTGAAGTAGGAGCGGATCTTGTCGAACCGCACGCCCGTCGACCCGTCGGGGCCGAGCTGGCCACGCTTGTCGAGCGTGACCGCGAGGTCCTCGCGGTACTGGCGGCAGCCGGAGTACGAGGAGAACGCGCTGGTCACGAGCGCGACGGCGCGCTCGGCGCCCAGCTTCTCCAGCTCGTCGACCGCGTCGTTGGTGTACGGCTCCCAGTTGCGGTTGCCCCAGACGACCGGGATGTCGATGCCCCGGCTGGCGAGCTCGGCCTCGAGCGCCGCCTTCAGCGCGAGGTTCTGCTCGTTGATGGGGCTCTTGCCGCCGAACCCGTAGTAGTGCTCGCCCACCTCCTCGAGCCGCTCGTCCGGGATGCCCTTGCCCGCGGTGACGTTGCGGAGGAACGGCACCACGTCCTCGGGCTGGTTCGGGCCACCGAAGGAGTAGAGCAGCAGGGCGTCGTACGGCGCGGCGACGTGCGCCGCGGACTGGGGGGTGTTGGCGGGCATGCGGACATCTTTCCACCGTCCGGCGGTCCGGCACGCCCGCAGAGGGACGAACGGGACGTGACATCGAAGCGACATGCTGTCAGAACACCAGGTCACGCATTCCCGCGGGACGACCGGGCTAGGACCGGGCGTGCACGTTCCCCGTGCGGAGCCGGTCGCGCAGGCCCGGCAGCGCGTCCAGCAGCACCGCCGGGGCAGGGCTCCGCGTCACCATCGACAGCGTGACGCGCCCCCGGGTCGGTGCGGGCACCGTCCGGTCGCCCGGCGCGGCGTACCAGCGCGCCACCATGTCCGGGACGACGACGGCGCACCGCCGTTCCCGCGCCGTCCGCACCGCGGCCTCCGCCGTCGCGCCGGGCCGGGCGTGCGCGCCGAGCTCGGTGAGCCGGCGGTGCAGGGCGTCCCCGCTCAGGTCGAGCGGACAGTAGACGACCGTCTGCCCGGCGTACGGCCGGCGGCCCGGACCGGGTTCGGGAGCACCGTCGGGCAGGAGCGTCACCAGGTCGTGGCGCCCCACCTCGGTGACCACCAGGCCGCGGGCGATGGGCACCTGCTTCGCGATGCCGGTGAAGGCCGCGTCGAGCGTGCCACGCTCCACCCACTCCAGCAGCCTCGGGCCGTGGTCCACCACGGGCTGCACCACGGCGTCGTCGAGCAGCACGTCGAGCGCCGCGAACAGCGTGCCCGCGATGCTCGGGAACGCGCCCACGGAGACCGTGCGCGACTGGGCGGCCGACAGGGTGCGCTCGACGATGGCCGCCAGGTGGTCGAGCACGTGCGCGGCCTGGTCGCTGAACTCGCGCCCCGCGGCCGTCAGCCGGGCGCCGGTCGTGTCGCGCTCGAACAGCGTGACCCCCACGCGCCGTTCCAGCGCGGCGAGCCGCTGGCTCGCCGAGGGCTGACTCACCAGCAGCTCGCGGGCCGCCGCGCCGAGGGACCCGTGCCGCGCGACGGCGTCGACCAGGCGGAGGTCCTCGACCGTGGGGTATGAGGTCATAGCACCAGCCTATGCCTGCTCATGCGGGGCAGCCGTCTACCGGCCCGCGACGTGCACCCGCACGATGGCAGGGTGCGCCATCCTCACCTCGTCACGCTGACCGCCACGACCTTCGTCACCTGGACCGGTCAGCGGATCACCGCCGTCGCCCTGCCCCTGGTCGCGCTCGACCAGACGGGTGACGCCTGGACCACCGGCCTCGTCGGCGGCTTCGCCGGGCTGCCGCTGCTCACCTCCGCCTGGTGGGGACGGCGCCTGCGACCGCACCTCATGTCGGGCCGGGCGCTGGCCGTCCTGCTCGTCGTCCAGGCGCTCGGGCTCGCCCTGGTGCCCGTCGCGGCGGCCACCGTCGGCGTGGGCGCGGTGGTGCTGTGCGCGTCCGGCCTGGTCACCGGAGCTGCCTCGGCGTTGCTCGCACCGGCGCAGCGCGCCCTCACCGCCGACCTGGCGGAGCTGCCCGGGATCCCGCCCGGCGTCGGCCCCAAGGCGCTGGCCTGGCAGGACCTGGCGCATCGCGCGTCCATGATCTTCGCGCCCGCGCTCGGTGCGTGGCTCCTGGTCGCCTGGGGCACCGAGCCGCTGCTGTGGTGCGAGGCGGCGGCGGTCGCACTGGCCGCCGCGGTGATGCTCACGGTCCCGGCCGCGCGGACGGCTGGTGCCGTGCAGGACGATGTGGTGCTGGACGATGTGGTGCTCGACGACGGCGGGCGGGCAGACGCTGGGCGGGCGGACGCCGGGCGGGCGGACGCCGGGCGGGCGGACGCCGGGCGGGCGGACGCCGGGCGGGCGGATGCCGGGCGGGCGGATGTCGCGCCGGCCGGGGAGGCCGCCGGGACCGAGGGCGGCGCGGGAGTCGGTGACGGGCGCGCGGCCGGCAGCGACGACGGCTCCTCGGTGCGCGCCCTGCTGCGCGCCCACCCGGACCTGGCCGCCGGCCTGGGGCTGGCGGGAGTCGGCGGCGTCACGTGGTTCGGCTTCACGCTGGGCCTGGCCCTGCTCGGTGCGGAGCTCGGCCGTCCGGGCGAGCTGATCGCAGCCGGGATGGCGGGTTACGGCGCCGCCACCGTCGGGGCGTCGTTCGTCGCCCCGCTCGTGGTGGACCGGGTGCCGCGCATCCCGGCGATCGTGATCTCCTGGGTGGTGTTCGGCCTCGCGTACCTCGCGCTGCCGGTCGCCGCGCCAGACCTGGTCGCCGTCGGCCTGGTGTCCGCGGTCGGCGGTATCACGATGCCGTTCGGGATCGCAGCCCTCAACGCGCTCATCGTCGACCGGACCACCGGCGCGGAGCGCCGCACGGCGTTCACGGCCGAGACCGTGCTGCACGCCGGCGGCGCGTCGGCCGGGCTGCTGGCCGGCGGCGCACTGATCGGCGCGTTCGGGGCCGGCCCGGTGCTGGTGGTCACCGGCCTGATGCAGGTGGTCGCCGCGCTCGGCGCCGTCGTCTGGCTCCGGACCCGGCGTGACACGGTCGACCCCGACCGGTACCGACCTGCCTCGCCGGTCCGTCAGCCGGGCTGACCGGCGTCCTGCCACCCGGAAGTCGGCAGGCTGTCCCGGTCGGCGGCTGTCCCGGTCGGCAGTCTGCCCCGGTCGGCAGGCCGTCCCAGGTCGGCAGTCTGTCCCCGGGTCGGCAGTCTCCTTGCCGAGGTCGGCAGTTTGCCTCGAGGTCGGTACAGGCCTGTGCCGACCTCGAGGCGAACTGCCGACCTGACGAACAAGTGACCGACCTCGGCGCGCAGCACCGGGCGCCGAGGCCCCGAGCCCAGCCGGAGCCCAGAAGCCCAGGAGCCCCGGAGCCCAGGAGCCCCGGAGCCCTGAAGCCCTGAAGCCCAACCGCAGCCCAGGCAAAGCCAGCCAGAAGCCAGCCAGAAATCACCCCGAGCCCAGCCGGAGATCAGCGGCGCGCCGCGCCAACCAGGCTCGTGACAGCCGCCGCGACGTCCCGCAACCGCGTGGCGGTGCGAGCGATGAGGTCGTCCAGCTCGACAGGCCCTGGCGCGATCGAGAACGCGGCGGCGATCCCCGCGGCGCGGGCCTGCGCCTCCGGCAGCAGCACCTGACCGGCCACGACGACCACCGGCGGGCGGGTCGGTGATGCGGCGGCGAGGCGGGCCACGCCGTCGGCCACCTTGCCGCGCACCGACTGCGAGTCGAACGATCCCTCGCCCGTGATCACGAGGTCGGCGTCGGCGAGCGCGGCCGGCAGGCCGACGGTCTCGGCGACGAGCACGGCGCCCGGAGTGGTCTCGGCGCCGAGCACCGCGACGAGGCCGGCCGGGACGCCGCCGGCGGCACCCGCGCCGGGCACCTCGGCCACGGCCTGCCCGGTCTCGCGCTCCAGCACCCCGGACCAGTGCCGCAGGGCGTCGTCGAGGAAGTCCACGACGCCGTCCCGCGCCCCCTTCTGCGGCCCGAACACGTGCGCGGCCCCGTGCTCGCCGACCAGCGGGTTGGTGACGTCGACGGCGAGCCGCCAGCGCACCTCGCGGGCCCGCGGGTGCAGCCCGGTGAGGTCCAGGGACGCGACGGACGCGAGCCCCTCGCCGCCGTCGGGCACCTGGCGACCGTCGGCGTCGAGGAGACGGGCGCCGAGGCCGGTCAGGATGCCCGCCCCGCCGTCCGTCGACGCGGACCCGCCCAGGCACAGCAGGATCTCGCTGACCCCGGCGTCCAGGGCGGCGCGGGCGACGTCGCCGGTACCGCGTGTGCTCGCGTGCAGCGGCTGGAGCGGCACGTCCGAGACGCGCGGCAGGCCGCTGGCCTCGGCGAGCTCGACGACGGCGGTGCGTCCGTCGGGCGACACGGCCCACCGGGCCGACGCGGGGCGGCCGATGGCGTCGACCGTCTCGACGGTCAGCGGCTGCCCGCCCCAGACGGCGAGCAGCGCGGCGAGCGTCCCCTCACCGCCGTCGGCCATGGGCAGACGGGTGACGACGGCGTCCGGGGCCACGTCCAGCACACCGTCGGTGACGGCGGACGCGACCTCGGACGCGGACAGGCTCCCTTTGAACGAGTCGGGGCAGACGACGACGCGCAGCGGCTCCACGCGCCGATCGTAGGCGGTCCGGGCGATCAGCCGGCGAGGATTTCGGTCAGCGGGACGGCGGCGACGCCGAGCGCGTCGGCGACGCCCTGGTTGGCGACCTGCCCGGCGTGGGTGTTCAGGCCCCGGGCCAGCGCCGCGTCGGCGCGCAGCGCGTCCCGCCAGCCCCGGTCGGCGAGCGCGGCCACGTACGGCAGGGTCGCGTTGGTCAGCGCCCGGGTCGACGTCGCGGGCACGGCGCCCGGCATGTTCGCCACGCAGTAGTAGAGGGTGTCGTGGACGGCGAAGGTCGGGGCGTCGTGCGTGGTGGGGCGCGAGTGCTCGAAGCAGCCGCCCTGGTCGATGGCCACGTCGACGAGCACCGCACCGGGCCGCATCGCCTTGACCATGGCGTCCGTGACGAGCCGGGGCGCCGCCGCGCCGGGCACCAGGACGGACCCGATGACCAGGTCCGCGGACTCGACCTGCTCCGCCACGTCGTAGGTGGTGGAGGCGCGCGTGGTCACCGCTCCGCCGAACCGCACCTCGAGCCGGCGCAGCGCGGGCAGGGAGACGTCCAGGACGGTGACGTCGGCGCCCATCCCGAGCGCGTTGGCCGCGGCGTGCTCGCCGGCCACCCCGCCGCCGATCACCACCACCTTGGCCTTCGGCGTGCCGGCGACGCCGCCCATCAGCACCCCCGTGCCGCCCTGCGGGCGCATCAGGTGGTAGGCGCCGACCTGCGCGGACAGCCGCCCGGCGACCTCGCTCATAGGGCTCAGCAGCGGCAGCGAACCGTCCGCGAGCTGCACCGTCTCGTAGGCGACGGCGGTGGTCCCCGCCGCCAGGAGCGCCTCGGCGCACGGCGCGGAGGCAGCCAGGTGCAGGTAGGTGAAGAGGGTCAGGTCCGGCCGCATGAAGCCGTACTCGGGCTCGATCGGCTCCTTGACCTTGACCAGCAGCTCGGCCTGGCCCCAGACCTCGTCGGCCGTGTCCACCAGGTGCGCGCCCGCGAGCCGGTAGGCGTCGTCGGCGAACCCCGAACCCCGTCCCGCGCCGGCCTGCACCAGCACGTCGTGGCCGCGACGGACCAGCTCGTGCGCGCCGGCGGGCGTGACGGCCACGCGGTACTCGTTGTTCTTGGTCTCCGTGGGAACGCCGATGTTCATAGGGCGACGGTAGGCATCCAGCCGTGTGCGGGTCCAGGACACATTCCCGAATAGAATGTTCGGCGCTTCTGCACAAAGATGGGGCCATGCTCAACCCCTGGCGGCTCCGGCTCCTGCACCAGCTCCACCTGCTCGGCACCGTGCGCGCGGTGGCCGAGGCGACCCACATGAGCCCCTCGAGCGTGTCCCAGCAGCTCGCGACGCTGGAGACCGAGACGAAGGCTCAGCTCTTCGAGCGCACGGGACGGCGCATCCGGCTGACCCCGGCCGGCGTCACCCTCGCGGGCCACGCGTCCGACATCCTCGACCGGATCGCCACCGCCGAGGCCGACCTCGCCGGCCTGTACTCCGAGGCCACGGGCGTGGTGCGGGTGGCCGCGTTCACGAGCGCCTTCCACGACATCGTGGTGCCCGCCGTGACGGACCTCGCCACCGAGCACCCCCGGATCTCTGTGCGGCTCACCGAGGCCGAGCCCGTGGTCAGCCGGCCCGCCGTGCAGCGCGGCGAGGTGGACGTCGCCGTGTGCGCCGACTTCCCGGACGCCCCCGTCCCACCCGACGCCGACCTCGCGCGCCTGCCGCTCACCGGCGACCGCGTGGTCCTCGTGACGGCGCGCGACACCCCGCCGGGCCAGCGTGCCGGCCGGGTCGACCTGGCCTCCCTCGCCGACGAGCCGTGGGCGTTCGAGCATCCCGGCGCGCACCTCGCCGACCTGGCGGAGCGCCTCTGCCGCCGGGCGGGCTTCACCCCCACGACGGTGGCCCGGTTCGAGAGTCACGGGACGCTGCTGAACCACGTCGAGGCGGGGCTGTCGATCACGCTGCTGCCGCTGCTCGCCGTGCACGACCGTTACGCGGTGCGCACGCTGGACCTCGTCGACCCGCCCCGCCGGGACATCCATCTCGTGACCCGACGCCCCACCCTCGACCGGGCTGCCGTCCAGGCCGTGGTGGAGGCGATCCGGCACCGGGCCCGTTCGGCCTGAGGAGCATCTGCGCAGGTCAGCTGGGTTGCGACCGCGCCCGGGTCAGAAATCCTCGATGTCCGCCTGGGCAGCGCGCAGGGCTTCGGTCAGCTCCCGGAGCCGGACCAGGTCGGCGGCGTCCATCGCCGGGGTCACGTAGTGCGCGATGGACCGCACATGGCGCCGGCCGAGCTCCTTCTGGGTGGCCGAGCCCTCCTCCGTCAGGCTCACCAGCACACCCCGGCCGTCCTCGGGCGCGGGGTGCCGACGCACCAGCCCGCGCTTCTCCAGCCGTTCCACCATGCGCGACAACGAGGACTGCGCCATGAGGATGTTCTCGTTGAGCTCCCGCAGCCGGAGCGTCTCGCCCGGTGCGAGGGCGAGCGTGAACAGCACGTCGTACTCGCGCATGCTCAGGTCGCCCCAGATGTCGTCGGCCAGGAGCCGGCGCATCACCGTCACCTGGGCCCGGAACAACGACTCCCACGCCTCGGCAGCCTCGCGCGCCGACGGCACACGACGTTCGGTCATCAACGCGCACTCCGTCTCATTCACGGCACGCTACCTGACTGAACTTTCACTTACCTACCTGGGTCAGTGGTGGCGAATTTCACCATATGGATCGATGCGCCGGAGCAGGTCCGCAACCCCGCCGGACGAGCGGGCTCAGCGGCCGAGCCGGCGCTCGCGCAGCGAGAAGTCCCGCAGCGCCCGGAGGAAGTCCACCCGGCGGAACGCGGGCCAGTATGCCTCGCAGAAGTAGAACTCGCTGTGCTGGCTCTGCCACATGAGGAACCCGCCGATGCGCTGCTCCCCCGAGGTCCGGATGACCAGCTCGGGATCCGGCTGCCCCTTGGTGTACAGGTGCTCCGCGATGTGCTCGACGTCGATGGACTCGGCGAGGTCGGCCAGCGTCGCCCCGTCCTTCGCCCGCTCCCGGAGGTACGAGCGGACGGCGTCGGCGATCTCGGTGCGGCCGCCGTACCCGATCGCCACGTTGACCTGGAGGCCCTTGACGCCCGCGGTGCGGTCGGCCGCCGCACGCAGGGCCGCGGCCAGGCGGGCGGGGAGCAGGTCGAGCCGGCCGATGACCCGCAGGCGCCAGCGGCCGGACTCCGCGAGGTCGGAGACGGCGTCCTCGATGATGTCGAGCAGGTTGCTCAGCTCGTCGGCGGACCGGCTGAGGTTGTCCGTGGAGAGCATCCACAGGGTGACGACCTCGATGCCCAGCGACTCGGCCCAGCCGAGGAACTCGGTGATCTTGTCGGCACCGCGCCGGTGCCCGGTGGCCGCGGTCTCGCCGAACGAACGCGCCCAGCGGCGGTTGCCGTCGAGCATCACGCCGATGTGCCGGGGCAGCGTCGCACCGTGCAGGGCAGACGCCAGACGTCGCTCGTAGAGGCGGTACAGCGGGCTGGGCAGACGCACGGATACCTCAGTGGGGTCGGGCCGCGGGTGCCGCGTGACGCGGTCCGCACGGCAGCTCTGGCCCGGGTCGGTCCACCCGGTGGGACGTGGACAAAGGTACCCCTCCGACGTGCGCGTTCCCGCGCGTCGCCGCCGCTCCGGGGCCCTGGACGGGCGACTCGCGCCAACCCGGCGCAGGATCTTCACAAGGCCCCTGTCCCGCCTGCCGGCCCCTAACCTACGCTAGAGTAAGTTACGCGACCGTAGGTAGCGTCCCGGCACCACGGGGACGCCGGTCGCCGAGGATCAAGGAGGCCACGTGGTAGCTCAAGCAGACGGGCCGGACCGTCAGGCCGGCCGCCTGGAGGAGGTCACCGGCAAGGTCTCGGAGACGCTCGACGGCGTCCGCGACAAGGCCGGCGACGTCGTGCAGGTCATCTCCACCTCCGTCTCCTCCACGGTCGAGAAGGTCGAGCGCAAGATCAAGCCGCGGCTCCGTGGCTGGATCCACGCGGGCACGTTCCCGTTCGCTCTCGCCGCCAGCATCGTGCTCATCGCGCTCGCCCCCACGACGGCGGGCAAGATCTCGGCGTCGGTGTTCGGCCTGAGCGCCTGCCTCCTGTTC
This sequence comes from Promicromonospora sp. NPDC050880, assembly GCF_044456525.1. Lineage (NCBI taxonomy): Bacteria > Bacillati > Actinomycetota > Actinomycetes > Micrococcales > Promicromonosporaceae > Promicromonospora > Promicromonospora sp. NPDC050880. The sequence continues at coordinate 32,407 of NZ_JBITFV010000015.1, forward strand.
GGTGTCTCGGCGGTGTACCACCGCGGCAACTGGTCGCCCCGCACCGACGCGGTGCTCCGGCGCCTGGACCACACCAACATCTTCCTGATCATCGCCGGCACGTACACACCGCTCGCCGTGCTGCTCCTGCCGCCCGGCCAGGGCACCGTGCTGCTCACGCTCGTCTGGAGCGGCGCGCTGCTCGGGCTGCTCGCGCGGGTCTTCTGGCTCAACGCGCCCCGCTGGGTCTACGTCCCGGTCTACCTCGCGCTCGGCTGGGTGGCCGTGGCGTACATGGGCCAGTTCTGGGCCATCGGCGGCCCGGCGGTGGTCTGGCTGATCCTGGCGGGCGGGATCGCCTACACGCTCGGTGCGATCGTCTACGGCACCAAGAAGCCCGACCCCAGCCCGGCCTGGTTCGGCTTCCACGAGATCTTCCACGTGTTCACCGTGCTCGGGTTCGCCTGCCACGTGGTCGCGATCTACCTCGCCAACCTGGCCATCTGACCCGGGTCACCGCCCGTTCAGCCCGGCGAGGAACAGGTCCTCGAACAGGGCGCCGTCCGCGGTCGTGCTCACGCGCTGGGGTGTGCCCGTCGGCACGTCCACCGTGCGGCCCGCCGACGGACCGTCCAGCACGACGTCGACCGGCCGGATCCGGTGGTCCACGCCCTGCCCCGTCACGAGCGAGACGGCCGCCAAGGTGTCCCACCAGTACATGATTCCCTGGCCGATCAGCTCGGGCAGGCCCGGCCGGGTGACGATCGCGTGCACCGTGCGGGCCTCGTAGGTCGTGGCCCCTGAGCCCAGGCGCTCCACGTAGGCAGGGGTGATGGGCGCGTGGTTGGTGGCGTCGAGGGCGACCATGCTCACCCGGGCGCGCGGGACGCCTGCGAGCACGCGGTCGGCCGCCGGCGGATCGATCCACATGTTCACCTCCTGGGTGTTGTCGAACCCCTCGGTGGTCGAGCCGAACAGGTTGCCGCCCACGTCGAAGGCACCGCCCATGACGACGACGCGACCGAGGCGGTCGTGGAGCGTCCGCGGGCTCATCCGGTCCAGCGCCGCAGCCACGTTGCTCAGCGGCCCCGTGGCCAGGACGGTCACCGGGCGGCGGGCGGCGCGCACCGTGCCGGCGATGAGCTCGGCGGCCGGCACCGCGCCCGGCTCGTCGGGCACGCCCGCGTCGCCCAGGGCCCCGCTCAGCACCTGCTCGAACAGCGCGCGTGCCTCGGGCGGCGGCTCGTTGACCCACTGCTCGGACCCGTCCGCGACCGGCACGTGCGACAGACCGCAGTTCGCCAGGATGGTCCGGGCGTGCGTGAGCGACCGGCCCGGGGTGCCCACGCCGTTGTTCACCACGGTGACGGCTCGCAGGTCGATCAGGCCGCGCTTGTCGGCCTGGCAGAGGTACAGGAGCGTCGCCGCGTCGTCGAAGTCCAGGTCGGAGTCGTAGACGACCGGGACGGGGCCGTACCCCGCCGGTTCCGCGGCTCGCACGCCGTCCTGCGCGGCGGCGGGCGTCAGCGCCGCCCCGGCCAGGCCGAGGGCGAGCGCCCCCGACGCGAGTGCCCGCACCCCTCGCACGTGCTTCCGGACGACCACCATGACCCGCTCCCTCCGTTACCGGACGGAGTCATGGTGCTCGCCCGCGGCGCCCGTGCCCATGACATTCGACGCTGGCCGAAAACGCTCACGTGCCGGCCGGGACCACCGTGTAACGGCGGTTGGCCAGCGAGGGGTTGGTCGCCCGGACGGCCGCGAGCGGCGCGGGGTCGAGATCGACGGTCCGGTAGGCCTGCTCCTCACCCATCTCCAGCCCGACGACGCCGTCCGGCCCCGCCAGGAGCGTGCGGCCGACGACGCCCTTGCCGGTCATGCCGACGCCGATCACCACGGCGGTGTTCTCGATCGCCCGGGCCCGCAGCAGGGTGTGCCAGTGGTCGGCCTTGAGCGGACCCGCCACCCACGCCGCCGGGTACACCAGGACGTCCGCGCCGGCGTCGACCAGCCGGCGAGCGGACTCGGGGAACCGCAGGTCGTAGCAGGTCAGCACGCCGAACGTGAGGCCGCCCAGGCGCAGCGTGACAGGATCCGCGTCGGCCGGGCCCGCCTCCAGCCGCTCCGACTCCCGGTAGCCGAAGGCGTCATAGAGGTGCACCTTGCGGTACACCCCGGCGAGCTCCCCCGATCCGTCGACGACGACCAGGGCGTTGGCCGCGCGGACGCCGTCGGACCCGGGGAGCGTGACGCCCGCGACCACCGCGATGCCGTGCCTGCGCGCGCGGTCCCGCAGCAACGTCACGAACGGCCCGTCGAGCGGCTCCGCGTGCTCGGGGCCCACACCGCGCGGGTCGTACGCGGAGGCGTACTCCGGCAGCACCAGGAGGTTCGACCCGGCGCGAGCCGCGACCCCGAAGGCGTCGAGCACGGTCTGGCGGTTGGCGCCGTGGTCGTCCGAGACGGCGATCTGGGCCACCGTCACCCGCACCACGCCGTCCGCCGCCGGGTCGCCCCCGTCAGGCACCCGAACCGCCGCTGTCCCCCGAGCCGCCGCCGCTGTCCCCGCCGGACGACCCGCCGCCGGACGGCGGATCGGACGGCGAGCCGGCCGGCACCTCGGACGGTTCCCCGCCCTCGCCCGTGGAGCCGCCGGGCTCGCGCGCGTCGTCGTCGGACCGCCGGAAGCTGATGACCTCCGGCTGGGGCACGGGAAGACCCTGCTGCTTCGCGTTGTGGCCCGCCCGGCGCAGGTGCTTGCTCATGTTCAGGAACAGCAGCACACAGGCCAGCGCCAGCGCGAAGGTGACGACGAAGCCGACGAGACCCGGCGAGACCTGCCACTCCTCCAGGCCGGGACGCAGGTTGTTCTCGGTCGGGTTCGGTGACGGCTCGGTCGCGAACGCGAGGGCGGCCACGGCGAGCGGGCTCATGCGGGGACCTCGGACCGGACGCCCTCGAACAGGTCACGCTCGTACTCGCCCGGTGCCCGCTCGGGGAGCGGCACGCGGGACTCCGCCAGCTCGTACTCGTCCCAGGGCCAGACGTCGACCTCGATGTCCCGCGGCACCGCGAAGAAGAACCCGTTCGGGTCGATCTGCGAGGCGTGCGCCGTCAGTGCGGCGTCCCGGTTCGGGAAGTAGTCGGCCACCGGCACCAGCGTGGTGACCTGGCGCTCGGGGATCTCCCGGGCGTCACGCGACTCGACCCACTCGCCGAACGGCGACTCCAGGCCGGCCCCCTGGACGGCCTCGTGCACCGCGCGGATGCGAGCCATCGAGAAGCCGTGGTTGTAGTAGAGCTTGAGCGGTTCCCAGGGTTCGCCCGTGCCCGGGTAGCGGTCCGGGTCGCCGGCCGCGTGGAACGCCTCCCACGAGATCTCGTGGCACTTGATGTGGTCGGGGTGGGGGTACCCGCCGGACGGGTCGTAGGTCGTGATGACGTGCGGGCGGAACTCGCGCACGGCCTGGACCAGCGGCGCCGCCGCCTCCTCGAGCGGCACCAGAGCGAAGCATCCCTCGGGCAGCGGGGGCAGCGGGTCGCCCTCGGGCAGGCCCGAGTCCACGAAGCCGAGCCACTGCTGACGCACGCCCAGCGCCTCGGCGGCGCGGGCCATCTCCAGCCGGCGCACGGCGCGGCGCCCCTCGATCGACTCGAACTCGTGCCCCGGCGGCACCTCGAACGACGCGTTCAGGATGTCGCCCCGTTCGCCCCCGGTGCACGTCACGACGAGGACCTCCACCCCCTCTGCGGCGTAACGGGCCGTCGCGGCGGCGCCCTTGCTCGACTCGTCGTCCGGGTGCGCGTGCACCGCCATCAGACGGAGCGGCTCGCGCTCGGGTACGGACACTGGGTCCTCCTGTGTGGGATGCGTCGGGGACATTCGCTCTGGGACGGTCGCTCTGGGACGATCGACCCATGGACCATGATGGTCCACGGACAATCTTGCTACGAACCACCGACACCCCGATCCGAGCGAGCCGTGATGACCGACCCAGAACCCGCCGCCCCGTCGTCCGCCACGCCTCCGCGGCCGCCGGCGCAGACCCCGGACCTCGCGGAGCGCTACGGCCGCTCCCGGCCCGGACCGCGGCGGGCGGACCTGCCCCGCGACGAGGACCCGTGGGACGAGAGCGACGACGTCCGCCCGCGACCGAAGCTCTCGGTGGGCGCCCGGATCGCCGTGGGGGCCGCCCTGGCGGCGGGGGTCGCGATCGCCGCATGGTTCACCATCGTGGACACCCAGCGCGATCCCGTGACCTTCACGGACGTCGGTTTCTCGGTCACCAGTGCCGAGGAGGTGGACGTGACGTTCGACGTCAGCATGCCGCCCGGGACCGAGGCCGTGTGCACCGTCACCGCGCTGAGCAAGAACTTCGCGGAGGTCGGCGCGATCGACGTCGAGGTGGGTCCGGACGACGCGCGGACCACGCGGCACACCGTGACCATCGCGACCACGGAGCTCGCGACCACCGGCGTCGTCGACCACTGCGAGGTGCGCTGAGGGCACCCGGCCGCGTCACGGGGCGACGTCCGCTCAGAGCGGAAACGGGGAGCGCCTTGGCAAGGCTTTCCCGAAAATTGGTATTCTCGTCGTTTCACACGCTGTGTTGACCGGCTGACGCGCGTGCCCGTTCCGCTCCGTCGGCCGGGACCTGCGCGCTGCCGTGAACCGCTCGACCGAGCAACGACGAAAGGAGAGCCCCCGTGGCCGAAGCTTCTGTCACCTGGCTCACCCAGGAGGCGCACGACAAGCTCAAGGCGGAGCTGGAGCATCTCTCCGGTCCCTACCGGGCGGAGATCACCGAGCGCATCGCCGCTGCCCGCGACGAGGGCGACCTCAAGGAGAACGGCGGCTACCACGCTGCGCGCGAGGAGCAGGCCAAGAACGAGGCGCGCATCCTGGAGCTCACCGAGAAGCTCCGGAACGTGCAGGTCGGCACCCCGGCGGACGACGGCAAGGTGGAGCCGGGCATGGTCGTGACGGCGCTGGTCGCCGGCGACGAGATGAACTTCCTCTTCGGCTCGCGCGAGATGGCCGGGTCCACGGACCTCGACGTCTACTCGCCGACGTCGCCGCTGGGCGCCGCGATCGACGGCAAGTCGATCGGTGCGAAGACCAGCTACACGGCACCCAACGGGCGCGACATCCCCGTGGAGATCACGGGCGCGAAGCCCTTCCAGGGCTGACCCTCGCCGAGCCCGACGGACGCCCGACGGACCTGTCAGACGTACGGATCACTGCGGTGACCCGTACGACCGGCAGGTCCGTCGGCGTCTGACAGGTCGGCGAGGCGGGCGCGCAGCAGGCGCCGGTCGCCCTCCCGGTCGACCTGGTCGAGCGCCCGGCGGTACTCCGCGACGGCCTCGTCCGGTCGGCCCGCGCGCCGCAGGAGGTCGGCCCGCACCGCCGGGAAGAGGTGATAGGCAGCGAGCTCGGGCGCGGAGGAGAGCGCGTCCAGCTCGGCAAGTCCGGCCTCGGGTCCGCGCAGCATCCCCACGGCGACCGCGCGGTTGAGCGCCACCACCGGTGACCCGGTCATGCCGAGCAGCACGTCGTAGAGCGCGGCGATCTCGGCCCAGTCCGTCCCGTCGGCCGTCGTCGCCCGTGCGTGCAGGGCGGCGATCGCCGCCTGCACCTGGTACGGCCCCGGGCGCCGGGCCGCGAGCGCGTCGTCGAGCACGGCCAGGCCCTCGGCGATCTCGTCCCGGCGCCACAGCGAGCGGTCCTGCTCGTCGAGCGTGCGCGGCACCGGCCCGGACGCCGCGTCCCGGCCCGGCCCCAGCCGTGCCGCACGCCGCGCGTGCTGGAGCAGCAGGAGCGCGAGCAGGCCGCGCGCCTCCGGCTCGTCGGGCAGCAGCCGGGCGACGAGCCGGGCGACGCGGATCGCGTCGTCGGCCAGGGCCCGGCGGGCTGCGGTCCCCGCGACGGTGGCAGCGGGCTCCGGCGCGACGCCGTCACCAGGATCCACGGCGTCCGGCTCGGCCCAGGCGTCGTACCCCTGCGTGAACAGCACGTACAGCACGGCGAGCACGGCGGAGACGCGTTCGTGCAGCAGCTCGGGCGGCGGTACACGGAACGCGATCCCGGCCGTCCGGATCTTGCGCTTGGCGCGGGTCAGGCGCTGGGCCATCGTCGTCTCCTGCACGAGGAAGGCCCGCGCCACCTGCGCCGTCGTCATGCCGGTCAGGGACCGCAGGGTGAGCGCCACCCGGCCTTCCAGGGGCAGCGCCGGGTGGCAGCACGTGAAGACGAGCCGCAGCAGGTCGCCGTCGGGGTCCTCGGGCGTGCTGCCCGCCCAGCCGTCGCCCGCGTCCGCCGTGTCCGCCGCCTCGGCCACCGGATCGGCGGCCCCTCCGCCGAGCCGCTCGGTCAGGCGCGCGGCCGTCGCCACCTTCTGCGCCTCGACCGCGCGACGCCGCAGGCGGTCGACCGCGCGCCGCCGGGCCGTGGTGGTGAGCCAGGCGCCGGGGCGCGCGGGCACGCCGTCGCGCTGCCAGGTGCGCAGCGCGACGGCGAAGGCCTCCTGGGTACAGTCCTCCGCGAGGTCGAGGTCACCCGTGCTGCGAGCGACGGCCGCCAGCACCCGCCCCCACTCGTCACGGAAGGCCGCGTCGACGGCCCGCCCGACGTCGGTCACGCCCCGGCCGGGCTGCCGTCGGCGTCGCCGTCCAGCCCGAGCGGCCAGAAGGGGCGCAGCTCGATCGCGCCCGTGTACGCCATCGGGTGGGCGGCGGCGATCCGGATCGCCTCGTCGAGGTCGGGAGCGTCGAGCACGTCGAAGCCCGCGATCACTTCCTTGGTCTCGGAGAACGGGCCGTCGGTGACCACCACCTCCCCGGCGCGGACCTGGACGCCCACGGCGTCCGCGGGCGGCCGGAGCCGGTCGCCCAGCACCGCGCGACCGGTGCCGTAGGTGTCCCGGACCCAGTCCTCGATCTCGGGCACGTCGCCCGGCTCCGCCGGGGTGTCCGGGGTGGACAGGACGAGCATGAGGTAACGCATGGCGTGCTCCCTTCCGGGGTGTCCCCCGGTGTCATGGTCGCGCGGCCGGACGACCGCGTCACCCTCACGACGAACGGGAGGGCGCCGGCACGACACCCGGCCTCGTTCAGCGGGCGACCACCTCGTAGCCCTCGGACTCCAGGCGCTCCACGACGGCGGTCCGGTGGTCGGCGCCCTTGGTCTCCAGCTGCAGGTTGACCCACACCTCCGAGACGGAGAGCGCCACGTCGGTGCGCGTGTGGTCGACCGCCACGATGTTCGCGCCCGCGGCCGCGATGGTGTCCACGAGCCCGGCCAGGGCGCCCGGCTTGTCCGCGAGCCGTACCTGCAGCTTGAGGTACCGCCCGGCCGCGACGAGGCCGTGCTGCACCACCCGGAGCAGCACCAGCGGGTCGATGTTGCCGCCCGACAGGACCGCCACGACCGGTCCTTCGAACGCACCCGGCCCCGCGGCCATGATCGCCGCGACGCCCGCCGCACCGGCGGGCTCGACCATCAGCTTGGAGCGCTCCAGCACGGCCAGCAGCGCGCGGGAGAGCTGGTCCTCGGTGACGGTCCGGACGTCGACGCCCTGCTTCTGCACGATCCCGAAGGGCACGTCGCCCGGCAGGCCGACGGCGATGCCGTCGGCCATGGTGGCGCCCAGCGCCCCCGCCAGCGGCTTGCCCGCCTGCAGCGATCCCGGGTACGCCGCGGCCGACGCCGCCTGCACGCCCACCACCTTCACGTGCGGGGCGGCCTCGGCCAGCACGGCCGCGATGCCCGCCACCAGTCCTCCGCCGCCCAACGGCACGACGACGGTGGCGACGTCCGGCACCTGCTCCAGGATCTCCAGGGCGACGGTGCCCTGTCCCGCCACGACGTCCACGTGGTCGAAGGGGTGGATGAGCACGCGGCCGGACCGCGCGGCCTCGACGCGTGCGGCGGCCAGCGCCTCGTCCACGGACGAGCCCACCATGCGTACCTCCGCCCCGTAGCCGCGGGTGGCGGCGACCTTGGGCAGTGCGGCGTCGACCGGCATGTAGACGACGGTGTCGATGCCGAGCATGCCCGCGGCGACCGCCACGCCCTGGGCGTGGTTGCCGGCGGAGGCCGCCACGACGCCGCGTTCCCGCTCGGCGGCCGACAGCCGTGCGAGCCGCACGTAGGCACCCCGCACCTTGAACGAGCCCGCGCGCTGCAGGTTCTCGCACTTGAGCAGCACCTTCGTCCCGGCGATGGCGGACAGCGCGCGGCTCTCGGTGACAGGTGTACGGGTGATGACGCCGTCGAGCATCTCGGCGGCAGCGCGGGCGTCGGCGGCGGTCACCGTGAGGTGGCCGCCGTAGGACTCCAGGTCGAACGGATCCAGTGGCACAGCGGGCATGGTGCCCGACTGCGCCGCCAGATGCACGTTCAGCGGGCCGGATCACCCTTCGTCGGCCCGTGCCCGGTGTCCGTGGCGGCACCCGCGCCGCTCCCGTCCGCACCCGCGAGGTCCGTCACGGCATCGTCCGTGACGACGCCGCCGTTGCCCGCGCCGTCCGCGACGTCAGGCGCGCCGGGCGTCTCCGCCGTCGTCGCGCGGCGCAGGCGGAGCGGGATCGGCGCCGCGTCGGCCGCGCGCCACCGGATCGGCAGGGCGTCCTCGTCCCCCAGCTCGGGGAACTTGTCGTGCCCGTTCAGGTACAGGATCACGGTGTTCAGCACGGCCGCGAGCGGCACGGCGAACAGGGCGCCGACGATGCCGGCCGCGTACGATCCGGCGGCCACCGCGAGGATGACGGCGACCGGGTGGAGGGAGACGGCGTGCCCCATGAGGAACGGCTGGAGGGCGTGCGACTCGATCTGCTGCACGAGCAGCACCACGCCGAGCATGATGAGCGCGGCGACCCAGCCGTTCGAGACCAGCACAACGACCACGGCGATGGCGCCCGTGACGATCGCACCGACCACGGGCACGAACGAGCCGACGAACACGAGGATGCCGATGGGCAGGGCCAGCGACGGGACGAAGAACACGGCGCCGATCCCGATGCCGACGGCATCCACTGCGGCGACGAGGATCTGCGTGCGCGTGTAGGCGGCCAGCGTGACGGCGCCGCGGCGGCCCGCCTGGTTGACCCGCTCGCGGGCGGACTTCGGCAGCAGGCCGACGACCCAGCCCCAGATGCCCCGGGGGTCGTGCAGGAAGAAGAAGGTGCAGAACAGCGCGATGAGCGCGCCCACGAGCACGCTGCCCGCCGTCGCGGCCGCGCCCAGGGCGCCGCTGACGATGGCGCTCTGCTGGGCCTCGAGCTGGTCGAGGATGTCCTGGCTGTAGCTCTCGAGCTCGTTCTCCAGGCCGAAGGTGGCCGAGAGCTGCGACCAGAGCTCGTTGAAGCCGGTGACCGCCTGGGTCCTCAGGTCGGCGAACCCGTTCGCGATGGACTGGCCGGCCAGGGTGATCAGGCCCGCCACCACGACGATGAGGCCGACCAGCGAGATCCCGGCGGACAACCCGCGCGGGACGCGGAGCCGCTCGTTCAGCAGGCGCCGCACGGGGGTCAGCATGATGGTCAGGAGCAGCGCGACGGCGACAGGCACCACGATCGTCTTGAGCAGCGCGAGGAGCCACAGCGCCGCCGCGACGAACGCCCCGATGAGCAGCATGCGCCACGACCAGGCGGCAGCGGCACGGATGGCCGGCGGGACCGGCCCCGTCTCGTCGGTGGTGGGCGCGGTGGTCTGGTCCGACGTCACGCTGGTCTCCTCGCTCTGCGACACGATCAAACCCTAGGGGAGCACATCGGCGGCCCGGCGGCCTGCCCACGCGCCGCACGGAAGGTGCACCGCGCGATCACGATCCCGACAGATCTCTCAGGCCTCCAGCCTGCGCTTCTGCGGGTGCACGGTCTCTCCGCGCTCCAGCATGGCCACGAACTTCGCGATGTTCCGAGCCCGGGTCTCGGGTCTCTTGACCCCCGTGACCCGGAACAGGATGGCGAACCGGTTCTGCGCCGTGAGGATTTCGAACATCTCGGACGCGCGCGGGCTGGCCGCGAGCGCCTCGGCGAGGTCGGGCGGCACCTCGAAGTTCTTGTTCACCTCGTACGCGGACTCCCAGCGGCCGTCGGCCCGGGCCCGGTCGATCTCCTGCTGGCCGCGCGGCCGCATGCGCCCCTCGGCGACGAGGCGTTCCGCGATCCGCACGTTACGCGCCGACCAGCGGCTGCGTGCGCGGCGCGGGCAGTACCGCTGCAGGCTGGTGGCGTCGTCCCGGCCCAGCGCCTGGGCGTCGATCCAGCCGCTGCACAGTGCCTCCTCGAGCGCGGCGTCGCGGGTCAGGCTCGTCGGCGCGTCCTTGCCCTTGCGCGCGAGGACCAGCCAGACGCCGTTCGACGACGCCTCGTGCTCGTCGAGCCAGGCGCGCCACGCCTCGGTGTCGGGGATCAGGAGCTCAGGGTCGGTAGCGGCCATGGGCAGGACGCTACGCCGAGCCACTGACACTGCCGGCGCGCCCTCGCCCGTCGCGGGGCGCGAACGCCCGCAGCGCGTCGGCGTCGCTGTTGACCGAGGTCACGTACTCCCGTGCCCATTCCTCGGCCGCGGGATAGGCGCTGCCGGCGACGACGGCGGCCACCGCGGCCTCGACGTCCACCGGGGTGTGCCGCAGCTCGACCTGGCCGGCGCGCAGGAGCGCCCACGACCCGCCCGCGCGTCCGTACGGCATGCCGACGCTGCCGGGGTTGAGGCAGAGGCGCCGGTCGACGAGCCGGACGAACGGCATGTGGGTGTGCCCCATGACCACGGTGGTCACGGACGGGTCGAGGCCGCCGAGCACCTCGCCCCAGCGGTCCAGGGAGGAGTCCACGAGCACCACCTCGTCGTCGTCGCGCGGGGTGCCGTGGCAGAACACGACGCGACCGAACCCCTCGACCGTCAGCTCGGCGGGGTGCGGCAGCCCGGCGAGCAGGTCGACGTCGGCGGGCCGGAGCCGGGCGGCCGCCCACGGGGTGACGGGGTCCGGGACGGCGGTCGTGCCGCCGCGCGCCAGCGTGACCAGCTCACGGTCGGCGTTCCCGCGCACCAGCAGGGCGCGGTCACCGAGGGAGCGCAGGCGGTCCAGCACCTCGACGGGCTGCGGCCCGGCGGCGTGGTCGCCGGTGACGACGACGCGGTCGGCACCGGCGACGTCGGGCTCCGCGAGGACGGCGTCGAGCACGGGGAGCACGCCGTGGACGTCCGAGAGGACCGCCACGGTCCGGACCGGTTCGCTCATGGTCCGACCATGCCGGGCGCGGCCGCCGGGGGCCAGCGGATCTGCCGACGGCAGACGCGCGGATGCGTCATGCTGACGTCAGGTTCGCCACGGAACACCGGTGCGGCGGGCCGTGTTGTGATGGACAAACGTGCTGCGCACGAATCAGACCCAAAGGATGTGTGTTCGATGACTTTCCTGAACTCCCTCTTCGGCCCCGGCTCCGGTTCGAGCAAGACCACGATGGTGGCCCCCGAGGACGCCCTGCCGGGCCGTTCCGCGCCGGTGCTGCAGGCCCCGCGCCCGCACACCGTGCTCGGTTCGTCGGTCACCGGTCCCTGGGCTCCCGGCACGCGTGTGCTCTACCTCGCGATGGGCTGCTTCTGGGGCGCCGAGGAGATCTACTGGCAGGTTCCCGGCGTGGTGAGCACCGCCGTCGGCTACATGGGCGGGACCACGCCCAACCCGACCTACGAGGAGGTCTGCACGGCACGGACCGGTCACACCGAGACCGCCCTGGTGGCGTACGACCCGACGAAGGTCAGCGAGGCCGAGCTGCTCAAGATCTTCTGGGAGCGGCACGACCCGACGCAGGGCTTCCGCCAGGGCAACGACGTGGGCACGCAGTACCGCTCGGCGATCTACTGGACCACGCCGGAGCAGGCCGAGGCCGCGCAGGAGACGGCGAAGCGCTACGCCGAGGTGCTGAGCGCCCAGGGGTACGACGCCATCACCACGGAGATCGCACCGGCCGCCGAGGCCGGCCCGTTCTACTACGCCGAGGACTACCACCAGCAGTACCTGTCCGACGCGAAGAACCCGAACGGCTACCGCTGCCACGCCACCACGGGTGTCCCGTTCCCGGACGCCGCCTGACCCGTCCGGCCCGCCCGGGGGCGGCACCGTGGCCACGCATCCCGCCCGGGGTGCGTGGCCACGGCCGTGTCGGTGGCACGTCGTAGAGTCGCGGGCATGATGCGGTTGCCGGCCACCGAGATCACGGTCGCCCACGAGGACTGGTACGCCCGGGACCTCTCGGGCGAGGACCACATGGCCACGCTGTTCACGGACGTGGACCTGACGGAGGCCTCGGGCACCGGCGCCACGTTCGACTCCTGCGTGTTCCGCGGGGTGCGGTTCAACAGCGCCCACCTGACGGAGCTCGCGTTCACGTCGTGCGTGTTCGACGGGTGCGTGTTCTTCGACGCGACGCTGGAGCGGTGCAAGCTCGTGGGCTCGCAGTTCGCCCACTGCCGGTTCGACCTGCTCACGGTGGACGGCGGCAACTGGTCGTTCGCCAACCTGCACCGGGCCGCCCTGGCCGGCACCCGGTTCGACGGCGTCCGTCTGCGCGAGGCCGACCTGTCCGAGATCCAGGCGTCAGGTGCCGTCCTGACGGGCTGCGACCTGTCGGGTGCCGACCTGGACCGGGCGGACCTGGCGAACGCCGACCTGCGCGGGAGCGACCTGTCGGCGCTCGACCCGCTGACCGCGACGCTCACCGGCGCGGTGGTGGGCGAGGCCCAGGCGATCCTGCTGGCCGAGGCGCTGGGCGTGGTCGTCCACCGGGACTGAGCCCGCGCGCGGGACCACGCGCCCGGGCCGCCCGAATCGATCCGTGGACCGGTTCGAGCCGGGCTGTGGCGCGGCCCTATGCTCGGTGCGCTCGCACACGGACCAGGCACCTGTTCTAGAGGGACGAGGATCGATGATGATCAGCCGCGAACTGACCGACTGGACCCTGACGGCCACCGACGGCCCCGTCCCCGAGAGCCTCGCGGGGGTCCGGGTACCCGCCCGGGTCCCCGGGACCAACCACACCGCGCTCCTGGACCGCGGCCTGATCCCGGACCCGTACACGGGCACCCACGAGACCGACGTCGCCTGGATGAAGCGCACCGCCTGGCGGTACGCGGCGGTCCTCGACGAGCCCGCCGCCGCGCCCGGCGAGCGCGTCGACCTGCTCTTCGAGGGCATCGACACGGTCGCCTCCGTCACGCTGGACGGCACCCGCCTCGGCCGCACCGCCAACATGCACCGCTCCTACCGGTTCGACGTCCGGTCGCTGGTGGGCGCACCGGCGGAGCTGGTCGTGGACCTCGGCTCCGCGCTCGCCACGGCGGAGGCCGAGGCCGAGCGCCTCGGTACCCGGCCCATGGCGTACGGCCAGCCCTTCAACATGGTCCGCAAGATGGCCTGCTCCTTCGGCTGGGACTGGGGACCGGACCTGCAGACGGCGGGCCTGTGGAAGCCCGTGCGCGTGCAGCGCTGGCGCGTGGCCCGGCTGGCCGGGGTGACACCGCTGGTCACGGTGGTGCCGGGCCACGTCGACCTGGCCGACGACGATCCGGTCACCCCCGGCACGGAGGTCGCCGACGCGCAGGGCCGCCGCACCGGCGTCGTGGACGTGCGCGTGGAGGTCGAGCGGTCCGGCCTGTCCGACGCCGGGCCGCTGGTCCTGGACGTGTCCGTCGGCGACCGGGGTGTCACCACCCGCGTCCCGGCCGGCTGGCCCGGGGGCGTGCTCGACGTGCGCGTGCAGGTGCCCGACGTGGACCTGTGGTGGCCGGCCGGGTACGGCGAGCAGCCCCTGTACCCGGTCGAGGTGACGCTCCACGAGGGCGACGGCCAGGACCGGTCCGACCCGCTGGACGCCTGGTCGGGCCGGGTGGGCTTCCGCAACGTCGTCGTGGACCGCACGCCCGACGAGCACGGCACCGGCTTCACCTTCGTGGTCAACGGCCGGCCCGTCTTCGCCCGCGGCGCCAACTGGATCCCGGACGACCACCTGCTGACCCGCATCACCCGCGAGCGCCTGGAGCAGCGCGTCGACCAGGCGCTCGGGGCGCACGTCAACCTGCTGCGGGTGTGGGGTGGTGGCATCTACGAGTCCGACGACTTCTACGACGTCTGCGACGAGAAGGGCGTCCTGGTGTGGCAGGACATCCTGCTGGCCTGCGCCGCCTATCCCGAGGAGGAGCCGCACCGCTCCGAGCTCGAGGCCGAGCTGCGTGAGAACGCCGCCCGGCTGGCACCGCATCCCTCGCTCGTGCTGTGGAACGGGGGCAACGAGAACATCTGGGGTCACGAGGACTGGGGCTGGAAGGAGCGGCTGGGCGACCTGACCTGGGGTGCCGGCTACTACTACGACGTGTTCCCGCGGGTGCTGGCGGAGGTCGACCCGACCCGCCCCTACGCGGACGGCTCGCCCTACTCCCCCGGCGCCGGACCCGACCGGGTGCACCCGAACGACCCGGATCACGGCACGCACCACCAGTGGGACGTCTGGAACCGGATCGACTACACGCACTACCGCGACGACGTGCCGCGGTTCTGCTCGGAGTTCGGCTTCCAGGGCCCGGCCACGTGGGCGACCCTGCGCCGGGCCGTCCTTCCTGACAGCGCTGACGTGCCCGAGGGGTTCAAGGAGTCCGAGGTCTTCGGTCTGCACCAGAAGGCGATCGACGGCAACGGCAAGCTCGACCGCGGCCTCGTGCGGCACCTGCGCGTACCGGACGACTTCACGGACTGGCACTGGGCCACCCAGCTCAACCAGGCCCGCGCGGTCCGGTACGCCGTGGAGCACTACCGGTCGTGGTGGCCGCGCACAGCCGGCGCGATCGTCTGGCAGCTCAACGACTGCTGGCCGGTGACGTCCTGGGCCGCCGTCGACGGCGACGGCCGGCGCAAGCCGCTCTGGTACGCCATGCGGCACGCGTTCGCCGACCGGCTCGTCACCGTCCAGCCGCGTGGCGCCGAGCTGGTCGCGGCGCTCGTCAACGACACGGACGAGCCGTGGACCGGGCGGGCCGACGCCGTCCGGACCGATCTCGGCGGCACCGTGCTGGCGTCGTCGGGCAGCACGGTCACCGTGGCACCGCGCTCGGTGACCCTGGTGCCGCTGTCCGGTGAGGTGACCGCTGTCGGCGACCCCTCGAGCGAGGTGCTGGTGGTGACGTTCGACGGCGCACGCGGGCTGCACCGCTGGGCCGAGAGCCGGGACCTCGCGCTCGACCCGGACCCGCTGCGGACCGCCGTGACCGCCCAGGACGACGGCTACCGGGTCGAGGTGACGGCGACGTCGCTCGCACTGGGCGTGACGCTGCTGGTGGACCGGCTCGACCCGGACGCGCAGGTCGACGCCCAGGTGGTCGACCTCCCGGCGGGCGCGACAGCGGTGTTCCACGTGACCGGCGCCGGCCTCGACCCGGAGGCGCTGGTCGCCCGGCCGGTGCTGCGCACGGAGAACGACCTGGTCCGCGCGGCGGACCAGTGACCGACCGGACCGATGTCAGAGGCCACGCGTACGGTGTGGTCAAGGGGGCGAGAGGACGACACATGAACAGCCATACCGAGGGCTCCAGCTGGTCCGTGCTGCGACGCGACGGTGTCGCCGTCGTGCTGGCACATCCGGACGAGGGTCTGCCGCTGGTGCTCCACTGGGGTGCCGACCTGGGCGACCTGTCACCCGCCGACCTGCTGGCGCTCGACGCCGCGACCAGCCGCCAGACCGCGCCCGGCACGCTCGACGCCGCCTGGCGGCCCTCCCTGCTTCCCCAGGAGGCCGACGGCTGGGCGGGCCGCCCGGGCCTGCTCGCCGTGTCCGACGGCGTGCCGCTCTTTCCTCGCTGGACGGTCTCGGAGGCGGAGCGGGACACGGCGCGGCTGTCCGTCACCGCCCGCGACACGACTCTCGGGCTCACGCTGCGGTCGGTCCTGGAGATCGGCACGGGCGGCCTCGTGCTGCTGCACCACGAGCTCACCAACGACGGCTCGGCACCGGTGGACGTGCACTGGCTCGAGGCCACCCTGCCCGTGCCCCGGAGCGCGAACCACCTCACGCAGTTCAGCGGCCGGTGGTCCCGCGAGAAGGTGCCGGTCACCACGGCGATGCCCGGCGGCAGCACCGCGCGCCAGACCCGGCGCGGCCGGTCGGGCCACGACGCGCCCTGGGTGACCGTCGCCTCGGCGGGCGCTCCCCGCAACAGGACGGGCGAGTCCTGGGCCACCCACCTGGGCTGGAGCGCCGACGTGACCCACCGCGTCGACCACCTCACCGAGCACACCACCCTCCTGGGCGCGGGCGAGCTGGTGCGGCCGGGCGAGATCCGGCTCGCGCCCGGCGAGGTCTACCGCGCGCCCGTGGCGTACTTCGCGTGGTCGCCGGCCGGCCTGGACGGGGTCTCCGACCGCTTCCACACCTGGCTGCGAGCCCGCCCGCAGCACGTGACCAGCCCACGCCCGCTCGTGCTGAACACCTGGGAGGCGGTCTACTTCGACCACTCGCCGAGCAAGCTCGAGCGCCTCGCGCGACGCGCCGCAGCGGTCGGGGTGGAACGCTTCGTGCTCGACGACGGCTGGTTCCACTCCCGGCGGGACGACACGGCAGGGCTGGGCGACTGGGTGGTGGACCACGACGTGTGGCCCGACGGCCTGGACCCCCTCGCCGACCTGGTGCACGAGCTCGGCATGCAGTTCGGGCTCTGGTTCGAGCCCGAGATGGTCAACCTCGACTCCGACCTGGCCCGCGCGCACCCGGACTGGATCCTGTCCAACCCGGCCGCGGTGCCCTCGCCGGACGGCCTCTCGTTCCGTACGCAGTACGTGCTCGACCTGGCGAACCCCGACGCCTGGGAGCACCTGCGCTCGCAGATCTCGGCGCTCGTGACGCAGCTCGGCATCGACTTCATCAAGTGGGACCACAACCGTGACCTCACGGAGCCGGTGCACCGCGGTCCCGACGGCACACCGCGCCCCGGCACCCACGTGCAGACCCGGGCCGCGTACGCCCTCATCGCGCGGCTCAAGGCGGACCACCCCGGCCTGGAGATCGAGTCGTGCTCGTCGGGCGGCGCCCGGACCGACCTCGGGATCCTGGAGTTCACCGACCGCGTGTGGGCTTCGGACTCCAACGATCCCCTGGAGCGGCAGGACATCCAGCGATGGACGTCGCTCGTGCTGCCGCCCGAGCTGATCGGGGCGCACGTGGGGCCGTCGCCGACCCACTCGTCGGGGCGCACCACCGACCTCTCGTACCGGGTGGCCACCGCGCTGCAGGGGCACGCCGGCTTCGAGTGGGACCTGCTGACCTGCACCGACGACGAGCTGGTCGCCGTGGCGGCCTACGCGGGGCTCTACAAGGAGCTGCGCTCGCTCGTGCACACGGGAACCGTCGTGCACGCCGACACGGTGGACCCGGCGCTGCGCGTCACGGGCTTCGTGGCGCCGGACCGGACGGCCGGCGTCTGGACGGTCGCGACCGTCGCGTCACCCCAGGACGCGCTCACCGAACGCCTGCGCCTGGACGGGCTCGACCCCGCCCGGCGCTACAGCGTGCGGGTCCGTGACGAGGTGGGCCCCGCGAGGTGGCTGGGCGGGATCACCCCGGGCTGGCTCGGCAAGGAGGCCGTGGACGTGCCCGGTTCGGTGCTCACCGGCGTCGGGCTGCAGCTCCCGACGCTCTGGCCGATGCAGGCGCTGGTCATCCAGGCGACGGCCCTGCTGTAGCAGCGCGCCCGGGCGGCCGGCGGCCCCCGGGGACGGGATCCCCGGAACGCGAGAGCGGGCGCCCGGGCCGGCACCACCCCGTGCGAGGTGGTCCGTCCCGGGCGCCCGCTCGTCACGTGCGGTCGCGCGGCTGGGGTCAGCTCCCGAGCACGCCCTTGCGGCGCAGCACGATGAGCGTCACACCGCCGCCCACGAGGGCGAGCGCGATCAGGGTGACACCGATGGCGGTGCTGGCACCCGTGGCCGCGAGCTCCTCCGGCGCGTCACCGGCGGGAGCGGTCGAGGCGTCGTCCGAGGCGTCGCCGCCCGGCAGGACGGTGGCGTCGGTGGGCTCGTCGCCGGGCACGGTGGGCTGGTCCGTCGGCACGGTCGGCTCCGGCGAGGGCTCCTCGCCCGGCGTGCTGGGCGTCGGCGTCGGCTCCGCCTTGACCGTCACCAGCGTGTAGTGGCTGATCGCCTTGCCGGAGGAGTGCGTGATGGTCACCTCGGAGGCGGGCGGGTCCACCTCGATGTACTCCGGACCCAGACCCTGCTTGGCCGAACCGGCCTTCACGCAGTAGCCGCTGATGAGGTAGCCCTCGGGAGCCGAGACGGTGATCGAGGTCGGCTCACCCTCGGTGATGTCGACCTTGCCCTCCTTCGGGCAGGTCTGCTCGCCACCGGTGATCGCGACGGGAGCACCCGCGATCGGCGCGGCGAACGCGGCAGCCGGGGCGCCGACGAGGCCGGCGACGAGGAGTGCGGACGCTCCCAAGACGGTGATCTTGCGCACTGGGCGCTCCTTACGAAACGGGGGTTCGGGCGCGCACCCGACGTCGGGTGCGACCCCCGGATCGTAGCGACAATGGCGCAGATCGCCAATATCCACTTATCTCCGCAAAATGCCTTACAACGCCTTTCCTCGGACCTTACCGCCCTTTGCCCTTTTTCTTTCCCTTCGGCGTCGAGCGCACGCCCTTGCCCCGTTGCGCACCGCCGCGTCCCCCGGCGCCGGCCCCGCCTCGGCCTGGAACAGACCGACCCTGACGCCCGGAGGCGGCTCCCTTCGCGGGTTTCTTCACCCCGGACCGCGCATTCTTCGCCGTGGTCCCACCCGCCTCGGCATCCTGCGCCGCCCGCGACGCCGGGCCGCCGCGCCCACGGGAGCTGTTCACCGTGCGTCCCCGGACGATGCCGATGAGCTCCTCCACCAGGTCGGTGGTCCGCTCAGCGGGCCAGACCAGCCCGACAGGTGCGGCAGGGCCGTCGGACAGCACGCGATAGGTCACGTCCTTGCGGCGGTGCAGCCGCGCGAGCGACATGGGCAGCACCGCGACGCCGACGTTCGCCGCCACGGTGGCCACGACGTCGGCGGTGGTCGCCACCCGGTCCAGCGGGTTGCCGTCCGGGTCCACGGGGACGACCCCGGGCACCGGGTGCGAGGCGAACAGGACGTCGTCGCCGGGCACCCAGACCGGGTCCTCGGCGATGTCGGCGCTGGAGACCACCTCGTCGTCGGCGAGCGCCGCGAGAAGGTGATCGCGCGAGAAGCACACCACCGGCGTCTCCTCGTAGAGCGGGATCGCCGAGAACACCTCCTTGTCCACGGGCAGCCGACCGAGGGCGGCGTCGGCCTCCCCGGACTCCAGTGCGGCGGGGATCGCGGCGGCCTCGACCTGCACGAGCTCCAGCTCGACGTCGGGCAGGCGCTCGCGCCACACGCTCGCCCACTTCCCGGGCGTCGCGCCCGGCACGTAGGCGAGCCGGAAGTACGGCTCGGGCGACTCGCCGGCGTCCGCCCCTGCCACGTCCGGGCCGACGGCGGGGGCGGGCGGTTCGGCGTCGTGCTGGGGCTCGTTCACGGACCCAGGCTACGGGCCCGGCGATCTTCCCGGTGGCCCGGCGAGCCCCGGCAGCTCGCCGCCCCCACACCCGCCACCTCAGGGAGCGGCAAGGATCACGCCCGCCATGGAGGGCGCGGACGGCGCACGCCGATACCCTGGGAACATGAGCTCCTCCTTCGCCTCGCAGCGGTTCAAGCCGTCCAACGCCGCCAAGCGTCTCGGCGTGTATCTGCCCGCCACGCCGCAGGAGTTCCAGGACACCCCGCTCACCCGTGCGGAGCTCGAGGAGCTGGAGACGAACCCGCCCGAGTGGCTGTCCGACCTGCGGCGCAACGGACCGCACCCGCGACCCGTCGTGGCGGGCCGGCTCGGCATCTCGATCGCGGGCCTGGCCCGCGGCGGTGTCACGGAGCCGCTCACCACCGAGCAGATCAACGAGCTGCGCGAGGACCCGCCGGAGTGGCTCGTCCGCGAGCGCGAGGTCGCCGCGCAGGTGCGCGCCGAGGAGGAGCGCCTGGAGGAGGCCCGCAAGGCGGCGGAGAAGAAGGCCCGTCCCGCGCGGTGAGCCCCGAGGCCGAGGCCGTCCTCGCGCAGCTGCGCCCGTACCCCGAGGACGGCACCCGTGCCGACGGCCCGGTGGCCGTCGACGCGACGGACCGGCTCCTGCTCGACGAGGCGGCCGGTCCGATCAGCGCCGGGACGGACCGTGTGGTGGTGATCGGGGACCGGTTCGGCGCCCTGAGCCTGGGCTGCCTGGCGCTGGGTGCCCGGCAGGTCGACGTGCAGACGGACGCGATCACCGCCGAGGCCGCGCTCGACGCCAACGGCCGGAGGGTGAACCGCACCCTCTGGGACGGGCACGTCGCGAACACGGCCGACCCGCACGACCCGGCCCCGCTGGGGATGACGGTGCACGACGCGCTGGCACCGGGGCTGCTCCGGGGAGCCCGGCTCGTGCTGCTCCAGCTTCCCCCGTCGCTGGCCGAGCTGACCGAGGTCGCCGAGCACGTGGCCCGGTACGCCGACCCGTCGGTGACGCTGCTCGCGGGTGGCCGGGTCAAGCACATGACGCACGCGATGAACGACGTGCTCGGCGCGTCGTTCGAGCAGGTCGGCGCATCACTCGCCCGGCAGAAGTCGCGGCTGCTGATCGCCCGCGGACCGCGGACCGCCGGCGGCCCGCTCACCTACCCCGTCACGGCCCGGATCGACGACCGCGAGGTGCTGCACGCCGCCACGCCACGCAGCACCGCCGGCGGCCGGACCGGTCCGGCGGCACTCACCGTCGTCGCGCACGGTGCCGCCTTCGCGGGCGCGGGTCTGGACCTGGGCACCCGGTTCCTCCTGGCGCAGGCCGACCGCTGGCCGGACCTGCCGAGCACCGGGACCGACGCCGCACCTGCCCGGCACCACCCGCCCGGTCTTCTCCGGGAGCCGGCGTCCTACGAGGTGCCGGACGACCGGCCCGTCGCCGTCGACCTGGGATGCGGCACCGGCATCCTCGCCACGGTGCTGGCGCTGCGCTTCCGGGGCAGCCATGTGATCGCCACCGACCGCAGCGCCGCGGCCTGCGCCTCCGCGCGCGCGACGCTCGCCGCGAACGGCGTCCGGGCCGCAGTGCTCCGGGACGACGCCGGATCCGAGCTCCCTGACGCCTGCGCGGACCTGGTGCTGCTCAACCCGCCGTTCCACGACCGGGCCGCGCTGAGCACCGACGCCGCGCACCGCATGTTCGCCACGGCGGGCCGCATCCTGCGGGACGGGGGCGAGCTGTGGACCGTCTTCAACACGCCGCTGCGGTACCGAGGTGCGCTGGAGCGCGCCGTCGGGCCGACAGAGCATATCGCCCAGAATCGCAAGTTCACCGTGACCCGGAGTGTGCGGAAACTACTTACTGATCTGTCAGTAGTCGACGGTTAGCCTGGCGGGGCGCCCGCCTGGGCGCATCCGCACGGCAGCATGCCCGGCCTGCGCCGGCCTGCCCCGAGCCGAAGGACCTGTCGATGAGGACACTCCGCACCACCCTGCGCGGCGCCGCCGTCGCGGCGGTCGCCGCATCGCTCGCGGCGGGAGCCGCAGTGACGGCGCTCCCAGCCACCGCGACGCCCGCCGCCGACGGGCAGGGCAAGGCCCTGGCCTCGGCCTCCGCGACAAAGGACACCGCGACGGCCCGCACGGCGCCGGAGGCCCAGGGCGCGCAGCACGGCCGGCACAAGCCGAAGCACAAGCCGAAGAAGGCGGCCGCCGATCCGGACTTCGGCCCCAACGTCACGTTCATCGACCCGAGCTGGTCCACCGACCGCATCAACGAGTTCCTCGACTCGGTGAACGACGAGGCGGAGTTCAGCCTCGACCGGCACCAGGTGTTCTTCGAGCCCGGCACGTACGGCAGCGCCGCCGGGCAGGACGACCCGGCCACGGCCACCGGCATCGTGAACGCCCAGGTGGGCTACTACGAGTCGATCGCAGGACTGGGCGCGCAGCCCGACGACGTCCACATCAACGGCGCGCTGCACGTGGAACCCGTGGTCGGCTGCCCCAACGAGCCCTGGGCGTGCGCCGACCCCGGATCGCTGACCCGCTTCTGGCGGTCGATCTCCAACATGGGCATCAACCCGATCCAGCGCCCGGTCGGCGAGGACGCGGCCCTGCCGTTCCCCGCGGGCGTGACCGAGCCGCACCAGATGCGGTTCGCCGTCTCCCAGGCGGCGCCCATGCGCCGCATGGACATCCAGGGCGACCTGACGATCTTCGGCCGGTACGGCGAGTTCGCCTCGGGCGGCTACCTCGCCAACTCGCGCGTCTCCGGCACCATCGTCTCCGGCTCCCAGCAGCAGTGGTTCACCCGCAACTCCGAGGTGGGCGCCTGGGACGGCGGCGTGTGGAACATGGTCTTCGCCGGGGTGCAGGGCGCACCGGCCACGAACTTCGGCCAGCCGGTGGGCGACAACGTCGGTGTGACGACGACCTTCGGCTCCACGCCGGTCAGCCGCGAGGCCCCGTTCCTGTACCGGGGCGACGACGGCGAGCTGTCGGTGTTCGTGCCGAACGCGAAGACCGACAGCAGCGGGACCGACTGGTCCACGGGGCCGGACGCCGGCCAGTCGATCGGGATCTCCGACTTCTACGTCGCCAAGGCGGGCACCGACGACGCCGCGTCGATCAACGCGGCGCTGGCCGGTGGCAAGAACCTCGTCCTGACGCCGGGCGTGTACGAGCTGGACGCGCCCCTGACCATCGACCGCGCCGACACCGTCGTGCTCGGCCTGGGCTACGCCTCGCTCACCCCGACCGCCGGCAACGCCGTCGTCGAGATCGGCGACGTGGCGGGCGTCAAGATCGCCGGCATCACGGCCGACGCCAACGTGCCCGAGTCCCAGAAGCTCATCCGGGTGGGCCCGCAGGGTGCCACCGTCTCCGACGCCGCCGACCCGACCACGCTGACCGACGTCTTCGTCCGCGTGGGCGGCCCCTGGGCGGGCAAGGCCGTCACCTCCATCGAGGTGAACAGCCCCGACACGCTCCTGGACCACATCTGGGCCTGGCGCGGCGACCACGGCAACGGCATCGGGTGGGACGTCAACACCGGCGCCCACGGCGTCGTCGTCAACGGTGACCGGGTCACCGCGACGGGCCTGTTCGTCGAGCACTACCAGGAGGAGCAGACGATCTGGAACGGTGAGGACGGGCAGACGATCTTCTACCAGAACGAGATCCCGTACGACGTGCCGAACCAGGGGGCGTGGATGGACGGCGACCGCCTCGGCTACGCCGCCTACCGGGTCGCCGACGACGTGCAGAACCACACCGCGACCGGCACCGGCACGTACTCGTTCTTCAACCAGGGCCAGGACATCCGCCTGGAGTCCGGCATCCAGGCGCCGGACGCCCCGGGCGTGACGTTCCGCTCGATGACCGCCATCTTCCTCAACGGCTCGGGCGGTATCAACCACGTCATCAACGACACGGGCGCCCCGGTCCAGCAGGGCACGCAGCGCTCCCAGGTGGTCACCTACCCGTAGAAACGGTTGAGTGCGGGATCTTCGCCCGTCTGGCACACGGAGAAGGGCGAAGATCCCGCACTCAACGAGGGGTCACTTGACCGCGACGACGTCCACCACGAAGACCAGGGTGTCCGTGCCGCCGATGCCCGCCTGCGGGACGCCGCGGGAGCCGTAGCCGTGCTCCGGCGGGATCGAGAGCAGCAGGCGCGAGCCGACGTTCTGGCCGACCATGCCCTTGTCCCAGCCGCCGATGACGGCGCCGACGCCGATCGGGAAGTCGATGGTGGTGCCGCGGTCGTACGAGTTGTCGAAGACGTGGCCGCCCCAGGTCTGGCCCAGGTAGTTCACCACGATGGTGCGCCCGGACTCGACGACCGGACCGTTGCCCTCGGAGAGCACCTTGACCTGCAGGCCGGCGGGTGCGTCACCCTCGGGGAAGGTCAGCTCCGGCTTGTCGCCGAAGCTGCCGGAGGCGGTAGGAAGCGTGGTCACGAGGATTGCCTCTCGCTCGGGGGACGCCGGGGTGCTCCCCGGCGCCGGTACCCGCCCACCCTATGCGGCCACCACGGCTGCCCGCGAAGCGACGGCGGCCTGCCGCAACGCCTCCAGCGCGGCGACGGCCGGCGGGGTGTGCGCGACGGCGTCCTGCACCACCGCGTAGATCGAACGCACCGGCGTGGGGCGCACCACCGGCACCGCGACCGTGCCGGCCGGCAGCTGGGCGGCACCCAGCTCGGGGAGCACCGTCAGGCCGATCCCTGCCTCGACGAACGCCACCGCCGTCGGGTAGTCGTGCGCCTCGACGTGGAAGGTGGGGCTGAAGCCCGCAGCGGTGCAGGCCTCCAGGAGGTTGCGGCGGCACCACCCGCGCGCGAAGTCGTTGTCGACCCACGACTCGTCCGCGAGCTCGGCCAGCTCGATCTCGTCCCGGCCGGCCAGCGGGTGGTTCCGTGAGAGCACGGCCACGTACGAGTCGTCGAGCAGGTGGTGCGCGGTGAAGCCGCTCCCGGCCTCGAACCCGGTCTGCGCGACCGCGACCTGGAGGTCGGCCCGGTCCTCGGTCTTGTCCGGGATGTGCTCGGCCAGCTCCAGGTCCAGGCGTACCCCGGGGAACCTCGTGGTGAGCACGCGGACGACGTCGGGCAGCCACGCCGAGCCCACCGACGCGAAGTAGGCGACCGACAGCGAGCCGGTGCGGCCGGCGCGCAGGTCGGCGATCATCGACTCGGCCTCGCCGAGCCGTTCGAGCACGCCGTCCGCCTGCGCGGCCAGGGCGTGCCCCGCGGCGGTCGGGCGGATGCCGCGACCGTGCCGGGCCAGGAGCTTGAGCCCCGTCTCCCGCTGGAGCGCGGACACGTGCTGGCTGACGGCGGACGGCGTGTAGCCGAGGTTGGCCGCCGCCGCGCCGATCGAGCCCGAGGCGACGACGGAGCGGAAGACACGAAGACGGTGGACGTCGAGCATGGCCCCACACTACAGCGAGACTGAATCCAGATGAAGGAAGAATCGCTGGTGCTTCACAGTGCTGTGGGGCGACCATCGCAGCATGACGAATACCACGGCCGACCGCCGCCAGACGCAGCCCGTCGACCCGGGCGCCCTGGCCGACATGACCAGTACCGCCGTAGCCGGCCGGCCGGCCGCCCGGGCACTCCTCGTGCCGGCGGCCGCCGCCGTGACGGTGGTGCTCTGGGGCTCGGCCTTCATCGGCATCCGCGCCGCCGGGTTCGACTACTCACCGGGCGCCCTGGCCCTCGGCCGGATCCTCGTGGGCACCCTCGCCCTGACCGTCATGGCGGGCCTGGCGGGCAAGCTCCGGCTGCCGCGGGGCCGGACGCTGGCCGGCGTCCTGGTCTGGGGCGTGCTCTGGTTCGGGCTCTACAACCTCGCCCTCAACGCCGCCGAGCGCACGCTCGACGCCGGCACGGCCTCCCTCCTGGTCGGGCTCGCACCGATCCTCATCGCGGTGTTCGCCGGGTTCACCCTCGGCGAGGGCTTCCCCGCACGGCTCCTGGCGGGCATCGGCATCGCGTTCGTGGGTGTGGCGGGCATCGCGCTGGCCACGTCCGGCGGGGCCTCGGACGGCGTGAGCGTCGCGCTCGGCCTGGCCGCCGCCCTCGTCTACGCCGGGAGCACCATCCTGCAGAAGCGCCTGCTGCCCCGCGTCGACTCGCTGACCATGACGTGGCTGGGCTGCCTCGCGGGAACGGTCGCGTGCCTTCCCTTCGCACCGGCGCTGCTGGAGGAGCTCGCGGCGGCCCCGGCGCCGGCCACCCTGAGCGTGGTGTACCTGGGCGTCTTCCCCACCGCGGTCGCCTTCGCGACCTGGGGTTACGCCCTCACGCGGACGACGGCGGGCCGGCTCGGTGCCGCGACGTACGCGGCCGCGCCGCTGGCTGTGCTCATGTCCTGGGCCCTGCTGGGCGAGGTGCCCGCCCCGGTCGCCCTGGTGGGCGGCGCGCTGTGCCTGACGGGTGTGCTGGTGGCGACCCTGCGGCTGCGGTGAGGGCCGGTGGTGCACCGATAAACCACGTAGGATTGCGCTCGAGATGAGCGCCCCATGACCACACCCAGAACGCCGCAGAAGCCCCGGGGCAGCGGCCGTCCGACCATCAGCGACGTCGCCGCGCTCGCCGGGGTCTCCCCGGGCGCGGTCTCGAAGGTGTTCAACGGCACGGGGCGTATCTCGGAGGCCACCGCGGAGCGCATCCGGGACGCCGCACGCAAGCTCAACTGGCGGCCCAACGCGGCGGCCATCGCCCTGCGCACGGCCCGCGCGCAGGCGATCGGCCTGGTGCTGAGCAGCGACTCGAAGGTGCCCGGTGTCGGCGCGGGGAACATGGACTTCATCTCGGGCATCGAGTCGGTGCTCACCCCGCGCGAGTACGGCCTGCTGCTGAACGTCTTCATCGCCGGTCAGCACGACGAGGGCCACTTCTACCGGACGCTCGCCGAGCGGCAGCGGATGGACGGGATCATCCTGACCAACTCCATGGTCGGCGACACCCGCCCGGAGCTGATGGCCCGGCTCGGCCTGCCGGCCGTACTGGTCGGCGCGCCCTGGAAGCCCGGCGCCATCGAGTACGTGGACGCCGACCCGCCGAGCGCGGGCATCGCCGAGACCGTCGACCACCTGGTGGGGCTGGGCCACGAGCGCATCGCGTACATCAGTGGGCCCAAGGACTTCGTGCTGCCGGTGCTGCGCCGCGAGGCGTTCGTGCAGCGGCTGGCCGAGCACGGGCGGCAGCCGCACGCCGTCGTCGCCCTCGAGTACTCGCCCGCCCGCGCCGCCGAGGAGACCACGGCGCTGCTGGCGGGCGCCGTCCGGCCGACGGCCATCCTGTACGGCACCGACACCATGGCGATCGCCGGGATGCGCACCATCCAGGCCGCCGGTCTGCGCGTGCCCGACGACATCTCGGTGGTCGGCTTCGAGGGCCTGACGCTGGGCGAGTGGGTGGACCCGCCGCTGACGACGGTCCAGCGGTTCGCCTTCCAGCGCGGGCGGGCCGCGGCGGCGAAGGTGCTCACCCTGCTGGGCGAGACGGTCGAGGAGCCGGTGCCGCTGGAGCGCCCGGCGCTGGTGGTCCGCGGCTCGACGGCTCCCCCGCCCCCGACATGACCATGCGTCTGCTGCCAGGACGGTGCGGTTCCTGGCAGCAGACGCATGGTCGTCCTGGGGCCGCCCCTACCAGGTCAGACGAAGGGCGGCCAGCTCGTGGACCGGGGGCAGACGGACGTCGAGACGCTGCCCGGACCGGGTCGCGTCGACCTCCTGCCACTGCGCGCCCTCCAGCGTCCGGACGGTGACCTTCCCCACCGGCAGGGGCCCGTCCGCGAGCGCCGCGACCCGGTCGAGGTCGACGGCCAGCCGGACGCCGTCGAGCGGGGAGACCCGCCGGCGCTGGCCGCGCATCATCATCGGGTCGGTCAGGTTGGCGGCGAGGACGGTGAACGACCGGTCGCCGGCCCACGTGGCGACGTCGAGCACGCCCGGGCCGTGCACCTCGACCGCCGCACCGCCGCCCAGGCCGCGGCGCACCGCGTTGCCGAGCAGGGTCAGGTGGTCGGCCTGGAGCGCCTGCCAGTACAGCTCGGTGGCGTTGAACCCGATCACGTCGACCCGGCCCGCGCCGAGGCGCGCACCGAACACGGCCGGCTCGGTGGGCTCCGACCGCGGGTAGACCTCTTCCATGGGCAGGTCGGGATGGTCGGGCACGAACCGCCAGGACACGTCGGACGTCCTGTCGAGCACGCCGAACCGCACCAGCCGCGTGCCACCCACGATCCGCTGCGCGTCCCCGAACCCGTCCTGGAGCGTGCCGCCCGGCTCCCGCCGCACGTAGTTGTTGCGCACGATGCCCTCGCGCCGCTCGGCGACCTCGACGCCCAGCAGCTCGGTCACGAGGGCCTGCCGCCCGACGACGTCGGGCCCGCCGCCCGTGAGCAGCAGCGACCCGCCGGCCTCGACGAACACCCGCAGGGCGTCCGCCGCCTCGGGCTCGATCGACGGCACCTCGGGCACGACGACGAGCCGGACGCCGGGCCGGGTCAGCGCGGTCAGCGACCCGGGGCCGACGTACTCGAACGGCACGCCCAGCTCGACCAGCGCCTGGTAGACCCCGGACGCCGCGTCGCGCACCCGCCGTGTCGCGGTGTGCTCGTCGGCGTCCCACACGAGCGTCTCGGCGGCGGGCCGCTCGTCCTCGCGCACGTCGGCCACCGCCCGGTGCAGCCCGAACGCCCGCTCGACGGCGGGGATCCAGCGTGGGTCGTGGATCCGGGCGGCGAACTTGGTGAACCACGGGAACGCCCCGTGCACGAACCCGTCGACGATCCACCCCGTGGTCTCGACCGCGGCGTTGACCGAGTCCTTCCAGCGGAAGTCGTGCAGCTCCGGGCCCACGGACGTGATGAGCCCGACCGGTTTGCCGGGGTGCAGCGCGCGCACGCGCTTCGCGTCCCGGCCCGCGGCCCACAGGGCCTCACCGTCGCCCCGCGCCTGGTGGTCCACCAGCAGGAACGGCACGGAGCGCGCGACGCGCGGCTCCAGGTCGGCGGCGGTGAACGACCCGAGGTTGGGCACGAAGCGCACCTCCGGTGCCACCTCCTGCACGGCCTTGTCCCAGTGCGCCACGAGGTCGCTGAGCCGGGAGCGCCGCCACGCCCGGTACGTCGCCCACGCCTCGCCGCCGGCCGGATCGGCCGCCCGCGGCAGGTCGCGGCCGGTCGCGGCCCGGTACTCCCGCGCCGTGGACTCGGTGTACCCGGGCCCGTGCCCCTGCCACCGGTTCGCGAACAGGGCGTCGACGTCGTAGTCCCGCGCGATCTCCCGCAGCACCTCGGTCGTCAGCTCCCAGCTGTACCCGCCGAACGCGTCGGTGAGGTAGATGCCGGGCATCGCCCAGTGCTCCAGGAGCTCGCCGTCCTCGGTCCGGGCGATCCACTCGGGCCGCTGGTCGACGACGTCCTGGTGCACCGCGTGCGGGTCGACCCGGGCCATGACGGCCATCCCGCGCGAGCGGGCCAGGTCCACCACCTCGCCGAGCAGGTCCCGGTCGCCGAGGTGCACGCTGCGGTGGTGCAGGCCGACCTTGGTCGGGTAGTAGGCGACGTAGCCGCCGGCGCTGATGCACACCGCCGTCGACGCCGTGCGGTCCATGACGTCGGCCCATGCGTCGAGGTCGAAGTCGAGCGGGTCGTTCTCCACGAAGGTGAGCTGGGTCCAGCGGAGCTCGCCGTCCAGTCGTGTGCGCACTGCCGTCATTTGATTCCCGTCGTCGCGATGCCCTTGATGATGTAGCGCTGAGCGAAGATGAAGAACAGGACGATCGGCACCAGCGAGACGAGCGACATCGCGAACATCGTGCCGATGCCGCTCTGCGTCTCGGTGTCGACCAGCGACTTCAGCGCCACCGGGACCGTGTACAGCTCGGTCCGGGTCAGGTACAGCAGCGGGCCGAAGTAGTCGTTCCACGTCCAGATGAAGGTGAAGATCGTCGTGGTGATCAGCGCGGGCTGCATCAGCGGCAGGATCACCGACCAGAAGATGCGGAAGGGCCCGGCGCCGTCGATCATCGCCGCCTGGTCCAGCTCGCGGGGCAGGGCCCGGATGAACTGCACCATGAGGAAGATGAACACCGCGTCGGTGGCCAGGAACTTGGGCAGCAGCAACGGGATGTAGGTGTTGATCCAGCCCAGCTCGGCGAACAGGATGTACTGCGGGATCACGAGCACGTGGAACGGCAGCATGATCGTCATCAGCGTGAGCGCCAGGTAGACCTTGTTCATGCGGAAGTTCAGGCGGGCCAGCGCGTAGGCCGTGAGCGAGCAGGAGAACAGGTTGCCGAGCACGGACCCGATGCCGATGAGCAGCGAGTTGCCCAGGAACAGCGAGAACGGGGAGCCGAGCGCGTTCCACCCGGCGCCGTAGTTGTCGAGCGTGATCTCGGTGGGGATCAGCCCGGTCTGCGACAGGATGAGGTTGCTCGGCTTGAACGAGCTCACGACCATCCACAGCAGCGGGTAGATCATGAGCAGCACGAACACCACGAGTACGGCGTGCCGCACCAGGCGGCTCGCGGTCGAGGTTCGGACGGTGGCAGCCATCATTCGTCTCCGTAGTAGACCCAGCGCCGCGACACGATGAAGTTCGCGGCGGTGGCGGCGGCGATGACCAGGAGCAGCACCCACGCCATCGCGGACGCGTACCCCATGTCGAAGTTCACGAAGCCGCGCTGGTAGATGTAGAGCGTGTAGAAGAGCGTCGAGTCGAGCGGGCCGCCGCTGCCGCCGCTGACCACGTGCGCCTGCGTGAAGGCCTGGAACGCGCCGATCATCTGCAGGATGAGGTTCAGGAAGATGATCGGGGTGAGCAGCGGGATGGTGATCGACCAGAACCGCCGCACGCGGCCGGCGCCGTCGATCATCGAGGCCTCGTAGAGCTCCTCGGGGATCTGCCGCAGGCCCGCCAGGAAGATGACCATCGGGGAGCCGAAGGTCCACACGTTGAGCACCACCAGGGTGGACAACGCCAGAGACGGGTCCTGCAACCAGGAGCCGAGCTCGATGCCGAACCAGCCCAGGACCTGGTTGACCAGGCCGTTCTCCCCGAAGATCTGCCGCCACAGGATCGCGATCGCCACGCTGCCGCCGAGCAGCGACGGCAGGTAGAACGCGCTGCGGTAGAGCGACAGACCGCGCAGCCCCTTGTCGAGCACGACCGCCAGGAACAGCGCGAACCCGAGCTGCAGGGGCACCGACACCAGCACGTACACGAGCGTCACGCGGACGGCGGCCCAGAACCGCTCGTCGCCCGCCATGCGCACGAAGTTGTCCAGGCCGATGAACTGCGGCGCGGTCAGCAGGTCGTAGTCCGTGAACGCCAGCACGGCGGAGGCGACGAGCGGGCCCGCGGTGACCCCGATCATCCCGATCATCCAGGGCAGCAGGAAGATGTGGGCCACCAGCCCCTGGCCGCGCCGGACGCCCGTGGGCTTGGCCCCGGCGCGCCGCGTCCCGGCGGCGCCGGGCGCCCCCCGCGCCCGGCGCCCGGTGTCCTTCGACGTCGTGACGGTCATCATGCCCCCGCGATCTCGCCCTCGACGGCCTCGACGAAGGCCGCCGCGGCATCGGGGACCGTCGCCTGGCCCAGCGTCACCTTCTCGAGCTCGCGGATCATCAGGTCGCGCCAGCTCCCCGACCCGGCGGGGGCCTCGAACCGCGGGCGCTGCTCCGTCCCGGCGATCTCGCGGGTGATGGCGATGACCTTCTGCTCGTCGGGCGTCGCGTCGGGCTCGTACTGGTCGAGCAGGTCCGCGTTCGGCGGGGCCCCGGACGACAGGCCGACCAGGCTGAGCAGCTCGGGCGAGTTGAGGTTGAAGCTCATCAGCGCCGCGGCCGCCTCGACGCGGTCGTCCGGCACCCCGGAGTACATCGCGAACCGGCTGTAGTAGGTGAAGTGGTAGCCGGCCGCGGCGTCCTCGGCCGCCGGCACGTCGCGCTGGTCGAAGGTGTAGTCGGGGAAGGCCTGGGCCTCGTCCACGATGTGGTTCGAGTTGGCGAAGGTGAGCAGCACCTTCTCGCCCACCTGGGACCACGACGGCTCGATGCCGTCCTGCTCGCTCACACTCGTGGTCGCACCGGCGAGCCGCAGCTTCTCCCACCAGTCGATCCACGCGGCCACGCCGTCCACGCTGGCCCCGAGCCTGCCGTCCTCGGTCCACAGGTCCTCGCCGCGCTGCCGCAGGAACGACTCGAACGGCATGTCGTGGTACGGGCCGTAGGTGGTGCCCTTGCGGCCGCCCGCGTTGTCCTTCGCGTAGTCCACGAGGAACTCGGCGAGGTTGTCCCAGGTGAGCTGCTCGGGCAGCGTCACGCCGTCCTCGTCGAGGAACGTGGTGTTGTAGCGCACCACCGGGCTGAAGATCGACTTGGGCAGCGTGTTCAGCTCGCCGCCGAGCCGGAACGTCTCCACCTGGTCGGCGCCGAACGCACTCAGGTCCAGGCCGTCGATGCCGTCGAGGTTCCGGTACAGCCCCGCGTCACGGTAGGTCAGCACGGCGGGCGACGGGATCCAGAAGACGTCGGGCACGTCGCGCGCCGCCATCTGGGTGGTCATGCGCTCCTGGTAGGCGTCGTAGTCGCCGAACTCCGGGGCGACCTTGATGTCCGGGTGCTCGGCGGTGAACGCGTCCAGGGCCTTCAGGTAGGCCTGCTGGCGGTCGGCGCCGCCCCACCAGGCGAAGCGGACGGAGCCGTTCCCGCCGGAACCGGAGGGGCCGCAGCCCACGAGCGACATGGCGGCGAGCGAGAGCGCCCCCACTCCGGTCCAGGTCAGGAACGACCGTCGGGTGAGATCTGACATGGTGTCCTTCTTTCGGGTACGTCGTTGTACGGATTTCTGCGGCGTCGCAGGGGGCGCGATGCCAGGTGTCAGGGCAGGCGCCCGACGTCGACGACGTTGCGCAGCGGGCGCCGCGCGAGCCATCGGTCCAGGTTGTCGAGGAAGATCGCCGTGCCGCGGTCCGCGGTGGAGGGCGTCGTCGCCCCGTTGTGCGGGGTGATGATCGTGCGGGGCAGGTCCCACAGCGGGGAGTCGGGGGGCAGGGGCTCCGTGGCGTGCGCGTCCAGGCCCGCCCCGGCGATGACGCCGTCGCGCAGGGCCGTGACCAGGTCCGGCTCGCGCACGATCCCGCCGCGCGAGACGACCACGAGGTGCCCCTCGGACCCCAGCGCGCGCAGGGTCCCCAGGCCGATCGCCCCGGACGTCTCCGCGGTGAGGGGCGCGGCCACGACGAGGAAGTCGCTCATGGCCGCCAGCTCGTCCACGGCGTCCGGGGGCAGCATGCGGTCCACGGGGTCGTCGGGTCCGGCGGGCCGACGGCGCAGCCCCACCACGTCCATGCCGAAGGCCCGGGCCCGCACCGCGAGCTCGCGCCCGACGTTGCCGTACCCGTAGACGCCGACCGTGCGGCCGTGCAGCTCGTCGTGCGTGAACCGGTCCCAGCGGCGCTCCCGCTGCGCCTCCGCCCAGCGCGGGGCCTGGCGGCCCAGCATCATCATGAGCATCAGCGCCTGCTCGGCCAGCGGGATGGCACCGTTGCCGGCCGAGGACGTGACGGTCACGGCGTCGTCCGGCGCCGTCGCGCGACCGCGCAGCGCGGGCCCGACGTCGCCCTCCACGCCGGCCGCCCACGAGTGCACCCACGCCAGGTGCGGCATGCGGGCGACCTCCGCGTCGGTGAGCCGCCCGGTCGCGACGGTCGCGGCGGACAGCGCGTCGGCGTCGTCCGGCGCGGCCACGACGACGCCGGGGTGCGCCGCGCGCACCGCCGCCACGACCCGGTCGCGCTGGCCGCCCCGGACGACGATCACGTCAGCCACGTGCGCCACCCCCGTCCTCGACCACGACCACCTCGAGCTCGGCCACCGTAGCGAGCCGCACGACCAGGTCGTCGCCGTCGTCCACGACCGTGGCCGCGCCCGCGAGCGCCCGCGCGGGCCGCCCGGCCAGGCCCGTCAGCCGCAGCACGGCGCCGTGCACCGGGACGGCCGGGCCGTAGCCGTTGTCGCGCCGGCCCGAGTGGTTGAGCAGGTGCACGACCAGCCCGGCGGCCGACCGGCCGACGACCACCTCGATCTGCTCCGGCCCCTCCAGCACGACCGGCCGGTCCCCGAGCCGCTCGGTGACGAGGTCGACCACGAGGTCGCGCAGCACGGTGAGCCCGGTGTCCCGGTAGGCCGTACCGGCCACCCAGGGGAGCTGGACCACCGTGCCGGCCCCGTGGTCGCGGACCCCGCCGACGCCTTCGTGGCCCGGCACGTGGCCGTACGCCTTCTCCGGCGGGCCGTACGGGGCGCTCTCCACGAGGCGGTGCCGCGGTGCGGCGTCCGCCCGCCAGGCCAGCCGGTGGTGACGGCCGTGCCGGGGCGCGACGCGCGTGCCCTCGACGGCGGCGGCCCCCGCGTCCGGTTCGAGCTGGACGTAGCTGGACTTCAGGACGTCCCGGTCGGCGTCCACCCCGGTCACCCGCAGGCCGGGGAACCAGTCGAGCACCGAGCCGTCGGGGGCGATGCCGCTGCGCCCGGTGGCCACCACGCAGCCGCCCGCCCGGACGTACCCGTCGAGCGCGTCGGCGGCGCCGGGCGGCAGGGACGGCAGGTCGGGCAGCACGAGCACCCGGAACCGGTCGAGCGACAGCCTCTCCAGGGCGGCCACGGGCACGACGTCGAACGGCACGTGCCGCTCGACCAGCGCCGTCAGCACGCCCCGGTGCTCGGCGACGCCGGTGCCGAACCGGCCGTCGTCGTCCAGCGGGTCGGGGCGGACCAGACCCACCTCGGCGGCGGGCGCCAGCCCCGTGTACACGTCGCGGTGGTCGCGGTGGAACCGGGTGACCGTGGCCGCGGCCTCCAGCCCGTCGTAGGCGATCCGGCCGGTCGGGCCCATGATGTAGGTCGACGGGTTGGCGCCGCGCGCGACGGCCTGGGCGAGGTACTGGCCCAGCATCTCGGGCTGCTCGCCGGCGAGCCGGTAGGGCATGTCCCAGAACGCGACGGCGTTGACCATGACCGGCTTGCCGGGCTGCGCCGAGCGCAGGGCGCTGACGGCCTCCCCCGTCGCGTACGGCCACAGCGTGCGCCCGATCGCGTTGTTCGCCTCGTGGAACAGCACGTCGGCGGCGGTGCCGAGGATCAGCGCGGCGTCGGGCCGGCGGGCGGCGATGTGCGCCCGGACCCGGGCGGTGAGCGCGTCGATGGTCGCGGCGGCGTAGCCGCGCCACTCGCGGTAGTGCTCGTCGCCCGCGCGGTCGGGCAGGCGGTCCAGCCCGGTGTGCGCGCGGAACCCGGCCACGCAGGCGGCGCAGTGGCAGACGCCGTGCACGCGGCCCGCGTAGTCGACCTCGTTGAACCCGAACCAGTTGAAGAAGAACCCGTCCACCTCGTAGCGGTCGAGCACCTCGTCGAGCACGTCGAAGATCTGCCGCTGGTAGTACCCGGCGCTGGGGCACACGCTGACCAGCCCCTCGAACTCCTGGCGCCCGCCCGTGGGCGAGACGTAGAGCCACTCCGGGTGGGCGTCGGCGATCGCGGGCGCGACCTTGGAGAAGTCCATCCGGGCGAGCAGCCGCACGCCCCGCCGCCGCGCGGCGGCCAGGGCGTCACCGACCAGGTCGCCGCCGGGCCGCTGCGCCAGGTACGGGTTGCGCGTCTGCACGTCGAGCCCGGTCGGGTAGTGCGAGAGGATGCCGCCCACGTTGAGCAGCCAGACGTTCGCGCCGTGCCCCTGGACCGCGTCGAGGGTGCGCTCCACGTCGAGCCCGGCGTCGATCTCGCGCAGGTTCGTCTGGAACACCTGGAAGGGCTCGTGCCACCACCCGGCCCGGACCTGCTCCTGCGTGCCCGTGGTCTGTGTGGTCAGGCTCATCGCGTCACCGTCCCCGGTGTCGTGCTCGGTGTCGTCCCGTTGAGCTCGCGGGCGAGCGCCACGAGAGCGGAGTGGTCGAGCCCGCCGTCCCCCCGCTGCACCAGGGACTGGACGAGCCGGCCGACCAGGCCCGTGACGGGCAGGACGGCGCCGCGCGCCCGGGCGGCACCCTCCACGATGCCGAGGTCCTTGTGGTGCAGGTCGAGGCGGAACCCCGGTGCGAAGTCGCCGGCGAGCACGCCGTCGGCCTTGCGGTCGATGACGGTGCTGCCCCCGAGGCCGCGTGCGATGACCGAGAGCCCGGTGGCGACGTCGGCGTCGTGGGCCTCCAGGAAGACGACCGCCTCGGCGAGCGCCTGCAGGTGGGTGGCCACCACGAGCTGGTTGGCGGCCTTGACGACCTGCCCGGCGCCGGCGTCACCGACGCGCACGACGGTGGTGCCCATGGCGCCGAGCAGGTCGCGCCAGCGCTCGACCGTGTCCGCCGGCCCGCCGACCATGATGGACAGGGCACCCTCGCGGGCACCGGCCTCGCCGCCGGACACGGGTGCGTCGAGTACGTCGTGCCCCGCGGCCGTGAACCGCTCGGCGATCTCCCGGGCGCCCGCGGGCTCGATGGTGCTCATGTCGATGTAGGCGCCCTGCGGTGCGAGGTGGTCGAGCACGCCGTCGGGGCCGAGGGCCACGGCCCGCACGTCCGGGGTGTCGGGCAGCATGGTGATCACCACGTCCGCCCCCCGGACCGCCTCGGCGACCCCACCGACGACGGGTACCCCCAGCTCCGCGGCCCGCTCCCGGCCTGCGGCACCGCGGCTGAACGCCCGCACCTCATGGCCGGCACGCACCAGGTTCGCCGCCATCGGACGCCCCATCACACCGAGCCCGACAAAGCCCACGACTGCCATACGACCGAACTCCTTCGTTCGATGATCCATCGATTGATCACGTCTGCGCGTCCAGTGAATCAGGACTGGCCTGACGAAGGGTATTTCGATATACCTGTCTCGGTCAATGCCGACGATCGGAGTACGAGATGCCCAGGTTCGCCGCCAACGTGTCCTTGCTGTTCAGCGAGGTGCCGCTGCCGGAACGGTTCCGCCATGCCCGCGACGCGGGGTTCGAGGCCGTCGAGTGCTGGTGGCCGTTCGCCACCCCCGACCCGGACGCCGCGCAGGTGGGGGCGTTCGTCGACGCCCTGGCCGCGGCGGACGTCCGGCTCACCGGCCTCAACCTCTGGGCGGGTGACATGCCCGGCGGTGAGCGCGGCGTCATCTCCCACCCGGACCGGGCCGACGAGCTGCGGCGCAACCTCGCGGTGCTGCGGTCGATCGTCGGGGCGACCGGCTGCGACCGGGTCAACGCGCTGTACGGGCAGCGCCTGCCGGACGTCCCGGCGGCCGTCCAGGACGAGACGGCGACCCGGCACCTCCGGCTCGCCGCCGACACCCTGGCCGACGCCGGCGTCACGGTCCTGGTCGAGCCGCTGACCCGCGGCGAGAACGGCGACTACCCCATCCTGACCCTCGACGACGCGCGGGCGGTCGCCGACCGCGCGGGCGACGGCGTCGGCGTGCTCTTCGACGCCTACCACCTGCACAACAACGGCGCCGACGTGGTGGCGGACATCGCACGGCACGGCGCCACGGTCGACCACGTGCAGATCGCCGACTCCCCGGGCCGCGGCGAACCGGGCACGGGCACCATCGACTACCCGGCCTTCTTCGACGCGCTGGACGCGAGCGGCTACCCGGGCTGGACGGGCTGCGAGTACCGCCCGACCACCGCCGACCACCTCACCTGGCTGACCCGTTGAGTCAGGGCAGGGCGGCGGCCTTGGCCGTCAGGACCGCGCGTTCCGGCGTGTTGGTGCACAGGGCCGCCGCACGAAGATATTCCGCCCGGGCCTCTGCCGGGCGGCCCAGGCGGGCCAGCAGCTCGCCGCGGACGCCCGGCAGCAGATGGGAACCCTGCAGCACACGGCGGTCGACCAGGTCGTCCACGACCCGCAGCCCCAGCTCGGGTCCGCGGGCCATCGCCACGGCGACCGCACGGTTCAGGTCCACCACGGGCGACGGCGCGATGCGGCCGAGCGCCTCGTAGAGCACCACGACCCGCTCCCAGTCCGTGCCGGGCACGGAGGGGGCCACCGCGTGGCACTCGGCGATCGCCGCCTGCAGCGCGTAGGCCCCCATCCCGGCCGGGCCGGCGGCGCGGCGCAGCGCCGCCCGACCCCGGGTGATCGCCGAGCGGTCCCAGCGCCGCCGGTCCTGGTCCTCCAGCAGGACCGGCTCCCCCGCCGGGCCCGTCCGGGCGGGGAACCGGGCGGCGGTCAGCTCCAGGAGCGCGAGCAGGCCGAACGTCTCGGGCTCGGGGGCGAGCCGGGCGAGCACGCGTGCCAGGCGCACGGCCTCGCGGGCCAGGTCGTGCCGGATCCAGTCGTCGCCCGACGTCGCCGAGGAACCCTCGGTGAAGATCACGTACAGCACCCCGCGCACCGACGAGAGCCGCTGCGCCCGGTCCGCGCCGTCGGGCACCTCGAACGGGACCCGGGCCGCCGCGATCGTCTTCTTGGCGCGGGTGATGCGCGCCTGGACCGTCGCGACGGGCACCAGGAACGCCCGGGCGATCTCCTCGCTCGTCAGGCCGCCCATGACACGCAGGGTCAGCGCGATCCGCGCCTCCCGGGACAGCACCGGGTGACAGGACACGAACATGAGCGCGAGCACGTCGTCGTCGATGCGCCCGGGCTCGAGCAGATCGGGTGCAGAACCCGGGTCACCTGCGAGAACACCCGTGCCGGGCGTCGGCCCGCCTGTCACGACCTCCCCCTCGGCGAGGCCGTGCGCCAGCACCGCGTAGCGCTCGTCGCGCCCGGCCCGGCGCCGGTAGGCGTCGATCGCCCGGCGCCGGGCCGTGGTGACGAGCCACGCCGCGGGGTCACGCGGCGTGCCGTCACGGGGCCAGGAGACGAGCGCCTCGGCGAGCGCCTCCTGAGCCACGTCCTCGGCGAGCTCGAAGTCCCGGGTGTAGCGGGTGAGCGCGCCGACGATGCGCGCGGACTCGATGCGCCAGACCGCCTCGACCGCCCGTCGTGCCGCGTCGTCGTCCATCGCGCTCCCTTCCGTCCTCTGCCCTCGGGCTCAGAGCTGGCCCGTGGACTCGCGCCAGTCCCGCTCCTTCTGGATGTACTCGTCGTCCTGCGGGAACTGGTCCATCTCGGTCACCTTGCGGATCTCCGCCTTGCTGCCCGGGCCGGCCAGCGGGGCCCGCCTGGCCCACTCGACCGCCTCCTCCTTGGAGGCCACCTCCAGGATCCAGAAGCCGCTGAACAGCTCCTTGGTCTCGCCGTAGGGCCCGTCGGTCACGACGGGCGTCTCGGACGAGTAGTCCACGACCACGGAGTCCGCGGCGTCCTCCAGGCCCTCACCGGCCACCAGCACGCCCGCCTGGATCATCTCCTGGTTGAACCGGCCCATGTCGGCCACGATCTTCTGGAAGTCCATCTGCTCGTAGGCGGCCACGGTCTCGTCGGTCCCGCGCATGATGAGCATGTACTTCGGCATGGTCTCTTCTCCCTGTTCGTCACGGCCCCCTCGACGGGACCTTCTCACTCACAGGTCGAACGGGAAACCGCTCGATCGACACGGCCCCGGAACGCGTCGTGAGAACGGCGCGGAAGGGGTGCCGCGCACCACACGCGCACGGTTTGCCACACCCGCGGACCGTGCGGAACCCTTGAGTCTCATGACGCTCGAATCGATTGAGTCGCCGGGGGCCGACGCCGATGCCCCCGCGGCAGCCGGCACCCCCTCGCGGCGCCGGGAGGCACCGACGCCCACCAGCCCGGGCCCGGTCAGAGGACACACGAGCGACGGCGCCTCCCCCCGGGCCTGGGACGGCCGCAGCAAGTTCCCGCACATCGGCGAGTACGGCTTCCTCTCCGACTGCGAGACCAACGCGCTGATCGCGCCGTCCGGCAGCGTCGAGTGGATGTGCGTGCCCCGGCCCGACTCGCCGAGCATCTTCGCCAAGATCCTGGACCGGGGAGCCGGCCACTTCCGGGTGGGGCCGCACGGGGTGAACGTGCCGGTGGCGCGCCGCTACCTGCCGGGCACGCTCATCCTGGAGACCACGTGGCAGACCCCCACGGGCTGGCTCGTGGTGCGGGACGCGATGCTCATGGGCCCGTGGCACGACCTCGAGTCGCGTTCGGGCACGCACCGGCGCACCCCCACGGACGACGACGCCGAGCACGTGCTGATGCGCACCATCAAGTGCGTGTCGGGCACGGTGGACCTCGAGGTCGTCTGCGAGCCGCGCCCGGACTACGCGCGCCGCGACGTCGAGTGGGAGTACGAGAACAGCGGCTACTCCGCGGTCGTGGCCCACATCGGCGACTCCAACCCGGACCTCCACCTGCGCTCCAGCCTGCGGTTCGGGCTGGACGGCGGCAAGCGGGTCACCGCGCGCACCCGGATGACGGAGGGTGCCACGCACTTCGTCGCGATGTCGTGGGGCTCGCAGAGCGCCCCGACCACCTACGCGGGCGCGCTCGACGCGATGTGGCGCACCGAGCGGTTCTGGCGCGACTGGATCACGCAGGGCCAGTTCCCCGACCACCCGTGGCGCAGCTACCTGCAGCGCTCGGCGCTGACCCTGAAGGGCCTGACCTACTCCCCCACCGGTGCCCTCATCGCCGCGGCGACCACGTCGCTGCCCGAGACGCCGGGCGGCGAGCGCAACTGGGACTACCGGTACGCGTGGATCCGCGACTCGACGTTCGCCCTGTGGGGCCTGTACACGCTGGGCCTGGAGCGTGAGGCGAACGACTTCTTCGCGTTCATCCAGGACGTGACCAGCGACGACCAGCCGCTGCAGATCATGTACGGCGTGGGCGGCGAGAACACCCTGGAGGAGTTCGAGCTGCCGCACCTGTCGGGCTACGAGGGCGCGCAGCCGGTGCGGATCGGCAACGCGGCCTACGACCAGCGCCAGCACGACATGTGGGGCGCGGTGCTCGACTCGGTGTGGCTGCACGCCAAGTCGCGCGAGCAGCTCCCCGAGTCGCTGTGGCCCATCCTCAAGCGGCAGGTCGAGGAGGCCGCCAAGCACTGGGACAAGCCCGACCGGGGCATCTGGGAGGTGCGCGGCGAGCCGCAGCACTTCACCAGCTCCAAGCTCATGTGCTGGGTGGCGATGGACCGCGGTGCCAAGCTGGCCCGGCTCTACGACGAGCTCGACTACGCCAAGGAATGGCAGAAGATCGCCGACGAGATCGCCGACGACATCTGCGCCCGGGGTGTGGACGAGCGCGGCGTCTTCACGCAGCGCTACGGCGACCCGGCGCTGGACGCGTCGCTCCTGCTCGTGCCCCTGCTGCGGTTCCTGCCGCCGGACGACGAGCGCGTGCGCGCCACCGTCCTGGCCATCGCGGACGAGCTCACCGAGGACGGCCTCGTGCTGCGGTACCGCACGGACGAGACCGACGACGGGCTGCAGGGTGAGGAGGGCACGTTCACCATCTGCTCCTTCTGGCTGGTGTCGGCCCTGGTCGAGATCGGGGAGGTGGAGCGGGCCCGGTCGCTGTGCGAGCGGCTGCTCGGCTACGCGTCGTCGCTGAACCTCTACGCCGAGGAGATCGAGCCGGGCACCGGCCGGCACCTGGGCAACTTCCCGCAGGCGTTCACGCACCTGGCCCTGATCAACGCCGTCATGCACGTCATCAAGGCCGAGTCGGGCGAGGCGGAGAAGGGCTACTTCGGCCCGTCCTGACCCGTCGCACCCCGTTGAGTGCGGGATCTTCGCCCTTCTGACACACAGAAAGGGGCGAAGATCCCGCACTCGACGTTCGGGGGGTTGTGCGGTTTGGCTAATGAGCGTAGCTTTATGGCTATGAGGACAAACTTCCTGCAGCGCACCGAGGGACGCATCGCCTACACCGACTCGGGCTCGGGCCCGCTCGTGGTCGCCGTCCCCGGCATGGGCGACCTTCGCTCCACGTACGACGACGTCGCCCCGGCGCTCGTCGACGCCGGCTACCGCGTCGTCGTCGCGGACCTGCGCGGCCACGGCGACTCGGACACCACGTTCCGGACGCACGGCGACGACGCCACCGGCACCGACCTCCTGGCCCTCGTCGAGCACCTCGGCGCCGGCCCCGCCGTCCTGCTGGGCAACTCCATGGGCGCCTCGGCCGCCGCGTGGGCCGCGGCCGAACGGCCCGACCTGGTCCGCGGCCTCGTCCTGCTCAGCCCGTTGCTGCGCGAGCCGGGGTCGCCGGCCATGCAGCGCGTGCTGCGGGTGGCCTACCGCGCACTGCTCGCCCGGCCGTGGGGCGCCGCGTTCTGGGCGTCGTACTACTCGTCGATCAGCAAGGGCCGGCGGTCGGCGCGGCACGCCGAGCACGTCGCGGCCGTCCGGCAGGCGCTGAGCGAGCCGGCGCACCTACGGTCCTTCCGCGACCTCGCGCTCGCGCTCGACCACTCGGTCGTCGAGGCACGGCTGCCCGACGTCACGGCGCCGGCGCTGGTCGTGGTCGGCGCGCTCGACCCCGACTACCCGGACCCGGCGGCGGAGCTGGGCTGGATGACCGACACGCTCGGCGCCCGCGGCGTCCTGGTGCCCGAGGTGGGCCACTACCCGCAGCACCAGGCACCCGACGTGACGGTCCCCGCGATCCTGGAGTTCCTGGGCGGGCTCCCGGGCGCGGCCGGCGCCGGGGCGGCCGAGGACGGCGGCCGGCGTGCCTAGGGCCGGGCTGTCGCACGACGCCGTGGTGCGGCTCGCCGTCGAGGTCGTGGACGAGGGCGGCGCGGGCGGGTTCGCGGACCTCACGCTCGCGAAGGTCGCCGCGAAGGCAGGCGTCGCGGCACCGAGCCTCTACAAGCACGTGGGCTCGCTCGCCGACCTGCGGCGCGACGTCGCCGTGCTCGCCGTGCGCGAGCTGACC
This sequence comes from Promicromonospora sp. NPDC050880, assembly GCF_044456525.1. NCBI lineage: Bacteria > Bacillati > Actinomycetota > Actinomycetes > Micrococcales > Promicromonosporaceae > Promicromonospora > Promicromonospora sp. NPDC050880. Next base: position 74,823 of record NZ_JBITFV010000015.1, read on the forward strand.
ACAACGGGCGCCTCGGCGACCGTGGGCCGCGCCGGGGCGGATGCGCTCCGCGCCCTGGCGAGCGCCTGGCGCCGGTACGCCCACGACCACCCCGGACGCTACGCCGCCACGCAGGTAGGCCCCGATCCGGACGACCCGGCCGACGCCGTCGCCCGCGACGTGGCCGCCGAGGGCGTGCAGGTCGTGGTGGCGACGCTGCGCGGCTTCGAGCTGCCGGACGACCGCGTGATCGACGCCGTCCGCGCCGTCCGGTCGGGCATCCACGGGTTCGTGCTGCTGGAGCTCGGCGGCGGGTTCCGGATGCGGGAAGACGTGGACCAGAGCTTCGCGGTGCTGGTCGACATGCTCGTCGCGGGCGTCGCGGCGCTGGGTGCGCCGGTCGCCGCCCCCCGCTGACGCCCCGCCGGAAATCCCGTGTCCCGGCGTGCCCTGCGGTCATTAGGCTGAGCGGATGGTTTCTGTCAGGCAGGTCCAGATCACCTTCGACTGCGCGGACCCGTGGCGCGTCGCGCGGTTCTGGTGCGAGGTGCTCGGGTACGTCCTCCCTCCCGCCCCCGAGGGCTTCACCACCTGGGAGGAGTACGAGGGCTCGCTCCCGCCCGAGAAGCGGGGCGCCGACGGCGCCGCCGCCTCGGACCCCACGGGTGCCGGGCCCCGGCTCTACTTCCAGAAGGTGCCGGAGGGCAAGGTCGTCAAGAACCGCGTGCACGTCGACGTGCGGGCGGGCACGGGCCTGGTCGGCCAGGAGCGGGTCGACGTCCTCGAGGCCGAGTGCGCGCGGCTGGTCGCACTGGGCGGCACCCGGCTCTACCTGCAGGAGGCCGACGAGGAGAACGAGTCGTGCCTCACGATGCAGGACGTCGAGGGCAACGAGTTCTGCCTCGACTGAGTCGAGGCGGCTCGCCGGGACGGGCGGCCGAGGCAGGCTAGGCGAAGGACAGGAAGAGCTTCTCCAGCTTCTCGGCGTCGGCCGCGCCGTTCTCCTCGTCCGACAGGCACTGCTTCAGCCCGGTCGCGATGACGGCGAAGCCGGCCCGGTCGATCGCCTTCGACACCGCCGAGAGCTGCGTGACGACGTCGGCGCAGTCCGCCCCCTCGTCCACCATGCGCACGACGGCGGCGAGCTGTCCCTGCGCGCGTCGCAGCCGGTTGGACACCTTCTTCATCTCCTGCGGGTCGAGCTCCATGACCACGCCTCCCCTCTCAGCGGCCGAACAGGCGGGACAGGAGCGAGCCCTTCGCGGGCGGCTCGCCGGCCGGCGCTGCGGTCGGCTCCTCGGCATGACCGGGGCACCGGTCGGCACGCGGCACGTTCGCCATCACCTGGTCCACGTGCTGCCCGCAGCCCGCCCACGTCGTCCTGCCGCACGTCCGGCACGTCACAGCCCTGCACATGGTCATCTCCTTCGCGGTCGTTTGGAGCGAGAATACCCCCCGGGGTATTGTCGCGGTCAAACGAGGAAGGAACGCACATGAGGATCGTCATCGTGGGCGGCGTCGCCGCGGGCATGTCGGCCGCGACCCGGCTCCGTCGTCTCGCGGAGGACGCCGAGATCGTCGTCGTCGAGGCGGGTGACCACGTGTCGTACGCGAACTGCGGGCTGCCGTACTACGCGGGCGGCGTGATCGAGGACCGCGACGCACTGCTGCTGCAGACGCCCGAGTCGCTCGCGGCGCGGTTCCGCCTCGACGTCCGGGTGCGGCAGCGGGTCACCGGCATCGACGCCGCGGCGCACACGCTGACGGTGCGCGACCTGACGACCGGCGACGAGTACGTCCAGGCGTACGACCGCCTCGTCCTGAGCCCCGGCGCCCGCTCGGTGGTCCCGCAGGTCCCCGGCGCGGAGCGCGCGCTCGTGCTGCGCGACGTCGCCGACGCCGACCGGCTGCTGGCCGAGGCCGGCCGGCCGGACGCCCGGACCGCGGTCGTCGTCGGGGCCGGCTTCGTGGGCCTGGAAGTCGCAGAGAACCTGGTCCGGCGCGGTCTCGCGGTCACCGTCGTGGAGCTGGCCGACCAGGTGCTGACGCCGCTGGACCCCGAGCTGGCCGTCCGCGTCCGCGACGAGCTGGCGTCGCACGGCGTCGACGTCCGCACCTCGACCCAGGTCACCGCACTGACTCCGGGCACCGCGGTCCTGGCCGACGCCGCGGGCGCCGACGCCGGCGAGATCCCGGCCGACGTGGTGGTCGCCGCCGTCGGCGTCCGGCCCGACACCGAGCTCGCCGAGCTGGCAGGTGCCGAGCTCGGCCCGCGCGGCGGCGTCCTGGTCGACGAGGACCTGCGCACGTCGGTGCCGGACGTGTTCGCCGTCGGTGACGCCGCGCTCAAGCGTGACGCGCAGTCCGCGGCCGGGCAGGAGTCGTTCACCCTGATCCCGCTCGCGAACCTCGCCAACCGGCACGGGCGGCACGTCGCGGACGTGATCCTCGGGCGCACGGGCATGCGGCCGTCGACGGGCACCGCCGTCGTCGGCGTCTTCGACCTGACCGCGGCGGTCGTGGGGCGCAACGAGAAGCAGCTCCGGGCCGAGGGCCGGCCCCACCGCGTCGTGCACACCCACCCGAGCCAGCACGCCGGGTACTACCCGGGGGCCAGCGCGATGGCGCTCAAGCTGCTCGTGGACCCGGGGACCGACCGCATCCTGGGCGCCCAGGCCGTGGGCCACGACGGCGTCGACAAGCGCATCGACGTGCTCGCCACCGCGATCGCCGGCGGAGTCACCGCCTCCGGGCTCGCGGACCTCGAGCTGGCCTACGCGCCCGCCTACGGCTCCGCCAAGGACCCGGTCAACATGCTGGGCTACGTGGCCGACAACCTGCGCACCGGCACCACGCGCAGCATCCAGTGGCACGAGCTCGACGAGGCGGTGCGGGGCGGGGCCACGCTGGTGGACGTGCGCACGCCCGCCGAGCACGCCCGCGGGACGGTCGAGACGACCCGGGACGGCATGCGGTCGCCGGCGATGAACGTTCCCCTGGACGAGCTGCGCGCCCGCGCGCACGCGGAGATCCCGGCCGGGCGCCCCGTGGTGGTGCACTGCCAGGTGGGCCAGCGCGGCCACACCGCCGCACGGCTCCTCACCCAGCTCGGCTACGACGTGCGCAACCTCGACGGCGGCTACCGCACGTGGCAGGACGCCGTCCGCGCGACCACCGGCCCCTGACGCACGACCCCGGACACAGCAGATCGGGCCAGCCGTGACGACGGCTGGCCCGATCCGGGACGTGCGGTGCGGAGCTAGTCGCGCGCGAAGCTGGACACGATCGCCAGCAGGCGGAGCAGCTCCAGGTAGAGCCAGATCAGCGTGACCATGAGGCCGAAGGCCGCGGCCCACGCCATCTTGGCCGGGACACCGGCCTCGACACCACGCTTGATCGAGTCGAAGTCCACGATCAGCGAGGCGGCCGCGAGGCCGACGGCGATCAGGCCCACGACGATGCCGACCAGGCCACCACCCCAGGAACGCATACCGAACTCACCGAGCACCCCGGTCCACATCAGGACCAGGTTGACCAGCGAGAACAGCGCGTAGCCCAGCATGGCGAACATGAGCCAGCGCGTGAACTTGGCGGTCACGCGGACGCGACCGCTCTTGAACAGGAACAGGCTCACCGCGAACACGGAGATGGTGCCGAGCACCGCCTGCAGCACCACGCCGTCGTACAGCGTGTTGAACTGCAGCGAGATCGCGCCGAGGAAGGCGCCCTCGAACACCGTGTACGCCACGATGAGCGCCGGGCTGGGGTTCCGCTTGAAGGCGTTGACCAGGCCGAGCACGAGCCCACCGAGCAGGCCCACGATCATGACCAGGCCCATCATCGCCGGCGGGACCAGCGTCCACGTCGCCGCCGCCACGACGACGAGCAGCGCGAGCAGCCCGCCGGTCTTGACGATCACGTCGTCGTAGGTCATCCGCTTCGTGTCCGCGGTGGTGGCGGACGGTGAGCGGTACATCGCGTCGAGCTCCGACGCGTCCATCGCCTGCTGCCCCGCGGCGCCGTACTGACCGTACTGGCCGGCCTGCGGCGGGGTGCCGTACGCGGGGGTCTGGTTGGGGTAGGTGGCGGTGCCGCCACGGCGCGCACCGGCGGCACCGGTACGACGCGGCTCACCGAAGACGTCGCTTCTCGAAAAGACGGGGTTGCTCATCTGCTCCTCCTGGTCTGTCTGACCATCCTAGGGAACGCTGGACATGCCTGGAGAGTTCCCAGGTCATACCTTCGGATGAAGTAGGTCCGTCCCAGGGATGATCGGGGCCGGTAATGCGTGCGGTGGGTGCCTCCGGCTCCCTAGTCTCGTAGTGACCAGTCCTGGCGCGACCGACCGACGGTCGCATCGACTGTCCCCGCATGCCAGATGGAAGGGCAAGTGATGATCAAGGCCACAGGCCTGACGAAGAGGTACGGCGCCAAGACCGCCGTCGACGGTGTCACGTTCACCGTGCAACCCGGCCAGGTGACCGGCTTCCTGGGCCCGAACGGCGCCGGCAAGTCGACCACCATGCGCATGATCGTGGGCCTCGACCGGCCCACAGCCGGCAGCGTGACCGTGAACGGCAAGCCGTACGCCGCGCACCGCCGTCCGCTCGCGGAGGTGGGTGCCCTGCTCGACGCGAAGGCGGTGCACACCGGCCGGACCGCGCGCAACCACCTGCTCGCCATGGCCGCGACGCACGGTATCCCGACTCGGCGCGTCGACGAGGTGATCGAGCTCACCGGTCTGCGCCCCGTGGCCACCAAGCGCGTGGGTGGCTTCTCGCTCGGCATGGGCCAGCGCCTCGGCATCGCGGCGGCCCTGCTCGGTGACCCGCGCACGCTGATCCTCGACGAGCCCGTCAACGGGCTCGACCCCGAGGGCGTGCTGTGGGTCCGCAACATCGCCAAGTACCTCGCCTCCGAGGGCCGCACGGTCTTCCTGTCCAGCCACCTGATGAGCGAGGTCGCCCTGACGGCCGACCACGTGATCGTCATCGGCCGCGGCCGCATCCTCGCGGACGCCCCGGTCCAGGAGATCGTCGACGGCGCCGAGCGCAAGCTCGTCCGGGTCCGTTCGCCCCAGGCGACCGAGCTCGCCGAGCTGCTCAAGGCCAACAACGCCCAGGTCGACGACGTCGAGCCGGGCCTGCTGGAGGTGCGCGGGAGCAACGCGGCCTCCGTCGGCGAGCTGGCCGCGGCGTCGCGCATCGTGCTGCACGAGCTCACGCCCGTCGCGTCCACGCTCGAGGAGGCCTACATGTCGCTGACCGCCGACGCGGTCGAGTACCAGTCCGAGGACATCGCCACCGCCGGTGCGACGTCCGACCTCGAGGGGAGCAAGGCATGAGCGCGACGGTCACCGCTCCGGCGAGCGGAGCCGCGTCCGGCCCGACGACGGGGAAGACCTCCGTCCGCCCCGTCACCTTCTGGCGGGTGCTGCGCTCGGAGTGGATCAAGCTGTGGTCGCTGCGCTCCACGTGGTGGACGCTCGCGTCGACCGTCGTGGTCATGATCGGGTTCGCCCTGCTGCTGGCCCTCGTGGTCCAGCTCGCCGGCGACGCGATGGAGGGCGCCCCGCCGGAGGACCAGGCGGCCATGGGCGGCATGCTGGGCGGCACCAGGGTCGTGGCGGCCGGGTTCGAGATGGCGGCCCTCGTGGTCGCCGTGCTCGGGGCGCTGATGATCACGGGCGAGTACTCCACGGGCATGATCCGCTCGACGTTCGCGGCGGTGCCCAGCCGCCTGCCGGCGTTCTTCGGCAAGGCGCTCGTGCTCGTGCTCGTGACGGCGGTGCTCACGGCGGTGTCGCTGGCCCTGAGCTGGCTCGTCACCTACCCGATCCTGAACGGCAACGGTGCGACGGTCGACTTCGGCGACGGCGACCAGGTGCGGTCGCTGCTGGGCACGGTGCTCTACGTGACGCTGGTGGCGCTGTTCGCCCTCGGCCTCGGCACCCTGCTGCGCCACACCGCGGGTGCGATCTTCACGGTGGTCGCGATCTTCCTCGTGATCCCGACGATCTTCCAAGTGGCCACCTTCGCGGCGGCTCAGCTCGAGTGGGTCGGCACGGTGAACAAGCTGCTGCCCAGCGTGGCGGGTGCGCAGATCACGCCCAACGCGGGCGCGTTCCCGGACGTGCTGGACCCGTGGGTGGGCATCGGCGTGCTGGGCGGGTACACGGCGCTGGTGCTGATCGGTGCAGCGGCCCGCCTCAAGCTGCAGGACGCGTAGAGGGACGTGGGCCGGGCTGGGCCGGGCCGGGCCGGGCCGTGAGCAGGGTCGCCCGAGCCTGCCCGCTGGGAGCAGGTCCACCCGGAGTGCCCGCTCGGAGCCCGCACCCGGGGCTGTCCGGCCCGGCGCCTCTCCGGAGAGAGGCTTGCTCCCGGGGATGGGTTGCGGAGAGTAGGCATTGTCTACTCTCCGCAACCCATCCCCGGGAGCACAGTTGTCTGTGGGGCGAAGCGTCAGTCGAGCGGGTCCAGCGGATGAGGCCAGACCGGCGCCGCCTGCTGCGGGTGCCGGGTCGGTGGTTCCTCCTGTGGATACCGGACCGCTGGTTGCTCCTGCTGATACCGCACCGCTGGTTGCTCCTGCTGATACCGGACCGGTGGCTCCTCCTGCGGCGGCCGGACTGACCGTTCCTGCTGCGGCTGCCGGCGGACCGGTAGCTCTTGCTGGGACTGATGCGGCGACGGCGGGTCGGGCCACTGCTGCGCCGAGTGCCCCGGCACGGGCTGCTGTGGCGACCGCGCCTGCAGCCGCGGATCCGGTCCTGGAGCGTGCTGCCGCGGATCTGCAGCCGGGGCGGGCCGCCGCGGATCCGGTGCCGGGGCGGGCTGCCGCGGATCCGGTGCCGAGGCGGGCTGCCGCGGGTCCGATGCAGGGACGGGCTGCTGGTAGCGCTGCTGGGAGCGTTCCGCGTGCTGCCCGCCGTACGGTGCATATCCGTTCTGCTGGGGGTACGTCTCGAACAACGGATATGCCGCCGGCTGCTGCCGGTCGGGAGCTGGGGTCGCACCCTGTCCGACCCCGTGCTGTGGCTCGATCCTGGCGGATACCCGGGCCGACGGAACTCGAGCCGGCGGGCTCTGCGCGGGCGGCGACTGAGTAGACGGTGACTGAGTAGACGGCGACTGAGTGGACGGAACCTGCGCAGGCGGCGACTGGGTGAACGGAGCCTGCGCGGGCGGGGCCTGCGCGGGAGTGGGCCGGCTGTGCCGCCCCGGACGTCCCTGGTCGGGTTCGGCCCAGGCGCTCGTGGACCGGGCCGGCGAGGCCCAGGAACCGGTCGGGGCGGCAGCGGGTTCCGGGGTCGGCGGCCAGGCCGGCGCTGCGGGTGCCTGTCGCTGCGCTGCCGCCTGGCGGCCGACCGTCTGGAAGGCTCCGGTCGCGACGCTGGGGAACGCGCCGGTCAGCGGCCTGCGCGTGGTCCGCCCGGCGGCCTTGTCCGCCGCACGACGGCGTTCGGCCCGGCCCTCGAAGATCGTGTAGATCACGGGCACCACGTACAGGGTCAGCGCGGTCGAGGAGACGAGTCCGCCGATCACCACGAGCGCCAGCGGCTGCGAGATGAAGGCCCCGCCGCCGGTGACGCCCACCGCCATCGGCGTCAGTGCGAAGACCGTGGCCAGAGCCGTCATGACGATGGGGCGCAGTCGCTTGCGCGCACCCTCGCGCACCGCCTCGTCGAGGGCCATGCCGTCCTGGCGGTACTGGTTGATGAGGTCGATGAGCACGATCGCGTTGGACACCACGATCCCCACCAGCAGCAGGGTGCCGATGAGCGCGGGCACCCCCAGCGGGGTGTCCGTGGCGACCAGCGCCACCAGGGCGCCCACCGCCGCGAACGGGATCGACACCAGCAGGATGAACGGCTGGGCCAGGCTGCGGAACGCGGCCACCATGACGATGAACACGAGGGCGATCGCGGCCAGCAGCGCCATCCCCAGGTCGTTGAACGCCTCCGCCTGGTCGGCCGCCGCGCCGCCCACGGTCACCGTGGCCCCCGCGGGCAGGTCGAGCGCCGCGATCTCGGCGTCGACCGCCTCGGTCACCGCCCCCAGGTCGTCGCCGGCAGGTGTCACCGACACCGTCGCGGACCGGTCGCCGTCGATCCGGCTGATCGACGTCGGCGTCTTGGCGACGTGCACCGTCGCGACGTCGCTGAGCTGCACCGTCCCGGCCGCCGTCGGCACCGGGATCTCGCCGATGCCGGACATCGTCGTCGGCGTCCGGCCCGCCGCGAGCGTGACGCCCACGGGACCCTCGGCGGTCCGCAGCTCGCCCATGTCCTGCGCACCCGCCATCGCCGCGGACGCGATCCCGGTGACCTGGGTCTCGGTGAGCCCGTACTCGGCCGCGACCTTGCGGTTCACGGTCACCTCGACGATCTCCTGTGCCGCGGAGAGGTCGTTGCTGACCTCGGCGACACCGTCGAGACCGCCCATCGCCTCCTGGAGTGCGGTCGTGGCCTGGCTCAGCGCCGCGTCGTCGTGCGCCCGCACGACCAGGTCGATCGACGACGTCCCCACGGAGTCCCCGGCTGAGACGGAGATCTCCGTCGCCGGCTTCTCGGCGAGCCCGCCGACGGCGGCGCGGATGTCGGCCGCGGCGGCCGCGCCGTCGGCGTCGTCGGTGAGCGTCACCGCGAAGGATGCCTTGAGACCTGCGCTCGCCCCGCCGAACGCAGCCATGGACATGTCGCCGCCGCTGCCCACGGTGGACTGCACGCTGTCGACGGCCGGGACGGCCGCGAGCGCCTCCTCCACCTTTCTGGCCGCCTCGTCCTGACCTTTGAGCGAGGTGCCGGGCGCGTAGTGCTGCGTGACCGTCACGGTGTCCTGCCCGCTGTCCCCGAGGAAGCTGGTCTCCATCCGCGGGACCAGGGCCACCGTGCCGCCCAGGATCGCGACAGCGAGGCCGAGGGTGACGGCGGGCCGTGCCAGCGCGCCGTCGAGCGACGGCACGTAGAGCCGCTGCCAGACGCCGCGCTCCTCCTTCTCCTCGGCCGCCGCGCGTGCCGCCGAGCCACGACCGCTGCTCTTCGGCGGCCGGATGAACCAGTACGCCAGCACGGGAACGATGGTGAGTGCCACGACGAGCGAGGCCAGCATCGCGATCGACACCGTGAGGGCGAACGGCCGGAACAGCTCCCCCACCATGCCGCCCACGAAGGCGATGGGCAGGAAGACCGCCACGGTGCAGATCGTGGAGGCGGCGATCGCCCCACCCACCTCGCGCACCGCCGTCAGGACGGCCTCGGTCCGCTCGACGCCGTACGACATGTGCCGCTTGATGTTCTCGATGACGACGATGGCGTCGTCCACCACACGGCCGATCGAGATGGTGAGCGCGCCGAGCGTGAGGATGTTCAGGGTGTATCCGCCGGCGTTCATCGCGATGAACGTCACCGCGAGCGACAGCGGGATGGAGATCGCGGACACCAGCGTGGACCGCATCGACATCAGGAACACGAGGATCACGAGCACGGCGAACAGCAGTCCGAGACCACCCTCGGTGGCCAGCCCGTGGATCGAGTCCTCGACGAACGGCGCCTGGTCGAACACGACGGCGGTCGTGACGCCGCGCTCCGCCAGCGGGTCGGCCACCTCGGCCTCCGCGAGCGCGTTCTCGACGGCGTGCGACACCTCGACGGTGTTGGCCTCGGGCGTCTTCGTGATGGCCAGGCCGAGCGACGGCGCACCGTCGAGCCGGGAGTACGACGTCGCCTCCACCGGCTCGAGCCGGACCGTCGCGACCTCACCGACGAGCGCCGGCTCGGCCGGAGCCGCCGGGTCGGCCGGCAGGGCGCCGGCGGCCGCGCCGGCGTCATCGCCGCCCGCTCCCGCCGTGCCGCCCGCTCCCGCCGTGCCGCCCGGCACGACGGGAAGCTGCTTGAGCTGGTCGACCATGTCTACGGGCTTGCCGAGCTGCACCGACCAGGCACGCCCGCCGTCCGTGATCTCGCCCGCCGGCACGACGACACCGTTGTCCTGCAGCACCGTGGTCAGGTCCTGCGGTGTGAGGCCGGCCGCCGCGAGCCGCGCCTGATCGGGCTGGACGCGGACCTCCGTCTCCTGCTGCCCGGTCACCGCGACCGAGCGGACGCCCTCGACGTCCTCCAGGGCCGGGACGATCACGCTCTCGACCGTGTCCGCGAGCGCATGGGGGCTCTTGTCACCTGCCACGGCCATCTGGACCACGGGCACGTCGTCGACGGAGCCGGTCGTGACCTGCGGGCTGACATCCTGGGGCAGGGCGGGCTGGGCGCCCGCGACGGCGGTCTGCAGCCGCTGGGTCGCGGCCTCCATGTCGGTGCCGTACGTGAACTCGACGGTGGTCAGGGAGACGCCGGTGGACGCCGTCGAGCGCACGGAGGCGACGTCGTCAACCGAGGCGATGGCCTCCTCGATCACGTCGGTGACCTGCTCCTCGACCACCTGCGGCGACGAGCCCGGGTACTGCGCGCTCACGATCCCGGTCGGCAGCTGGAGGGACGGGATCAGCTCCTGCTTGAGCGCGGTCATGCTCACCACGCCGAACACCGCTATCGCGATCGTCACCAGCGCCACGACGGCTCGGTTCGCGAGGGACAGCCGGGCGAGACGGAACACGGGGACTCCACGGTGCGGACGAGGATCGGGCAGACGGAACGCCGCCGCCGTCGTGCCCGGGGCGGACCAACGGGGTGAAAACGACCGAAGTCCCCAGAGTAGGGCAGTGTGCCGCACCAGCGGCAAGCCGAACGGTGAACCCGCCGCCCGCCCTCGCCCGGCGTCACAGCTCGGACATGGCCTCCTCCGGCGTGTGCTCGGCCTGCCGCGCGCGCCGGTCCCAGCGCTGCCAGAGCACGCGCTCACCGAGCGGCCGCGCCATGACGTGCGCGGTGACGAGGAACACGATCACTCCGACGACCAGCACACCCGAGGCGACCCAGAACGGCGAGGCGGCGCCCACGCTCTCGGCGAGCAGACCGGCGACCACCGGCGCCGGGGCCGCGAAGCCCCACCGCACCAGGTTGAACGCACCGGTGGTGACCCGGCGGTCCGGGTCGCCGAGGGCCAGCGACAGGTCGGTGAGGTTGGCGTTCGCGATACCCATGAACACACCGGCCACGATGGTCACGACGACGGATCCCGCGGTGCCCACGCCGATGGCCAGCAGGGCCACGCAGGCGAGCACGCCGAGCACTGCCACGCCGAGCGTCTGCACGAACCCGATGGCGTGCGCGAGCCGGTGACCGACCGCGAGGATGCCGACGGCCACGCCGATTCCCCACGCCGTGAACACCAGGCCGAGCGGCACGACGTCCAGGCCCAGGAACACGGGGACGTAGCCGAGCACCACGAAGAAGACGAAGTTGTAGGCAGCCGTGACGACGGCGAGCGACAGGAACCCGGGCTTGCGGAACAGACCGAAGACCTGGCCGAGCCGCAGCGGCGCGGGCTTCTCCGCCGGGTCCTTCAGCCGGGTCACCGACACGAGCAGGGCGACCAGCATGAGCAGGCCGCAGACGAAGAACGGCACCCGCCAGCTGATGTGGCCGAGCAGACCCCCGATCAGGGGCCCGACCGCGAAGCCGAGCCCGACGCAGGTCTCGAACAGGCCGACCACCCACTCGCGGTCCCGGGCCAGCGCGACCAGCAGCACCATGGCCGTGGCGAAGAACATCGCGTTGCCCAGGCCCCACACCCCGCGCAGGACCGCGAGCTGGGCGATGTTGCCGCTCAGCGCCGCCAGCCCGGCCGCGACGGCGACGAGCGTGACCCCGGTCGCCAGGATCTTCTTGTAGCCGAACCGCCCCGTCGCCATGACGGCGGGGATCATGCCGATCGCCATGACCGCGATGTACGCGGTGAACAGCAGCTCGATCTCCCAGGTGGTGGCCCCGATCTCCGCGCCGATGACGGGAAGGATCGGGTCCACGACGGCGATACCCGCGATCGCGAAGAACGCGGTGAGCGCCGTGGCGTAGATCGCTGTCTTGTTCGGTTCGTTGCGCGCGGTAGCCACGCGGCCTCCTCGGATCGATTTACCTGTACCCCACAGATATCTACCTGTAGGCTACACCTATGTCGAAGAGGACGAAAGAGGCCGCCGACGCCGAGCACGCCGGCGAGGGCACGCTCTCCCGCGTCGAGCTCCAGCTCGCGCTCCTGCTCCGCCGGGCCGAACGGACGGGCGCGATCCGCGCGGGGCACGCCCCGTCGCTGGAACGGTCCGGCTACCTGCTCCTGCTGGTGCTCAGCACCGAGGGGCCGCTCGGCATCAACGCGCTCGCCGAGCGGCAGGGGCTCGACGCGTCCACCGTGACCCGTCAGGTCGTGAGCCTGGAGAAGGCGGGCTTCGCCCGGCGCAGCCGCGACCCGCTCGACGGACGGGCGGTACGGGTCGAGGCGACGCCGGCGGGCCGGCAGCAGCTCGACCGCGAGCGCACCCGGCGCAGCGCCATGTACGACGAGATCCTGGCCGACTGGTCCCCCACCGAACGGGCCTTGCTCGCCGGCCTGCTCGAACGACTCAACCACGACCTGGACGCCTTCCGGCGCGATCCGGAGGACTGACAGAGTCTCCAAAGATCTCCTTGCAAAGAATCTATTGCAAAGAACTGTTGGCATGCGTAGGGTGGTCACGTCGGTCGCACCCGTCCGGCGACCCGTCCCCCCAGCGAGGAGCACCGCGATGACCGCCTATGCACCCGTCGCCCGCGCCACCGTCCCCCCGTCCGTGCGCCTCGCCGGCGGGACGGCGTCCGCCACACGACCCGCCGCACCGCGCCCGGAGGACCGGGAGGAGCAGCGCCGGGAGATCGAGCGGGCCGAGCGTCGGCGAGCCCATGCGGAGCGCGCGCGGGACAACCTGGCGGCCCGCCATCCACTGGCCCTGCGCTGACCGACCGGTCCCGGCGGCGGGGTGTGGGTAACGTCCTGCCTATGGCGACAGCACGCAAGGACTCCCCCGGCCCGACCGAACGGCCGTCGGCCCCGGTGCCGGCCGGGCCGCCCGAGCTGCGGGTCGCTCCGGACGCACCCGCGGACAGCGGTCGCCCGCCCGAGCTGGGCCCCGCGGCCCTGCGGGCGCTCGCCCATCCCCTCCGCATCCGCATCCTCGACCTGCTGCCCAGCCACGGACCGCTCACGGCCAGCAAGCTCGGCGAGATCGTCGGTGAGTCCAGCGGTTCGACCAGCTACCACCTGCGCCAGCTCGCCAAGCACGGCTTCGTCCGTGAGGTGGAGGGCAAGGGCACGGCACGCGAGCGCTGGTGGGAGCGCACTCCCGGGGGCTTCAGCATCTCCAGCTCGGGCAAGGACTCCCCGGCGGGCCGCCAGACCGCCGAGGCCGTGAACACGGAGTTCCTGCGGCTGCGGCACGAGCGGGTGATGGCCTTCCTCCGGGCCACGCAGGACGCGGACGAGGAGATGCTCACCTCCTGGACGGGGGCGACCACCTTCTTCTCGGCCAACAAGTGGGCCACGCCGGAGCAGATGGCCGCGATGGTGACGGCCTGGGAACGCTTCATCACGGAGCACATCGACCCGTTGAGCGGCCAGGAGGGCGAACCGGGCACCGTGCCGGTCGAGGTCCACTTCGACGTGTTCCCCACGATCGATCCGCAGGGCAACCCCTTGTGACGAGCGGGCGGTCTGCCGTCAGCAGATCTGCGGCCGGCAGAGTCCGCTGTCCCTCTGCGCGGGGCGGGACGATCGTGGAGGCATGACCGACACGACCCACCTCCAGCCCTTCGAGGACCACCTCGCCGCACGGCTGCTGCACCAGCGCATCGTGCTCATCGGCAGCGAGATCGACGACGCCGTCGCCAACCGCGTGACCGCACAGCTCCTGCTCCTGTCTGCCGAGGACCAGGCCGCGGACATCAGCGTCTACATCAACTCACCCGGCGGCTCCATCGGCGCGGGCCTGGCGGTGTACGACACGATGAAGCTCCTCCCGAACGCCGTCTCGACCGTGGCGGTCGGCTTCGCCGGGAGCATGGGTCAGTTCCTGCTCGCCTCGGGCACGCACGGCAAGCGGTACGCGCTGCCGCACGCGCGGATCATGATGCACCAGCCGGCCGGCGGGGTCGACGGCACCACCAGCGACGTCGTCGTCCAGGCCGAGAACATCCGGCACGTCAAGGACGTGGTGACGCGGCTGCAGGCCGAGCACACGGGGCAGACCGTCGAGACGATCGCCGCCGACTCGGAACGCGACCGCTGGTTCACCGCCGAGCAGGCACTCGCCTACGGGATGATCGACAGGATCGTGGACCAGGTGCACGACGTCCGCCCGGGCGGGAAGCGACGCGCCGGCCTCTGAGGACCGGCGCCGGTCCCCGTTGCCGGCTCCGCGGTCATCGGGGACCGTCAGGCCGCGAGCAGGACGGCCTCCGCGGACCGGCCGCGGGCCGGCGCGGTGCCCGAGCCGGTGGACCCCGCCTGAAGCGGGTGCCGGGACGACGAGAAGCCCGCCGCACGCCGGGCCGTGGACGACAGGACGCGGACGCGGCGGCTCTCCTCCTGGGCGGCCAGCGCGAGCGCGAGCTCCGCCCACGCCCGCTCCACCAGGTCGACCAGCCGCATCCCGAGCGCCTCGCACACCGCGGCGAGCACCTCGGACGAGGCCTCCTTGCGGCCGCGCTCGACCTCGGACAGGTAGGCCGTGGAGACCCGCGCGTCCGCGGCGACGTCGGCCAGCGTGCGACGTTGCTCGCGCCTGGTCCGGCGCAGGATGCCGCCCACGAGGTCACGCAGCAGTGGCTCGCGAGCGTGCTCGAACGTGCCAGGTCTGGCTCCCGGCACGCGCTCGTCCGTGCCGAGCCCCGGGGCACCCGCAGTACCCGTTGAGATCAGTGTCATCTGCCCACTCCCGCCGTCGGTACCCGTCACGCTACCCAACCCCACTGACACACCGGGTCGTTCCGGCGTCTGCTGCTGGCGTAACGGCGCATCCCGTTGCCGGGGTGCGTGTCAGTGCCTCCTGGCACCATGGGACCACCGACCAGGAAAGGACAGTGGTGTTCGGATCTATCGAGGTGCGCGGAGCCCGCGAGAACAACCTGCAGGGCGTTTCGGTGGACATCCCGAAGCGGAAGCTCACGGTCTTCACCGGGGTCTCCGGCTCCGGCAAGAGCTCACTCGTGTTCGGCACCGTCGCCGCGGAGTCACGTCGGCTGATCGACGAGACCTACCCGGCGTTCGTCCAGGGCTTCATGCCCTCGCGCCCCCGGCCCGACGTCGACACGCTGTCGAACCTGTCGGCGGCGATCGTGGTGGACCAGGAGCCCATGGGCGCGAACGCCCGCTCCACGGTGGGAACCGCGACCGACGCGTACACGATGCTGCGGGTCATCTGGTCCCGGCTCGGCACACCGCACATCGGCGGCTCCAACCTCTTCTCGTTCAACGACCCGCAGGGCATGTGCCCCGAGTGCGAGGGGCTCGGCCGGGTCTCCACGATCGACACCGACGCGCTCGTGGACCGGGACAGGTCGCTGAACGAGGGTGCCATCACGTTCCCCAACTTCGGCGTCGGCACCTGGTACTGGAAGGTCTACGCCGACTCGGGGCTGTTCGACGCGGACAAGCCGCTCAAGGACTACACCGACGCCGAGTGGCACGACCTGATGCACGGCCCCGAGCGCAAGATCGTCTCGGGCGGCATCAACGTCACCTACGAGTCGCTGGTCCCCAAGATCACCCGGCTGTACCTGGTCAAGGACGTCGAGTCGATGAAGGGGGCGATGCGGGCCGCCGTCGAGCGGCTCGCGACGTTCGCGCCGTGCCCCGCGTGCGGCGGTACCCGGCTCAACGACCGGGCCCGGTCGTCGCTGGTCCGGGGCAAGCACATCGGCGAGGCCGCGGCCATGCAGCTCACCGACCTGGCCGACCTGGTCCGCGGCCTCACCGACCCGCACGTCCAGCCGATCCTCGACGGCCTGGGTGACCTGCTCGCCACCTTCGAGCAGATCGGGCTGGGGTACCTGTCGCTGGACCGCGAGTCGTCGTCCCTGTCCGGTGGCGAGGCCCAGCGCACCAAGATGGTGCGGCACATGGGCTCGGCCCTGACGGACATGACCTACGTGTTCGACGAGCCGACCATCGGCCTGCACCCGCACGACGTGCGCCAGATGAACTCCCTGCTCCAGCGCCTGAGGGACAAGGGCAACACGGTGCTGGTGGTCGAGCACAAGCCCGAGGTCATGGCTGCCGCCGACCATCTGGTCGACATGGGGCCGGGTGCCGGGGCGCACGGCGGCACGGTGGTCTACCAGGGCGACCTCGCCGGGCTGCGCACCTCCGGGACGGCCACGGGCAAGCACCTCGACCAGGCCGTCACGCTCAAGGACACGCCGCGCACGCCGACCGGGCGGCTCCGGATCGAGCACGCCACCCTGCACAACCTGCGGGACGTCTCGGTCGACGTGCCGCTCGGGGTCCTCGTCGCGGTGACAGGAGTCGCGGGCTCCGGCAAGAGCTCCCTGATCCACGGCTGCCTGCCGCGCGACGGGGTCACGTTCGTGGACCAGTCCGCGATCCGCGGGTCGCGCCGGTCCAACCCTGCGACCTACACCGGCATCCTCGAACCCGTCCGCAAGCAGTTCGCCCGGGCGAACGGCGTCAAGCCCGCCTTGTTCAGCGCGAACTCGGCCGGCGCCTGCCCGGAGTGCAAGGGCGTGGGCCTGATCTACACCGACCTCGCCTTCATGGCGGGTGTCGCGAGCGTGTGCGAGGCGTGCGACGGCAAGCGGTTCACCGACGAGGTGCTGGGCTACACCCTGCGCGGCAAGAACATCGCGGACGTGCTCGCCATGTCCGTCGAGGAGGCGCTCGGCTTCTTCACGGAGAAGGCCGTGCTGCCGATGCTGTCGCGCCTGTCGGACGTCGGCCTGGGCTACATCTCCCTCGGCCAGCACCTCAACACGCTGTCCGGCGGCGAGCGGCAGCGGCTCAAGCTCGCGATCGAGATGGGTGGCGACACCCCGGTGTTCGTCCTCGACGAGCCCACCGCGGGCCTGCACATGCAGGACGTCGACAACCTGGCCGCCCTGCTGGACCGGCTCGTAGACTCCGGCCGGTCGGTGATCGTGGTCGAGCACAACCTCTCGGTCGTGGCACGGGCCGACTGGGTGATCGACATGGGCCCCGGCGGCGGGCACGACGGCGGTCGCGTCGTCTTCGAGGGCACCCCCGCCGGCCTGGCACGCGAGGATGCCTCCCTGACCGGCCGCCATCTGGCGGAGCTGGTCGCCTGAGACCGGGCGTCGCCTGAGACCGGGCCTGCCAAGGGTCGGGCTGTCTCCTGAGACCGGGCCTGCCAAAGGTCGGGCTGTCTCCTGAGACCGGGCCGTCAAGCCCGGAGCGTCGGGTCAACCGGGCCGCACCCAGAGCCGGCGTGCCCCCACCCGGGTTCGAACCGGGACTGTGCCGGGTTTAAGCCGGCTGCCTCTGCCAGTTGGGCTATGGGGGCGCACCCCAGAGACTACCGAGGACACGACGTCGGAGGAGAGCAATCGGGCGGCTGCATCGGTCCCTTGCACAGGCCCCGAGGCTGACTTCGGTCGGGTGGGCGCGGGGGGGGGGGGGCAAACCCCCCCACGCGAGGCCACCCACCCCACGCACCAAACACCCCCCCCCACCC
>NZ_JBITFV010000015.1:92443-129733 GCF_044456525.1 Promicromonospora sp. NPDC050880
GTGGGGGGGGGGGGGGGGGGGGGGTTGTGGGGGGGGGGGGGGGGGGGGGGGGGGGTTTGGGGGGGGGGGGGGGGGGCCCGCGCCCCCTCCCCCCCCCCCCCCCCCCCCCCCCCCCCCCCGACCGAAGTCAGCAATCAGCCCGCAGCACCGGACCGAATCAAGTGGCGCGGGCCTGGCGCCAGCCGGTCGTCAGGACTTGGCGCCCGACTCCGCGCGGGACGCGGACGACTCGGCCTTCTGCTCCACCTTCTCGCCCGGGGCCTTCGGCGGCACGGAGGCGTTACGGAACTCCTGGCGCGGGTCGTGCAGCGAACCCAGCGACACCAGCTCGCGACCCATGAGGAACTGACCGATCCAGCCGATCAGGATGCGCACCTTGCGGTTGCCGGTCGGCATCGCCATGACGTGGTAACCACGGTGGGCCACCCAGGCGAGGAAGCCGCGCAGCTTGATGAAGCCGAAGAGCTCGGCGACGCCCTTGTACAGACCCAGCGAGGCGACGACACCCACGTTCTTGTGGTTGTAGTCCGCGGCGGGCCGGTCCTTGTACAGCGCGACGATGTTGTCGGCCAGGCGCACGGCCTCGCGGATCGCGTGCTGCGCGTTCGGCGGGCAGAACTTGCCGGGGTTGAGCACGTCCGGCACCGCGGCGCAGTCACCGGCGGCCCAGGCGCCCTCGATGACCTCGCCGTTCTCCGTCGCGACCTGCAGCGTCGGGAGCACGATGACGCGGCCCAGCTTGTCGTACGGGAGGTCGGACGACTCCTTGATGACCGGGTTCGCCTTGACGCCCGCGGTCCACACGATGGTCTCGGTGTCGAACTCGACACCCGTCGAGGTCACGACGTGCCCGTCCACGCAGGACGAGAGGAACGTGTTGAGGTGGAACTCGATGCCGCGCTTCTTCAGCTCGGCGAGGGCGTACTCGCCCATCGGCTCCGTGACCTCGGGCAGGATGCGCCCGGCACCCTCGATCATGACGAACCGCAGGTCCGACGGCTCGATGGTGTTGTACTGGCGCGTGGCGTAGCGCGCCATGTCCTCGATCTCGGCGAGGGCCTCGATACCGGCGAACCCGCCACCCACGAACGTGAACGTGAGCATGCGCTTGCGCAGGTCGGCGTCCCAGGTGGACGACGCGACGTCCAGCCGGTTGATGACGTGGTTGCGGACCGCGATGGCCTCTTCGACGTTCTTGAAGCCGATGGCGTTCTCCGCCAGGCCCGGGATGGGCAGCGTGCGCGACACCGAGCCGAGGCCGACGACCAGCTGGTCGTACGTGACCTCGTACTCCTCGCCCTCCTCGGGCTGGATCTTCACGGCCTTGCGGCCGTGCTCGATCGTGGTGACCTTGCCCTGCAGCACGTCGATGCCCTTGAGGGCCTTCCGGTGCGGCGCGACGACGTCACGGGCGTCGATCGAACCCGCACCCGCCTCCGGCAGGAAGGGCGCGTACGTCATGTACGGACGCGGGTCGACGACGACGATGGCCGCCTCCCGCTTCTTCAGCTTCTTTCGCAGGCGGCGCGCCACGTAGAGGCCGACGGACCCGCCGCCGAGCACCACGATGCGCGGCACCTTCCGCGGGCGCGGCGTGCTCGCCGCGTCGGAGGCATGGCTGACCGAGGTCAGGTCGTTCTGAGGCATGATTCCCAGGGTACCGCGCGCAACGCATGCGTATTGACACGACAAAGAACGGCGTGTGCGTGATGCACAGCACGCCGTCGTCGCTGACGGAAGCCTTCGCGCTCCTCCGACCTCCCCAACGGGCCGTCCCGGCCGGGAGTTCCCGGGCGTCCGCTACGCCATGGACAGCGCGATCCCGTCCAGGATGTCGTGCTCGCTCGTCACCACGCCCGCCAGCGATCCGCCCACCGCCGCGACGTCGGCCGCGACGCGCCGGACCACCTCGGACCAGACGAGCGCCCCGGCTGCGATCACGTCGACCCGGCCGGGGTGCAGGAAGCCCATCGCGGTCCGTTCGGCCCGCGGCGCCGCGAGCAGCGCGGCGCACGAGGCCAGCACGGTCTCGACGGGCAGCACCGCCTGGTCCACCCGGTCGCGCCGGTACTCCGTCAGGCCCAGGGCGTGCGCGGTCACCGTGGTGATGGACCCGGCCAGGCCCACCAGGGTCGCGGTCTTCGCGAGCGGCACCACGCGGGCGGCGTCGTCCAGGTGTGCGCGGACGTCCGCGCGCGCCGCCTCGACCTCGGCCGGCGACGGCGGGTCGCTGTGCAGGTGCCGTTCGGTCATCCGCACCGACCCGACGTCCATCGAGACGCTCGCGTCCACGGAGTCGGTGCCGAGGACCAGCTCGGTGGACCCGCCGCCCAGGTCGACCACGAGGAACGGTCCCGTGTGGGCTCCTGCGACCGCGCCGGTCGCGCCGCGGAAGGACAGCTCCGCCTCCTCGCGCCCGCTGATCACCTCGACGTCGACGCCGAGCGCGTCCCGCACGCCGTCGAAGAAGGCGTCCCGGTTCCGGGCGTCCCGCGTGGCCGACGTCGCCACGAACCGCACCCGCTCGACGCCGGCGGCCTCGATCGCCGCCGCGTACCGGCGGGTCGCGGCAAGCGTGCGCTCCAGAGCCTCGGGCGCGAGCTCTCCGGTGCGGTCGACGCCCTGGCCGAGCCGCACCACCTCCATGCGCCGGTCGAGCTCGGTGAGGTTTCCGGCGGCGTCGACGTCCGCGAGGAGCAGGCGGATCGAGTTGGTGCCGCAGTCGATCGCGGCAACGCGAGAGGAAGTCACGCGGCGATTCTCCCAGCCGCCGCCGTCACCGGGCGCCGGACATCCCGATTCGCGAGAAACGTCACGCGAACCCGCGACGCGGCGTGCGGGCATGCCCCGCGGCCCGAGGGGTCAGCAGGTGCAGCGGTCCGGGCGCCATGTGTCGCGGGCCAGGGCGAGCGCCTCGTCGCCCAGCGGGTTCACGCCCGGTCCGGCAGCGAGGGCGTGCGCGAAGAGCACGTGCAGGCACTTCACCCGCGTCGGCATGCCACCGGCGGAGATGCCGTCGATCTCGTCGACGTGGCCGATCGCCTCGCGCTCCGCCAGGTAGTGCTCGTGCGCCGCGCGGTAGGCGGCGGCAAGCTCCTCGTCGGACTCGAGCCGCGCCGTCATCTCCTTCATCACGCCGTTCGCCTCGAGCGTCGACGCGGCAGCCACCGCGCCGGGGTGCGTCAGGTAGAAGACCGTCGGGAACGGGGTGCCGTCGGGCAGGCGCGGCGCGGTGCGCACCACCGTCGGCCGGCCGCACACGCAGCGCGCCGCGATCCCCACGACCCCTCGCGGTTCACGGCCGAGCTGCTCGGCCAGGACTCGCAGGTCGTCGTCGGACACGCTGTCGATCACGGAGCTCACCACCCCATTGTCCCTCAGGACAGGGGCGGTCACTCACCGCCCGCGATACGCACCGAGTCCCAGACGCTCGTGTACCAGGGCGCGTCGGCGTCCTCGGACGTGCCCGGCGACGGCTCGACGACGCCCGGTGCGGGCTCCTCCTCCTGCACGGAGTCGGTGTCCAGCGGCCGCCACACCTTGTCGCCCGGCATGACGAACCGCAGGCGCGACCGGGCCTGCTCGATGACGTAGTTGCGGTCCTCCCAGC
Organism: Promicromonospora sp. NPDC050880; assembly: GCF_044456525.1. Taxonomy (NCBI): domain Bacteria; kingdom Bacillati; phylum Actinomycetota; class Actinomycetes; order Micrococcales; family Promicromonosporaceae; genus Promicromonospora; species Promicromonospora sp. NPDC050880. The sequence continues at coordinate 96,054 of NZ_JBITFV010000015.1, forward strand.
GGGCCAGCTCGGTCTCGAGGTCGGCCTTCTGCTCCTGCTGCTCGCTCAGCTCGGAGCGGAGCTCACGCAGCTCGGCCTGCTGCGTCACGACCGCGCGGACCGTGGGCAGCAGCAGCACCACCGCGAGCAGCATCACCACCGACAGCACCATCGCGCGGACCGTCAGCACCTCGGGCAGCACGAGCCCGAAGCTGCCGCGCTTGCGGTCCGCGCGCGGCGGCCGGGCGGACGGCGCGACGCTGGCGGTCGCCGTCGAGCGGCGCCTCGGCTGGGCGGGTCGCTTGGCCCCGGGCGAGGCCGGACGCCCGCCGCGCGCGGCCGACGCCGCGGGCCGGGCCGACGGACGAGCCGCCGCGCCCCGGGATGCCCCGCCCCGGGATGATGCGGCACGAGACGACGCGGCACGAGACGACGCGGCACGAGACGACGCCGGACCGGACGCCGTGGACCGGGCCGCCGAGGAACGGGCCGGGCCGGCGCGGCGGGCCGAGGACGGCGTGGCGGGCTTCCGTGCGCCTGACGTCCCGGCACTCCCCGCTGCCTCCGACGTCGGCGTACCACCCGACGTACCACGCTTCGACGCTGCTGCCTTCGACGAATCCTTTGTCGAGGCGCCCTTCGTCGAGGCGCCCTTAGGTGCGGCGCCCTTCGTCGAAGCGCCCTTCGGTGCAGCGCTCTTCGTCGCGGCGCCCTTCGGTGCAGCGCCCTTCGTCGAGGCGGCGCTCTTCGGTGCGGCCTTCGACGTCGACCCGGACCCGCGGCCCGCGCCGTCCCGGCCGGCCCTCGTGCCCTTCGACGCACCCCGGCCGGCGCGCTTCGGGTCGTCCTTGCCTCGCGCCGAGCCCGAGGCCTGGGCCGACGACGGGCGCGCATCCGAGCCGCGCGCCGAACCCGAGGGCCGCGCCGGGCGGCGTGAGGAAGCCATGGGTCGATTGTGCCGATTCGCCGGGCCTTTGTACCGGCATTACCTCCGGCGCGCCGTGTGTCGAATCCGTGAAACGACGAAGTGCGCTTCTACCCTGCGATTTTGCCCAAACCTCGCCGGGCTCTTGGGACGAATCGCTGGGTAGAAGCGCACTCTCCGGCGGTGCCGCCGCACCGGCGCCGGTCGAGCGTCTGAGGCCCGCTCGACCGCCGCCGTCAGGCCAGAGTCAGCCCTGGAAGCGCGGGAACGCCGACCGGCCGGCGTACGTGCCGGCCTCGTCGAGCGCCTCCTCGATGCGCAGGAGCTGGTTGTACTTCGCGATGCGCTCGCCACGGGCGGGGGCACCGGTCTTGATCTGGCCGGCGTTCGTGGCCACGGACAGGTCCGCGATGGTGGTGTCCTCGGTCTCGCCGGAGCGGTGCGAGGTCATCGTGGTGAACCCGTTGCGCTGCGCCAGCGTCACGGCGTCGAGCGTCTCGGTGAGCGTGCCGATCTGGTTGAGCTTGACCAGCAGCGAGTTGGCCGACTTGAGCTCGATGCCCTTGGCGAGGCGCTCGGGGTTGGTCACGAACAGGTCGTCACCGACGATCTGCACCCGGTCGCCGACCTTGCCCATGAGCGCGGCCCAGGAGTCCCACTCGTCCTCGGACAGCGGGTCCTCGATGGAGACCAGCGGGTAGTCGGCCACGAGCTGCTCGTAGTACGCGATCATCTCGTCCGGCGTCTTCTTGCCGCCCTCGAACGCGTACACGCCGTCCGAGAAGAACTCGGTCGAGGCGACGTCCAGCGCGAGCGCGACGTCCGTGCCGGCCTTGAGGCCCGCGCGCTCGATGGCGACGAGGATCAGGTCGAGCGCCTCACGGTTGCTGCCCAGGTTCGGGGCGAAGCCGCCCTCGTCGCCCAGGCCGGTGGCCAGGCCCTTCTCCTTCAGCACGGACTTGAGGGAGTGGTACACCTCGGTGCCGGTGCGCAGCGCCTCACGGAACGTGGGGGCGCCGATCGGGGCGACCATGAACTCCTGGATGTCGACGTTCGAGTCCGCGTGGGACCCGCCGTTGAGGATGTTCATCATCGGCACGGGCAGAACGTGGGCGTTCGGGCCACCCACGTAGCGGAACAGGTCCAGGCCGGAGCTCTTGGCGGCGGCCTTCGCGACGGCGAGGGACACGCCCAGGATCGCGTTGGCGCCCAGCTTGCCCTTGTTCGGGGTGCCGTCCAGGTCCAGCAGCGCCTGGTCGACGATGCGCTGCTCCTCGGCGTCGTACCCGACGAGCTCGGGGGCGATCTCGTCGTTGACGGCCGCGACCGCCTTCTCGACGCCCTTGCCCAGGTAACGGCCCTTGTCGCCGTCACGCAGCTCGACGGCCTCGAACGCGCCGGTCGAGGCGCCGGACGGGACGGCCGCACGGGCGAAGGTGTCGTCGTCCAGGACGATCTCTACCTCCACGGTGGGGTTGCCGCGCGAGTCGAGGATCTCGCGCGCTCCAACGGCTTCGATGCTAGCCACGGGGACTCCTTCTCAGGATGTTGCTCGGAGGTTACGGCCCCCAGCCTAGGACGTCCGGCGAGGGGGCGGGCAACCGTCCACAGCCAGGCACCCGCGCGCCTGGCGGTCCCGGTGCCGGCCCCGGCACGAGGCCCGGTAGCCCGCCCGGCAGCGCGCCCGGTTCACAGCACCACCACAGGTCGACGACAGGGGCACCACAGCCGTGGTGCCTAGCGTCCGGACGGTCCGGCGCGGACCGCCCCGCGGAGCGACCTCACGCCCCCTGTCCTCCCTGGTCGTGACGACACCGCCCGCGAGGTGGTCCGCGCGGACACCACCGTTCCGCACGCCCCACTCCGGACCCCAGGCAGGAGCCCATGTTCTTCACCTATCTGCGCAGAGAGCTGCGCAACCGGCGCAAGCAGACCGTCGTCGTCGCGATCGGTCTCGCGGTCGCGATCGCGCTGGTCATCGTCGTCAACGCCGTCTCGACCGGCGTCAAGAACGCCCAGTCCGAGGTGCTCGACTCCGTCTACGGCGTCGGCACCGACATCACCGTCGACCAGGCCGCCGACGGGCCGGGCGGGGGCGGCCCCGGCCGGTTCGACTTCGGCGAGGGTGAGGGCGAGGCGAACGAGGACGGCACGCGCGACCTCTCGCAGGACCGCCTCAGCACGGCCATGGGGTCGGCGTCGTTCGACGCGTCCGCCCTGGAGACCATCTCCGGGCTGGACCACGTGTCCGGCGTCGCCGCGACGCTCGACCTGCAGAACATGTCCTTCTCCGGCGAGATGCCGGACTTCGAGGCGATGCGGGAGGGCGACGGGCCGGTCACGATGCAGATGGGCCCCGACGGCTCGGGCGAGGCGACGGCCGGCGGGTCGTCGTTCGAGATCGACCAGTTCACCGTCACGGGCGTGGACCCGGACGCCGCCGCCGTCGGCCCGCTGACCACCGCCGAGCTGGCCGACGGCCGGACGCTCGAGGCTGGTGACGAGAACGTCGCCGTGCTGGACGCCACCTACGCCGAGCAGCAGGAGCTCGCCGTGGGCGACACCCTCACGGTGGGCGGGAAGAAGCTGGAGATCGTCGGCACCGTCGCCTCCACGACGGGCGACGGCGTCGCGACGGCGTCCGACGCCTATCTGCCCCTGGCCACCGCCCAGACGCTCGCGGACCTCGCCGACCAGGTCACCGACGTGTACGTGCAGGTCGACTCCGCCGAGAACGTCGACGCCGTCGCCGCCGCCATCGAGGGCGAGCTGCCCGACGCGTCGGTCAGCACGCAGTCCGACCTGGCCGAGAACGTGACCGGATCGCTGTCCACCGCGTCGAACCTGATCGGCACGCTCGGCACCTGGCTGAGCGCCATCGTGCTGGCCGCCGCCTTCGGCCTCGCGATCCTCTTCACGGTCTCGGGCGTGAACCGCCGCACCCGCGAGCTGGGCACGCTCAAGGCGATCGGCTGGAGCAAGGGCCGCGTGGTCGGCCAGGTGGCCGGCGAGTCCGTGGTGCAGGGCCTCATCGGTGGCGTCGCGGGCCTCGCGATCGGTGCCCTGGCGGTGTGGGCCGTCAACCTCGCCGGCATCACCCTGAGCGGCGGCGCGGGTGGCGGTGGCTTCATGATGGGCGGCCCCGGCGGGGGCGGGCAGGCGCCTGCCGGCGCCCTGCAGCAGGGCGGCGACGCCGGCGGCGAGAGCTTCGGCGCGACCCGCCCGGCGGGCCTGGCCGACGCCGCGAGCAACGCCGTGGACGTCGCGCTCCAGGCCCCGATCAGCCTGTGGATCGTTCTGGCCGCCATCGGGCTCGCGGTGCTCGGCGGGCTCCTCGCGGGCGTGGTCGGCGGGCAGCGGGCCGCACGCCTGCGCCCCGTCGAGGCCCTCCGTTCCCTCGCCTGAGCGACGACAGCCCCACCGACCCGAGAAGAGGCAGACATGTACCAGATCGACGACCTGACCAAGACGTACCAGCAGGGCAAGCGCGTCGTGCGCGCGCTGCGGGGCGTGTCCCTGACCATCGGCGACGGCGAGCTCGTGGCCGTCCAGGGTCCGACCGGCGGCGGCAAGTCCACCCTGCTGCAGATGCTCGGCGGCCTGGACCGTCCGACGTCGGGCACCGTGGCGCTCGACGGGACGGACCTGGCCGGGATGAGCGACGCCCAGCTCACCGCGGCCCGGGCCGAGACCATCGGCTTCGTGTTCCAGAACTTCAACCTCATCCCCACGCTCACCGCCCTGGAGAACGTGGAGACGGCGCTCGTGCCGTCGAAGGTCGCGCGGCAGACCCGGACCGCACGGGCGCAGGCGGCCCTGGAGTCGGTAGGCCTGGGCGACCGGGGCGACCACCTGCCCGGTGAGCTCTCGGGCGGGCAGCAGCAGCGCGTCGCCATCGCCCGCGCGCTGGTCAAGAACCCGAAGGTGCTGCTGGCCGACGAGCCGACCGGCAACCTCGACGAGGAGACCCGCGACGAGATCGTGGACCTGATCGAGGGCCTGTGGAAGGAGCAGGGACTGACCATCGTGCTGGTCACGCACGACTCCGTGGTGGCCCGGCGCACCCCGCGCCGGCTCCGGATCGCCAAGGGCACGCTGAAGGAGCTTCCGGTGGCGTGACCGGCGACCGAGGAGGTGTGGCTCTCCTGGGCGGCTGCCTCAGCGGGGTCGGCGGTCTCCTCGGCGGGAGCGGCTGACCCGGCGGGGTGAACTGTCCCAGCGGGGTCAGGAGTTCCAGGGGAGTCAGCAGTCCCAGCTGAGTCAGCAGTCCCGGCGGGGTTGGAGTCTCCTCAAGGAGGTAGGCACCCTCAGCGAGGTCGGCAGTTTCCTCACCCAAGTCGGCAGTCCCCTCAGGGAGGTCGGCACTTTGCATCGAGATCGGTCCAGGCCTGTGCCGACCTCGACGCAAAGTGCCGACCTCGCAGGAAACTGCCGACCTCGCAGGAACGTGCCGACCTCGCCAGGAACGCGCCCCTCGCATCAGGAACATGCCGATCACACGAGGGAACGCGCTGGCCTGCGTACACGCCGACCCTGCTGGTCTCGACGGTGCCCGGCACCTCTCGCTACGCTGCCCCTACGTTCGCCGCGGCACCGTCGCCCCGGCGTCCGCCCCACCGGAGACACGCGCAAGGGAGCGCAGGATGCCTCGTCGAAATCGTTTCATCAGCGGAGACCGCTCGATCAGAAATCGTTTAGCACCCGGACTCGCCGCCGGCCTCACGGCAGTCGTCACGGCCGGTTCGCTGGCCGCCGGGCCCATCACACCCGCCGCGGCGTCAATGCCGGTCGCGACGTCGGTGCCCGTCACAGCGTCCCCCGCCACGGCGTCACCGACCACGACAACCACCACCGCAAGCACCGCAACCACCACAGCCACCACAGCCACCACAGCCACCACAGCCACCACAGCAAGCACCACCGCCACCACCGCCACCACCACACAAGCCGACACCGCCATCGTCACCGCCGTCGACTTCGAGGACGGCACCACCGGCACCTGGACCCCCAGCGGCTCCGCGACCCTCGACGTGATCAGCGACCCCGACGGCGCGGGCCACGTCCTGTCCGTCACCCGCGCCGCCGACTACGAGGGCATCCAGTCCCCCACCGGCATCTTCCGCCCCGGCCTCACCTACACCTTCAGCATGCGCGCCCGCCTCGCCGATCCGGCCGTGGCCGGAGGCCCGGAGACCACCGGCGCGCGGTTCGTCCTGAAGCCGGCGTACGCCTGGGTCGGCAACACCACCGTCGGCACCGAGTGGACCACGGTGAGCGGCACCTGGACCGCCGCTCCCGACGCCGACCCGGCCCAGCTCCAGGCCTACCTCGGCACCACCGACCAGGACGCCCCCTACACGATCCTCGTGGACGACATCATGGTGACCACCTCCGACCAGGTTCCCCCGGACGACGTCGTGCCCGGCGGCGCCGTCGACCCCGTACCCACACCCGTGTACGCCGCCGAGGGCAGCGACGACGTGTCCGCCCTGACCTTCGACGACGGCCCGAACCCCGGCACCACGCCCGCGCTGCTCGACTTCCTCGCGGAGCACGACCTCCGGGCCGTCTTCTGCGTCATCGGCCAGAACATCGAGGCCGACGGCGGGGCCGCGCTCCTGCGCCGGATCGTCGACGAGGGCCACGTGCTGTGCAACCACTCCACGTCGTACGCCGACATGGGCTCCTGGACGCAGGAGCAGGTGCGGGCCGACATGATCGAGAACCTGGCGATCATCCGCGACGCGCTGGGCGACCCGGACCAGGCGGTGCCGTTCTGGCGCGCCCCGAACGGCTCGTGGGGCGTGACGCCCGGCGTCGCCGTCGAGCTCGGCATGCAGCCCCTGGCCGTGCGCAACACCATCGCCGACTGGGAGACGCAGGACGTCCCGACCCTGACGGAGAACCTGCGCACCGCGATGGTCCCGGGCGAGCTCGTCCTGGCGCACGACGGCGGGGGCGACCGGTCCGGCACGCTCGCGGCCGTGCGCACCGTGGTCACCGAGCGGCTGGCCGACGGCTGGGCGTTCACGTTCCCGCAGGGCACACCCACGGCGTCGGCGGGCCCGGTGATCGCCACCGACTTCGAGGACGGCACGCTCGGCGGCTGGGCGCCGCGCCACGGCACCGACGCCTCCGACTTCTCGCTCGCCGTCACGGACACCGACGCGCACGAGAGCACCCGGTCCGCCGCGCTCACGGGCCGGAACGTGACCGGTGACGGCATCGGCCGCGACGTCACCGGCGTGCTGCGGGCCGGCATCACCTATGACGTGTCGGCCTGGGTCCGCTTCGCCGCGGGGCAGACGCCGGGCGACGTCTGGCTGAGCCTGGCGAGCACGGTCGAGGGCGCCCAGAACTTCTCGACCCTGGCCCAGTTCACGGGCCTGACCAGCAGCGGCTGGACCGAGGTGACCGCCACGTTCACCATGCCGGCCCACGACAGCGCGCTCCTCTACTTCGAGACGGCGTACGACGGCGGCAACACCAGCGACTGGCTGATCGACGACATCGTGGTGTCCGTACCCGAGCCGCCGTTGATCGAGGACCTGACCGGCCTGCAGGAGACCGTGGACTTCCCGCTCGGCGTCGCGATCGACAGCCGCGAGACGTCGGGCACGGCCGCCGCCCTCCTGGACCGGCACTTCGGCCAGGTCACGCCCGAGAACCACATGAAGCCCGAGGCCTGGTACGACGCCGACCGGACCCTGCGGCGGCACCCGGAGGCCACCGCGCTCATGGACTTCGCCCAGGCGAACGACCTGCGGGTCTACGGTCACGTGCTGGTGTGGCACAGCCAGACGCCCGACTGGTTCTTCCAGGACGACGCGGGCGCGCCGCTCGCCGCCGACGACGCGGGCCGGGCGGTGCTCCGCGAGCGCCTGCGCGACCACGTCTTCGGCATCGCGCAGGACCTGAGCGACGACTACGGGCCGTTCGGCTCGGAGACCAACCCGCTGGTCGCGTTCGACGTGGTCAACGAGGTCGTGTCGGACGGCGCCGAGAACGCCGACGGCCTGCGCCGCAGCGAGTGGTTCCGGATCCTGGGCGAGGAGTACATCGACCTCGCGTTCCAGTACGCGGACGAGGCGTTCAACGAGACGTACGCGGCGGACGGCAGCGAGCGCCCGGTGACCCTGTTCATCAACGACTACAACACGGAGCAGAGCGGCAAGCAGGACCGGTACCGCGCGCTCGTGGACCGGCTGCTGGCGCGCGGGGTGCCGGTGGACGGTGTGGGGCACCAGTTCCACGTGTCGCTCGCCATGCCGGTCAGCGCGCTGGACGGCGCGCTGGACCGGTTCGCGGACCTGCCGGTCACGCAGGCGGTCACGGAGCTGGACGTCACGACGGGCACGCCCGTGACCCGGGCCCGGCTGGTCGACCAGGGCTACTACTACCGGGACGCGTTCGACGTGTTCCGCGCGCACACCGCGGACCTGTTCAGCGTGACCGCGTGGGGCCTGACCGACGGCCGGTCGTGGCGCGTGGACAGCGGCGCGCCGCTGCTCTTCGACGACCGGTTCCAGGCCAAGCCGGCCTACCACGGTGCCGCGGGCGCCGAGCTGCCGGCGCGCCTGCGCACGGCGCAGGTGTTCGCGGGCGACGTCCCCCTGGACCGCTCGGCGACCACCTCACCGGTGTGGGACCGGCTGCCCCGGCACACGTTCGCGGCGCCGGACGACGGCACGGCCGCCTTCCAGCTCCGCTGGGCGCCGGACCACCTGACGGCGTTCGTCTCGGTGGACGACGCCGCGGCGGACGCCGGGGACGCCGTCACGCTGGTGCTCGACGACGGGGCCGCCGGCGACGGCGCCGAGTACGTGGTGGGCCGGGACGGCACGGTGTCGGGCCCTGAGACCGATGCCGGCGCGGTGGTGTCCGAGCGGGAGAGCGGCTACGACGTCGTCGTGCGCCTGCCCGCGACCCTCGCCGAGGGTGGGACGCCGGGCTTCGACGTGCGGGTGGCCGGGGGTGGCGCGAGCACCGCGTGGAACTCGCCGGGCGTGCTCGGCACCCTGACGCTGGTCGAGGAGCTGTCGTACCTGGAGGTCGCCGAGGCGGACCGGGCGCCGGTGGTCGACGGCGCCGTCGACGAGGTGTGGGGGTCGGCCGGCCCGGCGGTGACCACGGACAAGGAGGTCGAGGGGTCCGACGGCGCGGTCGCCACGGTCCGCACGCTCTGGCGCGGCGGCACCCTGTACGTGCTGGCGGACGTCGCCGACCCGGTGGTGGACGTCTCGGGCTCGGACCCGTGGGTCCAGGACTCGGTGGAGCTCTACGTGGACGGCGGGAACGCGAAGAACGGCGGGTACCGGGCCGACGACACGCAGATCCGGGTCTCGGCGGCGGGCGCGGTCTCGTTCGGCACGGGTGACGAGGCGGCGCAGCGGGCCCGGGTGGAGAGTGCCGCCACGGCGACCGACGGCGGGTACCGGGTCGAGGTGTCCGTGGACCTGCTGTCGTACGGCGGTGCGGGGACGTTCCACGGCCTGGACTTCCAGGTCAACGACGCGACCGCCGGCACGCGGACCGCGGTGCGCAACTGGGCGGACCCGACGGGTGCCGGCTACCAGTCGACCGCACGCTGGGGCGTGGGGCTGCTCGCAGGGCCGACGGTCGTGGCCTGGTCCCCGGGCACGGTCTACACGGCGGGTGACCAGGTGCGCCACGACGGGGTGGTGTTCACGGCCCTGTGGTGGACGCGCGACCAGGTTCCCGGAGCCAGCCCGTGGGGCCCGTGGGCGGCGGTCGGAACCCAGGTGACCTGCGAAGACGCCTCCTACCGGACCTGGACCTCCTCGTGGGAGTACCGGGGCGGCGAGACGGTGGTGCACGACGGCCGCCGCTGGACGGCGCAGTGGTACAGCCGGAACCAGGAACCGGGTGCCACGCCGTGGGGTCCGTGGCGCGACCTCGGGGCCTGCTGAGCCGCACGACCCTCGTCAGGTTCCCTTCCGCGCCGCCTCCGCGGCAAGGAAGGGAACCTGACGAATCGTTACAGACGGTTAACACGAGTTTCCAGGCGTGCCCCGTCCCGTGGCGATATGGTCCAAACCTCCCCGCCCTCAGCCCGGGGAGACGAACTGGGGAGGCAATCAGTGAGGCAAGCACGCATCACCACCCTCGCCGCGGGGGCGGCCGTGGTGGCCCTGACCGCGGCCGGGTGCAGCCCGAGCGACACCGCCGACGACGCCGGTCCGGTCACCCTGGAGACCTGGATCAGCCAGGACATGGAGACGCTGTTCCCGGGCGACGCCGGGGCCTACGACAACATCAGCGTCCTCGACGTGGTGTACGACGGTCTGGTCCGGTACGACCCGGAGACCACCGAGCCGTACAACTACGTGGCCGAGTCCATCGAGCCGAACGACGACAACACGGTCTGGACCATCACGATCAAGCCGGACCTCACCTTCCAGAACGGCGAGCCCGTCGACGCCGAGGCGTTCGCCCGCTCCTGGAACTACACCGCCGACGGCGACAACGGCCTGTACTCCAACTACTTCTTCGGCATCATCGAGGGCTACGACGAGATGCAGCCCGAGACCGACGACGACGGCAACATCACCGCCGAGGGCGCCGCCGACGAGCTGTCCGGGGTGAAGGTCACCGACGACCTGACCCTCGAGGTCACCCTCGCCTCGCCGTTCGCCGGCTTCGCCACGATGCTCGGCTACACCGGCTTCTTCCCGATCGCCCAGGAGTGCCTGGACGACGTCGAGAAGTGCGCCAAGGAGCCCATCGGCAACGGCCCGTTCCAGGTGACGGACTGGCAGCAGAGCCAGGAGCTCACCGCCGAGAAGTGGGCCGACTACCCGCTGGAGGAGACGCCGGACTACGACGCCATCCACTGGACCGAGTACGCGACGGGCGAGACCTCGGGGTGGGCGGACTTCAAGGCCGGCGACCTCGACCTGTCCTTCCCGCCGACCGCGGAGGTCGAGTCCGCGAAGAACGACCCCGAGCTCTCGGAGCGCTACGTCGAGGCCCCGGGTGCCGCGCTGACCTACCTCGGCTTCTCCGGCTACACGGAGGGTCCGTGGAACGACATCGAGTTCCGCAAGGCGATCTCGATGGCGATCGACCGCGAGGGCATCATCTCCTCGCTCGGCAGCGGCCAGGCCACGCCCGCCGACTCCTGGGTGGTCCCGGGCGGCGTGCCCGGCGGCGAGGCGGGCACGTGCGAGTGGTGCACCTACGACCCGGAGGCGGCCAAGGCGGCCCTGGAGGCGGCCGGCGGCTGGCCCGAGGGCGAGAAGCTGCAGATCAGCCTGGGTGACGACGACGCCGAGGTGGAGTACTTCACCGCCATCGGCAACTCGATCGAGGAGGTGCTGGGCATCCCCTACGAGCTCAACATCGACCCCGACTACTTCACCACGCGCGCCGAGCAGGGCTACGACGGCATGTTCCGGAACAACTGGTTCCCGGACTACCCGCTGAACGAGAACTACCTCAGCTTCTACGCCTCCGGCTCGGCGCAGGACAGCCAGTTCGGCTGGTACAGCAAGGCGTTCGAGGACAAGCTCGACGAGGCCGCGGCGGCGGCGTCGCTGGACGAGTCCGTGGCCCTCTACCAGGAGGCCGAGGGCATCCTCGCCGAGGAGTTCCCGACGATCCCGTTCCGGTGGAGCTTCAGCGCCACGTACTACAGCGACCGCCTGGACAACGTCGTCCTGAACCCGTTCTCGGGTGCGCCGATCCTCCGCCAGATCGAGGTCACGGCGTAACGAACCACCTCGCGGTGTCAGGCGTACAGGTCGGGAACGTGACCTGTACGCCTGACACCTGCGGGCCCCACCCCCCGGAAGGACTCCATGGGGCGCTACATCCTCCGCCGTGCCCTCCAGGCGGTCGGCACGCTGCTGCTGGTGATGTTCCTGCTGCACCTGCTCACGACCGTGGCCATCCAGCTCAACGGGAACCCCGCGCAGGCGTTCTTCGGGGACAAGATCCCGTCCCCGGCGCAGCTCGCCGTCGTCGAGGAGCGGTTCAACCTCGACGACCCGTGCTTCGACCAGGTGGGCAACCCCTGCCTCGGACCGTTCGTCGAACGGCTCGGGCAGTACGGCCAGGGCGACTTCGGCACCAACCTGCGCGGCCGCGAGGTCTCGGAGATCGTGGCCGCCGCGGCACCCAACACGCTCCGCCTGTTCTGCGTCGTGCTCGTGACCTGGCTGGCGCTCGGCATGGTGCTCGGTTCCGTGGCCGCACGCTGGCGCGGTTCGGCCGGCGACCACGGGATCCGGCTCACGTCGGTGCTCATCGACGCGTTCCCGGTGTTCGTCCTGCTGATCGTCTACCGGTACGTGGTCGCGGTGCCCCTGAGCACCTGGGCCGAGGACACGTTCGGCGAGGACAGCTGGCCCCCGTACTGGTTCAAGCCGTCGTTCGACCCGGAGCACCCGTGGGCCACGGTCGCGGTGCCGGGCATCCTGCTCGGCCTGGCCGGGTCCGCGGCGTTCATCCGCCTGGTCCGCGCCGGACAGCTCGAGTCCTACCAGGGCGACCACGTGCGCACCGCACGGTCGAAGGGCCTGGGTGAGCGGCACGTCGTCGTGCACCACGTGGTCCGCAACTCCTCGGTGCCCGTGGTGACCGCCGTCGGCCTGACGTTCGCCGAGGCCCTCGGCGGGGCCGTGATCACGGAAGGCCTGATGAACATCTACGGCATGGGCGGCGTCCTGTGGGAGGCCGTGCGGAACGACGACGTCGGGCTCGTGCTCGGCATCGTGACCCTGCTGGCCGCGGTGACCGTCGTGGTGATGATCCTCGTCGACATCGCCTACGCCCTGCTCGACCCGAGGATCCGCTATGAGTGACGCCGCCGCTCCCCCGCCGCCCGCCGCGGCCACCACCAGGTCGTCGAGCCCGCTCGCCGACGCCTGGCGCACGCTCCGCCGCCGGCCGGACACGATCGCCGCCGCCGTGGTGCTCCTCTTCTTCGCGACGATGGCGGCGTTCCCCCGGCTGTTCACCACCACCAGCCCTCGGAGCTGCCCCATCCGGGAGGCGCGCACGACGCCGCAGGGGTGGGGCGGCGAGCACCCGCTCGGCACCGACGCGCTCGGGTGCGACGTGCTGGCCACGCTGGTGCACGGCGTGCGACCGTCGCTGCTGCTCGCCGTCGTGGTGGTCGGCGTCTCGCTGCTGATCGGCGTCACGCTGGGCCTGCTCGCCGGGTACTACCTCGGCTGGGTGGACTACCTGGTGTCCCGGACCGTCGAGGTGTTCCTCGTGATCCCGCTGCTGCTGGCCGCGCTCCTGGTGCTGTCCCTGTTCCAGGGCGTGGACCTGGGTGCCGGCACGTTCAGCGTGATCCTGCTGCCCGCGGTGGTGCTCATCCTGTTCGGCTGGATGCCCTATGCCCGCTACGTGCGGGCCAGCACGCTGGAGGCCAAGAACCTGGACTACGTCACCGCCGCGCGCTCGCTGGGCGCGTCCGACCTGCGGATCATGGTGCGGCACGTGCTGCCCAACGCCATCGGGACGGTCACCGCGCTGCTGCCCACCTCCGTGGCCGGGGTGATCAGCGCCGAGGCGGTGCTGTCGTTCCTCGGCATCGGGGTGCGTCCGCCCGCCACGAGCTGGGGCATCCAGATCGAGCAGGGCTCGCAGTGGGTGCTCGGCGGCGCGCCGCACATCCTGCTCGCTCCGCTGATCTGCCTGGTGGCGACCGTCCTGGCCCTGGTGGTGCTCGGTGACGCACTGCGCGACGCCCTCGACCCGAGGCTGGCGGCATGAGCGCCGCACAGGCCGCGGTGGCCTCGCCCGGCACCGGCCCCCTCCTGGAGGTCACGGACCTCGCCGTCGAGTTCCGCACGCCGGCCGGCACGGTGCGTGCCGTCGACGGGCTGTCCTACCGGGTCGAGGCCGGGCGCACGCTGGCGATCGTGGGCGAGTCCGGCTCGGGCAAGTCGGTGTCGTCGCTGGCCGTGATGGGTCTGCTGCCCGACACGGCCCGGATCACCCGCGGCACGGCACGCCTGGCCGGGACCGACCTGCTCACCCTGAGCCGGAAGGAGCACCGCGCGTACTGCGGCGACCGGGTGGCGATGGTGTTCCAGGACGCGCTGGCCGCGCTCAACCCGGTGCACACCGTCGGCTACCAGCTCACCGAGGCGCTGCGGGCGCGGCAGGGACTGTCCCGCGCGGACGCCCGGACCCGCGCCGTCGAGCTGCTGGACCTGGTGAAGGTGCCGAACGCGAAGGCCCGGGTCAAGGAGTACCCGCACCAGTTCTCGGGCGGCATGCGGCAGCGCGTGATGATCGCGTCGGCGCTGGCCATGGACCCCGACGTGCTGATCGCCGACGAGCCCACCACGGCCCTGGACGTCACCGTGCAGGCGCAGGTGCTGCGCCTGCTCGCGGAGATCCAGGCGGAACGGCGGATGGGCCTCGTGCTCATCACGCACGACCTGGGCGTGGTGGCGGGTGTGGCCGACGACGTCACGGTCATGTACGCCGGCCGCGCCGTCGAGCAGGCTCCCGTGGAGCCCCTCTACCGGGCGCCGGCCCACCCGTACACGCGGGCGCTGCTGCGCTCGATCCCGTCCGCCTCCGGCACGGGGCGCCTGCCCGTCATCCCGGGCCGCCCGCCCAGCCCCGCCGCCATGCCTGCGGGCTGCCCGTTCCACCCCCGGTGCGACGCCGTCCAGGACGTGTGCCGTACGGACGCACCGCCGCTCGCGCACCCCGCGGAGGGTCGCACGTCGGCATGCCACTTCGCGGCGGACATCCTGGCCGGCGCGGACACCGGAGGACACGATGAGTGACGCAGGACCCGTGCTCGAGGTGCGCGAGCTGGTCAAGCACTACCCCGTGCGGCGCGGCCTGCTGCGCCGGGCCACGACGGCGGTCAAGGCCGTCGACGGCGTCTCGCTCACGCTCGACCGGGGACGCACCCTGGGGCTGGTGGGCGAGTCCGGGTCGGGCAAGTCGACGCTGGCGCGCGTGCTGGTCGGCATCGAGCCGCCGACCAGCGGGCAGGTGCTCGTGGACGGCGAGGACGTGAGCCGCCTGTCCCGCGCGGGCCGCAAGCGCCTGCGCCGCGACGTGCAGATGGTGTTCCAGGACCCGTACACGTCGTTGAACCCGCGCATGTCGGTGGGCGAGATCGTGGGCGAGCCGTTCGCCGTCCACGGCATCGACCCGGCGGGCGGACGGCGGGCCGCGGTGGGCGAGCTGCTGGAGCTCGTCGGCCTCGACCCGGACCACGCGAGCCGGTACCCGCACCAGTTCTCGGGCGGCCAGCGGCAGCGCGTCGGGATCGCGCGGGCGCTCGCCCTGCGCCCCAAGATCCTGGTGTGCGACGAGCCCGTCTCCGCGCTGGACGTGTCGGTGCAGGGCCAGGTCATCAACCTGCTGGAGGACCTCCAGGAGGAGCTGGGGCTGTCCTACCTGTTCGTGGCGCACGACCTCGGCGTCGTGCGGCACATCGCCCACGACGTGGCCGTGATGTACCTGGGCCGGCTCGTCGAGCAGGGGCCCGAGACCGCGGTGTACGAGGGCGCGCAGCACCCGTACACGCAGGCGCTGCTGTCGGCGGTCCCGGTGCCGGACCCGGCGGTGCGGCTGGTGACGGGCGGGGCGGGCCCCGGGCCCGGTCTCGGCGCGATCGTGCTGGAGGGCGACCCGCCCTCGCCCGTGGACCCGCCGGCGGGCTGCCCGTTCCACACCCGCTGCTGGCTGGCGCCGACGTTGCCGGAGGCGCGACAGGACCCGGGCCGGCGCTCCGTGCCGGACGCCTGCGCCACGGACGTGCCCGCACTGGTGCCGCGCCCGGCCACCGGGGATGGCGCCCCCACGTCGCCCGGCCCCGCCGCCCATGTCGCGGCCTGCCACTTCGCTCGCGCGCTGGTCGACCCTAGGGTCGAGGCATGACGCGTGTCCTGGTGGTCCTGAACTCCCCCACGAGCTCGATGGGCCGGTTCGAGCGCCTGCTCCCGGAGGCGGGCCTCGACCCGGTGCTGACCCCCGGGGCCGACCTCCCGGAGCGCCTCGACGGTTTCGCGGGCGTGGTGCTGCTGGGCGGCGGCTTCATGCCGGACGCCGACGCCGACCACCCCTTCCTGGCACGGGAGCGCGCCCTGACGCGGCAGGCGCTCGACGACGGCGTGCCGCTGCTCGGCCTGTGCCTCGGCGGCCAGCTCCTGGCCCACGTGACGGGCGGCACGGTCACCGCGCGGTCGGGCGAGACCGAGCGGGGCATGTGTGCCCTGACGGTGCTGCCGGCCGCTGCCGGCGACCCGGTCTTCGGCGACCTGCCCGGTGTGCCCGACGGCCCCCTGTGGATGATCGAGAACCACGAGGACTCGGTGACCACGCCACCGCCGTCGGCCACGCTGCTGGTCTCCAGCGGCCGGTGCCCGGTGCAGGCGTTCCGGGTGGGCGACACGGCGTGGGGCCTGCAGTTCCACCCGGAGGCACGCCCCGACCGCGTGGCCACGTGGGACGAGGCGGCGCTGGCGGACCAGGGCATCGACCGGGCGGCGCTGGCCGCGGCGGCCCTGGCGCGCGCCGCCGAGAACGAGGCGCAGTCCCGGGCACTGGTGCGCGGCTGGGCCGACGTGGTCCACCGCTCCGTGAAGTGACGATCATCCCCAGCGAGCAGGAGGCCAGGACCATGGTGTCGACAGGCACGCACAGCGACGGGGTGCCCGTGGTGGCCTACCGGATCGCCCGGGCGTCGGGCGAGGTGCTCGCCGCGCGCCAGGACGACCTGGACTTCTACGCGGCCTCCACGGTGAAGCTCGCGGTACTGGTCGCGGCCGCCCGGGGACTGGACGCCGGCACGGTACGCCTGGCCGACACGTGCGTGGCCACCCGGACGTTCACCTCCCAGGTCCCGGGTGCCGGCGAGTACACGATCGAGCCCGACGACGTGGACACGGGCCTGCCGCCGGACGGCACGCCGATGCCGTTCGGCGACGTCGTCGAGCGCATGGTGGTGGTCTCCTCGAACGAGGCCACCAACATGGTGGCCGAGCGTGTGGGCCTGCCCGCCGTGAACCAGGCCCTGGCCGACGCCGGGGCCACGCGCTCGGTGTTCGGCCGCAAGTACTCCGACCTGGCGGCCGAGCGCGCGGGAGCCTCGCACCGCACCACGGCCGCCGACCTGTGCCTGCTGATGTCCGCGCTGGTCACGGGCCGGCTGGCGAGCCCGGAGCGGACAGCCTGGATGTGCGAGCTGCTGGGCCGCCAGACCGACCGGCAGCTCACCGCCGCCGTGCCCGGCGGCGTGCCGTTCGGCTCGAAGTCCGGCTGGGTCGACGGCATCCGGCACGACGTCGCCTTCGTGGGCGGGCCGGGCCCGGACGCCCTGGTGGTCGCGGTGTGCACGCGCGGCTACGACGAGCCCGCCGCGGAGGAGACCCTCAAGTCCCTGGGCGCCCTGGCCGTCGCGCTGTCCTGACCCTTCTCGCCCTTTCTCGGCACGGGGCTTGCCTCCCGCACCCGTTTCCTATTGAATGCGGATGCAATAGCGGCGAGCCACAGGGGGGCGACGTTGACCACTGGTACCGCAGAGACCGCGCGCGGGAGCCTCGCGCAGGTCGACCGCCGGGAGAACCTGCTCAACCAGGGCTACCACCTGGTCCGGTCCGGCGTCCTGGCCCCGGGCCTGCGCGTGCACCGGGACGTCGGCGCCGTCTGGCAGCTCCTCACCTGGGGCCCCTCGATCGCGGGCGGTTACCGCGCCAGCACGGTGCGCACGCCGCACCAGACGGCGTTCGTCGACGAGCGGCGCACCTCGACGTTCCGCGAGCTCGACGACGACACCGACCGGCTGGCCAACGCCCTGCGGGAGCTCGGCGTCGGCCCGCGCACGCCCGTGGCCGTCCTGTGCCGCAACCACGGCGGCCTCATCGAGGCCATGGTGGCGCTGGCCAAGCTCGGTGCGACCACCCTGCTGCTCAACTCGGGCCTGTCGCCCGCGCAGGTGTCGGCCGTGGTCGCCGAACAGCGCCCCGCGTTGCTCCTGGCCGACCAGGAGTTCCTCGACCAGGACCCCGACCTGCCCGCCGAGCTCCCGGTCCGCTCCACCTGGGCCGACGACGGCGCCTCCGGCCTCGCCGCGCTCGTCGCCGCGGGCGACCCCGCACGGGTGCCCGTCCCGGAGAAGCCCGGCCGTACGGTCGTGATGACGTCGGGCACCACCAGCACCCCCAAGGGTGCCCGCCGCCCGCAGCCGCACGGCCTGAGCGAGGCGGCCTCGCTGCTGTCGGTGATCCCCCTGCGCGCCGGCGACCGGATGATGATCACCACGCCGATCTTCCACACCTGGGGCCTCGCGGCCCTGCAGCTCGGCATGGCGCTGCACGCGGAGCTGGTGCTGCCCCGCCGGTTCGACGCCGAGGACACGCTGCGCAGGATCGCCGAGCACCGGGTGACGGCCCTCGTCGCGGTGCCGGTCATGCTCCAGCGCATCCTCGACCTGCCCGCCGAGGTCAAGGCCCGGTACGACACGTCGTCGCTGCGCGTCGTCGCCTACTCCGGCTCCGCCATGCCCGCGGACCGGATCACGCAGTTCCTCGACGAGTTCGGTCCGGTCCTGTACGGCCTGTACGGCTCCACGGAGGCCTCCTGGGCCTCGATCGCCACGCCGGAGGACCTCGCCGCCGAGCCCACGACGGCCGGGCGTCCGCCGCTGGGCACCCGCATCGGCATCCTGGACGACGACGGCCGGCCCGTGCCGCGCGGCACCGTCGGCCAGATCTGCGTGGGCAACGGCATGTTGTTCGAGGGGTACACCAACGGCACGGGCAAGCCGATGTTCGGCGACCTGATGGCCACGGGCGACCGCGGCCGGCTCGACGCCGAGGGACGCCTCTACGTGGTGGGCCGCGCCGACGACATGATCGTCTCGGGCGGCGAGAACGTCTTCCCCCGTCCGGTCGAGGAGGCCGTGGCGGCGCTGCCGGAGGTCGCGGACGTCGCGGTGCTCGGCGTGCCCGACGAGCGGTTCGGGCACCGGTTCGCCGCGTACGTCGTGCTGCACGAGGGAGCCGCGCTCACGGCGGACACCCTGATCGACCGGCTCCGGGACACGCTCCCGCGCTTCTCGCTCCCCCGGGATGTCCACTTCCTCGACGCCCTCCCCCGCAACCCGACGGGCAAGATCGACCGCCGCCGCCTGCCCGGCCCTCGTTGAGTGCGGGATGTTCGCCCTTGCTGCACCCGGGAAAGGGCGAACATCCCGCACTCAACGGGTCAACGGAGGAGGGTGCGGATGGTCCAGAGGCCCTCCGCCAGCTCTCCGAAGCTCGTGGACAGCGGAGAGAGGCCCACCCGGAGGCCCTGCGGCGGGCGGAAGTCCGGGATGACACCCTGCTTCCAGGCCTCCGCCACGACCCGGCGGAAGTCCGGGTGGTCGAGCATGACGTGCCCCCCGCGACGCTCGGGGTCACGCGGGGACGCCACGCGGACGCCGGGCAGGAGCTCGTCGGCGACCTCGATCGCGAAGCCGGTCAGGGCCAGCGACTTGGCGCGCACGGCCGGCATGCCCGCCTCGTCGATCAGGGCGAGCATGTCGCGCATCGGCAGCATCCCGACGATCGGGGGCGTACCGCTGACGAGCTGCCGGATCCCGGCCGCGGGCTCGTACTCCGGCCCCATCGCGAACGGGTCGGCGGCGCCCATCCAGCCCTGGACCGGCTGCCGCACCTCGTCCTGCAGGCGGGCGGCGAGGTAGGCGAACGCCGGTGAGCCGGGGCCGCCGTTGAGGTACTTGTACGTGCAGCCGACGGCGATGTCCACGTCGTCGGCGTCCAGGTCCAGCGGGACCGAGCCGGCCGAGTGGCACAGGTCCCACAGGACGAGCGCCCCGGCGTCGTGCACGACCCGCGTGATCGCGGGCAGGTCGGCGACGTACCCGGACTTGTAGGCGATGTGGCTGAGCAGCACGAGCGCGGTGTCCGGCCCGACGGCGTCCGCCACCTCCTGGGCGGTGACCCCGGCGTGCGGGTCGGGCGTGATCCAGCGGACCTCCAGGCCACGCTCGGCGGCGATCCCCTGGAGCACGAACCGGTCCGTGGGGAAGTTCTCGGTGTCGGCGACGATCACGCGGCGCCCGGGCCGCGCGTCGACGGCGGCGCGGGCGAGCTTGTAGAGCAGCACGGTGGTCGAGTCCGCGACCACGGTCTGTCCCGGCGCCGCACCGAGCACCACGCGGGCGAGCGTGTCGCCGAGCTCGGTCGGTGCGTCCATCCACCCCTCGTCCCAGGAGCGGATCAGACGCCCGGCCCAGGGCCCGTCCACGAAGGACGCGAGCCGCTCGCGGGTGACGGTCAGCGGCCTGCCGAGCGAGTTGCCGTCGAGGTAGGCGACCAGGCCGTCGCTGGGGGCGAAGAGGTCGCGGAAGTGCGCGAGCGGGTCGGCGGCGTCGAGGGCCGCCGCCCGGTCGCGCAGCGCGGCGGGCAGATCGGTGGCGGGCGGTGCGGTGTCGGTCACGAGGGCTCCTGGTCGTTCGGTTCCGGCCCGAGCGTACGTCCCTGCGCCGCCCGACCCCGCCACGCCCCGCGCCGCCCCCGGCCCCGCCCGCACCGCACCCTTGACGCTCCCGCGCGCACGTCAGTAATGTCCGTGTCATCCTCGCGCAAGAAGTTGACAAGTGACTGCGCGTTTAGCAACAGAAACACGGCAAGTACCCACGAGCACCTTGGTGACGACACCCGTCGAGGACGACGGGAGATCGGGGACGACGATGTTCCGCTCCGCTGCACCACACCACCCGCACTGGCGCAGACCAGGGCGCGCGCCCGCGCTCCTGTCCGCGCTCACCGCCGCCGCCCTGACCGCCGTGGCCCTCGCGCCCGTGCCGGCCGCGGCCGCTCCGGTGGTCCTGTCGGCCGGCGCGTCCGCCGCGGCCAGCAGCAGCAACGCGCCCTACCTGGCCGACAACCTCACGGACGGCAACGCCGCCACCTACTGGGAGTCGACCAACAACAGCCTGCCGCAGTGGGCCCAGGTCGACCTCGGCTCGGGCGCCACCGTCGAGGAGGTCGTGCTCAAGCTGCCCGCCTCGTGGGAGGCCCGCACGCAGACCCTGTCGGTGCAGGCCGGCGCCGACGGCTCCGCGTTCACCACCCTGGCCGCGAGCGCCCAGCGCCGGTTCGACCCGGCGTCCGGCAACACCGTGACCATCGACGTGCCGGACACCGAGGCGCGCTACGTGCGGGTGGCGATCACGGCCAACACGGGCTGGCCCGCCGGACAGCTCTCCGAGCTGGAGGTGCGCGGCACGCGCGACGCCCCGGACCCGGAGGGACCGGTCGAGGGCACCGACCTGGCGGCGGGCCGCACGATCTCGGCGTCGTCGACCGAGTGGACGTACGTCGCGGCCAACGCGAACGACGGCGACACCGCCACCTACTGGGAGGGCGCCGGCGGGCAGTACCCGAGCACGCTGGCGGTGACCCTGGAGTCGGCGGCGGTGCTGAGCGACGTCGTCGTGAAGGTGCCACCGGCCGCGGCCTGGGGGCCGCGGACCCAGACGTTCGAGGTCCAGGGCCGCACCGGGCCGGGTGACCCGTGGAGCACGCTGGCGCCGTCGGCCGGGCACGCCTTCTCCCCTGCGACCGGCAACTCGGTGACCGTCCCGGTCACGGGCACGGCCCGGGAGGTGCGCCTGCGGTTCACGGGCAACACGGGCGCGGGCAACGGCCAGGTGGCCGAGCTGCAGGTGTTCGGCACGGCCGCGCCGAACCCGAACCTCACGGTCACCGGGGTGACGGCGGACCCGGCGTCGCCGACGGAGGAGGACGACGTCACGCTGTCGGCCGTCGTGAAGAACATCGGTACGCAGGCGTCGGCGGCGACGGACGTGTCGTTCACGCTGGACGGTGACGAGGTGGCCACCGGTCAGGTCGGCGCGCTCGCCACGGGGGCCCAGGCCACCGTGACCGCGGACATCGGCTCGCAGCCGGCGGGGTCGTACGAGATCGGGGCCGTGGCCGACCCGTCGGAGGCCGTGGCCGAGCAGTCCGAGGCGGACAACGCCTACACCCACCCCGACCCGCTGGTGGTGACCGAGGTCGCCAGCTCCGACCTGGTCCCGACCGTGTCGTGGAGCCCGACCACCCCGGCCGCGGGCGAGACCGTGACGTTCTCCGCGACGATCGCGAACCGGGGTTCGGTCGCGGCCTCGTCCGGTGCGCACGGGCTCACGGTCGTGGTGCGCGACGACGGCGGTTCGGTGGTGCGGACACTGACGGGCTCGGTCTCCGGCGCCATCGCCCCCGGGGCCACCAGCCAGAGCGTGGACCTGGGTACCTGGCCGGCGGCGGACGGCTCGTACGACGTGACGGTCACGGCGGCACCCGACCCGACCGAGGTAGCGGCCAAGCGCGCGAACAACGAGGTGACGCGGACCCTGTTCATCGGCCGCGGTGCGAGCATGCCCTTCGACACGTACGAGGCGGAGGACGGCGCGGCGGGCGGCGGCGCGACCACCGTCGGCCCGAACCGCGTGGTCGGTGACCTGGCGGGCGAGGCGTCCGGACGCAAGGCCGTCACGCTCGGCCAGACCGGCTCCTACGTCGAGTGGACCACCCGGGCGCCCGCCAACTCCCTGGTGGTGCGCTTCTCGATGCCGGACGCCGCGGGCGGCGGCGGCACGAACGGCTCGCTCGGGGTGTACGTGGACGGGCAGTTCGTCAAGAACATCGACCTGACCTCGCGCTTCGCGTGGTTGTACGGCAACGAGGCCAGCCCGGGCAACCAGCCCGGCCAGGGCGCCCCGCGGCACATCTACGACGAGGCCAACACCCTGCTCGGGCGGACGGTCCCGGCGGGCTCGACCATCCGGCTGCAGAAGACGGCGAGCAACCCCGGGCCGTACACGGTCGACTTCGTGGACCTGGAGCAGGCGACGGCACAGGCCAACCCGGACCCGGCGCGGTACATCCAGCCCGCGGGCTTCACGCACCAGGACGTGCAGAACGCGCTCGACCGGTTCCGGATGGACACGACCGGCAACCTCGCCGGCGTCTACCTGCCGGCGGGCGACTACCAGACGGCGAGCAAGTTCCAGGTGTACGGCAAGGCGGTCGACATCGTCGGCGCCGGGCCGTGGTTCACCCGGTTCCACGCGCCGGCCGGGCAGGAGAACACGGACATCGGGTTCCGCGCCGAGAGCAGCGCGAACGGCTCGACGTTCCGCGACTTCGCCTACTTCGGCAACTACACCTCGCGGATCGACGGGCCGGGCAAGGTCTTCGACTTCGCGAACGTGCGCGACATGACCATCGACGACATCTGGGTCGAGCACATGATCTGCATGTTCTGGGCGGCCAACATGGACGACTCGGAGATCAAGGACTCCCGGATCCGGAACACGTTCGCCGACGCGCTGAACATGACCAACGGCAGCGCGAACAACCACGTGCACAACAACCAGGCGCGCGGCACGGGCGACGACTCGTTCGCGCTGTTCGCGGCGACCGACGCCGGGGGCAGCGGCCAGCGGGGCAACGTGTTCGAGAACCTGACCTCCACGAACACCTGGCGGGCCGCGGGCCTGGCCGTCTACGGCGGGCAGGACAACACGTTCCGCAACATCTACATCGCCGACACGCTCGTGTACTCGGGCGTGACCATCAGCTCCCTGGACTTCGGGTACCCGATGGAGGGGTTCGGTCCCGCGCCGACCCGGTTCGAGGGCATCTCCGTGGTGCGCTCCGGCGGGCACTTCTGGGGCCCGCAGGTCTTCCCCGCGGTCTGGTTGTTCTCGGCGTCCAAGACGTTCACCGCCATCCGGGTGAACGACCTCGACATCGTGGACCCGACGTACTCGGGAATCATGTTCCAGACCCAGTACCTCGGCGGGCAGCCGGTGAACCCGGTCCAGGACACGGTGTTCACCGACGTCTCGATCACCGGCGCGCAGCGCAGCGGTGACGAGTACGACGCGCGGTCCGGGTACGGCATCTGGGCCAACCCGATGCCCGAGGCGGGACAGGGACCGGCGGTCGGGTCGGCCACGTTCAACGGGCTGACCCTGTCGAACAACTACCGGGACATCGTGAACGACACGACGACGTTCACGATCACCCGCAACTGACCCACCCCTGGCCGAGGGGAACCAGGGCGAGACCGAACGGTGGCGAAGGAGGGCGCGGGCGGGCGTCCTCCTTCGCCACCGTTCTACCTCGGCTCTACCTCGGCGGAGTCTCGCCTCGGTCCGATTCGGAGGGCGGGAGGGGAAGGCGGGTGGCCGCACGGAGCCAGGCGATCAGCTCGGACGCCGTCTCCGGCAGGGGCAGCGGGGCGGTCAGCGCCGGGGCCTCCGGCGGGCCGAGCACCGCCCGGCGCAGCGCCTCCCCCGTGAGCACCGACCCGAGCAGCTCGATCTCGCGCTCGTTGACCCCGACCGGCGTCGGCCCGTTGCCCATGTCGGTGCCGTACACGAGGCGGCCGCCCGCCGCGACGAACCGCCGCGCGTTGGACAGCGCCCGGTCCAGGGCGCCGCCCGGCCCGTCGTGGATCGCCAGGGTGGAGATCCACGTCATCCGCGTCGCGCGGGCGATCACGGCCGCCGGCAACGCCTCCGTCCAGGGCACGTGCACCAGGGTGTCCGCGCCCGCGTCGATCGCGCGGGCGGCCTGACCGGCACCCTCGGCATGCACCAGCACCGGCAGCCCCGCCGCGTGTGCCGCTCCGACCAGCGCCCGGAGCACGTCGTCGGGCAGCAGGTCCATGCCCGCGTGCAGGGCGACCTTGACCGCGAAGCCGCCCGCCGCGACCACGTCGGCCACGGCCTCGCCCGCCTCCGGGACCGAGGCCACGTGCCGGACGGCGGCCTCCGGCGCCCAGGTGCGCCCGGTCGGGTAGCCGCCCGGTGCCGTGTGGAACGGCCCGGCGAACCGCACCCGCACACCCGGCGGCGGCGCGGCCGCCCAGGCGCGCACCTCCCGGGGGTCCCAGCCCAGGTCGTGCACCTCGGCGACCGCGCTGCCCGCAAGAAGCCCCCGGTCCACCAGCCCCAGGTGCACGTGCTGGTCGACGACGCCGGGGAGCGTCACCTGCGGCACCGCGCTCACGCCCCGAGCGGGCCGTCGATCTCGGTACGGACCGAGATGAGCTCCGGGAAGAACGTCAGGTCCAGGGCCCGCTTGAGGAAGCCGACGCCGCTGGAGCCACCGGTGCCGGTCTTGAAGCCGATGGTGCGCTGCACCGTGCGCAGATGCCGGAACCGCCAGAGCTGGAAGGCGTCCTCGATGTCGACCAGGTCCTCGCAGGCCTCGTACAGCTCCCAGTGGTCGTGCGGGTCCTCGTAGATCGTCTTGAAGACGGCGGTCAGCTCCGGGTGCTCCGTCCATGCCTGCGTGACGTCGCGGTCCAGGATCTCGGCGGGGACGGCGTGCCCGCGCCGCGCCAGCAGCCGCAGGAACGCGTCGTACACCGTGGGCTCCGCCAGGAGCCGGGCGAGCTGGGCGTGCACCTCGGGCTTGGCCCGGAAGACCTGGAGCATCCCGGCGTTCTTGTTGCCCAGCAGGAACTCCACCGCGCGGTACTGGTGCGACTGGAACCCGGAGGACTGTCCCAGCGAGCCCCGGAACTCGGCGTACTCGCTCGGGGTCAGGGTAGCCAGCACCGACCACTGCTCCGTGATGGTGCGCTGGATGTGCTTGACCCGGGCCAGGCCCTTGAGCGCACGGGACAGGTCGTCGGTGTCGAGGAACTGCCGCACGGCGAGCAGCTCGTGCACCACGAGCTTGAGCCACAGCTCGGTGGTCTGGTGCTGGATGATGAACAGCAGCTCGTCGTGGTGCGGCGGGTCGCTCACGGGGTGCTGCGCCGACAGGAGCTCGTCCAGGCCCAGGTAGGAGCCGTAGTCCATCTCGTCACGGAAGTCCGTGCGGATGGAGGCCTCGATGGGCCGGGTGTTGCCGCTCGTTGTGCGAGTCATGGCGCGAGCGTAACCCCGCTCAGGCCGCCGCCTCGTCCCGGTTCGGGTTCTCGAAGGCCTCGGCCATCAAGGCGATCTCCTCGGGCGGCAGCGACATGTCCCGCGCGATGCGCGTCCAGCCCGACGTCGCCTCCGCCACCTCCGCGAGCACCCGGCGGGCGTCGTCCTGACGCAGCCCGTAGGAGTCCGCACCGGCCAGGAGCTCCCGCACGTCCCGGTCGATCCGGCTGCCGCCGGGCACCAGCGGCGTCGACTCGGCGACGGCGAACGGGTTGGGGTTCACGTCGAACAGCGGGGACAGCGACCAGCCGTCCGGGCGGCGCAGGAAGCCGTGGTTCTTCATGTGGTCGTCCACGTTCCGCACGAGCAGCGTGAACGCGACGCGGCGGAACAGGTCGTGCCCGTCGGTGGCCGGCCGGCCGGAGTGGTCGGCGAGCGTCTCCGCGAGCGTCCGGTAGTCGATGACCTCGAAGAACGCCTTCTGCGTGAGGCTGTCCGCGGACAGGAAGCCGATGCGCCCGCCGCCCTGCGCGCCCCCGCCGGGGTCGCGCGAGACCGCCCGCCGGTCGAACCGCCGGGTCAGCAGGATGGACCGGCCCGGACCGATCCGGTGCAGCCGCGCCACCGGCACCTCGATGCCGGCGTCCGACGCCAGCCGCAACGTCAGGTACTCCCAGGCCTGCACGTCCCAGCGGTCGCCCGTCTCGGGCAGCTTGGCCATCCACAGGTCGCCGGCGCCGTCCTTCACCGTCGCCTTGGGCCGCGCGCCGCCCATGGAGGTACCTGCCGCGACGAGCAGCCGCACGTCGTGGTCGGTCTCCCGGTGCTGCGCCACGGCGTCCGCGGCCTCGGTCAGGGACGGCAGGTCCACCAGGTCGGGGATCTCCGCGCGCGGCGGGCCCAGGAACGTCCGGCCGCCGTCGAGGGAGAAGCGCAGGGCGCCCAGCCGGGTCTCGTCCTGCACGCCGAGCAGGAAGTCCAGCTCGGTGAGGGTCAGGAACCGCCGGCCCTCGGCCCGTGCGGCGCGGCGCTCGGCGTTGAACAGCAGCGTGCGGCCCCACTGGTCGGGCTGGCAGTCCGCGATGACGCCGAACAGGGGCCGGTCGCTGCCCGACGGGATGTTCCCCGGGGTGAGCGGGAGCTCCGGGCACAGCGCGTACGCACGCGGCTGGCGCAGGTAGGCGGGGTCGTACCGGAACGTGCAGCCGACCAGCGCCCCGCCCCGGTTGAGATGCATGTCGAGGTCACCGGCGTGGACCTGGCCCCCGCCGGGGAGCTCGACCTCGACATGTATCGACAAGGGCGTTCACTTCCTCATCTGGTTCACCTGGTGACGCGGACCCGCTGCGGCAGAGCGCGTTCCGCGTGAAACCTGCCCATCTCGGTGGTGAGCGGGTCGCTCGCACCGACCACGGCGTCGGCCACGCCGAGCACCCGCAGCACGGCGAGCGTGTTCTCGAGGCTCACGGTCCCGGTGCCCGTCTCGATGGCACGCAGCGTGGTGCGCGTGATGCCCGCGCGGTCCGCGACGAGCTGGGCGGTGAGACCGTGGATCTTGCGCCAGGCGCGGACGTGGTCACCGAACGAGGTGAGGTC
The DNA here is from genome assembly GCF_044456525.1 of Promicromonospora sp. NPDC050880. Classification (NCBI taxonomy): domain Bacteria; kingdom Bacillati; phylum Actinomycetota; class Actinomycetes; order Micrococcales; family Promicromonosporaceae; genus Promicromonospora; species Promicromonospora sp. NPDC050880. Next base: position 123,464 of record NZ_JBITFV010000015.1, read on the forward strand.
GCGCTGGGTCCGGAGGGATGTTCTGGCCATGACTGCTCCTTTCGGTTATCAGGGTAACCGACGAGGGCTGTAATGGGCACTGTGCTGACCGTTATCGAATCGATCCGGCTCGGCTCGGCACAGTCCGGCGCGGCGGCGCACACCGTGCCCCAGGCCGGAACGGCGAACGGGCCGCCCACCGTGCGGTGGGACGGCCCGTTCGGCCTGGACTCGGCTGCGGGTCACTGACCGTTGACGGTCGCCTTCTCCAGGGCACCGACCGAGAGGTCGTGCTTCTCCAGGATCTCGGCGTAGGTGCCGTCGTCGATGATGCTCTGGAGCGCGGCCTGGTAGGCGCGCACCATCTCGACGTCGCCCGTCGGGAACACCCAGCCGAGCGGGGACGGGTTGATCACCTCGGTGTTCGCCACCTCGAAGATGTCGCCCGAACCGACCTGCTTCGCGTTGTAGGCACCGGTGGACCACTGGGTGAGCTCGGCGTCCGCCTTGCCCGCCTGGACCTGCGCGAGCGCGTCGGCATCCGTGTCGAACCGGGTCACCGTGACCGGCTTGGACTTGCACTCCCCGGTGTTCAGGGCCGCGAGCGCCTCGTCCTGGGTCGACTCGGTGAGCACGGCCACCGTGCGGCCGCAGAGGTCCTTCAGGGTCTTGATGCCCGCGGGGTTGCCCGCCGGGACCATGATCGCGTCGCTGTCGTTGTAGTAGTCGACGAAGTCCGAGTTGACACGACGCTCGGCGGTGTCGGACATCGCCGCGGCCACGGCGTCGACGTTGCTCGCGTACAGCTCGTCGAGCAGCGACTCGAACGGCATGTCGTAGAACGTGTACTTCAGCCCCAGCCGGTCCGACGCCGCGTCGAACAGGTCGATCTCGAAGCCGACGATGCGGCCGGCCTCGTTGGTGTACTCGAAGGGCGGGTAGCCGGACTCCGTGCCGACCGTGATCCGCGCGGACTCCGCCCGCAGCTCACCGGGGAGCAGCGCGCGCAGGTTCTCGTCCACCTCCACGGCCTGATCGGAGTCCTCCGCCGCCTGCGTCGAGTCGGTCGAGCAGCCGGTCAGCAGGGCGCCGAGCGCGGTGACCGCTGCGAGGGAGCCGACGATCGCACGCGTGCGATGTCCGAGTGCCATGCGGGATCCTCCACAAAAGACATGATGAGCGAGTGACGCGGGTGGAGCCTATACGGTCCTGACCGGTTGCTGTGAATCCGAGTTTCACCTATGCCCACCAGCGGGACGCCCTGGTCAGGCGCTGGTGCCGACCTTAGCCGCAGCCCCCACGTCGGCCAGAATCACCGCGTCGATCAGGGCCCGCGCCCACTGCAGCACCTCGGTGCCCCGCAGCGGCCGGCCGCCGATCCGCGCCGTCGTCGGGAACGGCACGAGGAACGCGCGGATGGCCGGCTTGAGGATGGTGCCCGGGTAGAGCCGCTTGAGCCGCAGCTGCGCCGACTCCGGCAGGTTCACCGGCGCGAACCGGACGTACTTGCCCTGTGCCGTGACGTCCGTGAGCCCGGCCCTGCGGGCGTGGTTGCGGAAGTCGGCGACGTCGAACAGCGCACCCGCCACCTCGGGCAGGGCGCCGTACCGGTCGGTGAGCTCGGCACGCACCTCGTCGAGCGCCGCGGTGTCCTGCGCCCCGGCGATCTTCTTGTAGGCCTCCAGCCGCAGCCGCTCGGTGGCGATGTAGGACTCGGGCAGGTGGGCGTCCACGGGCAGCTCGATGGTGACCTCGGGGGCCTCCTCCTCGGTGTCCCCGCGGAACGCGGACACCGCCTCGCCCACCATGCGCACGTACAGGTCGAAGCCGACGCCGGCGATGTGCCCGGACTGCTCGCCGCCGAGCAGGTTGCCCGCGCCACGGATCTCGAGGTCCTTCATGGCGATCTGCATGCCCGCGCCGAGGTCGGTGTGGGCGGCCATGGTCGCCAGCCGGTCGTGCGCCGTCTCCGTGAGCGGCTTCTCCGGCGGGTAGAGGAAGTAGGCGTAGGCGCGCTCGCGACCGCGGCCCACACGCCCGCGGAGCTGGTGCAGCTGGGACAGGCCCAGCATGTCGGACCGCTCCAGGATCAGGGTGTTGGCGTTCGAGATGTCCAGGCCGGTCTCGATGATCGTGGTGCAGACCAGCACGTCGAGCTCCTTCTCCCAGAAGGCGCGGATGACCTGGTCGAGCTGGTGCTCGCTCATCTTGCCGTGGGCCACGCCGATGCGGGCCTCGGGCACCAGCTCGTTGAGCCGGGACGCGGCCCGCTGGATGGTCTCCACCTTGTTGTGCACGTAGAAGACCTGGCCCTCGCGCAGCAGCTCGCGGCGCAGGGCAGCCGCGATCTGCTTCTCCTCGTACGCGCCCACGTAGGTGAGCACCGGGTGCCGCTCCTCCGGGGGCGTGGCCAGTGTGGACATCTCGCGGATGCCCGTGACCGCCATCTCCAGCGTGCGCGGGATCGGGGTGGCGGACATGGCCAGCACGTCCACGTTGGTGCGGAGCTGCTTGAGCGTCTCCTTGTGCTCGACGCCGAAGCGCTGCTCCTCGTCGATCACCACGAGGCCCAGGTCCTTGAACGCGACCGACCCGGTGATGAGGCGGTGGGTGCCGATGACGATGTCGACGCTGCCGTCCTTGAGACCCTGGAGCGTCTCCTCGGACTCCTTGGCGGTCTGGAACCGGCTCAGGGCCCGCACGGTCACCGGGAACCCGGTGTACCGCTCGGAGAAGGTCTCGTAGTGCTGCTGCACCAGGAGCGTGGTGGGCACCAGGACGGCGACCTGCTTGCCGTCCTGCACCGCCTTGAACGCGGCGCGGATGGCGATCTCCGTCTTGCCGTAGCCGACGTCGCCGCACACCAGGCGGTCCATCGGCACGGACTTCTCCATGTCGGCCTTGACCTCGTCGATCGTGGCGAGCTGGTCGGGCGTCTCGACGTACGCGAACGCGTCCTCCAGCTCCCGCTGCCACGGGGTGTCGGGCCCGTAGGCGTGCCCCTGCGTGGCCATGCGCGCGCTGTAGAGCCGGATCAGCTCGCTCGCGATCTCCTTGACGTGCTTGCGCGCCTTGGCCTTCGTGTTCTTCCAGTCGGCGCCGCCCATCTTGGACAGCGACGGCGACTCACCGCCCGTGTACTTGGTGACCTGGTCGAGCTGGTCGGTGGGCACGAACAGGCGGTCGCCCGGCTGCCCGCGCTTGCTGCTCGCGTACTCGATCACGAGGTACTCGCGCGTGGCGCGGTTGCCCCCGGTGCCCATCGTGCGCTGCGCCATCTCGACGAACCGGCCCACGCCGTGCTGCTCGTGCACCACGAAGTCACCCGCCTTGAGCTGGAGCGGGTCCACCACGTTGCGCCGTCTGCTCGGCATGCGCCGCATGTCGCGCGTGCCCGCGCCGGCCCGCCCGGTCAGGTCCTGCTCGGAGAACACGGCGAGCTGCAGCTCGGGGGCCACGAACCCCTTGCCGACTCCCCCGGCCAGCACGTGCACGACGCCGGGCTCCGGCTCGCCCTCCAGCGACACCGTCAGCCGTGCCGCGGTACCGGCGGCCGAGAGCTGCTCGGTCATGCGCTTGGCCGGACCGTGCCCCTCCGTGGTCAGCACGAGCCGCCAGCCCGCGACCTGCAGCCCGTGCACGTCGTCCAGCGCACGGGCGAGGTCACCGCGGTAGGACTCGACGTCCCGCGCACCGACCACGAACGTGTCCGACGCCGTGTCCGACGCGTCGGCGTCGGCCTCGGTGAGCTCGGTGTCCTGGGTGAACGCGGACAGGGTCCACCAGCCGAGGGCGCGCCGGGCCGCGATCTCGCGCACCTCGGCGAACGTCGCGAAGGACGCCGCGGACAGGTCGATGGGCGCGGCCCCGCCCGCGACGGCGCCGGTCCAGGCGGCGGCGAGGAACTCCTCGGTGGTGGCCACGAGGTCGTGCGCGCGGCGGCGCACGCGCTCCGGCTCGTCGACCACGAGCAGCGCGTCCTCCGGCACCAGCTCCAGCACGGGGACCATGCGGTCCACCAGCACCGGGGCGAGCGACTCCATGCCCTCGACGGCGACCCCCGCCGCGAGCTTGTCGAGCATCTCGACCGCGCCGGGCAGGGTCTCGACGAGATCGGCGGCCCGACGCCGCACGGCGTCGTCCAGCAGGATCTCCCGGCACGGCGGCGCCCAGACGCCGTGCTCCGCGATCTCCAGGCTGCGCTGGTCGGCCACGGCGAACCAGCGGATCTCCGTGACCTCGTCGCCCCAGAACTCGCAGCGCAGCGGGTGGTCCTCGGTGGGCGGGAAGACGTCGAGGATGCCGCCGCGCACCGCGAACTCCCCGCGCCGCTCCACCATGTCCACGCGCGTGTAGGCGGCGGCCGTGAGCCGCTCGGCCACGTCGGTCAGGTCCGCGGTGGTGCCCGTGGCGAGCTGGACCGGCTCCAGCTCGCCCAGGCCGTCGACCACGGGCTGCAGCAGGGCACGGACCGGCATCACCAGGATCCGGACGGCGCCGTCCTGCCCGTGGCCCGGCGCGGGATGGGCCAGGCGGCGGAACACGGCCAGCCGCTTGGCGACCGTGTCCGCGCGCGGGCTGAGCCGCTCGTGCGGCAGGGTCTCCCAGGCGGGCAGGACCGCGACGTCGTCGGCGTGCTCCTCCGGGAGGTAGCCGCGCAGGCTCGCCGCCAGGTCGTCCGCCTCGCGCCCCGTGGCCGTGACCACCACGAGCGGCCGCTTCTCGGCCGCGGCCACCAGCAGCGGCGGGCGGGCACCCACCGGTCCCACGACGTCCACGAAGCCACGCGCGCGCACGCGCTCGACCGCGGCGGAAGCCCCGGGATCACGCAGGAGGGTGGGCAGCAGGCCGGTGAGGTTCATGGGATCTGTCCTTCGATGGCGCACGACGACGGGCCCACCACGGGCACGACCCGGGTACGGGTCACGTGTGAGGGGCTCGTACCAGGCTACTCCGGGCCACCGACACTGCCGGATCGTCACCGTGACGTCTCCCGGATGTCGTACCCGGCACGTACGATGACCGGCGATGTTGACCCCCTCCGGATCCCCGCGGCACACCGGCGCGCCGGGCCCGGGGCGCGACGCCGCCGTCGAGCGGCGTGCCCCTGCCCGCCTCGCCTGGCCCGACGTCGCGCGCGGCCTCGCCATCGGCCTCGTCGTGCTCTACCACGCCACGAACTGGACGTGGCAGACGGGGTACGAGGTAGGCGTGCTCCGCGAGGTCAACGAGACGCTCCGCAGCCTGCGCATGCCCCTGTTCTTCACGGTGGCCGGTATGTTCGCCGCCAAGTGGACCACCGTGCCGTGGTCCCGCCTGGCCCGCGGCAAGCTGCTCTTCTTCGCCTGGGTGTTCGTGCTGTGGGAGCCGGTCTCCCTGCTGGTGCGCCTGCTCACCGGCTACTACCAGGTGGCCGACGCCGACTGGGGCACCCTCGGCCACGACCTCGCCTGGTCGCTCCTGGTGCCGCGCTCCGAGCTCTGGTTCATCTGGACGCTCGCGGTCTTCTTCGTGATCGCCCGCGCGCTGCGCCGCGTCCCCGCGCCCGTGCAGCTCGTGCTCGCGGCAGCCGTCGGCGCCTGGGCCCTGGCCGGCTGGGAGCCGGCGAGCCTCGCCTGGCGGGGTACCGCGCAGTTCGCGCTGTTCTTCCTGGCCGGGCTGCACCTGCGCCCGCTGCTCGAACGCTTCGCGGAGCGGGTCACCTGGCTGTGGGCCGTCGGCGCGGTCGCCGTCTGGCTCGGGGTCCAGGTCGCGGTGCGCGAGCTGGGCCTCGCCGACGTGCCGGGGTGCTACCTGCTGGCCAACATCGCGGGTGTGCCGGCCGGCGTCACCGTGAGCGTGCTGCTCTCGCGGGTGCCGGGCGCACTCGGGCTGCGGTGGCTCGGCGCACGCACGTTGCCGGTCTTCGTCACGCACACGTCCGTGGTGCTCGCGCTGCTGTCGGTGCTGTGGCGCAACGGGATCTGGATCCCGGCGCCCCCGTCGCAGTGGCTGCCGGTCGCCCTGTGGGCCGCGGCGATCGCGGCCGGCCTGGCCCTGGGCGAGCTCGCGCCGCGGATCGGCGCGCGGTGGCTCTTCGCGCCGCCGCGGTGGTTGTCGGGCTCCGGTCGCTGAGGGATCACCGCGCCTCGTGCCTGGCCGGTGTCTCGACCGGGCGCACTCGGTCGGATCTGGCCGCGGCGGGACGGGTTCAGCACGGAGGCACATGCCACCGAGGTGGGGGGGGTGGGGGGGGGGGGGGGCCCCCGCGGGGGGCCGGGCGCGGGGACACAGCCCCCCCCCGGGCGCGCC
>NZ_JBITFV010000016.1:0-107965 GCF_044456525.1 Promicromonospora sp. NPDC050880
TGGGGGGTGGGCCCGATATTTCCCGCATCGGGGCCGGCTATGCGGCCCCCCCCGGCGGGGGGGGGGCCCCCGCGGGGGGGGGGGGGCCCCCCGGGGGGGGGGGGGGGGGGCCGCCACCGCACCATGGCGCGACAAGCATCAGACGCGGCGGCGCTTCGGGGGACGGCAGCCGTTGTGCGCCTGGGGCGTCACGTCCTGGATCGAGCCGACCTCGAGGCCGGTCGCCTGGAGCGAGCGGATGGCGGTCTCGCGACCGGAACCCGGGCCCTTCACGAAGACGTCGACCTTCTTGACGCCGTGCTCCTGCGCGCGGCGAGCGGCCGACTCGGCGGCCATCTGCGCGGCGTACGGCGTGGACTTGCGGGAGCCCTTGAAGCCGACGTGGCCGGCAGAGGCCCACGACACCACGGCACCGGACGGGTCGGTGATCGAGATGATCGTGTTGTTGAAGGTGGACTTGATGTGCGCCTGGCCGAGCGGGACGTTCTTCTTGTCCTTGCGGCGCGGCTTGCGGCCGGCGGCAGCGCGAGTCTTGGGAGGCATCTGTTCTTCTATCTCCTGGTCTGATCGGACCGGGGCGGTCTAGCTCAGCGAGCGACCGCTCCACGGACTGCTGTCAGCGGGCCTTCTTCTTGCCCGCAACGGTGCGCTTGGGACCCTTGCGGGTGCGCGCGTTGGTCTTGGTGCGCTGACCGCGCACCGGCAGGCCGCGGCGGTGGCGCAGGCCCTGGTAGGTGCCGATCTCGACCTTGCGGCGGATGTCGGCCGCGACCTCACGGCGGAGGTCACCCTCGAGCTTGTAGTTGCCCTCGAGGTAGTCGCGGAGCGCAACGAGCTCGGCGTCGCCGAGGTCCTTCACGCGGACGTCCGGGCTGATGCCCGTGGCGGCCAGGGTCTCCTTCGCGCGGGTACGACCCACACCGAAGATGTACGTGAGCGCAACCTCAAGCCGCTTGTCGCGGGGGAGGTCGACGCCGATAAGACGTGCCATGTGCCTTCCGGCTCCTGTACTGCTCGTCGGAGGTCTGCCGCACCGCCATCCCGTGGTTTCTCACGGGCCCCGGCCTCCGGACCGAGGGTTCCCCGCCCCGCGTCTCGCGGAGTGGTTCGAGGTGGTGCGCTGGTGGTGGCCTCAGCCACCGGCCCGGGCAGGTGCCCGGAGGATGATCAGCCCTGGCGCTGCTTGTGGCGCAGGTTGTCGCAGATCACCATGACGCGACCGTGCCGGCGGATCACCTTGCACTTGTCGCAGATCTTCTTGACGCTCGGCTTGACCTTCATCGGATTTTCCTCCGCCACGCGCGTCCGGTCGCCCGGGTGCGCACGAGGCAGTGTCGTGGGTGGTCGATCGTGCGGCGACGTCACCTCTGGCCAGGCCGCGAGTGACATAGCCCCGGATCGGGGACTGACTACTTGTAGCGGTAGACGATCCGGCCGCGGGACAGGTCGTACGGGCTGAGCTCCACCACCACGCGGTCCTCGGGGAGGATCCGGATGTAGTGCTGCCGCATCTTGCCCGAGATGTGCGCGAGAACCTTGTGACCGTTCGACAGCTCCACGCGGAACATCGCGTTCGGCAGAGCCTCGACCACGCTGCCCTCGATCTCGATGACACCGTCCTTCTTTGCCATATCCTCCGCTAACTCTCGTCGTGACTGCTTCCACGCCCACGGCGTCGCAGGTACCCTGCGCAACCGACAGTCGGGTGTGGATGTCGTGTGCGTCCGTGTGCCGCCTGCCTCGTGTGCCTCGACCTGCGCCCCGCTCGCGCGGGGACCGGCAGGCGCTCGTGGCACCCTTTGAAGAACTGGAGGCGTTGAACGGACTACACCCAGCGGTCCAGCCTACGCCACTTCGGAAAGCATTCAAAGCGCAGGCCGACGCCGACGCCGCCCGCGGGCCGTGAGTCTCGCCACGCACCCCGCAGTGCCCGCGGTCGAGGCGCCGCTCGGCCGGCGTCCGGTCATAGGTCGTACTCGACGCCGGGTGGTCCGATCATCGTGTGCGGCAGGCTGCCGACGAGAAAGAACAGCATCGGGAGCCAGCCGAGCACCATGCCCAGCCCGAGCGCCACGAGCACCGAGCTGCCGCGAGCCGTCCACAGCCACACCCCGACCAGCCAGACCAGCACACCGAGCAGCAGCACCGACTCCCAGACCAGGAGCGACGTGCCGAACCCGAGCACGATGCCGACCCACAGGAACGGGCTCGGCACCAGGCGCCGCGCCCACACCGCCGACCAGCGGCCGAGGCGCCGCAGGCCCCGGCCGGCGGCGGGGAGCACCCGGGCGTACCACGGGCGCCCGGAAGACCCTGGCACCGCGTGCACGGGTGTCGCACGGGGCGCGTCCCCGCGCGGACCGGCGCCGGCTCGCGAGCGCGAGGGGGCCGTGTCACCCGAGGAAGTGCGCGCGTCGTCGGTCACCCGGCGATCGTAGCCAACTGACCCCAGGTTAAATAGTCCTCGGGCGAGATCGCTCAGCCGAGGTCGACCGGCTGCACCCCGAAGACGCCGAGGCGCTCGGCTCCCCCGTCGACCGCGGTCAGGACCACGACGCCGTCCTCCATGATCGCGGTCGAGTGCTCCCAGTGCGCCGCCCGGGACCCGTCGACGGTGACCACGGTCCAGTCGTCCTGAAGCACGCTCGTCTCCGCACCGCCCCGCGTGATCATCGGCTCGATGGCCAGGCACATGCCCGGGCGCAGCCGCGGGCCCTGGCCGGACGTCCGGTAGTTGTGGACGTCCGGGGGCTGGTGCATGGCGCTGCCGATGCCGTGCCCCACGTACTCCTCGACGATCCCGTACTCGGTACCGACGAACTCGCCGGCCATCTCGACCGCCGCCTCGACCGCCTCGCCCACGGCGTTCAGGCGCTTCCCGGAGGCCAGCGCCGCGATGCCCGCCCACATGGCCGCGTCGGTCGCCCGGACGAGCGCGATGTCGGCGAGGTCCGCCCCGGCGGCGACCAGGTCGTCGTCGGGCAGCCTGTGGTCCAGAGCGCCCTCGGCGCCGAGGACGAAGGAGATGGCGGAGTCACCGTGCCAGCCCTCGACGATCGCACCGCAGTCGATGGAGACGAGGTCGCCCGCCCCGAGCACCCGGCCACCCGGGATGCCGTGGATGACCTCCTCGTTCACCGACGTGCAGATGACGCCGGGAAAGCCGTGGTAGCCCAGGAACGAGGGCTTGGCCCCGGCATCCTCGATCGACCGCGCGGCGACGGCGTCGAGGTCGGCCGTGGTCATGCCCGGTCGGGCCGCCGAGCGGACCGCCGCGAGCGTGTCGGCGACCACCAGACCGGCGCGCCGCATGAGGCGCACCTGGTCCGGCGTCTTGTACTCGATCCGCTCCCGGCCGAAGACCACGCCTCAGCCCAGCTGCGTCGCGAGCGAGGCGACGATGCGGTCGGTGACGTCCGAGATCTCGCCCAGGCCGTCCACCTGCACCAGGAGGTTGCGCTCGCCGTACGCTGCCGTCAGCGGGGCGGTCTGCTCCGCATAGATGTCGAGGCGGCGGGCGATGGCCTCCTCGGTGTCGTCCTCGCGACCCTCCTGCTCGGCCCGCTTGGCGATGCGCGCGAGCAGCTCGGCACGGTCCGCCGTCAGCTCGATGACGCCGTCCAGCTCCCAGCCGAGACCGGCGAGGATCTGGTCGAGCTCCGTCACCTGGGCCGCGTTGCGCGGGTACCCGTCGAGGATGAAGCCCTGCTTCACGTCCGGCTCCCCGAGCCGGTCGCGAACCATGGCGTTGGTGACCTCGTCCGGGACGAGCTCACCCTTGTTCGTGTACTCCTGCGCGGTCCGGCCCAGCTCGGTCTCCCCCGCGATGTTCGCGCGGAAGATGTCGCCCGTCGAGATCGGGACGATCCCGAAGACCTCGGCGAGGCGGGCGGCCTGCGTACCCTTGCCCGCGCCCTGCGGGCCCATGATGACCAGACGCGTGACCTGGCCCTCCTGGTCCGGACGAGCGTGCAGCTCGCGGCGAGAGGTGGTGGTGGGAGTCTGGCTCAACGGAGGAATCCTTCGTAGTGGCGCTGCTGCAGCTGGGAGTCGATCTGCTTGACCGTCTCCAGCCCGACACCGACCACGATGAGGATGGAGCTGCCGCCGAACGGCAGGCTGGTGGTGACGCCCAGGAAGACGAGCACCAGCGTCGGGATCAGCGCGATCAGCGCAAGGTACAGGGAACCGGCGGAGGTGATGCGGGTGATCACGAAGTCGAGGTACTCCGCCGTGGGGCGGCCGGCCCGGATACCGGGGATGAAGCCGCCGTACTTCTTCATGTTGTCCGCGACCTCGTCTGGGTTGAACGTGATCGAGGTGTAGAAGAAGCAGAAGAAGATGATCATCAGCGTGTAGATCGCGATGTACAGCGGCGACGACTGCTGGACCAGGTTGTTCGAGATCCAGACGACCCACTCCTCCGTCTGGTCGCCGAACTGGGCGATCAGGCCGGGGATGGCGAGGATCGACGCCGCGAAGATCACGGGGATCACGCCGGACATGTTGATCTTGATCGGGATGTAGGTGCTGGTACCGCCGTACATCCGGCGCCCCACCATCCGCTTCGCGTACTGCACGGGGATGCGGCGCTGCGACTGCTCGACGAACACCACGAGGCCGACCACCAGGATGATGACCAGGATCATGATGGTGAAGTTCAGGGCACCGTTGGCGCCACCGGCGATCGACCACAGCGAGGTCGGGAAGCTGGCCGCGATCGACGTGAAGATGAGCAGCGACATGCCGTTGCCGACGCCGCGCTCGGTGATGAGCTCGCCGAGCCACATGACCAGACCGGTACCGGCGGTCATGGTGATGACCATGAAGACCGAGGTGAGGATGCTGTCGCTCGCGATGACGTCGAGGTCGCAACCCTGGAACAGCAGGCCCTGGCGCGCCGTCGTGATGACGGTGGTGGACTGCAGGATCGCCAGGGCGATCGTCAGGTAGCGGGTGTACTGGGTCAGCTTGGTCTGACCCGACTGGCCCTCCTTGTGCAGCGCCTCGAAGCGCGGGATGACCACGCGAAGCAGCTGCACGATGATGCTCGCCGTGATGTACGGCATGATGCCGAGGGCGAAGATCGACAGCTGCAGCAGAGCACCGCCGCTGAAGACGTTGATCAGGCCGAGCAGGCTGTTGTCACCCGCGAGGGCGATACATTGCTGCACGTTCGCATAGTCCACACCGGGGGTCGGGATGAACGACCCGAGCCGGAAGATCGCCATGATCGCGATCGTGAACAGCAGCTTGCGCCGCAGGTCTGGCGTCCGGAAAGCCCGGCCGAAAGCGCTGAGCACCCTATCCTCCTGGCCCGCCGTTGCGGGATCTCGTGTCGCCGGCGGGACGCCGGCGAGGTGTGTCGAACGTGGGCCAGACCACAACGGTGCAGCCAGACCGTGTCGGATTCTACGTTGCTCACGCGGGTCCGTGGACCACGTTCGCTCCGGGAAATACTCAAGAGAGCACACAGGGCCGGCCGCGCTCACGCGCCGCCGGCCCTGTCAGCTGTCTCAGGCCTCCGAGACCGTACCGCCGGCCGCCAGGATCTTCTCCTTGGCGGACGCCGAGACGCGGTCGACCGCGATCTCGAGCTTGACGGTGACGTCGCCGTTGCCGAGCACCTTCACGGGCTGGCCCTTGCGGACCGCGCCCTTCGCGACCAGGTCCTCGACGGTGACGGAGCCACCCTCGGGGAACAGCTCGGAAAGCTTGTCCAGGTTCACGACCTGGAACTCGACCCGGAACGGGTTCTTGAAGCCACGGAGCTTCGGGAGGCGCATGTGCAGAGGCATCTGCCCACCCTCGAAGCCCGCGGGGACCTGGTAACGAGCCTTCGTACCCTTGGTTCCACGGCCCGCCGTCTTACCCTTCGAGCCTTCACCGCGACCCACACGGGTCTTCGCGGTCTTGGCGCCGGGGGCCGGACGGAGGTGGTGGACCTTCAGCGGCTTGTTCTCCGCCATGATCACTCGACCTCCTCGACGGCGACGAGGTGCGCCACCGTCTTGACCATGCCACGGATCTCCGCGCGGTCCTCCTTCACGGCGGTGTCGCCGATCCGCTTGAGGCCGAGCGTCCGCAGCGTGTCACGCTGGTTCTGCTTGCCGCCGATGGCGGACTTGGTCTGGGTCACCTTGAGCCGAGCCATCACGCACCTGCCTTCGCAGCCGACTCGGCACGACCGGCGGCCTGGGCCCGCAGGAGCGCGGCCGGGGCCACGTCCTCCAGCGCGAGACCACGACGAGCGGCAACAGCAGCCGGCTCCTCGAGGCCCTTCAGGGCCGCGACCGTGGCGTGCACGATGTTGATCGCGTTGGACGAACCGAGCGACTTGCTCAGCACGTCGTGGATGCCGGCGCACTCCAGCACGGCGCGCACCGGACCACCGGCGATCACACCGGTACCCGGCGACGCCGGACGCAGGAACACGACACCGGCGGCGGCCTCACCCTGGATGGGGTGCGGGATGGTGCCCTGGATGCGAGGGACGCGGAAGAAGTTCTTCTTCGCCTCCTCGACACCCTTGGCGATCGCCGCGGGCACCTCCTTGGCCTTGCCGTAGCCGACGCCGACGGTGCCGTCGCCGTCGCCCACCACGACGAGCGCGGTGAAGCTGAAGCGACGGCCGCCCTTGACGACCTTGGCGACGCGGTTGATGGTGACGACCTTCTCGACGAAGGCGCTCTTCTCCTCGCGCCCGCCGCGACGGTCGTCCCGACGACCGCCACCACGGCGGTCGTTACGGTCCTTGTTCTCGGTGGCGGCACCCTGGGGGGCGCCGCTGCGCTGCCCTGCAGCCATCAGAGAGTCCTCTTCTTCCGTGCGTTGGTCATCACAGGGCCAGACCGCCCTCGCGGGCGCCGTCAGCCACAGCAGCGACGCGACCGTGGTACTTGTTGCCGCCGCGGTCGAACACGACGGTGTCGACGCCGACAGCCTTGGCACGCTCGGCGACGAGCTCGCCGACCTTGCGGGCCTTGGCCGTCTTGTCGCCGTCGAACGCACGCAGGTCGGCCTCGAGGGTCGACGCCGAGGCGACGGTCTTGCCCACGGTGTCGTCCACGACCTGCGCCACCATGTGGCGCGAGGAGCGGGTGACGACCAGACGCGGACGGACGGCGGTGCCGGTGATCTTCTTGCGCAGGCGCGAGTGACGACGCTGGCGAGCGACGGCCTTGCCCTTGCCCAGGATCTTGATAGCCATCGTCACTTACCAGCCTTTCCGACCTTGCGGCGGACGTTCTCGCCGGCGTAGCGCACGCCCTTGCCCTTGTAGGGCTCAGGCTTGCGGATCTTGCGAATGTTCGCCGCGACCTCGCCGACCTGCTGCTTGTCGATGCCCGAGACCGAGAACTTGGTGGGGCTCTCGACCGCGAACGTGACGCCCGCAGGGGGCTCGACGACGACGGGGTGGCTGAAGCCGAGCGCGAACTCGAGGCTCGAACCCTTCGCCACGACGCGGTAACCAGTACCGACGATCTCGAGCTTCTTCTCGTAGCCCTGGGTCACGCCCGTGATCATGTTGGCGATCAGGGTGCGGGTCAGGCCGTGCAGCGCACGGGAGTTCCGCTCGTCGTCCGGACGGGACACCACGAGCTGGGCGTCCTCCTGGGCGACATTGATGGGTGCGGGCACGGTGTGCTCGAGAGAACCCTTGGGGCCCTTCACGGTCACCAGCGCGCCGCTGACGGTGATGTCCACGCCGGCCGGGACCGGAACGGGAAGCTTGCCGATTCGAGACATTGGCGTTTTCTCCTTTCCGGATTACCAGACGTAGGCGAGGACTTCGCCGCCCACGCCCTTGGCCTGTGCCTGCCGGTCGGTCAGCAGGCCGGAGGACGTGGACAGGATCGCCACGCCCAGGCCGCCGAGGACCTTGGGCAGTTCGGTGGACTTGCGGTAGACGCGCAGGCCGGGCTTCGAGATGCGGCGAACGCCCGCGAGGGCGCGCTCCCGGTTCTGGCCGTACTTCAGCTCGATCGTGAGGGACTTGCCCACCTGGGCGTCCTCCACGGTCCAGCCGGCGATGTAGCCCTCGGCCTGCAGGATCTCAGCAATGTGCGTCTTCAGCTTCGACGACGGCATGGTGACCGTGTCGTGGTGCGCCGAGTTCGCGTTCCGCAGACGGGTCAGCATGTCTGCGATCGGGTCGGTCATAGTCATATCGGGCTCTTGCCCTTCCTCACCGGGGTATCCGGACGGCCATGCTCGGCCGGGCGGACCTACGGCGTAGTTGTGTTACCAGCTGCTCTTGGTGACGCCGGGAAGCTCGCCACGGTGGGCCATCTCCCGCACGCAGATGCGGCACAGGCCGAACTTGCGGTAGACGGAGTGCGGGCGACCGCACTTCTGGCACCGGGTGTAGGCGCGAACCGCGAACTTCGGCTTGCCGGCCGCCTTGTTGATCAGGGCCTTCTTCGCCATGTCAGTTCTCCTTGAAGGGGAAGCCGAGACGGCGCAGCAGGGAGCGGCCCTCGTCGTCGGTCGTCGCCGTCGTCACGACCGTGATGTCCATACCGCGGACCCGGTCGATCTTGTCCTGGTCGATCTCGTGGAACATCGACTGCTCCGTGAGACCGAAGGTGTAGTTGCCGTGCCCGTCGAACTGCTTGGGCGACAGACCGCGGAAGTCGCGGATACGCGGGAGGGCGATCGCCAGCAGGCGGTCGAGGAACTCCCACATCCGGTCGCCACGGAGCGTCACGTGCGCGCCGATCGGCATGCCCTCGCGCAGCTTGAACTGCGCGATCGACTTGCGAGCCTTGGTGACCTGCGGCTTCTGACCGGTGATCGCCGAGAGGTCGCGGATCGCGCCCTCGATGAGCTTCGAGTCCTTGGCCGCGTCGCCGACACCCATGTTCACGACGATCTTGGTGAGACCGCCGGCCTGGTGCACGTTCTTGTGGCCGAACTCCTCGATCAGCGCCGGGAGGATCTCCTCGCGGTACTTCAGCTTGAGGCGCGGCTGGGCCGGGGCCTCGATGGTCGTCTCGGTCATCAGATGTCCTTCCCGGAGCGCTTCGCGACGCGGATCCGGACGGTCTTGGTACGACCGTCACGCTCCACCTGCTCGAGGCGGTACCCGACCCGGGTGCCCTTCTTGGTCTCCGGGTCGACGATCATCACGTTGCTCACGTGGATCGGCGCCTCGACCGTCTCGATGCCACCGGTACGGGTGCCGCGCTGCGACTGGCCCACCTTGGTGTGCTTCGTGACGCGCTGCACGCCCTCGACCACGAGGCGGTCGGAGTCCTTGAGGACCTCGAGCACGCGGCCGGTCTTGCCCTTGTCGCGACCGGAGATCACGATGACCTGGTCGCCCTTCTTGATCTTCGCCATGGTCAGAGCACCTCCGGGGCCAGCGAGATGATCTTCATGAACCGCTTGTCGCGCAGCTCACGGCCGACCGGGCCGAAGATACGGGTGCCGCGAGGCTCGCCGTCGTTCTTCAGGATGACGGCGGCGTTCTCGTCGAACTTGATGTAGGAACCGTCGGGACGGCGGCGCTCCTTGGCGGTCCGGACGACGACGGCCTTGATGACGTCGCCCTTCTTCACGTTGCCGCCCGGGATCGCGTCCTTGACGGTGGCGACGATGGTGTCGCCGATACCGGCGTAGCGACGGCCGGAGCCACCGAGAACGCGGATGCAGAGGATCTCCTTGGCACCCGTGTTGTCGGCGACCCGAAGTCGCGACTCCTGCTGGATCATGTGAGTGAACTCCTGTCGTCGAACTGGTTCTCGCTCGGACTGCTTCCGGCGAGCCTGGTCGAACGGATAGTTGCTGTGCCGGGGGCGCCACGCGTACGTGTGTCACGCACCGCCCCCGGCGGGAAGAGAAGTCTTACTTGGCCTTCTCGGCGATCTCCACCAGACGCCACCGCTTGGTAGCGGACAGCGGGCGGGTCTCCATGATGACGACCAGGTCGCCGATGCCGGCGGTGTTCTGCTCGTCGTGCGCCTTGACCTTGTTGGTGCGACGGATGACCTTGCCGTAGAGCGGGTGCTTCACCCGGTCCTCGACCTCGACCACGATGGTCTTGTCCATCTTGTCGCTGACCACGTAGCCACGGCGCACCTTACGCGTCGTGCGCTGGGCCTGCGCGGCCTCAGCAGTCGTGTTCTCGCTCATTGCCTCACTCACTCACGCTCGGAGCCGTACGGATACCGAGCTCGCGCTCGCGCAGGATCGTGTAGATCCGGGCGATGTCGCGACGCACGGCCTTGAGCCGGCCGTGGCTCTCGAGCTGGCCGGTCGCCGACTGGAAGCGGAGGTTGAACAGCTCCTCCTTGGCTTCCTTCAGCTTGGCGACGAGAGTCTCGTCGTCCATGCCATCCAGATCGATGGGGGCCAGCCCCTGCGTACCGATAGCCATCAGACACCACCCTCGCGCACCACGAAACGGCACTTCATCGGGAGCTTGTGCATCGCGCGGCGCATGGCCTCGCGAGCAAGGGACTCGTCAACACCGGCCAGCTCGAAGACGACGCGGCCGGGCTTGACGTTGGCGACCCACCACTCCGGCGAACCCTTACCGGAACCCATGCGGGTCTCGGCAGGCTTCTTGGTCAGCGGACGGTCCGGGTAGATGTTGATCCACACCTTGCCGCCACGCTTGATGTGACGAGTCATCGCGATACGCGCCGCCTCGATCTGGCGGTTGGTGACGTACGCCGGCTCCAGAGCCTGGATGCCGAAGTCGCCGAACGCGATCTGGGTGCCACCCTTGGCCGCGCCGGAGCGCGACGGGTGGTGCTGCTTGCGGTGCTTGACCCTGCGCGGGATCAGCATGGTCAGGCCTCCGTTCCGGTCTCTGCGGCCGGAGCGGCAGCGGCCTCCGCCGCGGGGGCGGACTCTGCGCTGCGCTCGGCCGGACGCTCGTTGCGACGGCCGCCACGACGCTCGCCGCCACGCTCACCGCGCTCGCCACGGCCACGACCCTGACGGGGAGCGGCGGTGGCCTGCTGGGCGGCGAACTCCTTCTCGGTGACCTCGCCCTTGTAGATCCACACCTTCACGCCGATACGGCCGAACGTGGTGCGGGCCTCGTAGAAGCCGAAGTCGATGTACGCACGGAGCGTGTGCAGGGGCACACGGCCCTCGCGGTAGAACTCCGAACGGCTCATCTCGGCGCCGCCGAGGCGACCCGAGACCTGCACGCGGATGCCCTTCGCGCCGGCGCGCTGCGCGGACTGCATGCCCTTGCGCATCGCACGACGGAAGGAGACACGGCTGGCGAGCTGCTCGGCGATGCCCTGAGCAACCAGCTGCGCGTCGATCTCGGCGTTCTTGACCTCGAGGATGTTGAGCTGGACCTGCTTGCCCGTGAGCTTCTCGAGCTCGCCGCGGATGCGGTCGGCCTCGGCACCCCGGCGGCCGATCACGATGCCCGGACGCGCCGTGTGGATGTCCACGCGGACGCGGTCGCGGGTGCGCTCGATCTCGACCTTGGAGATGCCGGCCCGCTCGAGGCCGGTGCCCATGAGCTTGCGGATCTGCACGTCCTCACGGACGTAGTCGCGGTACCGCTGACCAGGCTTGGTGCTGTCGGCGAACCAGCGCGACCGGTGGTCGGTGGTGATACCGAGGCGGTACCCGTGCGGGTGAACCTTCTGTCCCACTATCGGGCCCCTTCCTTGACGGTCTGCTTGTCGGCGATCACCACGGTGATGTGGCTCGTGCGCTTGAGGATGCGCGTGGCACGTCCCTGAGCCCGCGGGCGGAACCGCTTGAGCGTCGGCCCCTCGTCGACGAACGCGGCGGAGACGACCAGGTCGCCCTCGTCGAAGCGCTCGCTGGCGCGGTCGGCCTTCACCCGTGCGTTGGCGATCGCGCTCTCCACGACCTTGCGGATCGGCTCACTGGCGGCCTGCGGTGCGAACTTCAGCACCGCGACGGCCTCAGAGGCCTGCTTGCCACGGATGAGGTCCACGACGCGCCGGGCCTTCTGGGGCGTGACACGGACGAACCGCGCCTGCGCCTTGGCTTCCATTGCTGTCCTGCTTCCTTTTCTCAGACAGTCCGAGTCATCGCTGCTGTGTGCGGGGAGAACCCCACGCCTCAGCGGCGACGACCCTTCCTGTCGTCCTTCACGTGGCCGCGGAAGGTCCGCGTGGGAGCGAACTCGCCGAGCTTGTGGCCGACCATCGACTCGGTCACGAAGACCGGGACGTGCTTGCGACCGTCGTGCACGGCAAAGGTGTGACCGAGGAAGTCGGGCGTGACGACCGACCGACGGGACCAGGTCTTGATGACGTTCTTGGTCCCCTTCTCGTTCTGGACGTCCACCTTCTTCTGGAGGTGGTCGTCGACGAAGGGGCCCTTCTTCAGGCTACGAGGCATGTTTCAGGCTCCTATCAGCGCTTCTTGCCGGTACGACGGCGACGGACGATCATCCGGTCGCTCGACTTGTTCGGACGGCGGGTACGACCCTCCGGCTGGCCCCAGGGGCTCACCGGGTGACGACCACCGGACGTCTTGCCCTCACCACCACCGTGCGGGTGGTCGACCGGGTTCATGGCGACACCGCGCACGGTCGGGCGCTTGCCCTTCCAGCGCATGCGGCCGGCCTTGCCCCAGTTGATGTTCGACTGCTCGGCGTTGCCGACCTCGCCGACCGTCGCGCGGCAGCGCAGGTCGACGTTGCGGATCTCGCCGGACGGCATGCGCAGCTGCGCATAGGGGCCGTCCTTCGCGACGAGCTGCACGGACGCACCGGCCGAGCGGGCGATCTTCGCACCGCCACCGGGCCGGAGCTCGATGGCGTGGATGACCGTACCGGTCGGGATGTTGCGCAGCGGCAGGTTGTTGCCGGGCTTGATGTCGGCGCCCGCACCGGCCTCGATGCGGTCGCCCTGCGACAGCTTGTTCGGCGCGATGATGTAGCGCTTCTCGCCGTCCGCGTAGTGCAGGAGCGCGATGCGCGCCGTGCGGTTGGGGTCGTACTCGATGTGAGCGACCTTCGCGGGCACGCCGTCCTTGTCGTGGCGACGGAAGTCGATGACGCGGTAGGCACGCTTGTGCCCGCCGCCCTTGTGACGCGTCGTGATGCGACCGGTGTTGTTGCGGCCACCGGTCTTGCTCAGCGGGCGGACCAGCGACTTCTCCGGCTGCGAGCGCGTGACCTCGACGAAGTCGGCGACGCTGGAGCCACGACGGCCGGGCGTCGTCGGCTTGTACTTACGGATTCCCATGGAAACCTGTCCTCAATCGTCTCTAGTCAGCTCAGCCGACCGGACCGCCGAAGATGTCGATCGTGCCCTCGCGGAGGGTGACGATCGCACGCTTCGTGTCCTTGCGCTTGCCGAGGCCGAAACGCGTGCGACGCGTCTTGCCCTTGCGGTTGATCGTGTTCACCGAGGCGACCTTCACGCTGAAGACCTTCTCGATCGCGATCTTGATCTCGGTCTTGTTCGCGCTCGGGTCCACGATGAAGGTGTACTTGCCCTCGTCGAGAAGGTTGTAGCTCTTCTCGGAGACGACCGGCGCGATCAGGATGTCGCGCGGGTCCTTCACGGTGACGCTCACTTTGCGGTCTCCTCAGCGGTCTCGGCCTCGGACTCCGTGGCGACAGCCTTCGCGCCCTTGGCCGGGCCCTCGAGGAACGCGGCGAGCGCGCCCTCGGTGAAGATGACGTCGTCGGAGACGAGCACGTCGTAGGTGTTCAGCTGGTCGGCGACCAGGAGGTGCACCTCGGGGACGTTGCGCAGCGACTTGATCGTGATCTCGTCGTCCCGCTGGGTCACGACGAGCACGTGCTCGCGCGTGGTCAGCTTGGCGATGGTGCCGAGCGCCGTCTTGGTCGACGGTGCACCGTCCAGGCCGAAGCCGGTGACGACGTGCACGCGACCGGCACGGGCGCGGTCCGAGAGAGCGCCACGCAGGGCGGCGGCCTTCATCTTCTTCGGGGTGCGCTGG
Organism: Promicromonospora sp. NPDC050880; assembly: GCF_044456525.1. Classification (NCBI taxonomy): domain Bacteria; kingdom Bacillati; phylum Actinomycetota; class Actinomycetes; order Micrococcales; family Promicromonosporaceae; genus Promicromonospora; species Promicromonospora sp. NPDC050880. The sequence goes on from NZ_JBITFV010000016.1 coordinate 13,924, forward strand.
TCGTACTTGCGCGGCTGCGGGCCGTGGACGGTGCCACCGCCGGCGAACTGCGGGGCGCGGGTCGAACCCTGACGGGCGCGGCCGGTGCCCTTCTGCTTGTACGGCTTCTTGCCACCACCGCGGACCTCGCCGCGGGTCTTGGTGGCGTGCGTCCCCTGGCGGGCGGCGGCGCGCTGCGCGACGACCACCTGGTGGATCAGCGGGACGTTCACGGCGACGTCGAACACCTCAGCGGGGAGCTCGGCCGTGCCGGACTTCTTGCCCTGGGCGTCGACGACGTCCACGGACAGAGCGGTCTGCGTAGTCATGGCTGCGGTCACGCTCCCTTCGCGGCGTTACGCACGAGGACGACGCCACCCTTGGGGCCGGGAACCGCGCCCTTGACGAGCAGCAGACCCTTCTCGGCGTCGACCGCGTGAACGGTCAGGTTCTGGGTGGTCTGACGGGCGTTACCCATCCGACCAGCCATCCGCAGGCCCTTGAAGACTCGCGACGGCGTCGAGGCGCCACCGATCGAACCCGGCTTGCGGTGGTTGCGGTGCGCACCGTGCGAGGCGCTCACGCCGGCGAAGCCGTGACGCTTCATGACACCGGCGGTGCCCTTGCCCTTGGTGGTGCCGACCACGTCGACCACGGCACCGGCCTCGAACACCTCGGCGGTGATCTCCTGGCCGAGCGTGAACTCGGACGCGTTCTCGGTGCGGATCTCGGCGACGTGACGACGCGGCGTCACACCGGCCTTCTCGAAGTGGCCCTTGAGGGGCTTGGTGACCTTGCGCGGGTCCACCTGGCCGGCCGCGAGCTGCACAGCCGCGTAGCCGTCGGTGTCCACCGTGCGGATCTGGGTCACCACGTTCGTGCCCACGGAGACCACGGTCACCGGCACGAGGCGACCCGCCTCGTCCCAGAGCTGGGTCATACCGAGCTTGGTCCCGAGCAACGCGGTCACGTTCTTCTGCTGGTTGGTCATGATGTCCTCCAGCCTCAGAGCTTGATCTCGATGTTCACGTCCGCCGGCAGGTCGAGTCGCATGAGCGAGTCGACGGCCTTGGGCGTGGGATCGATGATGTCGATGAGCCGCTTGTGCGTACGCATCTCGAAGTGCTCGCGGCTGTCCTTGTACTTGTGAGGCGACCGGATCACGACGAAGACGTTCTTCTCCGTCGGCAGCGGCACCGGACCCACGACCGTCGCACCAGCGCGAGTCACCGTGTCGACGATCTTGCGCGCCGAGCTGTCGATGACCTCGTGGTCGTAGGACTTGAGCCGGATGCGGATCTTCTGTCCCGCCATGGCGTCGTCTGACTCTCTCTCTCGAACCGCTACTGACCGACCCACGCACTCGGGCGTGTCGCTTGGAGCGGCACAGCCGGGCGCAGAGCACCATTCCTGGTGCCGGGGCCGTTGGGAAGTGATCTGCCCCGGTACGAGACCGGGACCGACCACGACGTTTGCCGAGCCTGCTCGGAACAGTGCCTCCGGAGATCCGGAGAACGTGTGCTCCGCGGGGCGCCCTGTACAGATCGAAACAGGCGACAACCCACGACCCCTTACCCGGAATTCTCCCCGGGTGGGTGACCGCTCCAGCCTCTGTCGGTCCGGACTGACCGGACCGAGGACTGCGGTTCTGCACACTGTTCGACACTTGAAAGAGCGCGCCTGTTACAGGCAACTATGCAATCTTGCCACACGTCCTGGCATCGGCCAAACGGAGCGCGTGTGACGCCCGCTACGTGCGCGAAGGGGCCCGGACGCCGAAGCGCCCGGGCCCCCTCGTGTCAGCTGACTTCCGTCAGATGAACCTGTGCTCCAAGATCACTTGAGGATCTTGGTGACACGGCCGGAACCGACCGTGCGGCCACCCTCGCGGATGGCGAAGCCCAGGCCCTCCTCCATGGCGATCGGCTGGATCAGCTCGACCGTCATCTCGGTGTTGTCGCCGGGCATGACCATCTCGGTGCCCTCGGGCAGCGTGATGACGCCGGTGACGTCCGTGGTGCGGAAGTAGAACTGCGGGCGGTAGTTCGAGTAGAACGGGTTGTGACGGCCACCCTCGTCCTTGCCCAGGATGTAGACCTGAGCCTCGAAGTTCGTGTGCGGGGTGATCGAACCCGGCTTCACGACGACCTGGCCGCGCTCGACGTCCTCGCGCTTGATGCCGCGCAGGAGCAGACCGGTGTTGTCGCCGGCCTGAGCCTGGTCCATCTGCTTGTGGAACGTCTCGATACCGGTGACCGTGGTCTTCTGCGGCTCGCGGATACCGACGATCTCGACGTCGGAGTTGATGTCCAGCGTGCCACGCTCGACCTTACCGGTGACGACGGTGCCACGACCGGTGATCGTGAAGACGTCCTCGATCGGCATGAGGAACGGCTTGTCCAGGTCACGCTGCGGCTCCGGGACGTTCTCGTCCACGGCCTCCATCAGCTCGAGGACCTTCTCGACCCACTCGGGGTCACCCTCGAGGGCCTTGAGGCCCGAGACGCGCACGACGGGAGCGTTGTCGCCGTCGAACTCCTGCGACGACAGCAGCTCGCGGACCTCCATCTCGACGAGCTCGAGGATCTCCTCGTCGTCGACCATGTCGGCCTTGTTGAGCGCCACGAGCAGGTAGGGCACGCCGACCTGGCGGGCGAGCAGCACGTGCTCACGCGTCTGGGCCATCGGACCGTCGGTGGCGGCGACCACCAGGATCGCGCCGTCCATCTGGGCGGCACCGGTGATCATGTTCTTGATGTAGTCGGCGTGACCCGGGGCGTCAACGTGCGCGTAGTGACGCTTGGGCGTCTCGTACTCGATGTGCGCAATGTTGATCGTGATACCGCGCTGCTTCTCCTCCGGCGCGGCGTCGATCTCGTCGAAGTTGCGCTGGACGTTCGCCGGCAGGTCCGGGTACTTGTCCGCGAGGGTCTTCGAGATCGCCGCGGTCAGCGTCGTCTTGCCGTGGTCGACGTGACCGATCGTGCCGATGTTGACGTGCGGCTTGGTCCGCTCGAACTTGGCCTTAGCCACTGGGGTCCTCCTGGGACTTGGGTAGATGTTCCGAACGTTGCAGATGCTCGGCCAAGAAGCCTACAACTGCGGGGCGTTGCGGTTTTTCCTACAGGTTGGTTGTGCGGGTCGACCTGTGGGGACTCACTCGCCCCGGGTCTTCTTGATGATCTCTTCGGCAACCGCCTTGGGAACCTCGGCATAGCTGTCGAACTGCATCGAGTACACCGCGCGACCCTGGGTCTTCGACCGCAGGTCACCGATGTAGCCGAACATCTCGCTCAGCGGCACCTGGGCGCGAACGACCTTGACACCGGTCGCGTCCTCCATGGACTGGATCATGCCACGTCGGGAGTTGATGTCGCCGATCACGTCGCCCATGTACTCCTCGGGCGTACGCACCTCGACGGCCATGACCGGCTCGAGCAGGACCGGGTCGGCGCGCTTGACGCCTTCCTTGAAGACCATCGAACCGGCGATCTTGAACGCCATCTCCGAGGAGTCGACGTCGTGGTAGGCACCGTCGATCAGCGTCGCCTTCACGCCGACCACGGGGAAGCCGGCCAGCACACCCTGCTGCATGGCCGCCTGGATACCGGCGTCCACGGACGGGATGTACTCGCGCGGGATACGACCACCGGTGACGGCGTTCTCGAACTCGTAGAGCTCGCCCTCCGTCGTCTCCAGCGGCGCGAAGGTCACCTGGACCTTGGCGAACTGGCCGGAACCACCGGTCTGCTTCTTGTGCGTGTAGTCGATCTTCTCCGCCACCCGGCGGATCGTCTCGCGGTACGCGACCTGCGGCTTGCCGACGTTCGCCTCGACCTTGAACTCGCGACGCATGCGGTCGACGAGGATGTCGAGGTGGAGCTCGCCCATACCGCCGATGACGGTCTGGCCGGTCTCCTCGTCCAGCTTCACGCGGAAGGTCGGGTCCTCCTCGGCGAGCTTCTGGATGGCGGTCGACAGCTTCTCCTGGTCGGCCTTCGTCTTCGGCTCGATGGCCACGTCGATGACCGGCTCCGGGAAGGTCATCGACTCCAGGATCACCGGGTTCGCCGGGTCGCTCAGGGTGTCACCGGTGGTGACGTCCTTGAGCCCGATGAACGCGTAGATGTGGCCGGCCTGCGCCTCCTCGACCGGGTTCTCCTTGTTGGAGTGCATCTGGAAGAGCTTCCCGATGCGCTCCTTCTTGCCCTTGGTCGAGTTCTGGACCTGGGCGCCCTGGGCGACCTTGCCGGAGTAGACGCGGACGTAGGTGAGCTTGCCGAAGAACGGGTGCGACGCGACCTTGAACGCCAGCGCCGAGAACGGCTCCGTGGCGTCCGCGTGCCGCACGACGACCTTCTCCTCGTCCTTGACGTCGTGGCCCTCGATGGAGGGGACGTCGAGCGGCGAGGGCAGGTAGTCGATCACGGCGTCGAGCATGGGCTGCACGCCCTTGTTCTTGAACGCCGAGCCGCACAGGACCGGGAAGGCCTCCGAGTTGATGACGAGCTTGCGGATGCCGCCCTTGATCTCGGCGACCGTCAGCTCCTCACCGCCGAGGTACTTCTCCAGGAGCTCCTCGTCGGTCTCGGCGACGGCCTCGACCAGCTGGGCGCGGTACTCCTCCGCCTTCTCCTGGAGGTCGGCCGGGATCTCCTCGACCTCGTACTCCTCGCCCATCTTGGTGTCGCCGCGCCACGTGAGCGCCTTCATCTCGACCAGGTCGACGACGCCCTCGAAGTCGTTCTCAGCACCGATCGGGAGCTGGATGACGAGCGGCTTCGCCTTGAGGCGGTTGATGATGGTGTCCACGGTGAAGTAGAAGTCCGCACCGAGCTTGTCCATCTTGTTGACGAAGCAGATGCGCGGGACGTCGTACTTGTCCGCCTGGCGCCACACGGTCTCCGACTGGGGCTCGACACCCTCCTTGCCGTCGAACACGGCAACGGCACCGTCGAGCACGCGGAGCGAACGCTCCACCTCGACCGTGAAGTCGACGTGACCCGGCGTGTCGATGATGTTGATCTGGTTGTTCTTCCAGTAGCAGGTCGTCGCGGCGGACGTGATCGTGATGCCGCGCTCCTGCTCCTGCTCCATCCAGTCCATCGTCGACGCGCCGTCGTGCGTCTCACCGATCTTGTAGTTCACACCCGTGTAGAACAGGATGCGCTCGGTCGTCGTGGTCTTGCCGGCATCGATGTGGGCCATGATGCCGATGTTGCGGACCTTGTTCAGGTCGGTCAGCACGTCGAGTGCCACGGTGTCTTACCCCTTGGTCTAAAGGTGGGTGGGGAGCCGGCGGCTGCATCCACCGACGGCCCCGGGGGTCACCCGGGGCCGTTCGGAAGCTACTACCAGCGGTAGTGCGCGAAGGCCTTGTTGGAGTCGGCCATCTTGTGCATGTCCTCGCGGCGCTTGACCGCGGCACCGAGACCGTTCGACGCGTCGAGGATCTCGTTCATCAGGCGCTCGGTCATCGTCTTCTCGCGACGGGCGCGGGAGAAGTCGGTGAGCCAGCGCAGCGCGAGCGTCGTGGCGCGAGCCGGGCGCACGTCGACCGGCACCTGGTACGTGGCACCTCCGACGCGGCGCGAACGCACCTCGAGCGCGGGACGGACGTTGTCGAGCGCGCGCTTGAGCACGACGACCGGGTCACCGTCGGTCTTGGCACGGACGCCCTCGAGCGCACCGTAGACGATCGCCTCGGCGGTCGACTTCTTGCCGTCGAGCAGGACCTTGTTGATCAGCTGCGTGACGACCGGGGACCCGTACACCGGGTCGACGATGAGCGGCCGCTTCGGGGCCGGACCCTTGCGGGGCATCAGCTCTTCTCCTTCTTGGCGCCGTAACGGGACCGAGCCTGCTTGCGGCCCTTCACGCCCTGCGTGTCGAGCGCGCCGCGGACGATCTTGTAGCGGACACCGGGGAGGTCCTTCACACGGCCACCACGCACGAGCACGATGGAGTGCTCCTGGAGGTTGTGGCCGACACCGGGGATGTACGCGGTGACCTCGACCTGCGAGGAGAGCTTCACACGGGCGACCTTGCGGAGGGCCGAGTTCGGCTTCTTGGGGGTGGTGGTGTACACACGGGTGCACACGCCGCGCCGCTGCGGGGAACCCTTGAGGGCCGGGGTCTTCGACTTCCCGGCCTTCGAGGTCCGCCCCTTGCGGACGAGCTGCTGGATCGTAGGCACTACGTCTCCGTCGTCTTCTTGAGCTTCGGCGACGCCCTGCCGGCGTCCCCGTCGATGGTTCTGGCTTGTGCGTGCCGATCGCATGCGGCACCCACAGCCCCCACGGGGACTGCTACGCCACTTACCACCGGCTCGATGGCCCGGCTCCGCCGTCGGGGCACGACGTGCCCCGGGAGGTTCTCGCCGGGGTGCCCACGCACTCACATCGGCCGCTTCCGAAGCCGCCTTGCGGCGGCCTTCAGGAGGTGCGGCCCGACGGCGCAGGCACGGACTCCTAGGTTACCCGCGTGTTTACGGGGGGTCAAAACGAATCGGGTGTGAGGTGCGCCCGAGAAACCGCGGGAACAAGCGAGCGAACCTGCCAGATGCCCCCGCCGTCCCAGACGTGCAGGTCACGGGAGTGGCCTGCACGTCTGACACGTCAGCGCGCTTCTGACAGGTTCGCTACTTCGCAGTCAGGACCGGATCAGCGGAAGTCGCCGAGGTCCAGGTCCTCCAGCGGGATCGCCTCGCCCGAGCCCATGCCGAGCGTCGGGAAGTCGATCTCGTCGTAGCCGAAGCTCGGGTAGAGCTCGGCCTTGGCCTGCTCGGTGGGCTCGACCTCGACGTTGCGGTAACGGGGCAGACCCGTACCGGCCGGGATGAGCTTACCGATGATGACGTTCTCCTTGAGGCCCAGCAGCGGGTCGCGACGACCGCTCATCGACGCCTCGGTGAGCACCCGGGTGGTCTCCTGGAAGGAGGCCGCCGAGAGCCACGAGTCGGTCGCGAGCGACGCCTTCGTGATACCCATCAGCTCGGGACGGCCGGCGGCCGGCTGGCCACCTTCCGACACGGCCTTGCGGTTCGCGTCCTCGAAGCGCATGCGCTCCGCGAGCTCACCCGGCAGCAGCTGCGAGTCACCCGAGTCGAGCACGGTCACGCGACGCAGCATCTGCCGCACGATGACCTCGATGTGCTTGTCGTGGATGTCCACACCCTGGCTGCGGTAGGTCTCCTGGACCTGGTCCACCAGGTGCGTCTGCGTGGCGCGGGGGCCGAGGATGCGCAGCACCTTCTTCGGGTCGACGGCACCCTGGACGAGCTGGGTACCGACCGTCACGTGGTCGCCGTCCGCGATCTTCAGGCGGGCACGCTTGGTGACCGGGTACTTGATCTCCTCGCCACCGTCGTCCGGCGTCAGCACGAGGTGACGCGTCCGCTCGGTGTCCTCGATCGTCACGCGACCCGTGTACTCCGCGATGGGCGCCTCACCCTTGGGGGTGCGGGCCTCGAAGAGCTCGGTGACACGCGGCAGACCCTGCGTGATGTCCTCGGCCGCGGCCACACCACCGGTGTGGAAGGTACGCATCGTCAGCTGCGTACCCGGCTCACCGATCGACTGCGCCGCGATGATGCCGACGGCCTCGCCGATGTCCACGAGCAGGCCCGTGGCCAGGGAGCGGCCGTAGCACTTGGCGCAGGTACCGACGCGGGACTCGCACGTCAGGACCGAACGGACCTTGACGTTCTCGATGCCCGCGGCGATGACCTTGTCGATGATGACGTCGCCCGCGTCCGAACCGGCGGCCGCGATGACGTTGCCGTCGGCGTCCACCACGTCGGTCGCGAAGGTGCGCGAGTAGATGCTGGTCTCGACGCGGTCGTGCGGGACGAGCGAGCCGTCCGGCAGCTTCTCCGCGACGGGCAGCGTGAGGCCACGCTCCGTGCCGCAGTCCTCCTCGCGGATGATGACGTCCTGCGAGACGTCCACCAGACGACGGGTCAGGTAACCCGAGTCCGCCGTACGGAGAGCCGTGTCGGCCAGACCCTTACGGGCACCGTGCGTCGCGATGAAGTACTCGAGGACGGACAGACCCTCGCGGTAGTTGGACTTGATCGGACGAGGGATGATCTCGCCCTTCGGGTTCGCCACGAGACCGCGCATACCGGCGATCTGACGGACCTGCATCCAGTTACCACGGGCACCCGAGCCCACCATGCGCATGACGGTGTTGCGCTGGTCGCTCTCGAGGTTCTCCCGCATCGCCGAGGCGACGCGGTCGGTGGCCTGCGTCCAGATCTCGATGAGCTCCTGACGGCGCTCGTCGTCGGTGATCAGACCCTTGTCGAACTGCTGCTGGACCTTGAGGGCCCGGGCCTCGTGCTCGTCGAGGATCTCGCCCTTGACGGTCGGTGCCGCGACGTCCGAGATGGCGATCGTGACACCGGAGCGCGTGGCCCAGCGGTAGCCGGCGTCCTTCAGCGCGTCCAGCGCCGCGGCCACCTCCACCTTCGGGTAGCGCTCGGCGAGGTCGTTGACGATCGTCGACAGGCGCTTCTTGTCGGCCACGCCGTTCTCGTACGGGTAGTCGACGGGCAGCGCCTCGTTGAACAGGTACCGGCCGAGGGTGGTGTCGAACAGGAGCTGCTGCCCCTGCTCCCAGCCCTCGGGCGCCTCGAAGTCCTTCAGCGGCGGCACGAGGTCCGACATCCGAAGCTTGATCTTGGCGTTGATGTCCAGCTCGCCCCGGTCGAAGGCCATGATCGCCTCGGCCACGGAACCGAACGCACGGCCCTCGCCCACGGCGCCCGGACGGTCGCTCGTGAGGTGGTGCAGACCGATGATCATGTCCTGCGAGGGCATGGTCACCGGACGGCCGTCCGACGGCTTGAGGATGTTGTTGCTCGAGAGCATGAGGATGCGGGCCTCGGCCTGCGCCTCGGCGCTCAGGGGCAGGTGCACGGCCATCTGGTCACCGTCGAAGTCGGCGTTGAACGCGCCGCAGACGAGCGGGTGCAGGTGGATGGCCTTGCCCTCGACGAGCTGCGGCTCGAACGCCTGGATGCCCAGGCGGTGCAGCGTCGGCGCACGGTTCAGGAGCACGGGGTGCTCCGTGATGACCTCTTCGAGCACGTCCCAGACCACGGGACGGGTGCGCTCGACCATGCGCTTGGCGCTCTTGATGTTCTGCGCGTGGTTCAGCTCCACGAGCCGCTTCATGACGAACGGCTTGAACAGCTCGAGTGCCATCTGCTTGGGCAGACCGCACTGGTGCAGCTTGAGCTGCGGGCCGACGACGATGACCGAACGGCCCGAGTAGTCGACGCGCTTGCCGAGCAGGTTCTGGCGGAACCGGCCCTGCTTGCCCTTGAGCATGTCGGAGATCGACTTCAGCGGACGGTTGCCGGGGCCCGTCACCGGGCGACCACGACGGCCGTTGTCGAACAGCGAGTCCACGGCCTCCTGGAGCATCCGCTTCTCGTTGTTGACGATGATCTCCGGCGCGCCCAGGTCCAGGAGCCGCTTGAGGCGGTTGTTCCGGTTGATGACGCGGCGGTACAGGTCGTTCAGGTCCGACGTCGCGAACCGGCCACCGTCGAGCTGCACCATCGGGCGCAGGTCCGGCGGGATGACCGGGACGGCGTCGAGCACCATCGCGGTCGGCGAGTTCGTCGTCGTCAGGAACGCGTTGACGACCTTGAGGCGCTTGAGGGCGCGGGTCTTGCGCTGGCCCTTGCCGGAGCGGATGGTCTCCCGCAGCGACTCGGCCTCGGCCTCCAGGTCGAAGTTCTGCAGGCGCTGCTGGATCGCGTTCGCGCCCATCGCACCCTCGAAGTAGGTGCCGTAGCGGTCCTGGAGCTGGCGGTACAGCATCTCGTCGCCCTCGAGGTCGGCGACCTTGAGGTTCTTGAACCGGTCCCAGACCTGCTCGAGGCGGTCCAGCTCCTGGTCCGCGCGCTTGCGGATCTGAGCCATCTCGCGCTCGGCGGAGTCGCGGACCTTGCGGCGCGCGTCGGCCTTGGCACCCTCGGCCTCGAGCTCGGCCAGGTCGGCCTCGAGCTTCTGGGCGCGGGTGTTGATGTCGTTGTCGCGGCGGTCGGAGATCTCCTTCTTCTCGAGGTCGATCTCGTTCTGCAGGTTGGGCAGGTCCTCCTGGCGCGCCTCCTCGTCGACCGAGGTGATCATGTACGCCGCGAAGTAGATGACCTTCTCCAGGTCCTTCGGGGCGAGGTCCAGCAGGTAGCCCAGGCGGGACGGCACACCCTTGAAGAACCAGATGTGCGTGACGGGAGCGGCGAGCTCGATGTGGCCCATGCGCTCACGGCGGACCTTGGAACGCGTGACCTCGACACCGCAGCGCTCGCAGATGATGCCCTTGAAGCGCACGCGCTTGTACTTGCCGCAGTAGCACTCCCAGTCGCGGGTGGGGCCGAAGATCTTCTCGCAGAAGAGCCCGTCCTTCTCCGGCTTGAGGGTGCGGTAGTTGATGGTCTCGGGCTTCTTCACCTCACCGTGCGACCAGGCACGGATGTCCTCGGCCGTGGCGAGGCCGATACGCAGCTCGTCGAAGACGTTGACGTCGAGCAAGATGTCCTACTTCCTGAAGTTCTCGAAAATCCTTGGTGTCCAGGACCGCGCCTGGTGTCCAGGTCGGCGCCCGGGGTACCCGGGCGCCGACCGGTGTCAGATCTCGTCGACGCTGGAGGCGGCGTTCGGCCGCCGCGAGAGGTCGATGCCGAGCTCCTCAGCAGCGCGGTACACCTCGTCGTCGGACTCCTTCATCTCGATGGAGACACCGTCGCTCGAGAGCACCTCGACGTTCAGGCACAGCGACTGCATCTCCTTGAGAAGCACCTTGAAGGACTCCGGGATACCCGAGTCGGGGATGTTCTCGCCCTTGACGATCGCCTCGTAGACCTTCACGCGGCCCGGGACGTCGTCGGACTTGATGGTGAGCAGCTCCTGGAGCGTGTACGCGGCGCCGTACGCCTCGAGCGCCCAGACCTCCATCTCACCGAAACGCTGACCACCGAACTGCGCCTTACCACCCAGCGGCTGCTGCGTGATCATCGAGTACGGGCCGGTCGAGCGCGCGTGGATCTTGTCGTCGACCAGGTGGTGCAGCTTCAGGATGTACATGTAACCGGTGGAGACGGGCTCCGGGAACGGCTCGCCGGAGCGGCCGTCGAACAGCCGCGCCTTGCCGTCCTGGTTGACCATGCGCTGACCGTCACGGTTCGGCAGGGTCGCCCCGAAGAGACCGCGGAGCGCGACCTCCTCGAGACCGTCGAACACCGGCGTGGCGACCGGGCGACCCGGCTCGCTCTTGTGGGCGATCTCGGGCAGGCTCTCCAGCCACTCGCCGCCCTTGTCCTCGGCCAGCGAGACGTCCCAGCCCTGCTTGGCGATCCACCCGAGGTGGGTCTCCAGCACCTGGCCCACGTTCATGCGGCCCGGCACACCCAGCGGGTTGAGGATGACGTCGACCGGCGTGCCGTCCTCGAGGAACGGCATGTCCTCCTGCGGCAGGATCTTCGAGATAACGCCCTTGTTGCCGTGACGGCCGGCCAGCTTGTCGCCGACGGTGATCTTGCGGCGCTGCGCGATGTACACGCGCACCAGCTGGTTCACGCCGGCGGGCAGCTCGTCGCCGTCCTCACGGTTGAACTCGCGCACGGCGATGACCGTGCCCTGCTCGCCGTGGGGCACCTTGAGCGAGGTGTCGCGCACCTCGCGCGCCTTCTCACCGAAGATGGCGCGCAGCAGGCGCTCCTCCGGGGTCAGCTCGGTCTCACCCTTGGGGGTGACCTTGCCGACCAGGATGTCGCCCGCGCCGACCTCGGCACCGATGCGGATCACACCGCGCTCGTCGAGGTCCGCGAGGACCTCCTCGGAGACGTTCGGGATGTCCCGCGTGATCTCCTCGGGGCCGAGCTTGGTGTCACGCGCGTCGACCTCGTGCTCCTCGATGTGGATCGAGGAGAGGACGTCGTCCTCCACGAGGCGCTGCGACAGGATGATCGCGTCCTCGTAGTTGTGGCCCTCCCACGACATGAACGCGACCAGCAGGTTGCGGCCGAGCGCGAGCTCGCCCTCGTCCGTCGCCGGGCCGTCGGCGAGCACGGAGCCGACCTCGACCCGCGCGCCCTCCTCGACCAGCACGCGCTGGTTGTAGCTCGTGCCCTGGTTGGAGCGCACGAACTTGTGCACGCGGTACGAGCCCGTCGTGCCGTCGTCGTTCGCCACGAGGACCAGGTCGGCCGAGACCTCGGTGACCACACCGGGCTTGGTCGCCACGATGACGTCGCCGGCGTCGACCGCCGCACGGCGCTCCATGCCGGTACCGACCACGGGGGCCTCGGACCGCACCAGCGGCACGGCCTGGCGCTGCATGTTCGCACCCATGAGGGCGCGGTTGGCGTCGTCGTGCTCGAGGAACGGGATCAGGGCCGTCGCGACCGACACCATCTGGCGCGGCGAGATGTCCATGTAGTCGACCTCGGCACCCGGGATGTCGTTGGTCTCGCCACCCTTGGTGCGCACCAGCACGCGGTCGAGGAGGAACGTGCCGTCCTCGGCCAGCGGCGTGTTCGCCTGCGCGATGATGTAACGGTCCTCGTCGTCCGCCGTGAGGTAGTCGATCTGGTCCGTGACCTTGCCGTCGACGACCTTGCGGTACGGCGTCTCGATGAAGCCGAACGGGTTGATGCGACCGAACGACGCCAGCGAGCCGATCAGACCGATGTTCGGACCCTCAGGGGTCTCGATCGGGCACATGCGGCCGTAGTGCGACGGGTGGACGTCACGGACCTCCATGCCGGCGCGGTCACGGGACAGACCACCCGGGCCCAGCGCGTTCAGACGCCGCTTGTGCGTCAGACCGGCCAGCGGGTTGTTCTGGTCCATGAACTGCGACAGCTGCGAGGTACCGAAGAACTCGCGGATCGACGCCACCACGGGGCGGATGTTGATCAGCGTCTGCGGCGTGATGGCCTCGACGTCCTGCGTGGTCATGCGCTCACGGACCACGCGCTCCATGCGGGACAGGCCCGTGCGCACCTGGTTCTGGATGAGCTCGCCCACGGCGCGGATGCGGCGGTTGCCGAAGTGGTCGATGTCGTCGACCTCGACCCGCACCTCGACCGGCTGGCCGTTGCGGACGCCGTCCAGGGTGGTCTTGTCCGCGTGCAGCGCGGCCAGGTACTTGATCGTGGCGACCACGTCGGTCAGCGACAGCGTGGACTCGGCCAGCTCCGCGTCGACACCCAGCTTCTTGTTCGCCTTGTAGCGGCCGACCTTGGCGAGGTCGTAGCGCTTCGGGTTGAAGTAGAAGTTCTCCAGCAGCGCGCGGCCGGCCTCGACGGTCGGCGGCTCGCCCGGGCGGATCTTGCGGTACAGGTCGACCAGGGCCTCGTCCTCGGTGTGGACGTGGTCCTTCTCCAGCGTGTCGAGCACCGACGGGAACTCGGCGAACTCCTCGCGGATCTGCGCCTCGGTCATGCCGAGCGCCTTGAGCAGCACGGTGACGGACTGCTTGCGCTTGCGGTCGACACGCACGCCGACGGCGTCACGCTTGTCGATCTCGAACTCCAGCCAGGCGCCACGCGACGGGATGATCTTCGCGGAGAAGACGTCCTTGTCGCTGGTCTTGTCCGGGGTGCGCTCGAAGTACACGCCCGGGGAACGCACCAGCTGCGAGACGACGACGCGCTCGGTGCCGTTGATGATGAAGGTGCCGCGGGCGGTCATGAGCGGGAAGTCGCCCATGAAGACCGTCTGGCTCTTGATCTCACCGGTGGTGTAGTTGACGAACTCCGCGGTGACGAACAGCGGGGCCGCGTAGGTGAAGTCCTTCTCCTTGCACTCGTCCGCCGTGTACTTCGGCGGCTCGAAGCGGTGGTTCGAGAAGGAGAGGGACATCGAGGAGCCGAAGTCCTCGATCGGGGAGATCTCCTCGAAGATCTCTTCCAGACCCGAGGTTTCCGGGACATCATTACGGCCAGCCGCCTTGGCAGTTTCTACCCTCGCCTGCCAGGCTGGGTTACCGAGGAGCCAGTCGAAGCTCTCGGTCTGGAGGCCAAGCAGGTCCGGGACCTCGAGTGGCTCATAGATCTTTGCAAAGGAAACGCGACGGGAAGCGGTACGGTTCGCAATGGCTTCGGCGGACGGAGCTGAAGGGGTGCGCGAGGCAGCCAAGAGGGGTCCTTCCCTGCAGTTCGGGTGAACGCTGTACGCTCTGCGGTGCTGCAGGAAGCTCTGCCGGTCTTCACCGGTCACCGGAGGCCGTCCCACAGACGGGGACGGGACCAGGACTTTCGGGAAGCAGGGGGAGGCGTCGAGGGCACACGCGGGCGCAAAGCGCTAGCATACCTATCTCCCGTAAGTATGTCCAGTACCCCCAGCGCGCGCACGTCGAGACTGTGGTAAACCTCGAATCGTTGCGTATCCGCACTGCCGCGACGCTGCGGCCAGATCATGCCCTTCCCGAGGGTCAACGGGTGAACCGCGGGTGACATTCCCGCCGGCGACCTCCTCGAACGGTTCCCCGTGTACCCGAGACACGAGAGAGGCCCGCACCCTCGCGGGTACGGGCCTCTGCTGCGTCCGGCGGACGCCGCCCGGGACGAAACCCCGGCGGCGTCACGCCGTCACGAGGGCGTGAGCCCTCAGGTCACTTGAGCGTGACGGTGGCGCCGGCGCCCTCGAGGGCAGCCTTGGCCTTGTCGGCGGCGTCCTTGTCGACACCCTCCAGAACGGGCTTGGGGGCGCCGTCCACCAGGTCCTTGGCCTCCTTCAGACCGAGGGAGGTGAGGCCGCGCACCTCCTTGATGACCGCGATCTTCTTGTCGCCGGCGGCCTCGAGGATGACGTCGAACTCCGTCTTCTCCTCGGCGGCGGCAGCGCCGGCGTCGCCACCCGCGGGGGCGGCCACGGCCACGGCGGCCGGAGCGGCGGCGGTGACGTCGAACTTCTCCTCGAAGGCCTTCACGAAGTCGGAGAGCTCGATGAGGGTGAGCTCCTCGAAGGCGGACAGGAGCTCGTCGGTGCTGAGCTTCGCCATGATGGCGTTCCTTTCGGTTTGCGCTCCGCGGGCCGGGCACGGCCCGCCAGAAGCAGGGGGTTTTGTTCTAGCGCGACCGCCTGATCAGGCGGCAGCGCCCTCCGATTCCTGCTTCTGACGCAGGGCATCGATAGCGCGGGCGACCTGGGCGGGCTTGGCGGTGAAGGCGTACGCGGCACGCGTCAGCGTGGCCTTCAGACCGCCGGCCACCTTGGCCAGCAGAACCTCGCGGGACTCGAGGTCCGCGAGCTTCGTGATCTCTGCGCTGGACATCGGGCGGCCGTCGAGCACGCCACCCTTGATGACCAGAGCAGGGTTCGCCTTGGCGAAGTCACGCAGACCCTTCGCAGCCTCGACCGGGTCCCCGGTCACGAATGCGATGGCGGACGGGCCCTTCAGGTCGGCGTCGAGACCATCGACACCGGCCTCCTTGGCCGCGATCCCCGTCAGCGTGTTCTTCACCACGGCGTAGGTTGCGTTGCCGCTGAGCGACCGACGCAGCTCCTTGAGCTGCGCGACGGTGAGCCCGCGGTACTCGGTCAGCACGGCCGCGCTGGAGTCGCGGAACTTGTCCGCGAGCTCTGCGACAGCGGCTGCCTTGTCCGGCCTCGCCATGGCAATCCTTCCGGTGGTGGTACCACCGGCTCCCTGGGGCGTGAGCCCCGGGCTTGGCCCCGGAACGAGAAAGAGCCCCGGCGCAGGCGCACGGGGCTCGGTTCGTGCAGCAGGGCTGCACTCGAGTTCGTCACCTGCGCAGGCCCCCGCTCTCAGCGGGACTTCGGTCTTCTGCTCTCCCTGATGCTCCGAGGAGCGGGCAGCGTCGGACGACCGGCGGTCTTGGGTTACCCGAGAACTATACATGGCGACGGGCGTGCCGCCGCACGGGCGCCGGGTGTCACTCACCACACGGAGCCGGCGAGGTCGGCGTCAGCGGGGCAGGGCCTCCAGGGACGCGAAGCACACCAGGGGCGCCGGGTCGGACTCGGGCGCGAGTGCCGCCGCCAGTGCCGCCTCGGGGTCGTCGGTGGCCCGGAGGTGGGCGTGGAACCGCGGCATCACCCGAGCGGCCACGGCGTCCGAGAGCGGGGCGACGGCGGCGACGACGGCGCGCGCGCCGAGGCGCAGCAGCACCGCCGTCAGGCCGAGCACCTCGCCGCCCACCACCTGGGAGGAGCCGCCGACCTCGCAGGCGGACAGGATCACCACCGACCCTGGCAGGCGCGCGCCGTCGAGCTCGTGGGCGAACAGTGGGCCGTCGGCCAGGTCGATGCTGGCGAAGAGCGGGTTGTCGGCGTCGTGCGTGCCGTGGGTCGCGAGGTGCACGATGTCGTGCGTGACGAGCGCCTCGCGCACGGCCGTGGTCGTGGCGGCGGCGCCGGTGAGGACCGTCGCGCCGGGCCACATCCCGCCGACCGCCAGCACCTCGCTCGCGCCCAGGGTCACGCCGGGTCCGTGGGCGGCCAGCAGTCGGTGGGCCTTTCCCGGGGCTGCGGGCGCACGGCCGCGTGCCATGTAGGAGCGCATCGTCGTACGTCGTCCCCGCCGGGACGGGAGCGCCGTCCACGGCACCCCGACGATCGGCTCACGGCCGACGACGTAGAGCGGGCCGTCGGCGTCCAGCGGCCGCGCCAGGAGCGCGTCGAGGGCGTCGAGGTTCCGGGTCAGGGAGCGCCGGGCGGCCTCGTGCAGACCAGGCGGCACGAGGTCGTTGGCGCACACGCCGAGGTCGGCCCGGGCCCGGAGCACGCGTTCGGTGACCTCGGCCCGAGACCCCAGCTCCAGCAGTCGCGCGCCGTGCGCGTCGACGCGGACGCAGCGCAGCACGCCGTCGATCACGAAGAAGTTGGCGACGACGGCACCGTCGTCACGGGCGGCGAGGAGCTGCCGGACCTCCGCCGTCCCGGCCGGACGTTCCTCGACGACGTCGTGGTGGGCGCCGGTGCGGTGCCAGGCTCGCTCGCGCGCGGCCGCCAGGAGCCTGCGCGATCGCTCGAACAGGTAGGCGCGCTCGGTCGCGCTGTCCCGGTCGGTGAGCGTCCGGGCGCGGGCGACGAGGCCGCGAGCCTCGGTGACGAGCGCGCCGACGGCGGGTTCGTCCGGTGCGGTGGTGCCGCCCACCCCGGCGAAGGTGGCCCGCCCCCGCTCGACGGCCTCGAACAGCCAGTCCGGCCGACCGGTCTGCAGCGCGGCACGCACGTCGGTCCACTGCAGGTCGACGCCGTGCACGGCCGCGGCGGTCACGGACTCGACCGAGCCGAGGCCCACGCGGTGGTCGGCGAGCAGGCCGAGGCCTGTGGTCACCGCCTGGATGCCGGCGTCCCGGTGGCCGGACGCGAACGCGAGCTGGGCGAGCACCGTCTGGCGCTGGATGCGCGTGGACAGCGGGGCGTCGGCGATGGCGGCCGGGAGACTGTCGAGCACGGCCCGGGCCGCGGCGACGTCGCCGGCGAGCAGGTACCAGTGCGCGGCGACGAAGCGTGCGGTCAGGCCGGGATGCTGGCCGAGCAGGGGGTCCACCTCGTCGCCCGCCTCGGCGGCGGCCATGGCCTGCTCGGCCCGGTGGCGGGCGTCGTCGGGCACGGGGGCCTCGCCGCGCCGGATCGGCAGGAGGATCGCCTCCAGCTCGGCGACGCGTGCGACGGCGGCACGCTGCGGATGGCCGACGCCGGTGTAGTACCGCCGCGCGAAGGCCGCTCCCGCGCGGGCCTCGTCCCAGCGGTGCAGCGCCATGAGGCAGCGCGCTCGGAAGTACTCGGCCTCGGCACGATGGTGCGCGCGGCCAGGCACCACCATGCGGGAGATCGCCTGGGTGAGGACCTGTTCGGCGTCCTCCAGCAGCCCGGCCTCGTAGAGGACGGCGCCACGGCCGATGTCGAGCACGCCGTCGGCACGCTCGGGGTCGACGGCACGAGCGGCGGCCATGGCCTGGAGCGCGCCCGGCAGGTCGCCGAGCGCGTACCGGACGAAGCCCGTGTTGTGCAGGGCCAGGGACGCGATGCCAGGCAGGTCGGCACGCATCGCCAGCTCGTGGCAGGCGTCGAAGTCGCGGAGCGCGGTGTCCAGCCGGCCGAGCTCGATGGCGGCCGCACCCCGGTTGAGCAGGGCGGTCGCGTGGTCGCGCACGGGGAGCACCGCCACGTCCGCGAGCACCCGGTCGAAGGCGGTCACCGCCTCGACGAGCCGGCCCGCACGCTGGAGCAGCAGACCACGCGTGCCTTCGACGACGGCGGTGAGCCGGCGGCGGACGCTGGGCGGCGCAGCGTCCACGCGGGCGTCGGCGTCCTCGAGCAGGGCGAGGGGCTTGTCCAGGGTCTCCCCCACGGCGTGGACGGCGACGGCCTCCCCCGCCAGCGAGCGGACCATGCCCTCCGCCCAGCGTTCGCGGTCGGTAGCGCTGAGCGTGGCCAGATCGACGACGCGCAGCCGGTCGAGGACCTCCCGGAACCGCGGCAGGGCATCGCCGGGCCGCGACCGGGAGTTGAGCTCCCGGGCGGCCAGCAGCTCCGCCTCGAGTTCCGGCCACATGCTTGTCCCCTTGCCTCTGCGGGCCCTCGTGGGGCACCGGGCGGGACACGATAGCGGGGCGGAATGGGCGCTGTCATCGCCCGCTGCGACGACGCAGGTCAGCGCGTCGGGCTCGGGTGAAGACGATCTTCGGGCGGCGGAATCACCCCGCAGTGAGTCCCTCGACCGAGCTGAAGCAGACGAGAGGGACGGGCTGGGCGACGTCGGTCAGCGCGGCCGCGAGCGCCGCCTCGGGATCGTCGGTCTCACGCAGGTGCGCGTGCAGGCGGGGCATGACGCGGGCGGCGAGCTCGTCGGAGAGCTTGGCGACCGAGGCGATGACGGCGCGGGCGCCGAGGCGGAGGAGCACGGAGGTGAGGCCCAGGAGCTCACCGCCGAGCACCTGGGTCGAACCACCGACCTCGCAGGACGACAGGATCACCACCGACCCGGGCAGCGGAGTGCCGTCGAGCTCGTGGGCGAACAGCGGGCCGTCGGCGAGGTCGATGCTCGCGAAGAGTGGGTTGTCGGCGTCGTGCTGGCCGTGCGTGGCGAGGTGGACGACGTCGTGCGTGGCGAGGGCCTTGCGGACCTGCTCTGTGACGGCGTCCTTGCCGGTCAGCACGGTTGCACCGGGCCACTGCTCACCGACGGCCCGGGCCTCGTCGGCACCGTGCCGGACCCCGGGGCCCGCTGCGGCGAGCAGCTTGCCCTCGCCCGTGGGTCGCGCGTGGGTACGTCCGCGCGCGACGTAGGAGTTCACGGAGGTGCGCAGGCCGCTGCGCGACGGGAGCGCCGCCCACGGAACGCTGAGCAGTGGCTCACGGGCGACGACGTACAGGTCGCCGTCGGCGCGGAGCGGGGCGAGCAGGATGGCGTCGAGGGCCTTGAGGTTGCGTTCGAGGGATGCTGTGGCCGCGGCGCGGAGCGGGGCGGGGATCAGGTCGTTGGCGGCCATGGCGAAGTCGGCGGTGAGGCGGCGGACGTGTTCGACGACGTCGTCGGCGGGGCCGATGTCGACGGCGGTGACGCTGGTGGCGTCGACGCGGACGCAGCGGAGCGTGCCGTTCATCGAGACGAAGTTGGCGACCACGGAATCCCTGTCACGAACGTTCAGGATGCCCCGGAGCTCGCGTGCCGTGACCGGTCGCTGCACCGCACCGGCGTTGCCGGCATGCCGCCAGGAGCGTTCGCGGACCTCGCCTTGGATCCGCGTGGCACGACGGGTGAGCATCTCGCGTTCTCCAGACTGATCCGCGCCCAGCTCGCGAGCTCTGACCAGTAGTGCTCGTGCCTCGGTCAGGAGTGCTGCTGCCTCCGGATCGTCCGGTGGAGTGACTCGGCCGGTGCCCGCGAACGTGGCACGGCCACGTTCCAGGGCATCGAACAGCGCTTCAGGCCTGCCGGTGCGGACGGCGGCTTCGACATCCACTCGTGTGAGATCGACGCCATGAGCGGCCGCAGCCGTGACCGACTCGACGGATCCAAGCCGACTGCGATGGCTGGTCAACAGCCCGAGCCCCGCTCGTACGGCGCGCAGACCCCGGGCGCGATCAGCCGTTGCGAAGGCAAGCTCAGCCTGAACGGTGTAGTGCTGGAGGCGAACTGTCAGTGGTGCGCTCGTCATGGTGCGGGGCATCTGCGCCCTGACGGATCGCGCGGCATCCACGTCACCGCTCAGCAGAAACCACCGAGCAGCAACGAGTCGTGCGGTGTGGCCTGGGTGATAGCCGAACGTCGGTCCTGCCTCGTCCCCTGCTTCAGCCACGACGAGTGCTTTCCGCGCCCACCGCCGGGCGGTGGCCAGTGGATAACGACCTGGTGCGCGTCGAGCCGCTGACAGCAAGGCCTCCAGCTCGAGAACTCTCGCGAGCGCAGCCATCGACCGTTGCCCGCCACGTTCGAATCGACGTCGTGCTTGTGCTGCCTGCGCCTGCGCCTCGTCGAAGCGGTCAAGCCCCATCATGGCCCGTGCGCGGAACCACTCCGCCACCGCATGGTCGCTTCGTAGTGCTGCGCGTGCCAAACGATCGGCTGCACGCGACAACAGCTGTTCGGCATCCGCGAGCAGCCCGCTCTCGAATAGCACCTCGGCACGGCCGAGCTCCGGGATGCCGTCGTCCTGGTCGGGCGCCGCGAGCCGGGCCTGCTCCATCGAGCGCAGCGCACCTGGCAGGTCGCCCAGCGTGTACTGCGCGTAGCCGAAGTTGTGCAATGCGAACGAGACGAACTGTGGGTCGCCCAACGCGACAGCGTGTGCCCTCGCCTCTTCGTAGTCACGGAGCGCATCGGAGAACTCTCCGAGCATGCCGAACACCGCACCCCGGTTCAGGTAGGCGATCGCGAGGTCACGATGGCCGTTCAGCCCTGGTGTTTCGACGGCTTCTGTGAGGTGCTCAAGAGCTTGTCGTACGTCGCCAGACCGTGAGTGGAGCACTCCGCGCTGCACGAAGATCAGGCACGACATCGAGGGATCGTGGACTCTGCTCTCGATCTCCGCCGCCCGGTCGCACAGCGCGAGCGCCTCGCCAAGCGACCCGGTGAGCGCATAGACCGGGTTCGACAGCCCCAGGTAGCTCCGCACCATCAGCTCCGCCCACTGGGCCCGGCCTTTGGCATCGAGACGACCTGGATCAAACTCGGCCAGATCAGCGAGCAGCGCACGAAAGCCAGACTCCGCAGACGCCCACTTGGCTCGCGAATGCAGGTCGCGGGCGGCTGCCAGCCGCTCGAACAGCCGACCCCACGGACCGGTACGAGTGGTCGCCTCCACGCTCACCCCGTCATGTTCAATGCGGGATCGGTAATCCCGTCGCCTGGTGTGCAGCCTCCCACGCCGCCGCAACCCGGTCAGCCGGCCCTTCGGCCATACGGCCGTCCAGGAGGTGCTGGGCGAGTTCGCCTGCCAGCACTGGCGACGCGAACGACGTCCCGCTCCACGTCGCAAAGCCACCCGTGAAGTCGTCCGGGTCGACCGATTCGCGCCCTCCGTCCGCCACTCGCTGGGGTGGCAGGGCGCCATCGGCGGTCGTTGGCATGGTGCTGTGGACATTGGTGCCCGGGCGCACGCTGGTCACCCACGGGCCATCATTGGCGAACTCCGCCAGGGTGCCGTTCGGGTTCGACGCTGTGACCACCAGCAGAGGCGTGTAGTCCGCTCGCAAGTCGTGGACGTTCAACGGCTCTGCCCGGCCGTCGACCCGGCGAACATGGGGAGCCCAGGCCGCGGGAAACACCGGGCGTTCGCCGCCGTCGTTTCCTGCGGACGCGACGACCAGCACACCGGCCCTCCGGAGATCTCGCAGAACACCTCGGAGCATTCCCTCGTAGTCGTCCAGGTCCGGGTCCTCCGGCTGGAAGCCGAGCGCCAGGACCACGACGTCGACGGGGGTATACCCATCAATGCCGGAAACACCTCGCAAGTGGTACTCCAGCAACCTCTCGAGCGAACGCACGAGGTCCCACTCGCGTACTTCTCCATCTGTGTACATCACCCGCACCGGAAGGATCGCCGCGTCCGGGCACACCTGGTGCACGACCCCCGCGATGAAGGTTCCGTGGCCGGTATACGGTGCCAGTTCCGTCGATGGTTCATGACCTGCCACCGGCTCGTCGTCCGTGAAAGTGCCGATGGGCCGTCCGTCGAGTTCTGCGTCCCGAATGACGACGTGTGAGCTGTCGAACCACGGATGGGCTCCGATTCCGGTGTCGACGAGGGCTACCACCGGGCGCTGGACCCCGGACTCGGCAAGCCACGGCACAGGGCCCGCTCCAAGCGCTCGGCGCGGTACCGGGCCAACGTGACGAGATGGCTCTCGATCGCCGGGGTTGGCGACACCGGGCCGATTCTGGTGTCCGTGCAGCACGTGGTCGAGCCCGATCCTCTTGCGATCGTCCTCACTGGCCAGAGTCGCCACGTCGTCCAGCAGGTCCCACACATCAGCGTCCTCGGCGCCACCGGCCGCCACGTGCAGCGCAACGCCCGTACGCGGCACCTCCGACCTCATCGGTGCCGGGGCCAGCTCCTCCATCTCCAGGGACAGCCCTCGCTCGGCCGCACGCTCCTGGAGCAGCGCCAGCAGGCTGTCGTCCTCGCCCGGCGCACTGCGCACGATCAGCCGGTCCGCCACGTACCGCGTCGGCGCCAGTCGAACGTCACGGCGGCAAGGTGCCTCCG
Organism: Promicromonospora sp. NPDC050880; assembly: GCF_044456525.1. NCBI lineage: Bacteria > Bacillati > Actinomycetota > Actinomycetes > Micrococcales > Promicromonosporaceae > Promicromonospora > Promicromonospora sp. NPDC050880. The sequence continues at coordinate 36,605 of NZ_JBITFV010000016.1, forward strand.
CCGGATCCAGCTCCCGGACCGGCCGCCACCCCCCGGCATGGTCCCGTACGCGCAGCTCCGACTCGGGCATGGGCTCACTCACAGCAATACCTCTCCATCGACAACGATTGCTCAGCGAATCCCGCCGCGCCCCTCGGCCGGATCATCAGGTGTTCAGGAAGTTCAGCAGCTCACAGCTCGATCACCGGCGTGCTCACGGCCCCGCCCCCGCCATCGGTCCGGCGCACCACCAGGCTCGCGCGCCCTCGCTCGACAGAGTCGAAGGCGAACCGGCCGTCCTCGTCGGAGGCCGTCGTCACGACGTCGACCCCCGGGCGGTGCAGCTCGACGGACAGGCCCGCCGCCGGGGCCGCCCAGCCGTCGATGCGGACGCGACCGCCCGCGGCCGGCGACAGGCTGATCATCACGGTCAGCGAGTCGTGCGTGAAGGTGATGGTCTTGGCCTCGGCCGGTGCGGCGTCGTCGGCACGTGCTGCGGCGGCGGCCCCCCGGACGCCCGCGAGCGGCGTGTCGAGGTAGACCGCCTCCATCAGGTCGGCCTCCAGGCCGGCCAGCGTGATCGCGAAGAGCGAGCGCTCCACGAGATCGTCCGGCACGGGGTCCACCGTCTCCACCAGCCGGGCGAGCCGGGTCAGCACGGCACCGTCCCCGGCGTCCAGCACGCCCTTCGGGTCGAACGAGAGGTCCCCCACGGCCTCGTCGTCCTTGTTCGGTTCCGGCGTCAGGTCCACGAGAAGTCCCCCTGCTCGTCGAGGATGGTGCGCAGCTTCGCCAGGCAGCGACCACGGGTCGAGCCGATGGAACCCATCGGCATTCCGATCGCCGCCGAGATGTACCGGTAGTCCGGCCGGTCGGCGAGCGACACCAGACGCAGCAGCTCTTGGCAGCGTCCGGGAAGTTTCTGGAGCGACGTCCACAGGATGCGGTCGCGCTCGTCGCGCAGGACCTCGGCGTCGGGCAGCGGGTCCTTCGCGGGGAGCGACGCCGGGTGCTCAGGACTGTCGTCCGGGAGCTCGGTACGGCGCTTCTCGTCGTCGCGGTGCTTGCGCACGGCTTCCCAGGCGGCGCGCTTCGCGGTGACCAGCAGCCACTTCAGCACGGCCTTGGGCTCGGCGATGGTCTCCGCGTGCCGGACGAGGGCGACCCAGGTGCTCTGCACCACGTCCTCCGCGGCGTCGGGCTCGACGCCCTGCGCGCGGACCGTGTGCCAGAGCAGCGGTGTCGCCTCGCGCACCAGGTCGCCCAGCGCCTGGGGGTTGCCCTCGCGGTAGTCGGTCAGTGCGATCGCCGCGCGATCGCCGAGTGTGAGACCGGACCCGTCGACGTCGGGCAGGGCCTCCCTTGATCCTGTCATTGCACCACGGGATTCTCTGCTGGCGGATGTTTCCACATCCGGCACAGGACGTGGAGTACTTGGACCAGCCGAGTCTACGACCGACGCCGTGGCTCCGGGGAGGTGGAAGACCGTGCCCACCAGGCACTCCTCTCTCCTCGGCGCACGGCGGCAGGGTGCCGCTCACCAGACAAGAGGGACGAGCACCAGGTTCGATACATCGGACTGAGCACAGATCAAAAAGGCCCGCATCCCTGTCGGGATGCGGGCCTCCTTGTGCTCAGGAGAGCTGCTCGGCTCAGGCCGAGAGCTCCTCCAGCAGCTTGGTGGTCTTGCTCTGGTCCAGCGGGATGCCGGGGCCCATCGTCGTGGTCATCGTGGCCTTGCTGATGTAGCGGCCCTTCGACGACGACGGCTTGAGACGCAGGACCTCGTCGAGCGCGGCGGCGTAGTTCTCCAGCAGCTGAGCCTCCGAGAAGGAGGACTTGCCGATGATGAAGTGCAGGTTCGCGTGCTTGTCGACGCGGAACTCGATCTTGCCGCCCTTGATGTCGGACACAGCCTTGGTGACGTCCATGGTCACGGTGCCGGTCTTCGGGTTCGGCATGAGGCCGCGGGGGCCCAGCACCTTACCGAGACGACCGACCTTGCCCATGAGGTCCGGCGTGGCCACGGCCGCGTCGAAGTCGGTGTAGCCGGCGGCCACCTTCTCGATGAGCTCGTCGCCACCGACCTCGTCGGCACCGGCCGCGCGGGCCTCCTCCGCCTTGGCGGCGTTGGCGAACACGATGACCTTGGCGGTCTTACCCGTGCCGTTCGGCAGGTTGACCGTGCCGCGGACCATCTGGTCCGCCTTGCGCGGGTCCACGCTCAGCCGGAACGCGACCTCGACGGTGGCGTCGTACTTGACCGTGGCGGTCTCCTTGGCCAGGCGGATGGCCTCGAGCGGCGAGTACAGGTTCTCGCTGTCGATCTTCTCCGCGGCGGCGAGGTACGCCTTGCTGCGCTTTGCCATGTTTCTCTCCTCTTGTGGTCGTAGCGGGCCTCGCGGCCCTGCCACTGTGGCGCCCGACGCCGTTCGCCGGGTCACCGTGGTCCTTCAGCTCACTCCGAGACGGTGATGCCCATCGAGCGGGCGGTGCCCGCGATGATCAGCGACGCGGCGTCGAGGTCGTTCGCGTTCAGGTCCGGCAGCTTGGTCGTGGCGATCTCGCGGACCTGGTCCTTGGTGATCGAGGCGACCTTGACCGTGTGCGGCGTCGCGGAGCCCTTGGCCACACCGGCGGCCTTCTTGATCAGCTCGGCGGCCGGCGGGGTCTTGGTGATGAAGGTGAACGAGCGGTCCTCGTACACCGTGATCTCGACCGGGATGACGTTGCCGCGCTGCGACTCGGTCGCCGCGTTGTACGCCTTGCAGAACTCCATGATGTTCACGCCGTGCTGACCCAGCGCGGGGCCGATCGGCGGAGCCGGCGTCGCGGCGCCGGCCTGGATCTGCAGCTTGATGAGGCCGGAGACCTTCTTCTTCGGGGGCATGCGTTGTCTACCTTCTGTTGGGTGGGCCTACGCCGTGGGCGATGACCCGGTTGCAATGCTGGGACGAACGGTCAGATCTTGGCGACCTGGTTGAAGCCCAGCTCGACCGGGGTCTCCCGGCCGAAGATGGAGACGAGGACCTTGAGCTTCTGGGCCTCGACGTTGATCTCGGAGATCGAGGCGGGCAGCGTGTCGAACGGCCCGTCCGTGACGGTCACCGACTCGCCCACCTCGAAGTCGACGTGGACCGGGGCCTTGCCCGCGGTCGACGCCGCGGCGGCGCCCGCTGCGGGCTGGCCGCCCTGCGCCTGCTGCGGCAGCATCGACGGCGCGAGCATCGAGTAGATCTCGTCGAAGCTCAGCGGGACCGGCTGGTGCGTGTGCCCGACGAAGCCCGTGACACCCGGCGTGTGCCGGACGGCGCCCCACGACTCGTCGGTCAGGTCCATGCGCACGAGGACGTAGCCCGGGATGCGGACCCGGCTCACGATCTTCTTCTGCGCGTTCTTGATCTCGGCGACCTCTTCCATCGGAACCTCGACCTGGAAGATGTAGTCCTCCATGTTCAGGCTCTGGATGCGGTTCTCGAGGTTGGTCTTCACGCGCTTCTCGTAGCCCGCGTACGAGTGGATGACGTACCAGTCGCCCGGCTGGCTGCGGAGGGTCCGCTTGAACTCCTCGACCTCGTCCACGATGACGTCGCCGTCGGCGTCGACGACTCGCTCCTCGGTGGCCTCGTCGGGAGTCTCGGCGTCCGCAGGCACGTCAGCGTTCTCGGCGTCCAGGGGCGCATCGACGGCCGCCTCGTCGCCGTCGGGCGTCGAGGCGTTCTCCGTCTGGTCCAGAGAGTCCTGGGACACGAACGAACCTGCTTTCTCTTCGTGCGCCGGGGCTGCGCCCGGCACGGGTGTGCGTACCTCTACGAGCTGTATCCGCTCATTGTCGCGCGAAAACACCGCGAAGGAACAATCGGCGACAGGCGAGAACGATCACAGCGAGATACTGCGCAGCGTGCACCATGCCCCGGCGTGGCGCACCCCGACCGGATCGGGACCGCAGCCCTGGGCCGACGACGGTCGCCTCAGCGACCGGCCCGGATCTGCTCGGTCAGCCGAAGACCCAGCCGGCGAGCATGCCGAAGGCGTAGTCCAGCGCGACCACGAAGATCATGACCACGACAAGGAAGACCAGCACCACCGTCGTGTAGGTGACGAGCTCGGAACGCGTCGGCGACACGACCTTCTTGAGCTCGGCCACCACCTGGCGCACGAAGAGCGCGATACGGGCGAAGATGTTGCCGTTGCCCTTGCTCGGACGCTCCGCGGCGCTCTGGATCACCTCGGTGTCGCTCACTGCTACCCCACTCCTGTGGCCCGGCGCGCCCGGGCGGCGCGGACTGGCTTGCCAGGTCCACTCACGTGGGCCCGCTGCGCGCGGCCCCGCTGGGGTTCACGCTGGCAGGGTAGACAGGACTCGAACCTGCAACCTGCGGTTTTGGAGACCGCTGCGCTACCAATTGCGCCACTACCCTCTGTGTCCGATGCCTTGTCAGATGTCCGCACACCGTGCCCCGAGGGGCGCAGGACATCAGGTGAGCATCGATCACCGAGGCACAACTGTACGGTACCCACGGCCGTAGGTCGAACCCGTTCCCACCAGCCCCGGGAACGGCCCCGGGAGCGGTGTCCACCGAACGACGGACACCAGGTGCAGCCGAACGGGCGTCCCGCCGGACCCGCCCCTCGGAGCATGCTCGCACCATGCAGAACAACGACTCCGGGGCCGTCCGGGTGCGCGGCCTCCGCAAGCGGTACGGCACCCCCCGCAGCGGGTACAAGGACGCCGTGGCCGGGCTCGATCTCGACGTGGCGCACGGCGAGATCGTCGCGGTGCTCGGCCCGAACGGGGCCGGGAAGACCACCACCATCGAGATCCTCGAGGGTTTCCGTGACCGGGACGCCGGCGAGGTCGCGGTGCTCGGCGAGGACCCCCGGCGCGCGGGCCGGGGCTGGCGGGCGCGCACGGGCATCGTCATGCAGGACTCGCGCGACATGAGCGAGCTCACGGTGCTGGAGCAGGTGCGCGCCACCGCGGCGGCCTACCCGGACGCGCGGGAACCCGCCGAGGTCGTCGCCGCAGTCGGCCTGGAGCACAAGGCACGGGCCCGGATGCGCATGCTGTCGGGCGGGCAGCGGCGCCGGCTGGACGTGGCGCTCGGGATCGTCGGCCGGCCCGAGCTCCTGTTCCTCGACGAGCCGACCACGGGTTTCGACCCGCAGGCCCGGCGCTCCTTCTGGGACCTCGTGACCGGCCTGCGCGACGCCGGCACCACGATCCTGCTGACGACCCACTACCTGGACGAGGCGGCGTACCTCGCGGACCGCGTGGTCGTGGTGCGGGACGGCGTGGTGGTCGCCGAGGGCACGCCGGACACGCTGGGCGGCCCCGCGGCGCGCACCCCCCTCGTCGCGTGGGAGCAGGACGGCGTGCGGCGCACCGAGCGGACCGACCGGCCCACGGCGCTCGTCGCCCAGCTGATCGCGGCGGCGGGGCCCGACCGCGAGGTGCCTGGCCTGTCCGTGACGCGGCCGACCCTGGAGGACGTGTACCTCTCCCTCATCGGCGAGCCCACCGCGGACGACGCCGCAGGCACGGACCCCGACGACAACGACGACGCGAACACGGAGGCGGCGTGATGAGCACGACGACAACGACGGCCGGCAGCACCGCCCCCACGACGGGCGCCCGAGCCCGGCGGCTGCCCGGCACGCTCCGCCTCGGACTCGTGCGCGGCGGCGTGGAGCTGCTGGAGTACGTGCGCGAGCGCGACTCGGTCATCTTCGGCTTCGCCTACCCGATCGTCATGCTCGCCATCTTCGCGACGGTGTTCGGCGACGACGACCCGATCGTCGCGGACGGCGTCACGGTCAGCTTCGCGCAGTACTTCCTGCCGGGCATGGTCGCCACGGGGGTCATGCTCTCGACCTACCAGACACTGGCGATCTCGATCGCCGTCGACCGCGACGACGGCAGCCTCAAGCGGCTGCGCGGCACGCCCCTGCCCGCGACGTCGTACTTCCTGGGCAAGGTCTTCCTGTCGCTGACCACCGTGCTGGTGCAGACCGCGCTCCTGCTGGCCGTGGCGGCACTGGCCTTCGACGTCCCGCTCCCCGACGACCCGGCACGCTGGGTCACGTTCGCATGGGTCTTCGTGCTCGGCACCGCCGCCGGGGCCGTGTGCGGCGTCGCGTACTCGTCGGTCCCCCGGTCCGGGCGGTCCGCGAGCGCCGTGGTCGTGACGCCGCTCCTGGTGCTGCAGTTCACCTCGGGGGTGTTCTTCTCGGTCAGCCAGCTCCCGGACTGGATGATCGATCTGTCGTCGCTGTTCCCGCTCAAGTGGATCGCGCAGGGCATGCGGTCGGTGTTCCTGCCGGATGCGTTCGCGGCGGCCGAGCCGTCCGGGGCCTGGCAGCCCGGGGCGACGGCTGCTGTACTGGCGGCATGGCTGGTCGTCGCGCTCCTGGTGGGCACCCGGACGTTCCGCTGGCGACGGCACGATGACGGCTGACGAAGCCCGGCCCACCGGCGAGGAGGAGCTCGCCGTCGACCGCCTGTACGCCGGGTGGGACCAGCAGGTGCGGTGGTGGGACGCGGCGTTCGGGGTGATCGTGGCGCTGACCGCCGTGGCCCTGGTCCTGGAGGGCACGCGGGGTGTGCGGCTCGCGGTCGCCCTGGCGGCGATGGGCGCGATCGTGGTGGCGTACGTGGTGTGGGGCGCGCGGGCGGCGCGGACCCGCGACCAGTGGCGGGCGAGGGCGTACCTGGTGGTCCTGGTCCTGGGCACGGCGGTGACGGTGTCGCAGGGTGGGGTGGCGTCGCTGCTGCTGTTCATCGCGTTCGCGCAGACGTGGATGCTCCTGGAGTCGATCCGCCAGGGCGTGGTGGGCTGCGTGGCGCTGGGGACGGCGGTGGCGGGAGGCATCGTCGTGGGATCAGGCTCTGACCCGGCGGTGCTGGCCGAGGTGGTGCCGCAGATGCTCGTGACCCTCGTGTTCGCGATCGGGCTGGGCCTGTGGTTCCACGTGGCGATGCGGCGCGCGGAGCAGCACTCGCGCCTGCTGGACGAGTTGCAGGCAGCACAGGCCGAGCTGGCGCGGACCAACCACGAGGCGGGTGTGCTGGCCGAGCGCGAGCGCCTGGCCCGGGAGATCCACGACACCCTCGCACAGGGGTTCACGAGCGTGGTGATGCAGGCGCAGGCTGCGACGGCGGCGCTCGACGTCGGGGACGAGGGAACCGTGCGCGACCGTCTGGAGGTCATGGAGGACACGGCCCGGGAGAACCTCGCCGAGGCGCGCGCCCTGGTGGCCGCCTTCGCACCGGTCGCGCTCCAGGACGCGTCACTCCCTCAGGCGCTGAGCCGGGTCACCGACCTCTTCGCGCAGGAGACGGATCTCGTGGTGGGCTTCCGGGCCGACGGCGTGGGGCCGCTGCCTCCGGCGATCGAGGTGGTGCTGCTGCGGGCCGCGCAGGAGGCGCTGGCCAACGTACGCCGGCACGCGCGGGCGCTCACCGTCGTGGTGCGGCTGAGACGGACGGAGGACGAGGTGGTCCTGGTCGTGTCCGACGACGGCCGGGGCATCGCACCCGGCGTACCCGACGGGTTCGGGCTGGCGGGGATGCGCGACCGGGTACGTTCGGTGGGCGGCACGCTCACGGTCACGCCGGGCGCCGACGGGGGCACGTACCTGTGTGCGCGGGTCCCGGTCGAGGCTCGCGCCGGTGCGGCGCCGGGCACAGCCGCCGGGACGGCGCCGGGCAGCGGCACGGCGCCGGGCACACGCACCGAGCACGCAGCCGCACCCGGCGACGGCGCACCCAGTGACGACGTACCCGGCGACGACGCACCCGGTGATCACGACGGAACGCGGGAACAGGGGGTGGCCCGATGATCCGGGTCCTGGTGGTGGACGACCATCCGGTGGTGCGGTCGGGGCTGGCGGGCATGCTCAGCGTCGAGGACGACCTGGACGTGGTGGGTGAGGCCGGCGACGGTCAGGAGGCGGTGGACCTGGCGGCGGAGCTGCGGCCCGACGTCGTGCTGATGGATCTGCGCATGCCCGTGCTCGACGGCGTCGCCGCGACCGCAGGGATCGTCGGGACGGGGCCGCGCGTGGTGGTGCTGACCACGTACGACACCGATGCCGACATCCTGCGTGCGGTCGAGGCCGGTGCGACCGGGTACCTGCTCAAGGACACGCCGCGCGCCGAGCTGGTCGCGGGCGTCCGGGCGGCGGCCCGGGGCGAGACGGTGCTGGCGCCGAGCGTGGCGACCCGCCTGGTCAGCTCGGTCCGGACGGCCGCGGAACGACCGTCGGCCCGGGAGGCCGAGGTGCTCGCCCTGGTGGCGCGGGGGCGGTCGAACGCGGAGGTGGGGCGGGCGCTGTCGATCACGGAGGCCACGGTCAAGACCCATCTGATCAGGGCTTTCGCCAAGCTCGGGGTGGCCGACCGGACGGCGGCCGTGACGGTCGCCCGCGAGCGCGGCTGGATCGCCTGACCTTTCGGGGACGGGTACGGGTCGCTGCCGGTACGTTGCCCACATGGACAACTCGGTCAAGAACGGCATCACGGCACGCGTCGAGGCGGCGGTCGCATCAGCGATCTACGACGTCGCGCTGCCGATCGACACCCTGGGCGTGACCTTCCACGACGCCACGCTGGACGAGGTCACCGAGGCGTACCGCGCCGACCCGGACGCCGTCCTGGCCGCGGCCGACGCCCGGTTCGCGGCGCACATGGCGACGGTCGCGGCCGCGGCGTCGGACGAGGAGGCCGAAGGACCGATGCTCCGGGCCCGCGCCGCGATGGCTCTCAAGGAGCGCCTGAAGGCGCTCTGACTCACCGGCTGGTGGTGCCCGCCCCGGTCTCTCCCCCGGCGCCCGCCTCGCCACCACCGGTCGGGTCCGGCGAGGGCTCCTCGACCGGGACGCTCGGGTCGGCGGACGGTTCCTGCGACGGCGTCGGCTCCTGCGAGGGGGTCGGCTCCTGGGAAGGAGTCGGCTCCTGCGACGGCGTCGGCTCCTGCGAAGGGGTCGGCTCCTCGCTCGGGGTGGCTGAGGGCGACGGCGAGCTCGACGGCGTCGGGGTGGGGGTCGGCGACGGTGTGTAGGCCGGCGGCGGGACCACCTCCTCGTCGGTCTCCGTCGGGGTGGGGGTGGGGGTCGGCGACGGCGTCCGGGAGGGCTCGGGTGACGACGGCGTGCTGCTCGGCGTCACCGCGGGCGCACCACCGTCGTCGGAGAGCATGCCGGCGATGACCAGGCCGGCGCCGCCGAACACGAGCAGCGCGAACACGATGATCGTGACCACGCGGCCCCGGCCGGTGGTCATCTTCTGCCAGAAGGACTTCTCCTCCTCCGGCGGGTCCGCCGGCGGCGGCACGGACGCGGCCGCGTCCTGAGCACCGAGCGCGCCGACGGCGGCCGCACCGGCGGCACCCGCACCGACGGCCCCGATCATGGTCGTGCGCTCGGTCTCGTCGACCACCTGCCCGAGCTTCATCGTGCCGGACCCGGCCGCGCCGGTGACCGGGTCGATGACCTCGGTACCGCCCGCACCCACGCCGAGCTGCATGGTCTCGTCGCTGGTGCCCATCCGGCCCGCGGGCCCGCCGAGCAGGATCGTCACGGTCTCCCGCATGGACTCGGCGGTCGGGAACCTGCGGTTGGGGTCCTTGGCCATCGCCCGCGACACGAGCCGGTCCACCGAGGCCGGCACCGCGGCACGACGGGCCGACGCCGCGGGCACGGGCGCGTTCACGTGCGCACGCAGCACGTCCTCGGCGTTGGCACGCTCGTACGGCGCGTGCCCGGTCAGCGCGTAGTACGCGAGCGCGCCGACGGCGTAGATGTCGCTGCGCGCGTCGAGCGGCTTGCCGCGGGCCTGCTCCGGGGACATGCCGATGACCGACCCGGCCACGGTGTCCCCGTCACCCTCGCCGCCGGCCGGACGGGTGAGGCCCAGGTCGATCAGGCCCACGGCGTAGGTGCCGTCAGCGCGCTTGTCGACCATGACGTTGCGCGGCGCGACGTCGCGGTGCACCAGGCCGGCCGCGTGCACCGCGGCGAGCGCCTCCAGCAGACCGTCGATGATCACCAGCGCGTCGCGCCAGGGCAGGCCGGTGTCGCCGGCGAGCTCGGACAGGGACACGCCCGGCATCCGGTTCATGACCGTCCAGGGCACGGCCGCGCCCGCGACGTCCTCCTCGCCCGAGTCCAGGACCTTCACGACACCCGGGTGGTCCACCTGGGCGGAGGCCTCGACCTCGCGGCGCAGGGAGGCGCGGGCGTTCTCGTCGTCGACCAGGTGCGGGTGGAGCACCTTGACCACGAGCGGCTGGTCGAAGGGGTCCTCGGGCTCGTCCGGCTCCGGGGGACCGGGAACGTCCGGCGTCGTGTCCGCGTCGGCCTCGGCGGCCGGGGTGGACCCGTCCTCGCCGGACACCGCGCCCGTCTCGTCCTCCGCCGTCGCCTCGGCGTCGTCGGTCGTGGCGGCGCCCTCGCCGGACTCGTCGTCCTCGTCGGCGGCGTCGCCCTGCACGGCGGCCTCGTCGGCGGCGTCGCCCTGCACGGCGGCCTCGTCGGCGGCGTCGCCCGCCGCGGCCGCATCGTCCGCGGCTCCGTCGTCGTCCGGTGCTCCGGTGGCCGCGTCGGCGTCGTCCGCCAGGGGCTCGGGAACGGCCGGCGGTGCTACCCGCTGCGCGTCGTAGACGGTGAAGGTCGCCCCGGTGCCGAGGACGTCGACCAGCTCGTACTTCTCGCCGAGGACGACGTGGACGGGGAGGTCTGCCGCGGTGTCCTCACCCGTGTTCTCTTCGTTCACTGGTTCACCGGTGTCCATGGGTGCGCATCGAGCAAATCAGTCATTTCGGCTATCTGGGGCATGTCCTTCTCAGGATACGTAGCGGGGCGCGAGCGCACCAACGATGACCGACGGGATGTGTGAGTAGTGCGGAGTATCACGATCGCGGCTGCCGCCACCCCGTCGCTTTGCCAGACTACGCAGATGCGCGACCTCGCACTTCTCCCCAAGGCGCACCTCCACCTGCACTTCACCGGATCCATGCGGGTGCCGACGCTCGTCGACATGGCCGCCGCATACGGTGTCCGGCTGCCCGAGGCGCTCGTCGACAACGATCCCTTGCGCCTGCCGGCCACGGAGCGCGGCTGGTTCCGCTTCCAGCGCCTGTACGACGCCGCCCGGGCGTGCGTGCGCTCCGAGGCGGACATGCGCCGCCTGGTCCACGAGGCCGCGGCCGACGACGCCGCCGAGGGCTCCCGGCGCCTCGAGATCCAGGTGGACCCCACGTCGTACGCACCCTTCGTCGGCGGCATCACGCCTGCCGTGGAGATCGTCATCGACGCCGCCAAGGCCGCGAGCGCCGCCCACGGCATCGAGGTGAGCGTGATCGTCGCGGCGTCGCGCATGAAGCACCCGCTCGACGCGCGCACCCTCGCCCGGCTGGCCGCCCGCCATGCCGGCGACGGCGTCGGCGACGTGGTGGGCTTCGGGCTGTCCAACGACGAGCGGCGCGGGGACACGTCGCAGTTCGCGGCGGCCTTCGACATCGCGCGCCGCGCCGGCCTGGCGGCCGTGCCGCACGGCGGCGAGCTGCTGGGGCCGGAGCACATCAGCGAGGTCATGCGCGAGCTCGTTCCCGACCGCATCGGGCACGGCGTGCGTGCCGCCGAGGACGAGCGGGTCCTGGCCGGCATCGTGGAGCGCGGCGTGGCGCTGGAGGTGAACCCGGGGTCGAACATCGGCCTGGGCGTCTACGCGGAGGCGGCCGAGGTGCCGCTGCGCACGCTGGTGGACGCCGGCGCCCTGGTCGCGCTCGGCGCCGACGACCCGCTCCTGTTCGGTTCCCGGCTCGTGGACCAGTACGAGATCGCGCGCGACGCCCACGGGTTCACGGACGCCGAGCTCGCCGCGCTGGCGGCGTCGTCCATCCGGGCGAGCCGGGCGTCCGAGAGCACCAAGGCGCGGCTCCTGGCCGACGTCGACGCGTGGTTGCTGGCGCCCGACCCCGCCGACACCCTGAACACCCTCCCGGCGCGTGGCACTGTCACGATTGGGTGACGATAGACCTACCCAACCATCCTGAGCGGCCGCGCGTCGGTTAGAGATACAGGACACTCGCGAGGGGACGACGTCGTCTCGCGGGTGCGGTGCCGCGCCACCCCAGAAGGTGCGGCCGAGGAGGAGTCACGATGCGGGTAATGCACGCAAGGCCGGCCCCTGGTGCGGGCCGGACCGTCGGCAAGAGGGTCCTGGGCACGCTGGGCGCCGTGGCGCTGACGGCGGGCCTGTTGTCCGCCTGCGGCGACCAGGAGGAGCCGCCGTCGGACGCCGGGGCGAGCAGCGCCCCGGCCGAGAGCAGCCCCGGCACGGATCCCGGGAGCTCGGCGGAGCCGGGGACCGGCGAGCCGACGGCCGGTGAGGACGGCACGGACGGGTCCGACGGTGCCGAGGGTTCCGGCGAGCCGACCGACGACGGTACGACGGCCGAGCCGAGCGACGACCCGAGCGACGCCGGGGACGGCGCGGGCAACGACGAGGATGGCACCGACGACGAGCAGCCCGGCAAGGGCTCGTCCCAGGGGGACGAGCAGTCCGGCGGCAAGGGCGACGGCAAGGGCGGGAACGAGGGCAAGGGCGACGGCAAGGACTCCGCGGAGGAGGAGAAGCCCGACTACGTGGAGCTCGGCGAGACGGGCGCACGCGTCAGCGCCCTGCAGCAGCGGCTGCAGGACCTGGGGTACTTCGTGACGTCCGTCGACGGCGCGTTCGGCAGCGAGACGCAGCAGGCGGTGTTCGCGCTGCAGAAGGCCGGCGGCCTCTACCGCGACGGCGTGGTCGGCGACGTCACGCAGCAGGCTGCCGACAAGGGCGTGGTGCCGCGGGCGCAGACGTCCTCGGGCAAGGTGCTGGAGATCGACATCGACCGGCAGCTCGTGCTCGCGGTCGAGAACGGCAAGGTCGTCAAGATCATCAACGCGTCGTCCGGCAACGGGGAGACGTACGAGGCGAAGGGCGCCACCTACACGGCGTACACGCCGCGCGGCTCGTTCGCGGTGTACCGCGAGGAGAACCGGATGTACTCGTCGTCGCTGGAGCTGGGCGACATGTGGCGGCCCAAGTTCTTCACGGGTGGCATCGCGGTGCACGGCTCGGCGTCGGTGCCGGCGTTCCCGGCGTCGCACGGCTGCGTGCGTGTGTCGAACGGCGCGATGGACTGGATCTGGGACACCTGGGGCGCTCCGTCGGGCACGCCGGTGGTCGTCTACTGACGGGTCGGGGGGGGGGGGGGGGGGGGGGGGGGGGGGGGGGGCGGGGCGCGCGGGGGGGGGGGGGGCGGGGGGGGGCGCGGCGCCCCCCCCCCCCGCGGGGGGGGGGGGCCCCGCCACCCCCGCCCCCCCCCCCCCCCCCCCCCCCCCCCCCCCCCCCCCCCCCCCCGCCCGCCCCCCCCCCCCCCCCCCCCCCCCCCCCCCCCCCCCCCCCCCGACCGGCTGGCAAGCTGCCGACCTCGGCGAGCCGCGGGACAGAGGTCCCTCAGGGGCGCTCCATGTACCAGGTGTGCATCAGGTAGTCCTTCTCCGGCCCGGTCACGTGCCAGCGCAGCTCCCACGACGACGCCGTCCGCGCCGGCACCTCGATCCCGCCCTGGTACAGGTCCCGCCCGCACAGGTGCTCGACGGCGCCCGCGGTCCACGGGTGGAAGTCGCGGCCGTCCTCGAAGGTCACGCGCCACGGCGGCTCGTGGTCGCCGGCCGGGTCCCCGGCCGGCGCGTCGTCGTCCGACCTGCCCGACGGCGTCTGGCCGTGCCGGTCACGGACGATGAACAGCGTCCGCGTCACCGGTGTGCTGCCCGCCGCCCAGTGCAGCGTGCCGTGCTCGGCCCAGCACACCCGGCCGTCGTCCTGGAGGGAGAACCGGGCCTCGCCGTCGGCGGTGTACTCCGCGCCGTCCGCGTGCCGGATCTCCCGCCGGAAGTCCCAGGTGCCGACGAGCCGCAGAGGATCCACGCCCCGACCCTAACTGCTCCCGCCCGCCCGGAAAGCGTGCGCCCCAGGCCCCGCCGATGAGTGAGGATGTTCCCCATGACCTCGACGCATGAGACCACCACGCCCACGGAGCTGGACCCGGCCAACCCGTTCGCCGTGCCGTCCACCCTTCCGTACGGGCTGCCCGACTTCTCCGCGATCCGCGAGGAGCACTACGAGCCGGCGGTCCTGGCCGGCATGGCGGCCCAGCGCGCCGAGGTCGAGGCGATCGCCACCAACCCCGAGCCTGCCACCGTCGAGAACACGCTGGAGGCGCTGGAGCGGTCCGGCCAGCTCCTGGGACGGGCCGCTCGTGCGTACTTCAACCAGCTCCCGTCCGACTCCACGCCCGGCCTGGAGGACATCCAGGAGCGGCTCGCGCCGCTGTTCGCCGCCCACCAGGACGCGATCACCATGGACGCCCGCCTCCATGCGCGGGCCAAGGCACTGGCCGACGCCGCCGCGGCCGGCGACCTGGAGCTCGAGCCCGACACCGCGTACCTGCTCGAGAAGCTGATGACCCAGTTCAAGCGCTCCGGCATCGAGCTGTCCGAGGCCGACCAGGACACGTTGCGCGATCTCAACGCGCGCATCACGACGCTGGAGGCGAGCTTCGGGCGCAAGCTCCTGGCCGGCGCCAACGAGGCGAGCGTGCTCGTGACCGACGAGGCCGACCTCGCCGGGCTCTCCGCCGACGCCAAGGCCGGTGCGCGCGCCGCAGCGGAGGCGCGCGGCCAGGACGGCTGGCTCCTGGAGATGCAGCTCTTCACGCACCAGAACGTGCTCGCCTCGCTCGAGGTCGCGGCCACGCGCGAGCGCGTGCAGAGCGCCTCCATGGCGCGCGGTGCCACCGGCGGCGAGAACGACACCCGCGAGGTGCTCCTGGAGCTCGCGCTGCTGCGCGCCCGCCGCGCGCAGCTGCTCGGCTACGAGCACCACGCCGCGTACATCGCCGCCGACGCCACGGCCGGCACCACCGCCGCGGTCAACGAGATGCTCGGGCGCCTCGCGCCCGCCGCCGTCGCCAACGCCCGGCGTGAGGCCGCGGAGCTCGCGAAGGCCGGCGGCTCGGCCGACGGCGTGGCCGCCGCCGACTGGTCCTACCTCAACGAGGCCGTGCGCAAGGAGCGCTTCGACCTGGACGACGCCGCCCTGCGCCCCTACCTCGAGCTCGACCGCGTGCTGCACGACGGCGTCTTCAGGGCCGCCGGCCTGCTGTTCGGCCTCTCCTTCGTCGAGCGCCCCGACCTGCCGGGCTACCACCCGGACGTCCGCGTCTTCGAGGTGTTCGACAGCGTCGAGCCGGGGGAGCCGAACACCGGCCTGGGCCTGTTCCTCGGCGACTTCTACACCCGCGAGTCGAAGCGTGGCGGCGCCTGGATGGACAGCCTCGTAGTGCAGAGCGCCCTGCTGGACGAGAAGCCCGTCGTGGTCAACAACCTCAACATCGTCAAGCCGCCGGCCGGCGAGCCCACGCTGCTGGTGTGGGACGAGGTGACCACCCTCTTCCACGAGTTCGGTCACGCGCTGCACGGCCTGCTGAGCGACGTGCGCTACCCGTCGCAGTCCGGTACCTCCGTGCCGCGCGACTTCGTCGAGTACCCCTCCCAGGTCAACGAGATGTGGTCCTGGGAGCCGGAGATCCTGAAGTCGTTCGCGGTGCACCACGCCACCGGCGAGCCCATGCCCGCCCAGTGGGTGGACACCATGCTGGCCTCCCGCGTCTGGGGCGAGGGCTTCTCGACCACGGAGTACCTCGCCGCCGCGCTGCTCGACCAGGCGTGGCACCAGCTCACCCCCGAGCAGGTGCCGACGTCGGTCGACGACGTGCTGCCGTTCGAGGCGGCGGCGCTCGCGGCCGCGGGCGTGGACTTCGCCTCCGTGCCGCCCCGGTACCGCAGCACGTACTTCAACCACATCTTCGGCGGCGGCTACTCGGCCGGGTACTACTCGTACATCTGGTCCGAGGTGCTCGACGCCGACACCGTGCAGTGGTACGCGGAGAACGGCGGGCTCACGCGCGAGAACGGGGAGGCGTTCCGGCGCAAGCTGCTCGCCCGCGGCGGGTCGCAGGACCCGCTGGCCTCGTTCGAGGACCTGCGGGGCCGTGCGGCCGACATCACGCCGCTGCTGGAGCGGCGCGGACTGGCCTGACCTCGCGGAGCGGGCCGCTGACTCGCCGCGCCGTGCAGCGAGTCAGCGGGCCGGTCGGGATTCCGGCAGGTTGCCCGGCCGGTTACCGTGGCCCCTGTGACTGAGACTGTGCCGACTTCCGCGCCCGTGCCCACCGCCGCCGACGAGGTGGTCCGGATCTGTCAGGAGCTGATCCGGTTCGACACCTCGAACTACGGCACCGACGACGGGCCGGGGGAGCGGGCCGCGGCCGAGTACGTCATGGAGCTGCTGCACGAGGTCGGCCTGGAGCCCGAGCTGTTCGAGTCCCGGCCGGGGCGGGCGTCCGTCGTCGTGCGCCTGGAGGGGCAGGACCGGGCTCGGCCCGCGCTGGTGCTGCACGGGCACCTGGACGTGGTGCCGGCCGCGAAGGACGACTGGAGCGTGGACCCGTTCGGCGGCGAGGAGACCGACGGGCTGCTCTGGGGCCGTGGCGCCGTGGACATGAAGGACATGGACGCCATGATCCTGGCGGTCGTCCGGCAGATGGCGCGTGAGGGCCGCAAGCCCGCCCGCGACGTGGTGGTGGCGTTCTTCGCCGACGAGGAGGCCGGCGGGGTGCACGGCGCCCGGTGGGCCGTGGACCACCGGCCCGACCTGTTCGAGGGCGCCACGGAGGCGATCTCGGAGGTCGGCGGCTTCTCCGTGGAGGTGGGCGGCAAGCGCGCCTACCTGCTCCAGACGGCGGAGAAGGGCATCGCCTGGCTGCGGCTGATCGCCGAGGGCCGCGCCGGGCACGGTTCCCAGATCAACGAGGACAACGCGGTGGCCGAGCTCGCCGCGGCCGTGGCCCGGATCGGTCAGCACGCCTGGCCGTACACCATCACGCCCACGGTGGACGCGCTGCTGCGTGGTGTCGGCGACCTCACCGGCCTGCGGGTCGACCTGTCCGACCCGGCCTCCGTGGACGAGCTGGTCGCGGCGCTCGGGCCGGCGGCGAAGTTCGTGGGCGCCACGGTGCGCAACACGTCCAACCCGACGCAGCTCGCGTCCGGGTACAAGGCCAACGTGATCCCCGGCCGGGCCGAGGCGACCGTGGACGTGCGGCTCCTGCCGGGCCAGGAGGAGTCCGGCATGGCGACGCTGCGCGAGCTGGCCGGGCCCCGGGTGCGGATCGAGCCGATCCACCTGGACACGGCCCTGGAGGTGCCGTTCAGCGGGTCCCTGGTCGACGCCATGGTGGCGGCCATCGACGCCGAGGACCCGGGGGCCACGGTGCTCCCGTACACGCTCTCGGGCGGCACGGACAACAAGTCGCTGGACCGGCTGGGCATCACGGGGTACGGGTTCGCGCCGCTGCGCCTGGAGGGCGACCTCGACTTCGCCGGGATGTTCCACGGCGTGGACGAGCGGGTGCCGACCGACGCGCTGCGGTTCGGCACCCGCGTGCTGGACCGGCTGCTGGCGACCTGCTGACGCGGGTGCGCCGCAGGGTCAGAGGGTCGACCGGACCCGGATGATCTTGCGGCGCAGCCAGACCTTGCGTCTGCCGCCGATGTAGAGAAGAGTCCTCGCCAGCTCCCAGCGGCCGTACTCGGCCTCCTCGGTGAGCACCTTGCGGGCGTCCGGCACGGTGGTGCCCGGTTCGAACGTCACGACGCGGTACTCGTACTGACTGTGCTTGTGCAACAAGGATCCTTCTCTCGCCATCTGATGCACCGTCCTCGGGTCGCGGGTGAGGTCAGTTTATGCCGGTTTCGTTGCAGTGCGATGACAGCCACGGATTTCGTCTGCCCATTGTGGCCCACGGGGCGCTACCTTCAAGGCATGACCGTTGAACCGCGTGCCGCGCTCGATCGCCTCATTGCCGCACTCGAGGCCCACCATCACGCGGTCGCCACTCGCCGGAGTGACGACGACCCCGCCGTCGACGACGCCTACGACGTGCTCGCCGACGCCTACGAGGTGTACGAGGAGTCCCTGGCGACGGTGTTCGGCGAGGTGACGCCCTTCTACCTGGCCGACGAGGTCGACGACGACGAGGACGAGGACGACGACGAGGACCTCGACGACCTCGACTTCGACGACGACCTCGACGACGCGGACGAGAGCGCCCAGGAGGACGAGCCCCAGCCCGCACGGCAGGGCTGAGCCGGGTCCGGCACGGGTACGGTCACCAGCGCTCCGGGTAGCCGAGGTCGGGGGCGGACACGTCGTCGAGCGCGGCGTGCACCTCGTACGGCAGCTCCAGGGTCGCGGCCTGGAGCGACGAGCGCAGCTGGGCCGGCGTGCGCGCGCCCAGGATCGCCGACGCGAGGCCGTCGCGCTCCAGCAGCCACGCCACGGCGACCTCCCCGGGCGTGCGGCCCAGGCCCTCGGCGGCCGTCGCCACGGCCTCGACGACGGCGGACGCCGAACCTTCCAGGTACGGCTGGACGAACCCCGCGAGCGCCCCGGCCGCCCGGGAGTCCGCCGGGATGGCGCGCCGGTACTTGCCGGTGAGCACGCCGCGCCCGAGCGGCGACCAGGCGAGCAGCCCCACGCCCAGGGCGTCGGCGGCGGGCAGCACGTCGCGCTCCGCGCCGCGCTGCAGCAGCGAGTACTCCAGCTCGACGGCGGCCAGGCCGACGTCGGGCTCCAGCAGCGTCGCGGCGCGGGCCGTGGCCCAGCCGGGGTGGTTGCTCAGCCCCACGTACCGGGCGCGCCCGCTGGTGACGGCGATGCGCAGCGCACCCGCCGTCTCCTCCAGGGACGTGTTCGGGTCGG
This sequence comes from Promicromonospora sp. NPDC050880, assembly GCF_044456525.1. Taxonomy (NCBI): domain Bacteria; kingdom Bacillati; phylum Actinomycetota; class Actinomycetes; order Micrococcales; family Promicromonosporaceae; genus Promicromonospora; species Promicromonospora sp. NPDC050880. Next base: position 55,458 of record NZ_JBITFV010000016.1, read on the forward strand.
GGCACGCCACGAGGAACAGGTCCACGTGGTCGGTGCCCATGCGGGCCAGCGACTCGTCGAGGCTGTCGAGCAGGCCGCCGCGGGAGGCGTCCACGACGCGGCCGGGGCCGTCGGGCCGGGCCTCGGACCGGATGCCCGCCTTGGTGGCCAGGACGAGCTCGCTGCGCGCGACCTTGCCCGACAGCAGGGTGCCGATGACCCGCTCCGCGTCGCCGTCGGCGTAGCTGGCCGCGGTGTCGAGCAGGGTGCCGCCGGCGTCGAGGAAGTCCCGCACCTGCTCCGCCGCGTCGATCTCGTCGGTGTCGCGGCCCCATGTCATGGTCCCGAGCCCCAGCTCGGAGACCCGTAGGCCGGAGGTGCCCACGCGCCGTCGTTCCATGTATGGAAGGCTACCCGCGGCCGTCGCGGGTGCGTCCGGAGGCGCGCCGTGGGGTAGTGTCACGGCCCGTGACTGCGTGGGAAGCGATCCTTCTGGGCCTGGTGCAGGGTCTGACCGAGTTCCTCCCGATCTCGTCGTCGGCGCACCTGCGGATCGTCGGTGAGCTGCTCGGCTCGGGCGACCCCGGCGCGGCCTTCACGGCGATCACGCAGATCGGTACCGAGGCGGCCGTGATCATCTACTACCGCCAGAAGATCGGGGCCATCCTCGTCGCCTGGTTCCGGGCGCTCTCCGGCCGCAACGGCACGGGCTGGCGCGCCCGCACGGGCCTGGGCCCGCGTCCCGGCTCCGTCGACGTGCGGCACGGCCGGCCGGGCGTCGTCGCCGACCACGACGCCGCGATGGGCTGGTACATCATCCTCGGCTCGATCCCGATCGTGGTGCTGGGGCTGCTGTTCGAGGACTACATCGAGAACACGTTCCGCAACCTGTGGATCACCGTCTTCATGCTGGCGTTCTTCGGGCTGCTGCTGCTCCTGGCCGACGTCTTCGGCCGCCAGGAGCGCGAGCTCACCTCGCTCACGGGACGCAGCGCCATCGGCTTCGGGCTGGCGCAGGCGCTCGCGCTCGTGCCCGGGGTGTCCCGTTCGGGCGGCACCATCACCGCCGGCCTGACCATGGGCTTCACGCGCAAGGCGGCTGCGGACTACTCCTTCCTGCTCGCGCTGCCCGCGGTGCTCGGCTCCGGCTTCTACCAGCTCGTCAAGACCCTGGGCGAGCCGCTGCCCGCCGGTGCGCCCGGGTGGGGTGCCACGATCATCGCGACGATCGTCGCGTTCGGCGTCGGGTACGCCGTGATCATCGGGTTCCTCAAGATCATCGGGAACTACTCGTACAAGCCGTTCGTGTTCTACCGGTTCGCGCTCGCGGGCCTCGTGGTGTGGCTCCTGGTGTCGGGCACGATCGGCGCGCAGGGCGGGGTCGCGTAGACCACACCCCGGTAGGCCCTGACGTGGTCCGGAGGTGTCACAGGCGGCGGTTATCGTTGTCGCGTGCACGCCTGGCCCACACCCCAAGTCCCCGAGCTTCCCGGCTTCCCCGCCCCCGGACCGGTGCGGGTCCACGACTCGTCCACGGGTGAGCTCGTCGAGGCCGCGCCGGGGCCGCAGGCCCGGCTGTACGCCTGCGGCATCACCCCGTACGACGCCACGCACATCGGGCACGCCAACACCTACGTCGCGTTCGACCTGCTGGTGCGAGCATGGCTGGACGCCGGCAAGGACGTCGTCTACACCTCGAACGTCACGGACGTGGACGACCCGCTGCTGGAGCGTGCCGAGGCGACCGGCGTGGACTGGCGGGACCTGGCGGCGTCCCAGATCGCGCTGTTCCGCGAGGACATGACGGCGCTCGGCGTCGTCCCGCCGCGCACCTGGACGGGGGCCGTGGAGTCGGTGCCCGACGTCGCGCGGGCCGTGGCCGACCTGCTGGAGTCCGGCGCGGCCTACCGCGTGCCGCTGGAGCCGGGCGCCGGTGGCACGACGCCGGAGCTGGGTGACGTCTACGCCGACCTCACCGCGGACCCGCGCTTCGGGACGGTCGCCCACCTCGACCGCGAGCAGGCCCTGGCCACGTTCGCCGAGCGCGGCGGCGACCCGGGCCGCGAGGGCAAGAAGGACGCGCTGGACCCGCTGCTGTGGCGCCGGGAGCGCGCGGGAGAGCCCGCGTGGGACGGCGGTCCGCTCGGCACGGGCCGCCCGGGCTGGCACATCGAGTGCGCCGTGATCGCGCGCGACGGCCTCGGCCTGGCGGGCGGCGAACGGTTCGACGTGCAGGGCGGCGGCTGCGACCTGCTGTTCCCGCACCACGAGATGTCGACGTCGCACCTGCGGCTGCTGTGTCCGACGTCCGAGGCCGAGGGCGAGGGCGAGCCGGCCGCGGCGCGCACCCACGTGCACGCGGGTCTGGTCGCCTACCAGGGCGAGAAGATGAGCAAGTCGCTCGGCAACCTCGTGCTGGTCTCCCGCCTGCGCGAGGACGGCCACGACCCGATGGCGGTCCGCCTGGCTCTCCTGGCGCACCACTACCGCACCGAGTGGGAGTGGGACGAGACCTCGCTGCCGGCCGCCGAGGCCCGGCTGGCCCGGTGGCGAGACGCGGTCTCGGGCAACGGCGGCCCGTCGGCGGACGAGACCCTCGTGGCGGTCCGTGCGGCCCTCGCCGAGGACCTGGATGCACCCGCCGCGCTGGCCGCCGTCGACGCCTGGGCCGAGGTGGCGCTGGACTCCGCCCGGGACACCTCGGCGGACGAGGAAGGGGCGCCCGGGATCATCTCCCGGATGGTGAACGCCCTGCTCGGAGTGCGTATCTGAGGCTCCGGCGGGGGCGCCCGGGCCAGGTAGGCCAGAGCCACGGCATGCGCTTGCCAGGTTAGTTTTGACCCCTGCTTCCGTTTGCATTTAACCCGGTGCAGGATGGGGAGCATGACGGAGTACGAGGAAGACTTCACGGGTGAGACCCGGGTTACCGTCACCACGACGCCCCGGTGCAGCACGCGGTATCGCGTCGTACGCAACGGACCGGGGTTCGCACCGGTCTACGACCGCGTCGAGGACGCCGCACGGTGTCTGGAGACCTGGGTCGGTTACCACGGTCCGGACGCAGGAGTACGGATCGAGCCGATCTCGAGCAGCGTGTGACCGACGCCGAAGGACGAGTCAAGGCCTGAGCCCCCTGCGGGGCTCAGGCCTTCGTCCGTCCGCGGCTCAGAGCTTCTCCGGTCCCGGGTCCTTGCCGCCGTCCTTGCCGCCGATGTCGCGCCGGCGCAGGTAGCGCTCGAACTCCCGCGCGATGGCGTCGCCCGACGCCTCCGGCAGCTCCGCGGTGTCCTTGGCCTCCTCGAGCTGGGCGACGTACTCGGAGATCTCGGAGTCCTCGGACGCCAGCTCGTCCACACCGTGCTGCCAGGCCGCGGCGTCGTCGGGCAGCTCGCCCATCGGCACGGACTCGCCGAGGATCTCCTCCACGCGCGTCAGGATCGCGAGCGTCGCCTTGGGGGACGGCGGGTTGGCCACGTAGTGCGGCACGGCCGCCCACAGGCTGACGGACTGCAGGCCCCGCTCCGCGGCCTCGTGCTGCAGCACCCCCACGATGCCCGTGGGGCCCTGGTAGGTGTTGGCCTCGATGTCGAGCACGGACTGCAGGCCCACGCTGTCGGACGTCGCGGTCATCGGGATCGGGCGCGTGTGCGGCACGTCGGCCAGCAGCGCGCCGAGCGTGATGACGGTGCGGACGTCCAGCTCCTCCGCGACCTTCAGCAGCTCCTCGCAGTACTTGCGCCAGCGCATCGACGGTTCGACGCCGTGCACCAGCACGACCTTGCGTGTCCCCACCTGGGCCACCGAGACGGACGTCGTCGGCCAGGTGATGGAGCGCTTGCCGTCGTCGTCCAGCGAGATGTAGGGCCTGTTGACCTGGAAGTCGTGGAACTCCTCGGGATCGAGCTCGGTCACCTTCTCGGCGCCCCACACCTCGGCCAGGTGCGTGAGGGCCGTCGTGGCGGCGCTCCCCGCGTCGTTCCACCCTTCGAAGGCAGCCAGGAGCACGGTCTGGCGAGGCGAGGCCTGCTCCGGCTGCTCGTGATGCGCGTCGGTCATCCCCCCAGCCTAGGGCGTGGGACGCTCGGCGTGACCGGGGGCGCGTGCACGTTCGCGGACGGGCGAATCGGCGTGTCGTGTCCGTGGCGCCGCCCGACCCGGAACTGGCTTGGAACTGCGCGGGACTGGCCTGGAACTGGCTCGGACCTGGCGTGGAACTGGCGCGGACCTGGCCCGGGACCGGCCCTGACCTGGCCCGGGACTGGCCCGGGACTGGCGCAGAGACGGCTCAGAGAACCGGCATGCCGGCGCGCAGCGCGCCGCGGACCTGCACCTCGACGCCCCGCCAGGTCCCGGTCCACAGCGTGTACCCGGGGTCCATCATGCGCTGGTCGATGGCGTGGTCGAGGCCGAGCGCGCGGGCGATGCTCTCGCCGTCGTCCAGGTGCCAGGGCTGCAGGCACACCCGCTCGGGCGTGACGGTCAGCACCTCGATCCAGTCGGCACGCACGTGCCGCAGCAGATCGATGACATCGCCGAGACGTTCGGTGACCGACTGCGACGCAATGGGGTTCACGGGACTCTCCGGGACGGGGCGGACAGGGGCGGCTGGCTCATTTCCACGGTGCGACTCCACTGTGCGCCGGGCACACGGGACGTGCCATCGGCAGCGCGCGGGACGTTTCGGTGATAGATACGTCCCTGGGGGTGAGCGCATGAGGAACCAACGACTGGTCGCCGCGATGGCTCAGGCGGGCCTGAGCCAGGTGCGGCTGGCCGCCGCGGTGGGCGTGGACCCGAAGACCGTGGAGCGCTGGGTGGCCCAGGGACGCACGCCGCACCCGCGGCACCGGGTCGCGGTGTCCGACGCGCTGGGCTGCGACGTCGCGGCGCTGTGGGGCGACGTGGACCGCGCCGAGGCCGCGGCGCAGGAGATCGTCGGGGTGTACCCGGCGCGCCGCGCCGTGCCCTCCGGGACGTGGCAGGCCTTTCTCGCGGGCGTCGAGCAGCGGTTCGAGCTGCACGCCTTCGCGGCGACGTTCCTGCCCGACCAGACGCTCGACCTGACCACCGAGATCGTCACCATGGCGGCCCGCGGCGTGCGGGTACGGCTGCTCCTGGGCGACCCGGACGGCGCGGCCGTGGCGGTCCGCACGCAGGAGGAGGGCGGTACGGGCCTGGCAGGCCGGATCGCGCTGGTGCTCGCCTACCTGGCGCCCGCGCTCGGGACGCCCGGGGTGGAGGTGCGGCTGCACGACAGCACCCTGTACGCGACCACGTTCCGGTTCGACGACGACCTGCTGGTCAACACGCACGTCTGGGGCGCGCCCGCGGGCGCGAACCCCCTGCTGCACCTCAAGGACGGCCCGGAGGCGTCGATGGCGCCCGCCTACCAGGCCGGTTTCGAGCGGGTCTGGAGCACCGCGAAACCACTTGAAGCATGGCCCCGGACGGAGGACTCGGACAGGGTGGCGTGATGGCGCGGTTCGACTACTTCGACGACCCGTCCGCGCCGCCCGTCAACTCGGTGGTCCCGTCGGTCACGGTGGCGGTGCGGGACGACGTCGGCCGGCTGCTGCTCATCCACCGCACCGACAACGGTCTCTGGGCGCTGCCCGGCGGCGGCATCGACCCCGGTGAGACCGTGCGTCAGGCGGGCGTGCGCGAGACGGAGGAGGAGACGGGCTACCGCGTGCAGATCACGGGGCTCGTGGGCATCTACACCGACCCGCGGCACGTCATCGTGTACTCGGACGGCGAGGTCCGCGCCCAGTTCTCGATCTGCATGCGCGGCTCGGTCACGGGCGGGGCCGCGCGGACGTCGGGGGAGTCCAGCGAGGTGGTCTGGCAGCAGGTCGACCGCCTCGGCGACCTCGACATCCACCCTTCGATGCGGCTGCGCATCGAGCACGCGGTGGACCCGACGCGGACCGAGCCGTACCTGACCTGAGCCGGCCCGGGCGGGCGTTCGCCCGCCCGGGTCCGTCGCCTACCGGGTCGGCCGGTCGAGCTGCCGCTCGATGCGGGACACCATCTGCCGCAGCCCGGGCTCGGCGTGCTGCATGCTGCGCGACACCAGGTGGCCGGGCGGGTAGCGGTCGTAGATGTGCTCGAACCGCTCGTCGACCGTCACGGTCTCGCCCCGGGCCGACGTGGTGATGTCGCAGTAGGTGAGCAGGTCCAGCAGCTCGCCCGACGGCGCGGGGAACTCCCGCCGCAGCGTCACGTCCAGCCCCCGCTCGGCGGCCTCGACCGTCGCGGACGTGTGGTGCGCCACCAGGCCGGTCAGCTCGGCCGAGGCGCCGAGGGACCGCAGGTAGCGCGCGCCGTCGAGCTGGTGCAGGCCCGTGTCCCGTGCGGCCGCGGCGTACCCGACGTCGTGCAGGTAGGCGGCGGTGACCAGGAGCGACGGCCGGCCCAGGACCCGCGCTACCTGCTCGGCGCGCCGACCCACGCCGAGCGAGTGCGCGAGCCGGTCGGCCCCGGGGTCGAAGAGCTCCGAGAGGAGCGCCTGGGCTCCCGCGGGGTCGATCTCCCGCGGGGTGGTTCCTTGCATCGGTTCACCGTAGAGCGCCGCGTCGTCGACGGCGCGCCGGGTGAAGAGGGACATGGTCCTGGTACGCGTGCCGCTCCGCATCGCTGGCCCCCCGCCGTCAGAGCTCCGGTCGTCCGTTCACCATCCAGTCGCGGACCATCGCCGTCGCGCGGTGGTGGCCCGCCAGTGCTGCCTCGCGTGTCGCGTGCAGCTCCGCGTACTGCTCGGTGCAGTCGAGCTTGTCGTCCGGGGCGAGCACGCCGTCGGGGTCGAGCCGCTCGACGAAGACCATGGTCTCGTAGATCAACGGCGTGTGACCGCCCTCGCCGGGATCGGGCGAGGCCGCCGAGTCGACGCCGGTCCAGACCGTGGACACGTGGTAGAACCCGACCTGGTCGCGCGCGACGTGGCCGCTGCCCGCCCCCAGGCGCAGCACCGACCACTGGTCCTGCGTGATCGGGTTGCCGTCGAGGTCGTAGTACGTCCGCTGCGAGAGGCGCTCGAAGAAGTCGGGTCCGAACACGGTGTGCTTCCCTTCGGTCGATACCGGGACTCGCCGGCCGGAGCCGTCGATCGAGGGTCAGCATCGCCCACGAAGCCGTGGTGCGCGCGGCGGGGGTGTGGAACGCCGGGGCGGTGGCGCCGTGGCCCGGCGGCCTCCCGGCTGGGCGTGTTCTCCCTGCGTACGGGGCCGAGGCTCCGTTATCGTCGCACCTCGTGGCCGCCGGGACGGTGGGGGACGGGGGACAGGATGAGGGCGACGCTCGAGCACCTCGCCGGCGTGGTGCGTGAGCTCACCGGGCGGGCCGCGCCCGGCGTCCGGCCCGAGATCCTCGACGGCTGGCGCGTCGGGGACTGGCAGGCCGTGCTCCGGGACGTCCCGATCGACGAGCGTGCCTACGCGGACCGGTTCCAGGCCTCCCGGCAGCACGAGATCGAGCTGCTGTGGGCCTGGTGGTCCGGTCCCGCCGGAGCCCGGGTGCGGCCGCGCACCGCGGGATTCCTCGGGTTCTACCTGCTCACCCTCGTCGCGATGCACAGCTCGGACCGGATGCGTTTCCACGGCGACGCCCCCTGGGAGGTGACGGTCGCCGGCCGGGCGGCGGCGGACCTCAGCGTCGACCTGGTCGCGGACCCCGACGTGCGACGCGCCCTCGCCGCGCTCCACGAACCCGGTGCCGGTTCCACGCAGGCGCGGGCGGAGTGGGCGGCCCTGGACCTCACCAGTCTCGAGTTCTACCGGCACGGCACGACGTCGATCATCCTCACCGGGCGGGTCACGGCACCGTCCCGCGGGCGCACCGCGACCTTCGCCCTCAAGTGCGTGCTCCACCCCTACCTGACCATCCCCGCCGTCGTGGACGCCACCCGCGGCTACCACGCCCTGCACGGGCGGCCGGACGCCGAGGAGTCCCCGGCCGTGCCGGTCTGGGCCAGCCACGACAGCTGGATCCTCATGGACCTGGTGCGGGGCCCGACGCTCGCCGAGCACCTCGCGCGGCGCGCCGCCGAGCAGCCCGCCCCGCCCGCACGGGAGATCCTGCGGCCGCTGGACACCCCGGCCCTGCGCGACCTGGGCGGCGCCCTGCTCGCGGCGCTCGCGGAGCTGGAACGGGAGGGCCGGCGCCACGACGACCTCGCACCGTCCAACATCATCGTCCGGGACGACGGCCCGGGGCAGGTCCGGCTGCGGTTCGTCGACCTCGGGGTCAACCACCTCCATGCCCGCACCATCACGGGCCAGGGGCAGGGCGAGAGCGTGTACGCGGCGCCCGAGGTGCGGCGCGACGGCGCCGGGCACCCGCTGGCCGACCTCTACTCGCTGGGCGCGCTGCTGATCACCGTCGCCGGGATCCCGCAGACCCCGGACGGCACCGTGCCCGACCAGTTCTACGTGACGTCGGTGGGGCTGGCCCGGCTCCTGGAGGACCTCACCGACGCCGACCCCGACCGCCGGCTCCTGGTGACGCCGACCGACCCGTCGGCGCCCAGGTTCGCGCAGATCGGCCGGGTCTTCGCGGACGAGGTGGCGATCCTCGAGCAGGACGGCCGCGAGCGCCCGCGCGGCACGCTGCAACGGCTCCGGGACCTCTCGCCGGGCGCCGGCACCGTGGCGCGCGAGCGCCGCAAGGTGCAGGCCCGCACCCGCCAGGTACGGGACGCCACCGGAGCGGCGCACCTGCGGCAGGCCCGGCGGCTCCAGCGGTGGGCGTGGCTCTCTGCGGCGCTGCTGTGGTGCGCCACCGCGCTGGTCGTGACCTGGTGGTCGCGTGACCTCGGGTTGTCCTGGCAGGCACGGTGGTTCGACATGGCGGACGAGGTCTCGGGCCGCTCGGGCCTGGGCCTGATGTTCCTCGACGACGTGCGGGCACCCGACTACCCCGTGCCGGACCCGTGGGGGAACCTGCCGGTACGGCTGGTGACGTTCACGTTCGCGCTGGTCTCCGCGCGGCTGTACCTGAACGTCTTCGCCGAGCTCAGCACCGTCTGGGCGCTGCCCCGCGGCCGGCGGGCCCGCGCCCGGGCCGTGGCCGCGGAGGTCGGGCTGCGCTCGCTGGCGGTCCTGCCGGCGCTCTACGTCGTGCTGCCCACGCTCGTGCAGCGCGACTGGTGGCCGCAGGGCACGCTCGTCGGCCACGTCACCTTCGCCGTCGTGGTCCAGGCGTGCCTCTGGTTCGCCTGGGACACCAACGCCCGCGCCCGTGCCGCCGGGCTCTCGTCGGTGCCCAAGGGCGAGATCGCGACGCTCGGCCGGCTCGCGGCGTGGCAGCCCACCGTCGCGGTGTACCTCGTGCCCATCGTCGCCATCGGCACGCTGCTGTCACTGGGGCTCGTGCAGGACGAGCTGGTCTACGCGTGCTTCGTCAGCCTCATCAACCTGGGCATCTTCTACCCCAAGAGCGCCGGGACGGACGCGCCCTACATCCGCGCGGGGATGAACCGGGCCGCGCTCGCGGCCGAGCGGCTGGAACACCTGGAGCGCACGCGGACCATGCCTGCTATGCCCTGAAATGACTGATTGCTCCGCCACGGATCACACCGATCGACGCGCGGACCACCCCGGATCCGGGCGAGTATGAACTAATGCTCAACCTGCGAAATCACCGAGCGCTGCTGTCGACCGTCGGCGCGTTCCTCGTCGCCAGCACCGGGAGCGGCATCGCCTGGTCGGAGGCCGGCGGCCACCGGGAGCCCGCGGACCTGCTGCTCGACGCCGTGGAGCACAGCGAGTCGACCATGCGCGAGTACATCGACGAGGTGAGCGAGCGGTTCGACCAGATCGAGTCCGCGTCCGACGCCGCCCGGCAGGAGCGCCTGGCCACCGCCCTCATGGCGGACGTGCCCGGCCTCGCGAAGGACGCCCGGGAAGGCGTCCTGGCCGCCCGGTCGCAGGCCCAGGCCGTGCCGCTGGCCGACGGCGGCGAGCTCGACCGCGCGCGGGACGCCTACGTGGCGCACATGGACGCCTGGATCGCGGAGTACGACGAGGCGATGACCGCCCCGGCCGGCGTCGTCGACATCGAGCCCGAGGTGAACCGGACGTTCGACGAGGCGGTCGTTGCGTTCGAGCGGACCGGGCTGGAGGGCGCCCGGGAGGACCGGATGGAGACGCTCCTCGCGGACTGAACGGCCGCCTCTGGTCGGCGCCGGAATGCCGGGAACTGTCCCCGCGCGTGGGACGCTGTGCCTGCGGGCGGTCACGCGCCAGCGCCGGCCCGCGTACGTGCGCACGACGAGCCAGAGGAGAGCATCCTGAGTACCGCCCTTCCGCCCGAGTCCGACGTCCCCGTGCCGGCAGGTCCCGGCCCTCGTGCCGTCCTGTTCGACATGGACGGCACCCTCGTCGACTCCGAGCCCTACTGGATGCGTGCCGAGCGCGAGATCGTCGCCGAGCACGGCGCGACCTGGACCCACGAGGACGCGCTCGGCGCCGTCGGGCAGGCCCTGACGACCACCGGTGCCATGCTGCGCGACGCCGGCGTGCCGCTCGAACCGGACGTGATCGTCGCGTGGCTGGTGGCCCGCGTGAACGAACAGCTGCGCGAGCGCGTGCCGTGGCGTCCCGGGGTGCTGGAGCTGCTCGGCGACCTGCGTGCCGCGGGAGTCCCGTGCGCGATCGTCACCATGTCCTACCGCAGCCAGGCCGAGGTCGTGGCCGGCGGAGCCCCCGAGGGCACCTTCACCCACCTCGTCACCGGCGACGAGGTGACCCACGGCAAGCCCCACCCGGAGCCGTACCTCGTGGCCGCCGGGCTGCTCGGCGTGCGGCCCGAGGACTGCGTGGCCATCGAGGACTCCGGGCCCGGCATCACGTCCGCGCTCGCGTCGGGCGCCCGCACGCTCGGCGTGCCGGCCGAGGTGCCCGTGCCGGCGCGCCCGGGCCTCAGCCGCGCCGCGTCGCTCAAGCAGGTTGACCTGGAGGTGCTGGGCCGGATCGCCGCGGGCGAGGTCATCGACCTGCTCGGCGACTGAGCCACCGGCCGGCCCCGGCCCGGCCCGTGGCGGGCCGGGGCTCAGCCCGTGATCCCCAGGCGCAGCGCGACCGCGCCCTCAGGGACCTCCGGCGGCGTGCCGCCGAACTCCGGGCACAGCGCCTGGTGCGCGCACCATCCGCAGAGCTTGGACCGGCGGGGCTTCCACTCGCCGCTGCGGGCCGACTCCTCGATCGCCGACCAGACCGCGCGGATCTTCTGCTCCGTGTGCTCCAGGTGGGCGGTGGTCGGCTCGCCCCGCAGCACCTGGCCGTCGCCCAGGTAGACGAGCTGGAGCATCTTGGGCAGCACGCCTCGCTCGCGCCACAGCACCAGGCCGTAGAACCGCATCTGGAACACGGCCGACGACTCGTAGCCCGGACGCGGCGACCGGCCCGTCTTGTAGTCCACGACCCGCACGGCGCCGTCCGGCGCGACGTCCAGGCGGTCCACGATGCCGCGCAGCAGCGGCCCGCCGTCGAGCTGGGACTCGACGAGCAGCTCGCGCTCGGCCGGCTCCAGCCGGTTCGGGTCCTCCAGCGTGAAGTACGTGCCCAGGAGGGAGCCCGCACCCGCGAGCCAGCCCGCGCGGTCCTGCCCGTCCGGGCCCACCCCGTCCGTGAACAGCGACGCGTACCGCTCGTCCGCCTCCAGCAGCCGGTCCCACTCGCCCGGCAGCAGGTCGTGCGCGGCCGCCAGCGTGCGCTCACCGAGCGGCGCGTCGTACAACCGCTCCAGCACGGCATGCACCAGCGTGCCCCGCGCGGCCGCGGCCGACGGTGGCTCCGGCAGCCGGTCCACGGTGCGGAACCGGAACAGCAGCGGGCACTGCATGAAGTCGTTGGCGCGCGACGGCGAGAGAGCGGGCGGCCGTGAGGGAGCCGTCACGACCGCCGCCGCGCCCGTCTCGGTCGCCACGTCCGGCCCCGGGGTTACCTCCGTCGTCGTCATGCCCCCACCCTAGGGGCGGCCACCGACATCCTCCGGGAGCTGTCCACAGCGTGCCGTCTCCGCCCGGGCGGACGGCCGGATAGGTTGGACCGGTGACCACCTCGGAGCCCGCCTCCACTCCCGCACCGCCCGCCCCGCAGCGCTCGAAGGGGTTCGTCGTCGGCCGCGTCGCCGGCGCGCCCGTGATCATCACCCGGTCCTGGTTCCTCGCCGCGCTCATCCTGACCGTCCTGTTCGTGCCCAACGTCCAGGCGATCGCCCCCGGTCTCGGCGCCGGCGCCTACCTGGTGGCGTTCGTCTTCGTCCTGCTCCTGTTCGCGTCCGTGTTCCTGCACGAGACCGCGCACGCGCTCGTGGCCCGGGCGCGCGGCCAGAACGTGACCGAGCTGGCCGTCACGCTCTGGGGCGGCCACACCGCCTACACCGGTGGCCTGGGCCGGCCGCTCGACGGTTTCCTCGTCGCCGTGGTCGGGCCGCTGACGAACCTGGCGCTCGCGGCCGGCTTCTGGTTCGCGTACCAGGCCTCGCCGGTGCTGAACGTGCCGGCGCTCCTGCTGTACGCGGGCGCCGTCTCCAACGCGTTCGTCGGCGTGTTCAACCTGCTGCCGGGCCTGCCGCTGGACGGCGGGCAGATCCTCGAGTCCTTCGTGTGGGCGGTCACGGGCAGGCGCACCACGGGGACGATCGTCGCCGGCTGGGTGGGCCGCCTCGTCGCGGTCGGCGTGCTGCTGTGGGCGCTGGTCCTGCCGCTCGTGCAGGGCACCAGCCCCAACCTCACCACCGTGCTCTGGTCGGCGCTGATCGGTGCCTTCCTCTGGGCGGGGGCCGGTGCGGCGATCACCAACGGCCGGCGGCGCGAGGCCGTCGACGCGCTGTCCGCGCGGTCCCTCGCCGCCCCCGCGCTCGTGGTGCCGCTCGGCTCGACCGTCACGGACGCGCTGTCGGCGCGCGCGGCCGCGGGGGCCGGTGCGGCAGCGCACCGCATCGTCGTCGTCGGCCACGGCGACCTCCCGCTCGCGGTGGTGGACGACGCCGCCGTCGCCGCCGTGCCCGCCCAGGCCCGGGACCTGACCCAGGTCGACGCCGTGGCGGTGCCTTTCGTCCACGGGTCCCAGGTGGACCCCGAGCTGGCCGGCACGCGCCTCCTGGAGCACCTCGCGCGCAGCTCCGGCGGGGCGCGGCTGGTCCCCGTCGTCGAGGCCGGCCGCGTCACCGGGGTGCTCGACCTCGCCGACGTGGCGCGCGCGATCCGCGGCACCTGAGCCGGCGGGGTGCACCGTCGCCCGCGGCGCTCCGCGGCGGCGGCCTGCCGGCGGACGCGGGGGCCCGGCCCAGCGCCTAGGATTGTCCGTCGTGACCACACCCACCGATATCCCGACCGCCACCGGTGCCGAGCTGCGCCGCGGCCCGTTCCGCGTGGGCGACAAGGTCCAGCTCACCGACCCCAAGGGCCGCCTGCACACCATCACGCTGCAGCCCGGCGGCACGTTCCACACGCACAAGGGCTACTTCAAGCACGAGCAGATCATCGGGCAGCCCGAGGGCACCGTGGTGGTCAACACCGCGGAGATCGAGTACCTGGCGCTGCGCCCGCTGCTCGCCGACTACGTCCTGTCGATGCCGCGCGGTGCCGCCGTCGTCTACCCCAAGGACGCCGCCCAGATCGTCGCGATGGCCGACATCTACCCGGGCGCGCGCGTGGTCGAGGCCGGGGTGGGCTCCGGTGCGCTGACCATGTCGCTGCTGCGTGCCGTGGGCGACGCGGGCCACGTGCACTCCATCGAGCGGCGCGAGGACTTCGCGGCCATCGCCCAGGGCAACGTCGAGACGTTCTTCGGCGGGCCGCACCCGGCGTGGCAGCTCTCGGTCGGCGACCTGGCCGATGTGTTGCCCGAGGTCGCCGAGCCCGGCTCGGTCGACCGGGTGGTGCTGGACATGCTCGCACCCTGGGAGAACGTGGACGCCGTCGCCTCGGCGCTCGCCCCCGGGGGCGTGCTGGTCTGCTATGTGGCCACCACCACCCAGCTTTCGCGCACAGCAGAAGACCTCCGTGCGGACGGCCGGTTCGCCGAGCCGGCGGCCTTCGAGACGATGGTCCGCGGGTGGCACCTGGAGGGTCTGGCCGTGCGACCCGAGCACCGGATGATCGGCCACACCGGCTTCCTGATCACCGCCCGCCGGCTGGCCGACGGGGTGGTGCCGCCCGAGCGGAAACGGCGTCCTGCCAAGGGTGCGTACCCCACGGCGCCCGAGGCGGAGTGGACGGCGGAGGACCTGGGGGAGCGGGCCGTGTCCGACAAGAAGGTCCGCAAGGTTCGCCGTGACCTGGGCGTTGCGCCGCAGGACGGAAGCATCCCGTCCGCGTGAACGGCCTGTAACGATCGAGTACCTCGGACGTCTCAAACGGGTGTTCTTACTCCCGGTGTGTCGGTGACTGTGCTTAGAGTGCTGTTCTCGGAGGCGTTTGCGTCATATGGTCGCCTCCCGGGCCCTACGAGAGGGGATGTCATGACCGAGAACACGTCAGGATACAACCATCCCGAGAACGAGTCTTTGCCGAGCCGCGACTACGAGCGCCAGATCGCCCTCCTCTCAGCCAAGAACGAGCGCCTCGCGGAAGCCCTCCGCGCGGCGCGCGACCAGATAGTCGAGCTGAAGAAACAGCTCGACGACCTTGCCAAGCCGCCGGGGACGTACGCCGTCTTCCTGGGGGCCCACCCCGACGGGTCGGTGGACATCTCCTCGGCCGGCCGCAAGATGCACGTGTCCGCGAGCCCCAGCCTGGACGTCACCCGCCTGAGCCCGGGCCAGGAGGTGAAGCTCAACGAGGCGATGACGGTCGTCGGCGCCGGCGACTACGAGCGCACGGGTGAGCTAGTCACCGTGAAGGAGATGCTCGGCGGCGACCGCGTGCTCGTGGTCGGCCGCGCGGACGAGGAGCGCGTGGTGCGCCTCGCCGGCTCCGTGATGGACGTGCCCCTGCGGGTGGGTGACTCGCTCACCGTCGACACGCGCAGCGGTTTCGTGTTCGAGGTCGTGCCGAAGTCCGAGGTCGAGGAGCTCGTGCTCGAAGAGGTCCCGGACATCGAGTACGAGGACATCGGTGGCCTCGGCCCGCAGATCGAGGCCATCCGTGACGCGGTCGAGCTGCCGTTCGCGCACCCGGACCTGTTCCGGGAGCACGGGCTGCGCCCGCCCAAGGGCGTTCTGCTGTACGGCCCGCCCGGCTGCGGCAAGACGCTCATCGCCAAGGCGGTGGCGCACTCCCTGGCCGGGATGGTCGCCCGGGCCAACGGGGGCAACCCCGAGGTGAAGAGCTACTTCCTCAACGTCAAGGGCCCCGAGCTGCTGAACAAGTACGTCGGCGAGACCGAGCGGCACATCCGCCTGATCTTCGCCCGCGCACGGGAGAAGGCCGGCCAGGGCATGCCCGTCGTCGTCTTCTTCGACGAGATGGAGTCGCTGTTCCGCACCCGCGGTACCGGCCTCTCCTCCGACGTCGAGACGACCATCGTCCCGCAGCTGCTCGCCGAGATCGACGGTGTGGAGCGGCTCGACAACGTCATCGTGATCGGTGCGTCCAACCGCGAGGACATGATCGACCCCGCGATCCTGCGCCCCGGACGCCTCGACGTGAAGATCAAGATCGAGCGGCCGGACGCCGAGGGCGCCAAGGAGATCTTCGGCAAGTACCTCACCAAGGAGCTGCCCGTCCACGCGGAGGACCTGGCGGAGTACGGCAACAACGTCTCCGAGGCGCTGGACGGCATGATCACCTCGGTCGTGGAGCGCATGTACTCCGAGGACGAGGAGAACCAGTTCCTGGAGGTCACGTACGCCTCCGGTGACAAGGAGACCCTGTTCTTCAAGGACTTCAACTCTGGTGCCATGATCCAGAACGTCGTGGACCGGGCCAAGAAGAACGCGATCAAGGACTTCCTGGCCACGGGGCAGAAGGGCATCCGCGTCGAGCACCTGCTCACCGCCTGCGTCGACGAGTTCAAGGAGAACGAGGACCTCCCGAACACGACCAACCCGGACGACTGGGCCCGCATCAGCGGCAAGAAGGGTGAGCGCATCGTCTTCATCCGCACCATCGTCCAGAAGAAGGGCGAGGGCGCCACGCCCCGCACCATCGACACCGTCCAGAACACCGGCCAGTACCTCTGACAGCCATCGGGACAGGGTCCGCGTCCGCCGCCCGGCGGGCGCGGACCCTGCCTCACCAACGGGACTACTCCGGCATAGGGTGGTGGACGTGAGCGTGCGTCGAGTGATGGGCATCGAGACCGAGTACGGAGTGCTGCAGCCGGGTCGTCCCCTGGCCAACCCCATGCTGCTGTCCAGCCAGGTGGTGACGACCTACCGGGCCATCTCCACGCGGGCCGAGGGGACGGGGGGCCGGGCCCGCTGGGACTACGACGACGAGGACCCGCTGCAGGACGCGCGCGGGTTCCACCTCGACCGCGCTTCGGCGCAGCCGTCGATGCTGACCGACGACCCGGCGCGGCCGGCGCCGTCAGGCCCGGTGACCGGGCAGGTGCCCGTCGTGGAGCCCGGGCTGCCGGGCCGCGGGCGGCGCCGGTCGGGCTCCACGCAGGAGGTCGAGCGGCCGGCCACGGAGGAGTACGACGACCCCAGTGCCGCCAACGTGATCCTCACCAACGGCGCGCGCCTCTACGTGGACCATGCGCACCCCGAGTACTCCTCGCCGGAGGTCATGACCCCCGAGGACCTGGTGCGCTGGGACGTCGCCGGCGAGCGCGTGATGCTGTCCGCGCTGCGGGAGCTGGCCGGCTTCCCGGGCAGCGAGGTGGTGCTCTACAAGAATAACGTGGACGGCAAGGGAGCCAGCTACGGCACGCACGAGAACTACCTCGTGAACCGGTCGCTGCCGTTCACGACGCTCGCCGAGCTGATCACGCCGTTCCTCGTCACGCGGCAGGTGTTCACGGGTTCGGGCCGTGTGGGGCTGGGGGCGACCAGCGGCACCGCCGGCTACCAGATCTCGCAGCGCGCCGACTACATCGAGGCCGAGATCGGTCTGGAGACCACGCTGCGCCGGCCGATCGTGAACACGCGCGACGAACCGCACGCCGACCGGCAGCGCTGGCGGCGCCTGCACCTCATCCTCGGCGACGCCAACCTGATGGAGGTGCCCACCTACCTCAAGGCGGGTGCGACGTCGCTGGTGCTGTGGGTGCTGGAGCACCTCGACGAGCTGGCCGAGGCGGGCGTGGACGCTCGCGGTGAGCTCGGTGCGCTGCGGCTGGCCGCCCCGGTGAGCGACGTGCAGAAGGTCTCGCGCGACCTGACCCTGTCCGTCCCGCTCGACCTGGCCGACGGGCGCACGATGACGGCGCTGGAGATCCAGGGCGAGGTCGCGGACGTCGTGCGGCGCTCGCTCAAGGTGCTCGGCACCGACGCGGAGTCGGACGCCGTGCTGGACCGCTGGGCGTCGGTCGTGGAGCGTCTCGGCACCGACCCGGCCTCCTGCGCGCGCGAGGTCGAGTGGGTCGCCAAGCTGCGGCTCCTGGACCGGCTGCGCTCGCGCGACAACCTGGAGTGGGACCACCCGCGGCTGCACGCCATGGACCTGCAGTGGTCCGACGTGCGGCCCGAGCGCGGCATCTACCACCGCCTGCTCGCCAAGGGCGCGGTGGACCGGATCGTCGACGAGGAGAGCGTCGCGCGCGCGGTGCTCCACCCGCCGGTCGACACCCGTGCGTACTTCCGCGGCGAGGTGATGGCTCGCTACGGCGGCCAGGTCTCGGCGGCGAGCTGGGACTCGGTGATCTTCGACGTGGACGGGTCCCAGGCGCTCCAGCGCGTGCCGATGCTCGACCCGACCCGCGGGACCCGGCACCACATCGGGGCGCTGCTCGACGCGAGCCCGGACGCGGGGGCGTTGCTCGACGGACTCTCCGGGCGGAGGTGACCTTCGATGTCAGTGGTACCGCCTAGGGTCGGCCACTAGGGTCAAGCTCCAGGGTCAGGGCCTAGGCTTCAGGACCAGCGTTACGTCAGAGAATCACCAGGAGGCGATCATGGCCGGTCAGGAAAGAATCAACCCGTCACACGAGGACCGCACTCCGGACGACGACGCCGAGACCCCGGCGCCCGCCGCCGCGGCACCGCAGAAGGACGACGACGAGGTCGACGCCCTGCTCGAGGAGATCGACGAGGTGCTCGAGACGAACGCCGAGTCGTTCGTGCGCGGATTCGTCCAGAAGGGTGGGCAGTGAACCTGAACGCAGACCGCACCGCAGGCCGACTCCCGGACGCCTTCCTGCGTCCGGGATCGTCGTCCTTCGTGGACTTCCTGGCCGAGCACGCCCCCGACCGGCTGCCCGGGAACCGCGTCATGCCCGCGGGCGTGACCGACCCGGCGACCCTGTCCCCGCACGCCACCACGATCGTGGCCCTGACCTTCGACGGCGGCGTCCTGCTGGCGGGTGACCGTCGCGCCACCGCAGGGCCCATGATCGCCAGCCGCAGCATCGAGAAGGTGTTCCCGGCCGACGAGTACTCGGCGGTCGGCATCGCCGGCTCGGCCGGCATCGGGCTGGAGCTGGTGCGCCTGTTCCAGCTCGAGCTGGAGCACTACGAGAAGATCGAGGGCTCGCTGCTGTCCCTCACGGGCAAGGCGAACCGGCTGGCCACCATGCTGCGCGGCAACCTCGCGATGGCGATGCAGGGCCTGGCCGTGGTGCCGCTGTTCGCGGGCTACGACCTGGACAAGGGCATCGGCCGGATCTTCAGCTACGACGCCACCGGCGGCCGGTACGAGGAGCACGAGCACCACGGCGTGGGCTCGGGATCGCTCTTCGCGCGGGGTGCACTGAAGAAGCTGTGGCGGCGCGGGATGGATGCCGACGAGGCGGTCCGGGTTGCGGTGGAGTCGTTGTACGACGCCGCGGACGACGACTCGGCGACGGGCGGACCGGACACCGTGCGCGGCATCTTCCCGGTGGTCGCGGTCGTGTCCGCGGACGGGTACGAGCGCGTCGAGGACGCGGAGGTCTCCCGCGTGGCGGAGCAGATCGTGGCGCAGCGCCGAGAGAGGGGGTACCTCGCATGAACATGCCGTTCTACGTCTCGCCCGAGCAGCTGATGAAGGACCGGGCGGACTTCGCCCGCAAGGGCATCGCCCGGGGCCGGTCCGTGGTGGTGCTCGCCTACGAGGGCGGTATCGCCTTCGCGACGGAGAACCCGTCGCGGGCCCTGCACAAGATCTCGGAGATCTACGACCGCATCGCGTTCGCGGCCGTGGGCAAGTACAACGAGTTCGAGAACCTGCGTGTGGCCGGCGTCCGGTACGCCGACATGCGCGGGTACTCCTACGACCGGTCCGACGTGACGGCGCGCGGCCTCGCCAACGCGTACGCGCAGACGCTGGGCACGGTGTTCATCACCGAGTCCAAGCCGCTCGAGGTCGAGATCGTCGTGGCCGAGGTGGGCGCCCAGGCCGCGGACGACCAGATCTACCGGCTCACCTACGACGGCACGGTGGCCGACGAGCACGGCTTCGTGGTCATGGGCGGCCAGGCGGAGCAGCTCGGCCGGCGCGTCAAGGAGGGGTGGCGGGCGGACCTGTCGCTCGGGGAGGCGCTCCGGCTGGCCGTGGCGGCTCTCGGCTCGGGCGAGGGTTCGACGCCGCGCACCATCGAGGCGGCCCAGCTCGAGGTGGCGGTGCTGGAGCGCGACCGCCCGCGCCGGGCGTTCCGGCGGCTGAACCGGCAGGTCCTGGCGGACCTGCTGGCGCAGGGCGACGACGCTCCGCCGACCGACGCGAAGCCGGTCCCGGAGGGGGGCCCGCCTGAGTCGGGCACGCCGGAGCAGCCCACCGGCGAGCAACCGACCGAGGAGCAGTCGACCGAGGAGCAGTCGACCGAGGAAGAGCCCACCGAGGAAGAGCCCACCGAGGAAGAGCCCACCGAGAAGAAGCCGACCGGGAACAAGCCCGACGACGGGCCGGAGGCGTCCGGCACCTCGTCCGGGACCGACCACTAGCAGCGCGTTCCGCGAACGGGGAGGGGAAGTCCATGGACCGTAGGATCTTCGGTCTCGAGACCGAGTACGGCGTGACGTGTGCCGCTGACGACGGGCGTGGTCTGTCCGCCGACGAGGTGGCCCGCTACCTGTTCCGGAAGGTGGTGGCGTGGGGCCGTTCCTCGAACGTGTTCCTGAGGAACGGCTCCCGCCTCTACCTCGACGTGGGTTCGCACCCGGAGTATGCGACGGCCGAGTGCGACGACGTGCGCCAGCTCGTCGCGTACGACCGCGGCGGTGAGCGCATCCTGGAGGGCCTGGTCGCGGACGCCCAGCAGCGCCTGGAGCACGAGGACCTGCCGGGCAAGATCCACCTGTTCAAGAACAACACCGACTCGGCGGGCAACTCGTACGGGTGCCACGAGAACTACCTGGTGCGCCGGTCGGGGGACTTCTCGCGGCTGTCCGACGTGCTGGTGCCGTTCCTCATCACCCGGCAGATCCTGGTGGGGGCGGGCAAGGTGCTCTCGACGCCGCGGGGTGCGGTGTTCTGCCTGTCGCAGCGTGCCGACCACATCTGGGAGGCGGTCTCCAGCGCCACGACGCGCTCGCGGCCCATCATCAACACCCGCGACGAGCCGCACGCGGACGCCGAGCTGTACCGGCGCCTGCACGTGATCGTCGGCGACTCGTCGATGGCCGAGCCCACCACCATGCTCAAGGTGGGCACCACGGACCTGGTGCTGCGCCTGGTCGAGGCCGGTGTGCCGATGCGGGACCTCACCCTGGAGAACCCGATCCGGGCGATCCGGGAGATCAGCCACGACCGCACCGGCAAGCACGCCGTGACGCTGGCCAACGGCCGCACGATGACGGCCGTCGAGATCCAGTCGGAGTACTACGAGCGGGCGCGGGAGCTGGTGGAGGCCAACCTGGAGGTCACGCCGGTGGTCAAGCAGGTGCTCGACCTGTGGGAGCGTGGCCTGCGCGCGCTGCAGACCGAGGACCTGACGCTCGTGGACCGGGAGCTGGACTGGGCCATCAAGCTCAAGCTGATCCGCCGCTACCAGGAGAAGCACGGCATGGGCCTGGACGACCCGCGCATCGCCCGGCTCGACCTGGCCTACCACGACATCTCGCGCACGGAGGGGCTGTACAACCTGCTCGCGGCCCGGGGCATGGTGGAGCGCGTCACCACGGACCTGGAGGTCTTCGAGTCCACGGCGGTGCCGCCGCAGACCACGCGGGCCAAGCTGCGCGGCGACTTCGTCCGGGCCGCCCAGGAGGCGCGCCGGGACTACACGGTGGACTGGGTGCACCTCAAGCTGAACGACCAGGCCCAGCGCACGGTGCTGTGCAAGGACCCGTTCAAGAGCGTGGACGACCGGGTGGAGCGCCTCATCGAGAGCATGTGACCGAACGCGTGCCCCGGGCGCTCGTCGTGGACGGGTCCCGGGGCACGCCCGTGTCCGTGGGAGACTTGCGCGAGTGAGCTCCTGGGTCCGTGTCGTCGCCGGTGCGCTGGCCGCGGCGGTCATGACCGGGACCGCTGCGTGCGCCCCCGCCTCCCTGCCGGTCGAGGTGGGCCCGGCGCCGTCGTCGTCGGCGTCGCAGGAGCCGGTGCAGGTGACCGGGGCGAACGGCGCGCCGCCCACGCTGGAGTACGACAAGCCGTTCGACGTGGTCCGGTCCGGTTCGCGCACGGTCTGGCCGGGCACCGGTGACATGCTCGAACGGGACGACCCCGTGCTGCTGAACCTGTACGCCGAGGACGGTCGCGACGGCACGGAGCTGCAGAACACGTTCCGCACGGCGCCCGCGGCGTACACGATGACCGAGTCGTCGCTCGGCAACGACCTCTTCGAGGCGCTGGAGGGTCAGCGGGTCGGCGCCCGGCTGTCGCTCCTGGACGAGCAGGACGGCGTGCCGGTGCTGGTCGTGGTCGACGTGCTGCCCGCGCGGGCGTCCGGCACCGCGGGCGAGCCACCCGGCAAGGGGTTGCCGCAGGTCCGGCTGGACGATCTCGGTGCGCCCACGGTGCGGGTCCCGGACGCCGAGCCGCCGTCGGACCTGGTGGTGCACCCGCTGATCCGCGGGGCCGGGCCCCAGGTCCGGGCGGGGCAGATCGTGACGGTCGAGTTCACGGCCGTGCGCTGGAGCGACGGGAGCGTGGTCGACACGACGTGGACCGAGGGCACCCCGCCGCAGTCCGCGGAGATCGGCATCGGCAGGCTGGTCGAGGGCTGGGACCAGGGGCTGCTGGAACAGACCGTCGGCTCGCAGGTCATGCTGGTGGTGCCGCCGGACAGCGGCTACGCCGACACCACGAGCCGGCTCGCCGGCGAGACGATGGTGTACGTCGTCGACATCCTCGACACGCACCAGGCGGTCGCCGAGGACGAACCCCGGCAGGCCGGGGACGAGAAGACCCAGGAAGAGGAGGGCTGATGTCCGTCGCGATCCGTGTGATCCCGTGCCTGGACGTCGACGCGGGCCGGGTGGTCAAGGGCGTCAACTTCGCGGACCTGCGTGACGCCGGGGACCCGGTCGAGCTCGCCGGCCGGTACGACGCCGAGGGCGCCGACGAGCTGACGTTCCTCGACGTGTCCGCTTCGTCGGGCGACCGCGCGACCATGGTCGACGTGGTGCGGCGCACCGCCGAGCAGGTGTTCGTGCCGCTCACCGTGGGCGGCGGCGTGCGCTCGACCGACGACGTGGACCGGCTGCTGCGCGCCGGCGCCGACAAGGTCGGTGTGAACACCGCCGCCATCGCACGGCCGGAGCTCATCGCCGAGATCGCGCAGCGCTTCGGCTCGCAGGTGCTCACCCTGAGCGTCGACGCGCGCCGCGTCACCGGCGACGTCACCACGCCGTCGGGCTACGAGGTCACCACGCACGGCGGGCGCCGGGGCACGGGGATCGACGCCGTCGAGTGGGCCGAGCGGGCGGCGAAGCTGGGCGCGGGGGAGATCCTGCTCAACTCGATGGACGCCGACGGCACCACCGCCGGGTTCGACCTGGAGATGCTCCGCGCGGTGCGCGAGCGGGTGCACGTGCCGCTCGTCGCGTCGGGCGGGGCCGGGACGCCGGAGCACTTCGTCGAGGCGGCACGCGCAGGGGCGGACGCCGTGCTGGCCGCGTCGGTGTTCCACTTCGGCGCGCTCACCGTGGGGCAGGTCAAGGACGCGATGCGGGCCGCCGGCCTGGAGGTTCGCTGACACCGGGCGGGCCGCGCCCGGACGGGCGGTTGACCTCAACATAGGTTCAGGTCGTAGCGTCGTCGACGCCCAGGGCGAAATACCGTCGAATCGATTCCCGGGCCGTGAGAAAATCAGAGCACCCCCCGAGAAGCGAGGTCTTGCCGTGCCCCCAGACGCCCCGCGCACCGCACCGATGGCCCTCACCGGCTCTCGTGTCCGGCGCTCGCTCGCCCTCATGTGGCGCGGCATGCGCGCCCACCCCGGCCTCTACGTCCTGGCCGTGGGCGCGTCGGGCCTCTTCGGCGCTCTGACCGTGGCCGTCAGCCGGGCGGTCGGCTGGGCCACCGACACGGTGGTGGTCCCCGCGATCGCCGGTGACGAGTCCGCCCGCGACCGGATCTGGCTCGCCGGGCTCGTGCTCGCCGCCGTCGCGCTGTCGCTCGCCCTGGCCGTGGCCGGGCGGCGCAT
Source organism: Promicromonospora sp. NPDC050880 (assembly GCF_044456525.1). Classification (NCBI taxonomy): domain Bacteria; kingdom Bacillati; phylum Actinomycetota; class Actinomycetes; order Micrococcales; family Promicromonosporaceae; genus Promicromonospora; species Promicromonospora sp. NPDC050880. The sequence continues at coordinate 79,052 of NZ_JBITFV010000016.1, forward strand.
CTGGGCCGGGTACGGCGTGGTCGCCATCCAGGCCGACCACCGCAGCGCCCTGACCCGGCAGTACCTGCGCCTGCCCGGGTCCTGGCACCGCGCCCACCCGGCCGGCCAGCTCCTGAACCACACCACCTCGGACACCGAGGCCGCCACCGGCGTCTTCAACCCGCTGCCGTTCGCGCTCGGCGTCGTGGTCATGATCGGCGTCGCCGTGGGCATGCTCCTGGCCGTCGACCCCTGGCTCGCGCTCGCGGCGCTCGCTGTCATCCCGATCACCGTCGCCGTCAACGCCGTCTACCAGCGGCACATGTCGCCCGCGGTCACCCGGGCACAGCGGCTGCGCGGCGACGTCGCCGACGTCGCGCACGAGAGCTTCGAGGCGGCCCTCCTGGTCAAGGCCCTCGGTACCGAGGAGCGCGAGGAGAGCCGGTTCGACGCCCGCACGCAGGAGCTGCGCGCCGCGAACGTCCGCGTCGGCATCGTCCGCTCGCTGTTCGACCCCGTCATCCAGACCCTCCCGGCGGTCGGCACCCTGCTCGTGCTCGGCATCGGCACCTGGCGCGTCGCGACCGGGGACATCGTGGCAGGCGACGTCGTCACCGCCGCCTACCTGCTCACGATGATGACCGTGCCGGTCCAGGCCTTCGGCTGGGTGCTCGGTGAGCTGCCCCGCGCCCTGGTCGGCTACGAGCGCATCGCGCAGGTCGTCGACTCCACCGGCGCGCTCGCGTACGGCGACGCCCGGCTGCCCGCCCGTCGCGGCGGCCTGGCCGTCCGGCTGGAGGGCGTCGGCGTCGACGTCCCTGCCACCGGCGGCGCGCTCGGCCGGACCATCACGCTGCTCGACGGCGTGGACGTGGCCGTCGAACCAGGTGCCACCGTGGCCGTCGTGGGCAGCACCGGGGCCGGCAAGACCACGCTCGTGAGCCTCCTGGCCCGGCTGTCGGACCCGACGCGCGGCCGCGTGCTCCTGGACGACGTCGACGCGCGGACCCTCGCCGACGGCGAGATCCCCGCCCACGTCGCCCTCGTCACGCAGACCACGTTCGTCTTCGAGGACACCGTGCGCGGCAACGTCACGCTCGCCGACCCGGGCGCCCCCGGCTCGCCGTCCGACGACGAGGTGTGGCACGCCCTGGAGCTCGCCCGCCTCGCCGACACCGTGCGCGACCTGCCGGGCGGCCTCGACGCCCCGCTCGGCGAGCGCGGCGCCAACCTCTCCGGCGGTCAGCGTCAGCGGCTCGCCATCGCGCGCGCCCTGGTGCGCGCGCCGCGCCTGCTCGTGCTCGACGACGCGACCAGCGCCGTCGACCCGCGGGTGGAACAGGAGATCCTGCGCGGCCTGGCCGACGACACGGCGGAAGCCGGACCCGGCCGCGGCACGACGGTGATCATGGTCGCCTACCGGATGTCGTCGGTGGCGCTCGCGGACCGTGTGGTCCACGTCGACGGCGGGCGGGTCGTCGACACCGGCACGCACGCCGAGCTGATGGCGCGCGACGCCGGCTACCGCGAGCTCGCCACCGCCTACGAGGCGGAGACGGAGCGCCGCGAGCAGGAACGGGCCGACGCCGCCGCGGCGGGCAGCGACGTGGGCGACGGCGTGGGCCGCGACCTGGGCGACGCGCTGGACGACGAGCTGGAAGAGGTGTCCCGATGACCGCGACGACCGACGCACCCGAGGCGGACGGCACGGACGTCCCCGAGGACCTGCTCGACGCCGACGGCGCCCGCATCGAGTCCGCCAGCCGCCTCGGCGTGCTGGCGACGCTGCGGCGGGGCATCGAGCTCAGCCCCGAGATCACCCGCGGGCTGTGGCTCACCCTCGGCCTGGCGGCTCTGGCGGCGGCCGGCCGCGTGGTGGTGCCGCTCGCGGTGCAGCAGACCATCGACGTCGGCATCCTGGCCGACGGCGGGCCCGACGCGGGGCGGGTGGCGCTCCTGGCGCTGCTCGCCACGGGTGCGCTCGTGCTGGCCGGGCTGTGCGCGGCGCTCGTGAACGTGCGCCTGTTCCGCTCGGCCGAGGCCGGGCTCGCGACGCTGCGCACCACGGCGTTCCGGCACGTGCACGACCTGTCGACCCTCACGCAGAACACCGAGCGCCGCGGCGCGCTGGTCTCGCGCGTGACCAACGACGTGGACACGGTGTCGCTGTTCGTGCAGTGGGGCGGCATCATGCTGCTCGTCAACGTGCTGCAGGTGATCGTGGCGACCGCCCTGATGCTGGTCTACTCGCCGATCCTGACCGCGGTGGTGTGGGTCGCCTTCGTGCCGATGTTCCTCGTGATCCGGTACGGGCAGAAGTACGTCAACCGTGCCTACACGCTGGTGCGCGAGCGCGTCGGCGCGATGCTCGGCGCCGTCTCGGAGTCGGTGGTGGGGGCCGAGACGGTGCGCGCCTACGGCGCCGCCGAGCGCACGGGCCGCCGCATCGGCGACGCCGTCGAGGCCACCCGCAGCGCCCAGGCACGGTCGCAGGTGCTGGTCGCGGCCACGTTCTCCTCGGGTGTGCTGATCTCCAACCTGGTGCTGGCGATCGTGGTGGTCGTGGGCACGCTGCTCGGCGTCGGCGGCGGGCTGACGGCGGGCCAGCTCGTCGCGTTCCTGTTCCTCGTGCAGCTGTTCACGGGACCGGTGCAGATGGCCACGGAGATCCTCAACGAGCTGCAGAACGCCGTGGCCGGCTGGCGGCGCGTGATCGCGGTGATCGAGACGCCGGTGCAGGTGGCCGAGAAGCCGGGCGCCGTCGCGCAGGAGCGGGGGCCCGCCCACGTGACGCTGCGGGACGTGCGGTTCGCCTACCCGGGCGGACCCGAGGTGCTGCACGGCGTGACGCTGGACCTGCCGCCGCGCACCAAGGTCGCCGTGGTGGGCCAGACCGGTTCCGGCAAGACCACCATCGCCAAGCTCGTCACGCGGCTCATGGACCCGACCTCGGGTGCCGTGGAGCTCGACGGCACCGACCTGCGCGACCTCTCGTTCGCCTCCCTGCGTGAGCGCGTGGTGCTGGTGCCGCAGGAGGGCTTCCTGTTCGACGGCACCGTGCTCGACAACGCGGCCTACGGGCTGCGCGCGCCGGACGCCGACCCGCGGGCCGCCGTGGAGCGGGCCTTCGCCGAGCTCGGGCTCCTCGACTGGGTGGCCGACCTGCCCGACGGGCTGGACACCGCGGTGGGCCAGCGCGGCGAGGCGCTCTCGGCGGGGGAGCGGCAGCTCGTCGCGATCGCGCGCGCCTATCTCGCGCAGCCGGACCTGCTCGTGCTCGACGAGGCGACCTCCGCGGTGGACCCGGCGACCGAGGTGCGGATCGCGCGGGCCCTGGACTCGCTGACGGCGGGCCGTTCCACCATCACGATCGCGCACCGGCTCTCGACCGCCGAGGCGTCGGACCTCGTGGTCGTGGTGGACCAGGGGCACGTCGCCGAGGTGGGCCCGCACGAGGAGCTGGCGGCGGCGGACGGCATCTACGCCCGCATGCACGCGAGCTGGGTCTCCCAGACCCGCTGACCAGATCTCGGGCCCGGTGGGGGCGGGGGTCGCGGACGTGGCAGGATTCTCTGGTGCCCGAAGTTCTAGATCCCACGATCGCAGCCCGGCTCAAGCGGGACGACGCCGGCCTGGTGGCCGCCGTCGTCCAGCAGCACGACACGGGCGAGGTGCTCATGGTCGGCTGGATGGACGACGAGGCGTTGCGCCGCACCCTCACCGAGGGCCGGGTGACGTTCTGGTCGCGCAGCCGCCAGGAGTACTGGCGCAAGGGGGACACGTCCGGGCACGCCCAGTACGTCAAGGCCGCGAGCATCGACTGCGACGGCGACGCCCTGCTGGTCCGCGTGGACCAGGTAGGAGCCGCCTGCCACACGGGCACCCGCACGTGCTTCGACGCCGGCGGTGACCTGGGCGCGGTGGTGGGCGAACGCGACCAGCAGGACGAGGAGACCCGGTGACCCAGCTCGACAGCCAGCCAGCCACCCACGAGGCGAGCCCGGCGACCGCGCCGGCCGACCTGCCGTGGGGTCGCACCTGGCCGAGCCTGCCGGAGTTCCGTGCGATGGCCGCCGACCGCCGGGTGATCCCGGTGGTCCGCCCGCTGCTGGCCGACGACGCGACGCCCGTCGGCCTCTACCGCACGCTCGCGGGGAGCCGGCCCGGCAGCTTCATCCTGGAGTCCGCCGAGTCCGGGGTGTGGGCGCGGTGGTCGTTCGTCGGCGTCGCATCTCGCGCGACGCTGACCAGCGACCGGGGACAGGCCGTCTGGACCGGTGACGTGCCGGTCGGCATCCCGACGCAGGGCGACGTCGTCGACGTGCTGGAGGCCGCCCTCGACGCGCTGCGCACGCCCGGCGTGGCCAACCTGCCGCCGCTCACCGGCGGTCTGGCGGGCGTGCTCGGCTGGGACGTGGTGCGGCACTGGGAGCCCACGCTGCCGGCCACCGCGCCGGACGAGGTGGGCGCGCCGGAGCTCGCCCTGTGCCTCGCGACCGACCTGGCCGTGGTCGACCACCGCGAGGGCACGGTCTGGCTCGTCGCCAACGCGATCAACGCCGACGCCACCGACGACCGTGTCGACGAGGCGCACGCGGACGCGGTGGCGCGGCTGGACGCCATGGAGGCCCGGCTCGCCGCCGCCGGACCGCGCGTCACGTCGGTCGTGGCCGAGGTCCCGGAGCCGGAGCTGGAGTTCCGCTCGACCCGCCAGGAGTTCGAGGACGCGGTGCTGGCCGGCAAGGAGGCGATCCGCGACGGCGAGGTGTTCCAGGTGGTGCTCTCCCAGCGCCTCGACCTGGCCTGCCCGGCCGACCCGCTGGACGTGTACCGCGCGCTGCGGACCATCAACCCCAGCCCGTACATGTACTACTTCCACCTGGCGAAGCCGGACGGCACCGAGTTCTCCGTCGTGGGCTCGAGCCCCGAGACGCTGGTCAAGGTCGACGACGGCCACGTCACCACCTACCCGATCGCCGGTTCCCGGCCGCGCGGCGCGCACCCGGAGGAGGACGCCGAGCTCGGCGAGGAGCTCCTGGCCGACCCCAAGGAGCGGGCCGAGCACATCATGCTCGTCGACCTGTCCCGCAACGACCTGGTCAAGGTCTGCGAGCCGACCAGCGTCGAGGTGGTCGAGTTCATGAAGGTGCGGCGGTTCAGCCACATCATGCACATCTGCTCCACCGTCGTGGGCCGGCTCCGCGCCGGCCGCAGCGCCCTGGACGCGCTGCGGGCGACGTTCCCGGCCGGCACCCTGTCGGGTGCGCCCAAGCCCCGGGCCATCGCCCTGATCGACGAGCTGGAGCCCGCCTCCCGCGGCATCTACGGCGGCGTGTGCGGTTACTTCGACTTCGGCGGCAACATGGACATGGCCATCGCCATCCGCACCGCGTACATCTCCGGCGGCCGCGCCAGCGTCCAGGCGGGCGGTGGCATCGTGGCCGACTCGGTGCCCGCCCTGGAGTACGCCGAGTCGCGGAACAAGGCCGCCGCGGCGGTGCGCGCCGTGCAGCTCGCCTCCCGGCTGGCGCCGCTGCGGACCTCCGGAGGCGCCGAGTGACCCGGACCCGCACCGTCCTGGCGCTGCTCGTCCTGGGCGCGCTCACCTTCGGCACGGGGTCGCCCACCTGGGTGACCACCACCGTCGCCACGGCGCTGGAGCCCGAGGTGGCCGTCGCCGCCGCAGGGACCTCGGCGGCCCCCGGCGTCGGCGCCGGGGCGCTCGTGCTGCTCGCCGCCGGGATCGCGTGCGCCCTCACGGGGCGGGTGGCCCGGTACGTGGCCCTCGTCGTCGCGGCCGCGGCCGGCGTCCTGGTGGTGGTCAGCACGCTCGCCGTCGTCGCCGACCCGACCCCGGCGGCCACCGCTGCCGCGTCCGCCTCCAGCGGTGTCACGGATCTCACGTCGCCCGTCGTGCTGACGGCGTGGCCATGGGCTGCCGTGGCCACCGGTGTGCTGGCCGTCGTCGTCGCCGTCTGGGGCACCGTGGCGGCCCGCGGCTGGGCGGCGACGTCCGGGCGGCACGAGCGCGCGGGCGCGCCCGCTGCGGGCGGCCAGGCCGCCCCGGGCACCCAGCCCGCCGCCGGCGCCGGCACGACGGAGCCCGACGCCGGGCCCCACCCCGGGCCCGACGACGAGCCCGACGGCGAGATCGACCCCCACGACGCCTGGGACGCCCTGTCCCGCGGCGACGACCCGACCGGGCGCTGACCCCCGGGCCGCTCACCTGCCGGTGAGCGGTTAGGCTGAGCGCGTACCGCACGACACGAAAGGCACCCACCTGCGATGACCGAGAACAAGCCCGAGATCGCCTACCTGCCGCCGGCGGTCCCGCCGCACAACCACGGCCACACGGTCGCTGCGTGGGTGACGATGGTCGGTATCACGCTGGGCGTGCTGATCTCCTCGTGGGGTGTCATCGTGGCGCAGACCTCGTCCTCCTGGGGCGTCGTGTTCGTGCTCGGCTTCGTCGTGATCGGTGTCTCGCTGATCGCCGGCCTGGTGCTGCGCAACCTGGGGCTCGGTCAGAAGAAGGTCCAGCGGTAGGTTCGCCATGACCGAGCTCGCGATGGCCGCAGCGCCCCGCTCCCACCCCCGCAACAGCCTGGGGGTGTGGTCGCTGGTGCTGGGCCTCGCGTCGGTCGTGCTGGCGCTCGGCGCCCTCACGGGCGTGCCCGCCATCATCCTCGGCAACCAGGGTCGGCGCGCGGTGCGGGCCGGCGAGGCCGACAACGAGGGCATGGCGCTGACCGGCGTCGTGCTCGGCTGGATCTCGCTGGCCATCCTGGCGGGCGTCATCGTGCTGGTGGTCGCCCGCTTCCTGGCGGGTGGGACCCATTCTTGAGCAGGCCGGGAAGCAGGCCGGGAAGCCCGCCGCCCCGGCGGCTGCCGGGAACGGCGGCCTCCCGCGGGCGCTCCGGGCGCCGCTGCTGACCGGTGCCTCCGTCGCGGCGGCCACGCTCCTGCTGGCCGTCCGCGACCCGCACGTGCGCGGTTCCTACGGGTTCTGCCCGCTGCTGGAGCTGACCGGCCTGGCCTGCCCGCTGTGCGGCGGCCTGCGGGCGACCCACGACCTGGCGCACCTCGACCTCGCGGGCGCGTGGTCGGCCAACGCCCTGTGGACCGTCGCCGCCCCCGTGGTGGTGGCCCTCTGGGTGGCCTGGCTGGTGTCCGCGGCCCGCGGGCGGCCCGTCCGGGGGCTGTCGAGCACCGCGGGCTGGGTCACCCTGGGCGTCGCGCTCGCGTTCTTCGTGGCCCGCAACCTCCCCGTGCTGCAGCCGTACCTGACCCCCTGGCTCTGATCCCGGCGGGACCAGAGCGGGACCAGAGCGGGATCCGAGCGGGATCCGACCGGGATCTGACGAGGCGTCGTCTCACGGTCCGGGAGTGGTCAGGACCACACCCCGGCTCCGCCTACGATGGCGGTGGGGGCGGACGTCCGCGGCGGGCACGCACACCGGCGTGCCGGGCGGCGAGCAGCCGAGCAAGCAGATCAGTCAAGCGTTCGAGGCGTATGACGAGAACAGAGCAAGGCCACGGGGAGGCTCATCACATGTCGGTCCTGGAGGACATCGTCGCGGGGGTTCGTGAGGACCTCGCGGAGCGTGAGGCGAGGGTGTCTCTCGACGCGCTCAAGGAGCGCGCCGCCGCGGTGCCCGGAGCCCTCGAGTGCGTCGGCCGGCTCAAGCAGGCGGACGCCGTCTCGGTCATCGCCGAGGTGAAGCGGTCGAGCCCCAGCAAGGGCTCGCTGGCGCCGATCGCCGACCCGGCGGCACTCGCCGTCGAGTACGAGACCGGCGGCGCGTCCGTCATCTCGGTGCTCACGGAGCAGCGCCGGTTCAACGGTTCGCTGGCCGACCTGGACGCGGTGCGCGGCCGGGTGGACATCCCGGTGCTGCGCAAGGACTTCGTGGTCACGCCCTACCAGGTGTGGGAGGCGCGCGCGCACGGCGCCGACCTCGTGCTGCTCATCGTGGCGGCGCTGGAGCAGACCGTCCTGGAGTCGCTCGTCGAGCGTGTGCACTCCCTCGGCATGACCGCCCTGGTGGAGACGCACAGCCTCGAGGAGGTCCGCCGGGCGGTCGACGCCGGGGCCCGCGTGATCGGCGTCAACCACCGCAACCTCAAGACCCTCGAGCTCGACCGGGGCCTGTTCAGCAGCCTCGCCGAGTACATCCCGGACGACGTGGTCAAGATCGCGGAGTCCGGCATCCGCGGCCCGCACGACGTGATGGACATGGCGCGTGCCGGGGCGGACGCCGTCCTGGTGGGCGAGGCGCTCGTGACCGACGGCGCCCCGCGTGCCTCGGTGGCCGACCTGGTCGCGGCGGGCTCGCACCCGTCGCTGAAGTCCGTCCGCCCGTCCTGATCCCCGCTGCGAAAGGAACCCAGGTGACCGACGTGAAGCTTGCTGACGTCTCCGGCCCGTACTTCGGGCGGTACGGCGGACGGTTCGTGCCCGAGGCGCTCATCGCCGCGCTCGACGAGCTGGACACCGAGTTCCGCAAGGCGGCCGACGACCCGGCGTTCGCGGCCGAGCTGCAGCGCCTGCACCGTGAGTACACGGGCCGGCCGAGCCCGCTGACCGAGGTGCCGCGGTTCGCCGCGCACGCGGGCAACGCGCGGGTGTTCCTCAAGCGGGAGGACCTCAACCACACCGGCTCGCACAAGATCAACAACGTGCTGGGCCAGGCCCTGCTGGTCAAGCGGATGGGCAAGAAGCGGCTCATCGCGGAGACGGGGGCGGGCCAGCACGGCGTCGCCACCGCCACGGCGGCCGCCCTGATGGACCTCGAGTGCGTGGTCTACATGGGCGAGGAGGACACGCGCCGCCAGGCCCTGAACGTGGCCCGCATGCGCCTGCTGGGCGCCGAGGTGGTGCCGGTCAAGATCGGGTCGCGCACGCTCAAGGACGCGATCAACGAGGCCCTGCGCGACTGGGTCGCCAACGTCGAGACGACGCACTACCTGCTGGGCACCGTCACGGGCCCGCACCCGTTCCCGGAGATGGTGCGCCAGTTCCACCGGATCATCGGCGAGGAGGCGCGCGAGCAGATCCTCGAGCGCGCCGGGCGCCTGCCCGACGTGGTGGCGGCGTGCGTGGGCGGCGGGTCCAACGCGCTGGGCATCTTCAACGCGTTCCTCGACGACGAGGGCGTGGACCTGTACGGGTTCGAGGCCGGCGGCGAGGGCATCGGCTCCGGCCTGCACGCCGCCCGGTTCAGCGGCGGCGCGCCGGGCGTGCTGCACGGCGCCCGCTCCTACCTGCTCCAGGACGACGACGGGCAGACCCTGCCCAGCCACTCGGTGTCCGCCGGCCTGGACTACCCGAGCGTCGGCCCGGCGCACGCCTGGCTGCACGACCTGGGTCGCGCCACGTACGAGCCCGTGACCGACGACGAGGCCATGGAGGCGTTCCGCCTGCTGTGCCGCACCGAGGGCATCATCCCGGCCATCGAGTCGGCGCACGCCCTGGCGGGCGCCCTGCGGGTGGGCCGGGCCGCGGCGGACGAGGGGCGCACGGGGCCGGACGGCGAGCCGCTGCTGGTCCTGGTGAACCTCTCCGGGCGCGGCGACAAGGACGTGGCCACGGCGGCCAGGTGGTTCGGGCTGCTGGAGGGCGGCGCGGCGGCCGAGGAGCTGGAACGACAGGAGGGCCGGGGATGAGCACCGTGACCGAGGCGGCGGGTACGCCGCGCACGACGTCGCCGACGGCCGAGCTGATCGACCGCCTGCGCACGCAGGAGGACCGGCCCGCGCTGGTGGGCTACCTCCCCGTGGGCTACCCGACCGTGGACCGGTCGATCGAGGCCCTCAGGACGATCATCGACCACGGCGTGGACGTCATCGAGCTCGGCATCCCGTACACCGACCCCGTCCTGGACGGCCCGGTGATCCAGGCCGCGGCGCAGGGCGCGCTCGACGCCGGTGCGCGGGTCCGCGACGTCTTCCGGGTGGTGCGGGCGCTGACCGACTACGCGCCGCACGTCCCCGTGCTCGTCATGACCTACTGGAACCCGGTGCTCAAGTACGGGGCGGACGCGTTCGCGCGCGATCTCGCGGCCGCGGGTGGCGCCGGGCTGATCACGCCCGACCTGATCCCGGACGAGGGCGCCGACTGGCTGGCGGCCAGCGCGGCGCACGGGCTCGACCGCGTGTTCCTGGTGGCCCCGAGCACCACGGCGGAGCGGCTGCGGCTGACGGTCGACGCGTCGCGCGGCTTCGTCTACGCCGCCTCGCTCATGGGGGTGACCGGCGAGCGTGCCCAGGTGGGCTCGCGTGCGGAGCAGCTCGTCGCGGACACGCGGGCCGCGGGCGCGGCGAACGTCTGCGTCGGCCTGGGCGTCTCCAACGGGGCGCAGGCCGCCGAGGTGGGCCGCTTCGCGGACGGCGTCATCGTCGGCTCGGCCCTGGTGCGGCCGCTGCTGGCCGAGGGCCCGCTGGACGACGCCGCATGGGCGGCCCGTCTCACGAATCTGGCCGAGGTGACGGAGGACCTCGCCGCCGGGGTACGGTCGGCTCGCGCCACCGCACCCGCCGGCGCGACCGCCGTCCCCGGAGAGGTACCGTGACGCTGCTGACCGCACTGCCGGCCGCCCTGGTGGCCGACCTGGCCGCCGAGGCGTCCGCAGTGCTGCCCGCAGCGACCGAGCAGGTGGCCGCCGGGATTCCCAGTCCCGCCGAGCACACGTGGTACCTGGGCATCTTCCCGCTGCGGGCCTACGCGCTGGCGATCCTCGCCGGCATCGTGCTCGCGGTGTGGCTGACGGCCCGGCGGTGGAGGGCCCGCGGCGGCAACCCCGAGGACGTGCTGGAGATCGCGTTCTGGGCGGTGCCGTTCGGCATCGTCGGCGGGCGTCTCTACCACGTGCTCTCCTCGCCCGACCGGTACTTCGGCGAGAACTTCTCCGGCGGGGGCGACCCCGTCGCGGCGCTCTACGTCTGGGAGGGCGGCCTGGGCATCTGGGGCGCCGTCGCGCTCGGCGCCGTCGGCGCGTGGCTCGGCTGCCGCAGGCAGGGGGTGCGGTTCTCGTCGTTCGCCGACGCCGTGGCGCCCGGCCTGCTCGTGGCGCAGGCCGTCGGCCGGCTCGGCAACTGGTTCAACCAGGAGCTGTACGGGCGGCCCACCGAGCTGCCCTGGGGTCTGCACATCGACACCGGGTACCTCGTGACCAACCCGGCCACGGGCGTGCCGTACCCGGAGGGCACCCTGTTCCACCCGACGTTCCTGTACGAGCTCCTGTGGAATCTCGTGATGGCCGGAGCCCTGCTGTTTCTCGACCGTCGGTTCAAGTTGGGTCATGGGCGGGTATTCTGGGCGTACGTCCTGCTCTACACTCTCGGACGGGTCTGGATCGAGATGCTCCGCATCGACGATGCGGAGGTGGTGCTGGGGCTCCGCCTCAACGTCTGGACCTCGATCCTGCTGGGCCTGGCAGCCCTGGTGGTCTCGATCGTGCTGGCTCGGAGGTTCCCCACCAGGGAAGAGTCGGTACGGCTGCGGCCGCAGGACGACGAACCGCCGCTCGGCCCGCGTGCCGAGCCGGCACCTGACCCAGCAGTTGCAGGGACCGGTGAGGCCGAGGCCGAGCCGGAGGAAGGCAAGACAGCAGCAGTGGAGGAGTCCGACGCGGACGCCTCCGCGCGCACCTGAGGGGCGCGGCCGCCGGGACCACCGGACGACGAGCCCCCTGACCGACCGGGCCGCCGTCGTCCCGGACCACCGCAAGACTGCGCCCGGCGTGCCGGGCGCCTGTGAGGACCCATGACCAAGCCGTTGCTTGCACAGAAGGTTGGGCTGCCCGCGCAGAGGACGGACGGCGGCCTGTACGACCCGGCGGCCGAGCACGACGCGTGCGGCGTCGCCTTCGTGGCGACCCTGCGTGGCACGCCCGGGCGTGACATCGTCGACGCCGGGCTGACCGCCCTGCTGAACCTCGACCACCGCGGTGCGGTGGGCGCCGAGGAGGACAGCGGCGACGGCGCCGGGATCCTGACCCAGATCCCGGACGCGTTCGTCCGTGACGTGGTGGGCGTCGACCTGCCGCCCGCCGGCATGTACGCCATCGGCACGGCGTTCCTGCCGACCGACGACGCCGAGCGTGACACCGTGGTGCGCCGCGTGGAGGCGCTGGCCGCCGAGGAGAAGCTCGACGTGCTGGCCTGGCGCGACGTGCCGGTGGACGCCGGGATCGTCGGCCCGACGGCGCGCGCGTCCATGCCCGTGTTCCGCCAGATCGTGGTCGCCGACCCCTCGCGGAGCCTGTCCGGCATCGACCTGGACCGCCGCTGCTACCGCCTGCGCAAGCGCGCCGAGAACGAGGTGGGCCTGTACTTCGCGTCCCTCAGCGCCCGCACCCTGACGTACAAGGGCATGCTGACGACGGCGCAGCTCGAGCCGTTCTTCCCCGACCTGTCGGACCCGCGGTACGCCACCGAGCTCGCGCTGGTCCACTCGCGGTTCTCCACCAACACGTTCCCGTCGTGGCCGCTGGCCCAGCCGTTCCGGCTGCTGGCCCACAACGGCGAGATCAACACCGTGCGCGGCAACCGCAACTGGGTCGCGGCGCGCGAGGGCACCATGGAGTCCGACCTGCTGGGCGACCTGAAGCCGCTGCAGCCGGTGTGCTCGCCGGGTGCGAGCGACTCCGCCAGCTTCGACGAGGTGCTGGAGCTGCTGCACCTGTCGGGCCGCTCCCTGCCGCACTCGGTGCTGATGATGGTGCCGGAGGCCTGGGAGAACAACACGGGGATGGACCCCGCGCTGCGGGCCTTCTACCAGTACAACGCGAACCTCATCGAACCGTGGGACGGCCCCGCCTCCCTCACGTTCACCGACGGCACCCTGATCGGCGCCGTGCTGGACCGCAACGGCCTGCGCCCCGGGCGCTGGTGGGTCACCGAGGACGGTCTGGTCGTGCTGGCCTCCGAGGCCGGCGTGCTCGACATCGACCCCGCCACGGTGGTCCGCAAGGGCCGCCTGGAGCCCGGCAAGATGTTCCTCGTCGACACCGGCTCCGGCCGCATCGTCGAGGACGAGGAGGTCAAGTCCGGCCTCGCCGCCCGCCACCCCTACGGGGACTGGATCCGCGAGCACTCCGTCCATCTCGACGAGCTGCCCGAGCGTGAGCACGTGGCGCACAGCCCGGCGTCGGTGCGCCGCCGTCAGCGGGCCTTCGGGTACACCGAGGAGGAGCTGAAGGTCATCCTGTCGCCGATGGCGACCACCGGCGGCGAACCGCTCGGTGCCATGGGCTCCGACACCCCGGTCGCGGTGCTGTCGCAGCGCCCGCGCCTGCTGTTCGACTACTTCACGCAGATGTTCGCGCAGGTGACCAACCCGCCGCTGGACGCGATCCGCGAGGAGCTGGTCACGGCCATCGGCAGCGCCATCGGCCCGGAGCCGAACCTGCTGGCCGACCTGCCGGAGCACGCCCGCAAGCTCGTGCTCGGCTTCCCGGTGCTGGACAACGACCAGCTCGCCAAGGTGGTGCACGTCGAGCGCGACCGGGAGCTGGAGGGCCTGTTCCACGCCGAGACCATCCCGGGCCTGTACGACGTGTCGGGCGGCGGCGCCGCGCTGCTGTCCCGGCTGGAGCAGATCTTCGCCGACGTCGACCGGTACGTGGAGGAGGGCGCGAGCTTCCTCGTGCTCTCGGACCGTGACGCCACCTCCGAGCTGGCGCCGATCCCGTCGCTGCTCCTGACCAGCGCCGTGCACCACCACCTGGTGCGCAAGCACACCCGTAACCGGGTCTCGCTGGTGGTGGAGGCCGGTGACGTGCGCGAGGTGCACCACGTCGCGCTGCTCATCGGCTACGGGGCGGCCGCCGTCAACCCGTACCTCGCGATGGAGACCGTCGAGGACCTGGCCCGCCGCGGCTACCTGGACGTCACGCCCGAGAAGGCCGTGGCCAACCTCATCAAGGCGCTCGGCAAGGGCGTGCTCAAGGTGATGTCCAAGATGGGCATCTCCACGATCATGTCCTACCGGGGCGCGCAGATCTTCGAGGCGATCGGCCTCTCGCAGGACCTGGTCGACGACTACTTCACCGGCACCACCTCGCGCCTGGGCGGCATCGGCCTGGACGTCATCGCGGCCGAGGTCGCGGCGCGGCACGCCGAGGCGTACCCGCCGTCCGGCAACAAGAAGCCGGGCGAGCGCCTGACCACGGGCGGCGAGTACCAGTGGCGGCGCGACGGCGAGGACCACCTGTTCGACCCGGAGACGGTGTTCCGCCTGCAGCACGCGACGCGCTCGGGCCGGATGGACATCTTCCGGCAGTACACGCGGCGCGTGGACGAGCAGTCGAACCGCCTGATGACGCTGCGCGGCCTGCTGCGCTTCAGCCCGGACCGCGAGCCCGTGCCGATCGACGAGGTGCAGCCGGTCAGCGAGATCGTCAAGCTGTTCAACACGGGCGCCATGTCCTACGGCTCCATCTCGGCCGAGGCGCACGAGACGCTCGCCATCGCGATGAACCGCCTGGGCGGCCGGTCCAACACGGGCGAGGGCGGCGAGGACCCGGAGCGCCTGTACGACGACGAGCGCCGCTCGCGCGTCAAGCAGATCGCGTCGGGCCGGTTCGGGGTGACCGCGGAGTACCTGACCCAGGCCACGGACATCCAGATCAAGCTCGCCCAGGGCGCCAAGCCCGGCGAGGGCGGTCAGCTGCCCGGGCCCAAGGTGTACCCGTGGGTGGCCAGGACCCGCCACTCGACGCCGGGCGTCGGCCTCATCTCGCCGCCGCCGCACCACGACATCTACTCGATCGAGGACCTGGCCCAGCTCATCCACGATGCGAAGAACGCGAACCCGGACGCGCGCGTGCACGTGAAGCTGGTCAGCGAGTTCGGCGTGGGCACCGTGGCCACGGGCGTGTCCAAGGCGCACGCCGACGTCGTGCTCATCTCGGGGCACGACGGCGGTACGGGCGCCTCGCCGCTCACGTCGCTCAAGCACGCCGGCACGCCCTGGGAGATCGGGCTGGCCGAGACCCAGCAGACGCTGGTGCTCAACGACCTGCGCGACCGCATCGTGGTGCAGGTCGACGGCCAGATGAAGACGGGTCGCGACGTGATCGTCGCGGCGCTGCTCGGCGCCGAGGAGTTCGGTTTCGCGACCGCGCCCATGGTGGTCTCGGGCTGCGTCATGATGCGCGTCTGTCACCTGGACACCTGTCCCGTGGGCGTGGCCACGCAGAACCCCGAGCTGCGCAGCCGGTTCACCGGCAAGCCGGAGTTCGTCGTGAACTTCTTCGAGTTCATCGCCCAGGAGGTGCGCGAGCACCTGGCGGCGCTGGGCTTCCGCAGCCTCCAGGAGGCCGTGGGCCAGGTGCAGGTGCTCGACACCCGCAAGGCCGTGGACCACTGGAAGGCCCAGGGCCTGGACCTGGCGCCCGTGCTCGCGCGGCCGCAGCTCAAGGAGGGCTCGTCCCTGCGCCACACCACGGCGCAGGACCACGGCCTGGCGCGGGCGCTGGACAACCAGCTCGTCGCGGCAGCGGCCCCGGCCCTGGAGCGTGGGGAGCGCGTGCGGATCGACCTGCCCGTGCGCAACGTGAACCGGACGGTCGGCACCATGCTCGGCCACGAGGTGACCAAGCGGTACCGCGGCGAGGGTCTGCCCGACGACACGATCGAGGTGGTCCTGACCGGGTCGGCCGGCCAGTCGCTGGGCGCGTTCCTGCCCCGGGGCATCACCCTGCGCCTGTTCGGTGACGCCAACGACTACGTCGGCAAGGGCCTGTCGGGCGGCCGCATCGCGGTGCGCCCGGACAAGGCGGCCGTCCTCGGTGGCGCCGACGTCATCGCGGGCAACGTGATCGGCTACGGCGCCACGTCCGGCGAGGTCTACCTGCGCGGGCGCGTGGGGGAGCGGTTCGGTGTGCGCAACTCCGGCGCCACCCTGGTCGCGGAGGGTGTGGGCGACCACGCCTGCGAGTACATGACGGGCGGCACCGTGCTGGTGCTCGGCCCCACGGGCCGCAACGTCGGCGCCGGCATGTCGGGCGGCACCGCGTACTTCCTGGACCTGCGGGTCTCCCGGGTCAACCAGGCGGCGCTGGAGGCGGGCGAGCTCGCCGTCGCCGTCCTGGACGACGCCGACTGGGAGACCGTGCGCGGCCTGCTGGAGCGGCACCACGCCGAGACGGGCTCGGCCGTCGCGGCCGAGCTCCTGGCTGACCCCGAGACGGCCCGCGGGCGGTTCAGCCGCCTGCTGCCCCCGGGCTGGGCGCGCGTGCGCCTCGCCCTCGCCGAGGCGGAGGCCGCCGGCACCGACATCTCGGGCACGTCCCAGTGGGACCCGTCCGTGTGGAACCAGATCATGGAGGTGGCACGTGGCTGACCCCCGAGGATTTCTGAAGGTCCGGGAGCGGGAGCTCCCGCCGAACCGGCCCGTCGAGGTGCGCCTGCGGGACTGGAAGGACACGCACGCCCACCGGGCGGAGGGCCAGCCCTTCCTCAAGGAGCAGGCGGGCCGTTGCATGGACTGCGGCGTGCCGTTCTGTCACCAGGGCTGCCCGCTGGGCAACCTCATCCCGGACTGGAACGACCTGGTCTGGCGCGGGCAGTGGGCCGACGCGATCGACCGGCTGCACGCGACCAACAACTTCCCGGAGTTCACGGGCCGCGTGTGCCCGGCGCCGTGCGAGTCGTCCTGCGTGCTGAGCATCAACCAGCCCGCGGTGACGATCAAGAACGTCGAGGTCTCGATCATCGACGAGGCGTTCGCCCGCGGCCTGGTCACCCCGCACGTGCCGGAGCGTCTCACGGGCTCCACGGTCGCCGTCGTCGGCTCCGGCCCGGCCGGGCTGGCCGCGGCGCAGCAGCTCACGCGCGCCGGCCACACCGTGGTCGTCTACGAGCGCGACCCCGCCATCGGGGGCCTGCTGCGCTACGGCATCCCGGACTTCAAGCTGGAGAAGTCGCACATCGACCGTCGCCTCGCCCAGATGGAGGCCGAGGGCACCCGCTTCCGCCCGGGCGTCACCATCGGCGAGGACATCAGCTGGGACGCGCTGCGCCGCCGGTTCGACGCCGTCGTGGTCGCCACGGGTGCCACCGTGCCCCGCGACCTGCCCCTGCCGGGGCGGGACCTGGCCGGCATCCACTTCGCCATGGACTACCTGACGCCCGCGAACCACGCGGTCGCCGCCGGGACGCCCGACGAGCTGCCCGAGGGCGCGCCGTCGGCGGCCGGCAAGCACGTCGTGATCATCGGCGGCGGCGACACCGGCTCCGACTGCCTCGGTACCGCGCTCCGTCAGGGCGCCGCGAGCGTCACCACCCTGGCCATCGGCAAGAAGCCGCCGCTGGAGCGCCCCGCGCACCAGCCCTGGCCGACCGACCCGATCCTGTTCGAGGTCTCGACCTCGCACGAGGAGGGCGGCGAGCGCACCTACCTGGCCTCGACGGTCGAGTTCCTGCCGGACGCCGACGGCAACGTCCGCGCCCTCAAGGTCGCCGAGACGCAGTACCTCCCCGACGGGCGCCGCGTTCCGGCGCCCGGCACGGAGCACGAGATCCCGGCGGACCTGGTGCTCGTGGCCATGGGCTTCACCGGCCCCGAGACCGGCGTCCTGGAGGAGCAGACCGGCGCGGAGATCACGGATCGCGGCCTCGTGGCGCGCGGCGACGACTACGCCGCTAGCCTGCCGGGTGTGTTCGTGGCCGGTGACGCGGGCCGGGGACAGTCCCTCATCGTGTGGGCGATCGCGGAGGGCCGCGCCGCGGCCGCAGCCGTCGACACCTACCTGCAGGGCAGCACCGAGCTGCCCGCCCCGGTGCGCCCGCGCACGCTCGCTCTGCGGTCGTGACCCGAGAACCGTTCCGGGAGTTGTACACCACCACAGGGCGCTGCGGCGCCCACCATGCCTAGGCTGGAGACATGCGCAGAGCCAAGATCGTGTGCACCATCGGACCCGCCACGGAGAGCCCGGAGAAGCTCCGGGAACTCGTAGACGCCGGCATGAACGTGGCGCGGATCAACCGCAGCCACGGCGAGCAGGAGGCGCACGCGGCGGTCTACCGACACGTGCGAGAGGCCGCGAAGGCCGCAGGGAAGTCGGTCGCCGTCCTGGTCGACCTGCAGGGACCCAAGATCCGGCTCGGCCGGTTCGCGGGAGACGAAAAGCATTTCTTGAACAAGGGCGACACGTTCACCATCACGACCGAGGACATCCTCGGCAACCGTGAGATCGTCTCGACCACCCACAAGGGCCTGGCCCAGGACGCCCAGGTGGGCGACCCGCTGCTGATCGACGACGGCAAGGTGCGCGTGCGCGTCACCGCCGTCGAGGGCCCGCGCGTCATCACCGAGGTCGAGGTCCCCGGGCCCGTCTCGAACAACAAGGGCATCAACCTGCCCGGCGTCGCGGTGTCGGTGCCGGCCCTGTCCGACAAGGACGAGTCCGACCTGCGCTGGGCCCTGCAGCTCGGTGCCGACTTCATCGCGCTGTCGTTCGTGCGGTCCGCCAAGGACTACGAGGACGTCCGCCGCGTGATGGAGGAGGAGGGCCGCACGGTCCCCGTCATCGCCAAGATCGAGAAGCCGCAGGCCGTGGAGAACCTCGCCGAGGTCATCGCCGCGTTCGACGGCGTCATGGTGGCGCGCGGTGACCTGGCGGTCGAGATGCCGCTGGAGCAGGTGCCGCTGGTGCAGAAGCGGATCGTCGAGATGGCGCGCCGCAACGCCAAGCCGGTCATCGTGGCCACGCAGGTGCTGGAGTCGATGACCACGTCGCCGACGCCGACCCGCGCCGAGGCCTCGGACTGCGCCAACGCGGTGCTCGACGGCGCCGACGCGGTCATGCTGTCCGGCGAGACGTCGGTCGGCGACTACCCGATCGTCACCGTGCAGACCATGGCCCGCATCATCGAGGCCACGGAGGAGGCCGGCCGGGAGCGCATCGCGCCGCTCGGCTCGACGCCGCACACCCGCGGTGGCGCCATCACGCGGGCCGCCGCCGAGATCGGCGAGACGCTCGGGGTGAAGTACCTCGTGACGTTCACGCAGTCCGGTGACTCCGCCCGGCGCATGTCCCGCCTGCGCTCGTCCATCCCGCTGCTCGCCTTCACGCCCGAGCAGCACGTGGCCAACACGCTCGCGCTGACGTGGGGCACCAGCGAGTACCTGGTGCCCAAGGTCGACACGGTGGACGCCATGGTGGCCCAGGTGGACCTGACCCTGCAGGAGCAGGGCCTGGCCGAGAAGGGCGACACGGTCGTGGTGGTCTCGGGCGCTCCGGTCGGCGTCCCGGGCACGACCAACTCGATCCTGGTGCACCGCATCGGCTCGCACACGGAAGGCCGCACCCTGGTCTGACCGCCACCACCCGCCGAACGGTGGCCGGACGCTCATCTGCGTCCGGCCACCGTTCTGTCTCGCCACGGCCCCACCTCGGCGACCGGGTGTGAGATGTCGCTATTGTTCCGAACGTGAAGCGCACCTTTCCCTGGACCCGCGTCGGCTTCGCCGCCCTGGTGCTCGTCTCCCTCGGACTCGGTTCGTGGGGCCTCGCGCTCGACACCGACCACCAGCCCGGCCGCACGTGGTACGACGTCGTCTACCAGGGTCTGCAGCTCTTCGTCATGGGCGCCGACCCCGCCAGCGGTGGCGGCGAGCTCTCCTGGCAGCTCCAGGTCGCCCGCTTCCTCGCCCCCGGCACCGCGGTGTACGCCCTGTTCGAGGCGGCCCGCGTCCTGTTCACCGGGGAGCTGCGCCGGATGCGGGACCGGCGCGCGCGGGGACATGCCGTCGTCGTCGGGCAGACCGATGCCGCGGACACCGTGACCGCCGCGCTCGAGGCGGCCGGGCACCGCGTGCTGCGCGCCGCCGACGCGACGGGCCTGCTCGACGCCGGGCTGCCGGGCGCGACCGTCCTGTACGCGTGCGGTGACGACAGCACCGACGCGACCGCCAACGTGCTCACCGTGGCCGAGGCGGAGGAGGCCGTCCGCCGGGCCGGCAGCGGCCCCACCCGGCTGTACGCCCACGTCAGCGACCCGGATCTCGGCGTCGCGCTCCAGGCGCGGCACCTGAGCTGCGCCGAGCCGGGCGTGGACTTCTTCACGCTCGACGTCATCGCGGCGCAGGCGCTCGCCGCGCGCGAGGTACGGCACCT
Source organism: Promicromonospora sp. NPDC050880 (assembly GCF_044456525.1). Classification (NCBI taxonomy): domain Bacteria; kingdom Bacillati; phylum Actinomycetota; class Actinomycetes; order Micrococcales; family Promicromonosporaceae; genus Promicromonospora; species Promicromonospora sp. NPDC050880. The sequence goes on from NZ_JBITFV010000016.1 coordinate 99,157, forward strand.
CCTGGACGCGCCCGGCGGGCCCGGCCCGCTGACCCGGGTCGCGGTGGTCGGCTCGGGCGAGTTCGCCAAGGCGCTGGTCGTGGGCCTGGCCCGCGAGTGGGAGCTGGCGGGCGACGGCGTGCGCCTGGCGGTCGACCTCATGGCCGACGACGCCGTGGCGGTGGTCGAGTCGCTGCGGGCCCGCTGGTCGCCCGTGGCCGAGAAGATCGAGCTGCGCGCCGCGCCCGCGCTCGGCCGCGGCAGCCACGGGCGGCCCGACCTGGTCTACGTGTGCGACGCCGACGAGGGCACGTCGCTGCGTGTCGCCCTCACCGTGACGAACCTGTGGCACGGCGGACCCGGCTCCCTCGTGCTCCTGCTGGACGGCCTCGCGGGCCTCACGCGCGCCTTCGGCACGGAGGCCTCGCGCGTCCTCGACGACCTGGACGGCCGGCTGCGCACCGTGACGATGCGCGACCTGCTCGCCGACGTCGAGCGCGAGGAGGCCCGCGCCCACGCGGACATGTACGAGCGGATCGCGCGGTCCGTGCACCACGTGTACCTGCGCAACCAGCGCGAGCGCGGCGTCGGCTGGGGCGAGGTGCCCGCCATGGTGCGCTGGGAGGACCTGCCGGAGGACCTGCGGGCCTCCAACCGGGGGTGGGTGGTCGGTCTGCCGGCGCGCCTGGCGCGGATGGGCGCGACCATCGCCCCGCGCGACGGGGCCCCCGAGGTCGTGTTCGAGGGGGAGGAGCTGGACCGCCTGGCCGAGGCCGAGCACGAGCTGTGGGAGTCGGTCCGGGTCGCCCAGGGCTGGCGCACCGGGCCCGTGCGGGACGACGCCGCCAAGGTGCACCCGATGATCGGCGTGCCGTGGTCGCAGCTGCCCCCGGAGAACCAGGAGAAGGACCGCGACGTGGTGCGCCTGCTCCCGGAGATCCTCGCGGAGTTCGGCCTGGAGGTGGTGCGCTACGAGCGGAATCCGGTGCCGGAGCTCGCGGTGGAGGTCTGAGCGGTCCGGGCGGTGCCGCCACCGGGGCCGAGGCCGCCGCCGGCGGCCTCGGGCGCCGTGACTGCGGGAGTGCCGGGTGTGGGACTCGAACCCACACGCCCTCGCGGGCAGCGCTTTTTGAGAGCGCCGCGTCTGCCTGTTCCGCCAACCCGGCTCGGCGCTTATCGAACCACACCCCAGGACCGGGCCCCAAGCCCAGGTGCGGGAAGTAGGATGTTCCCCGTGACCGACGAGAACACCGAGAAGCTTCCCCTGGATCTGCCCCCGATGATCGACGCCGAGCCGGAGGCTGCTCCTGCCACCCCCTCGCGCCGTGCCGTCGTGGCGGAGGACGAGGCGCTCATCCGCATGGACGTGGTGGAGACCCTGCGCGAGGCCGGGTTCGACGTGGTGGGAGAGGCCGGCGACGGCGAGACCGCCGTGAACCTCGCCATCGAGCTCAAGCCCGACGTCGTGGTGATGGACGTCAAGATGCCCGAGCTGGACGGCATCTCCGCCGCCGAGCGCATCGGCAAGGCCCACGCCGCCCCTGTGGTGCTCCTCACGGCGTTCTCGCAGACCGAGCTCGTGGAGCGCGCCCGTGACGCCGGCGCCATGGCGTACGTGGTCAAGCCGTTCACCCCGGCCGACCTGCTGCCCGCCGTCGAGATCGCGATCTCGCGCTACTCGCAGATCGGTGCGCTCGAGGCCGAGGTCGCGGACCTGACCGAGCGTTTCGAGACCCGCAAGCGCGTGGACCGGGCCAAGGGGCTGCTCATGACCAAGATGGGCCTGTCGGAGCCGGAGTCGTTCCGCTGGATCCAGAAGACCTCGATGGACCGCCGCCTCACCATGCGCGAGGTCGCCGACGCCGTCATCGAGCAGGTCGGGGCCTGAGTCGTCCGTGCGGGTGCGCCGTCGGCCCGGACGCCTAGAGCGGGTGAAATCGGGGTTCGCATGTTTTCCGCCACCCGACCGAGGACTAGTGTCTGCGCGGGGCCGGCCGTGAGGCCCGGCCCCGCAGACCGCCGGGAGGAGAGAGACGTGCTCGAGATCCGTTCCGCGCGCGAGGACGACCTGCGCGCCGTCGCCGCGCTGGCCGCCGACGCCCGGGACGACTCGCCCGAGGGCGCCCAGCTCGGGGCCCAGGACACCGACCGCCTGCTGGAGCACCTCAGCGTGCTGCTCGCGGCGGGCGGGCACGTGCTGGTGGCGGACCTCGACGGCCGGGTCGTCGGCGTCGTGCTCGGCCGGGTCGTGGGTGCCTACCTGTTCGCGCGTCGCCCGAGCCTCTACCTCGACATGCTGTTCGTCGCGCCGCGGGCGCGGCGGCACGGCGTCGGGCACGCGCTCCTGCGGGCGGCCGCCGACGTCGCGGCCGAGCACGAGTGCGTCGACGTCTACTCGGCACCCGTCCCCGGCAACCGGGCGGTGCAGCGCTTCCTGGCCCGGCTCGGGTTCGCCCCCGCGGCAGGCCACCGCGTCGCGTCCGTCGCCGCCCTGCAGCGCCGCCTCGCGGCCGACGCCACGCCCCGGGACGCCGCGCACGCCGCCCGGCGGTTCGGTCGCGGGGGTATCGAGGACCTCATCGCCCGCCGGCGCCGCACCCGGTCCGTGACGGAGTCCGGCCCCATCGACATGCGCCGGGTCGGGGGCGGTGCGCCGTCGGGCCGCCGTCCCGCGCGCGCGGGCTGAGGCCCCTGCCGCGTGCTGAGCCCTCGGGCCCGGCTCAGCCGAGGATCATGCACGTCAGGCGCGAGGTGCAGATCCGCTTGCCCGCGTCGTCGGTGATCACGATCTCGTAGGACGCCGTCGTGCGGCCCAGGTGGAGCGCCGTCGCCGTACCCGTGACGTAGCCGTCCCGCGCCCCCCGGTGGTGGGTGGCGCTGACCTCGATGCCCACCGCGTTCCGGCCCGGCCCCGCGTGCGCCTGCGCCGCCAGCGAGCCGAGGGTCTCCGCGAGCACCACCGACGCGCCGCCGTGCAGCAGGCCCGCGGGCTGCGTGTTGCCCTTCACCGGGATGCGCCCCACCGCCCGGTCCGGCGCGAGCTCCAGCAGCTCCATCTCCATGCGCTCGAACAGCGTGCCCGCGGTGCCGGTGGCGTACATCGCCTTCCAGTCGATCTCGGTGCCGGTGCCGGGCTCGGACGGCGTCGCGGAAGCGCTCGTGTCAGTCATGCGGGCTATGTTGTCAGGCGTGACCTCCACAGCGCCAAGCCGCACTCCTGGAACGCCCGCGCCGGGCCGCCCTCGCCTCCTGCTGATCGACGGCCATTCCATGGCCTACCGGGCGTTCTACGCACTGCCGGACACGCTCGCGACGAGCTCGGGACAGATCACCAACGCCGTCTACGGGTTCACGTCGATGCTGACGAACCTGCTGCGCGACGAGCAGCCGACGCACCTGGCCGTCGCGTTCGACGCGGGCCGCGTGACGTTCCGTACGGAACGGTTCCCCGAGTACAAGGGCACGCGCGACGCCACGCCGGACGCGTTCAAGGGCCAGGTGCCGCTCATCAAGGAGGTGCTCGACGCGCTGCGCGTCCCCTTCGTGCAGCTCGAGGGCATCGAGGCGGACGACATCCTGGCGACCCTGGCCACCCAGGCCCGCGCGGCGGACATGGAGGTGCTGATCTGCTCGGGCGACCGCGACGCCCTGCAGCTCGTCAACGGCCACGTCACGGTCCTGTACCCGAAGAAGGGCGTGTCCGAGCTGGCCCGCATGGACCCCGAGGCGGTCGAGGCCAAGTACGGCGTGCCGCCCGAGCGCTACCCGGACCTCGCCGCGCTCGTCGGCGAGACCAGCGACAACCTGCCGGGGGTGCCCGGCGTCGGGCCCAAGACCGCGGCCAAGTGGATCACCGCGCACGGCGGTCTCGCCGCCCTGCTCGACGCGGCCGACGAGGTCAAGGGCAAGGCAGGGGAGAGCCTGCGCGCGCACCTGGACCAGGTGCGGGTGAACCGTGAGCTGAACGCGCTGCTGACCGATGTCGAGCTGCCGCTCGGCGTCGGCGACCTCGCCCTTGCGGGCTTCGACCGCGAGGCCGTGCACCTCGTGTCGGACACGCTCCAGTTCGGGCAGCTCCGCGACCGGCTGCTCGCCGTGGACCCGGCGGGCGGCACCGCCGAGGAGACGCCCGCGGGCGTCGCCGTCGAGATCGACCTGGCCGACGTCGCACCCGGGGCGCTCGGCGACTGGCTCGCCGCCCGCGGCGGCGCCGTGGGCGTGGAGGTGGCGGGCAAGGCCGTCCCCGGCGGCGGGGACGCCTGGGCCGTGGCCGTCGCGGAGCCCGGTGGCGAGGCGGTCTACGTCGACCTCACCCAGGTGGGACCCGAGGACGAGAAGGCGCTCGCGGCCTGGTTCGCCGACCCGGGGGCGGCCAAGATCCTGCACGGGGCCAAGGCGGCCTCCCACATGCTCGCGGCCCGGGGCATGGAGCTCGCGGGCGTCACGTTCGACACCGAGCTCGCGGCATACCTCTGCTACCCGGACCAGCGCGGCTACGACCTGGGCGACCTCGCGGTGCGGCACATCGGGCGCGAGCTGAAGGTCGCGGAGCCCGAGGGCGCGCAGGGTGCGCTGGACCTCTCGCTCGAGGGCGACACGGAGGGGCAGGCCGAGGCGGTGCGCGCCCACGGCGTGGCCGAGCTGGCGGAGGCACTGTCGGGCGAGCTGGCCGACCGGGACGCGACCGGCCTGCTGACCGACGTGGAGCTGCCGCTGTCGGGCGTGCTGGCGCGGATGGAACGCATCGGCATCGCCGCCGACACCGACTACCTGACCGGCCTGGAGAAGCAGTTCGCCCAGGGTGTGGCGGACGCGGCGGCGCAGGCGTACGACGTGATCGGGCGGGAGGTGAACCTGGGCAGCCCCAAGCAGCTCCAGGAGGTCCTGTTCGACCAGCTCGGCATGCCGAAGACGAAGAAGATCAAGACCGGCTACACCACGGATGCCGCGAGCCTGCAGGACCTGTTCGTCAAGACCGAGCACCCGTTCCTGGCGCACCTGCTCGCGCACCGTGACGTGTCGCGCCTGCGGGTCACGGTGGAGGGGCTGCTGAAGTCGGTGGCGTCCGACGGCCGCATCCACACCACGTTCCAGCAGACCATCGCCGCGACCGGCCGGCTGAGCTCGACCGACCCCAACCTGCAGAACATCCCCATCCGCACGGAGGCGGGCCGGCAGATCCGGCGGGCGTTCCGCGTGGGCGAGGGGTACGAGTCGCTGCTCACCGCCGACTACAGCCAGATCGAGATGCGGATCATGGCGCACCTGTCGGGCGACGAGGGCCTGATCGCGGCGTTCAACTCGGGTGAGGACCTGCACCGCTACGTGGGTTCGCGGGTGTTCGAGGTGGCGCCCGCGGACGTCACGGCGGACATGCGCTCCAAGATCAAGGCCATGTCCTACGGCCTGGCCTACGGTCTGAGCGCGTTCGGCCTGTCGCAGCAGCTGAACATCGCCACGAGCGAGGCGCAGACCTTGATGGACGACTACTTCGAGCGGTTCGGCGGTGTGCGCGACTACCTGGCGGGCGTCGTCGAGGAGGCGCGGGCCACCGGGTACACGGCCACCATCCTGGGCCGGCGCCGGTACCTGCCCGACCTGACGAGCGACAACCGGCAGCGCCGCCAGATGGCCGAGCGCATGGCGCTGAACGCCCCCATCCAGGGCAGCGCGGCCGACATCATCAAGCTCGCCATGCTGCGCGTGCAGCGTGAGCTGGACGCCCGCGGGCTGACGTCGCGGCTGCTGCTCCAGGTGCACGACGAGCTCGTGCTCGAGGTGGCGCCGGGGGAGCGGGCCGCGGCCGAGGACCTGCTGCGCACCGAGATGGGCGCGGCGTGCGAGCTCACCGTGCCCCTGGACGTCTCGGTGGGCACGGGCGCCACCTGGCACGAGGCCGGCCACTGACCGCACCCGCGACGTAGAACCCTGGCGAGACGGAACCACAGCGGTTCCATCTCGCCAGGGTTCTACGTCGCCGGCGTTCTACGCCGGGGTGCGGGTGCTGAAGATCGCCGTGCCCGGGAGGTAGCGGCCGCGTTCAGGGCCCCAGCCGCCCCACACCTGGGTGTTCCAGTCGGGCCACTCCGGCTCGACCAGGCCGGTCAGGACCAGGCCCGCGGCGGCCACGTCGCGCACGTGGTCACCGATCGTGCGGTGGTACTCCGCGTACACGACGCGGTCCGCGGCGTCGGTCTCGACGTAGGGGCGGCGGTCGAAGTAGGAGCGGGTCGCCGTGAGGCCGCGCCGAGTCGGGTCGTCGGGGAACGCCCACCGCAGCGGGTGGGTCACGGAGAACACCCACCGGCCGCCCGGACGGAGCACGCGCGCGGCCTCGCGGTGCACGCGCTCCGCGTCGGGCACGAAGGGCAGGGCGCCGAACGACGTGAACACCACGTCGAACGACCCGTCCGCGAACGGCAGCGCCCGCGCGTCCGCCTGGAGCCGCGGGACGGTGACGCCGGTGGCGGTGTCCAGCGCCGCGGCACCGGCCAGCATGCCTGCCGAGTAGTCGGTGGCGACCGCCCGGGCGCCCCGCGAGACCAGCCAGCGCGAGCAGTGCGCCGCACCCGCCCCGACCTCCAGCACGTCCCGCCCGGCCACGTCGCCGAGCAGGCCGGCCTCCGCCTCCGTCAGGCCCTCCGGCCCCCAGCGGAACCCGGCGTCGCCGAGGAAGTCGCGGTGCTCGTCCAGGTACTCGCCGGCGTTGGCGTCCCACCAGCTCCGGGCCGCGCCGCCGTCGTCGGGCACGTCGCGGTAGCCGAAGGACACGGGTTCGTCGTCGCTCACGGCACCATCATCCCCGGCCGCGACGGCCGCGCACGCCTTCCTGAACCGGCGGCCAACTAGCACATACACCGCGGTAACAAAAGGGTCACGATTGGATTGCGAGTCCTGGGGAGAAATACGGAAGCAACGAAAGGGCTCCTAAGGTCAGGCGCAAACGTCTGCGCGCCGTCGTGCCCGAACCCGGGTCCGGCCGGTGCGCTCGAGGAAGGAGAGTGCCATGCGTCGACGCGCTACGCGCCTTGCGGGCGGCGTCACCCTGGTGACTGCGCTCGCAGTGGCTCTGAGCGGTTGTGTCGCGAGCGAGCGGGACGCCGACGGCGGCGAGGGCGGGGGCAGTGACGGCACGTTCGTCTTCGCCGGATCGGCGGAGCCGAGCTCGCTCGACCCCGCGTTCGCCAGCGACGGCGAGACGTTCCGGGTCGCCCGTCAGATCTTCGAGGGTCTGGTCGGCGTCGAGCCGGGTACCGCCGACCCCGCCCCGCTGCTCGCCGAGAGCTGGGACATCAGCGAGGACGGCCTGACGTACACGTTCCACCTCAAGGAGGGCGTGACGTTCCACGACGACACGGACTTCGACGCCGAGGCCGTGTGCGCCAACTTCGACCGCTGGCACGACTGGACCGGCCTGGCCGCCCACGAGAACCTCTCGTACTACTACAAGGCCGTCTTCGGCGGCACGGGCGAGGACAGCCTGTACGACTCGTGCGAGGCGTCCGACGCCGCGACCGCCGTCGTCACGCTGAACACGCCGATCCCCGAGCTGATCCCGGCGCTGTCGCTGCCGTCGTTCTCCATGCAGTCGCCCACGGCGCTGGAGGAGTTCGGGGCCGACGACGTCCAGGGCACGGCCGACGCGCCGCAGCTCACCGAGTACGGCCGGGAGCACCCGACCGGCACTGGCCCGTACACGTTCCAGGAGTGGAAGAGCGGCGAGAGCGTCACGCTGGCCGCCAACGAGAACTACTGGGGCGAGGTCGGCGACGTCAAGACCATCGTCTTCACGGTGATCTCCGACGGCACCGCCCGGCGCCAGGCCCTCGAGGCCGGTGACATCGACGGCTACGACCTGGTCGCGCCCGCCGACGTCGACGCGCTCAAGGAGGCCGGCTACACCATCCTCGACCGCGACGCGTTCAACATCCTGTACCTGGGCATGAACCAGGCCGCCAAGCCGCTGGACGACATCCGCGTGCGTCAGGCGATCGCCCACGCGATCGACAAGGACGCCCTGGTCCAGGCCGCGCTGCCGGAGGGCACCACGCCCGCCACGCAGTTCGTGCCGGAGATCGTGACGGGCTACAGCGACGACGTCACGACCTACGACTACGACCCGGAGAAGGCCAAGGAGCTGCTCGCCGAGGCCGGCCAGGAGAACCTCGAGCTCGAGTTCAACTACCCGACCGAGGTCTCGCGTCCGTACATGCCGGACCCCGCCGCGATCTACGAGGCCGTCTCCGCGGACCTCGAGGAGGTCGGCATCACGGTGACGGCCACGCCGGAGCCGTGGAGCCCGACGTACATCGACACCATCCAGGGTGGCGAGAACCACGGTCTGCACCTGCTGGGCTGGACGGGTGACTACAACGACACCTACAACTTCATCGGCACGTTCTTCGGGGCGAAGTCGCTGGAGTGGGGCTTCGACGACCAGGACGTCTTCGACGCGATCAAGGACGCCCGCAACGCTCCGCTCGAGGAGCAGGAGGACGCCTACAAGAACGCCAACGAGGTGATCATGGACGCCCTGCCCGGTGTCCCGCTGGCCAGCCCGGTGCCGTCGCTCGTCGTGGCCCCCGGGGTCGAGGGCTACCCGATCTCCCCGGTGCAGGACGAGGTCTACAACGTCATCAGCCTCGGCGGTGGCGAGTAAGGGGTGACAGGTCGGCGGGGGTAAGGTTCCCTCCCGAACTACCTGGGGCGCCCACGCCTTAGGGTGAAACACCTCAGGTCGGGGCGCGGCTGGTGCCGCGCCCCGACCCCCGGCCGGCGTCGGCCGGCGGGCGGGGCCGAGCCCCCGCCGGGCGTCCGCCGCCACAGCCGT